>CADBDH010000010.1 GCA_902793405.1 uncultured Bacteroidales bacterium | reverse complement strand
CGTCATCCTGGTGATGAGGTCAAGACCGACATACCCGCAGCCATCTTTGGCGAGAACCCCTTGTTCAGCGATGCGTCGCGCACGATTTACGGCTATGCCGACAATAATGTCATCAGCGCGACCAATCTGCGCCTTGCTAATATCTCGCTGGCCTACAACCTCCCCAACGCTTGGCTGCGCAACATCAGCTTGAGCCGTGCGCGTCTTCAGTTCAATGTGGAGAATGTCTTAACGTTTGCCAAGAGTGCCTCGGCCAAGTACCTGCTGGGTGCCTACAATGCTCCCAACTACGTCTTCGGCCTCTATCTGGACTTCTAATAACGAGAAATTACCAACAACTAACTATAATAGAGAGATATGAAAACCAAGATAAACAAACTGCTTTTAGGCACCTGCCTGGTGCTGCTTGCATGCTTGTGCAGTTGTGATGATTATCTGAGCAATGTGCCCAAGGGGCAGAAGATTCCCACTACGCTCACCGACTTCTCGGTCATGCTTGCCGATGAGTATACTAACTGCCGTGAAGATGTGACACAGGCGATCCTCCTGCTCAACGATCGCTATGTCTCGGATGGCAACCTGTCCTATTATGAGTTGTGGAATGCTAACTACTTCTGGAACGAGAGTGCCGACCGCATCGCCATGAACAAGAGTGATGAGACAACCTATTACAATGGATATGCCGGTATTTCTACTGCCAACCTGCTTATCGAGAACGCGCCCACAGCAACCGAAGCCACCGATGCCGAGCGGGGTCAAGTCGTAGCACAGGCCAAGATTTTGAGGGCCATGAAGTATTTCACCCTCGTGAACTATTATTCCAAGACCTATAACGCATCGACGGCAGCCACCGACGGCGGAGTGCCCCTGATTACCAGTGCCGAAGTGGGCGCTGCTTACACGCAGCCTTCGGTTCAAGGCATTTATGACTTCATCCTCCAGGACATCAACGAGGCGCTGCCCGCGCTGCCTGAAAAGGCGTTGAACGTGCTCTATGCCGACAAGGCGACAGCCTATGCGCTGGCCGCACGCGTCCACCTGCAGATGGGCCACTACCAGGAAGCCCTGACCAATGCCGATGAGGCGCTGAAACGCAATGATCAACTGTTTGACTGGGTACAGTTCTACAATGACAATGCCGATATACTGAGTGCCCCTGACGTCTATCAGACGATCACTTCGCCCATGGGCTTTGACTACAGGGCGATGCCCACTTCATGAGCCGCTGGAAAATCCGCACCATGGCAGGTGCCACCTATTACAACCCCAACACGGGCGGTTACTATAACCGTGGCGGTTTGACCACAACCGAGGTCTATCTCATCAAAGCCGAGTGCCTGGCCCGCACGGGCAATGTCGCTGGCGCGATGGAGGTGCTCAACAAGGTGCGCCAGAAACGTATCCTTCCCGAGTTCTACCAAGACTTGACTGCCTCCAGTGCCGATGCCGCTATCGACTTGATCATCAAGGTCAAGGATGATGCCTTGGTACAGACGATTATCCCTTTCTGCGACGCTCGACGCTTGAACCTTGAGCCCGCACATGCCCGCACCTTGACCAAGGTCGAGGCTGGCAAGAACTACTCGCTCTCGCCCACCAGCCACATGTGGGTGATGCCTTTCCCCATGGGTGCAGTGAAAAATTCTGGAAACGGCACCATAACTCAGAATGTTGAACGCTAAATACAATGATAAAGCAATGAAGAACGTATTATTTGCATGTCTACTGTGCATACTAGTATGCAGCTGTAACTCCCGCCAGTATAAGGTCGAGGGCAACGTGACCGGTCTGGACGATGGCACCATTGTGCAACTCGTACCCATGAGCCACGATAACGAAGAACCTATTGCCGAGGCCGTGGTCAATGGCGGAAAATTCAGCTTTGAGGGTGAAGTGGGCGACAGCCTGCCGCTGCCCATTTGTGTCAACCTCATGGTCAAAGACTCGTATGGCGTTGAGACCTTTATGCTCGACAAGGGTGATATCACTATTGAGGGCAAGGCCACCAAGGGTGAACCCGACCAGAACGGGGTAATCAATTACACTTGGGACGTCACTGTCAAGGGTTCACCGCTGACCGACAAGTTCAATGTTTATAAGCAACGTCGCGCCGATCTCGACAAACTCTACAATGACTATCACGAGCAGCATGCCCAGATCATCCAACAGGTTAACGAAGCCCGAATGGCTAAGGACAGTGCCCGAGAGAAACAGATTATGGAGACTGAGGAATATAAGGCTTTCGATAAAGCCGAGAAAGATTTCTTTGCCAAGGTAGAGGAAACCTACAAGGGCATCGTTGACGAGAACAGGGATACCTATTGGGGCCCGATGATGGCCATCTATCTGTGGACCTATTTCTCAGCCAATGATAAGCCTCTCTATGAATCTTTATCGCCCGAGGCACAGCAGAGCTGGTATGGCAAGAAGATGATTGACGAGATTATGCCAGCCGGTGATACCGGCCAAAAAGCCAAACAATTGACCGTAAAAGGAGATGACGGCAAGGAACTGACACTTGAAGACCTGGCCAAGGGCAAAAAGGTGCTGCTCATCGACTTTTGGGCATCATGGTGCGGACCGTGCCGCAAGGAGATTCCCAATGTCAAGAAACAGTATGAACTTTACAAGGACAAGGGCTTTGAGGTAGTTAGCATAAGTATCGACAAGAATGAAGCCGCATGGCGCAAGGCCGTGGAGCAGGAACAACTGCAATGGCCCAACTTCTTGGACACCATGGGCGCCGCCGATACCTACAAGGTGCGTTCCATCCCCGCCATGTTCTTGCTTGATGCCGAGAACCTGACAGTGATTGAATCAGGCGAAAACGTCCGTGGCGAGGCTCTCGCCCAAAAACTCGCTGAACTCCTCGGCAAATAGGGAATGACAATCACCTGAGATTCGAGTGATTTATATATGGTTCGGGTGACTGATCAACAGTCACCCGAATCTTGAAAATGGATTGATGTGAGTTTTCATGAAAGATTTGCATTTTGATGTTATTCTTATTACCTTTGCCGTCAGATATCTAACCATATTGAAGTAAGTAATGAAAAAAATGATGCTTTCCATGCTCGCGGGCATGATGATGCTGGGCGCAATGGCCCAGGATGGTAAATTGACCGTCAGTGGCTCCTATAAGGGGCTGGGTGACTCGGTGCGCGTCTTTCTTGTCGGGGCCAGCGGCGATATGCTGGTTCAGGAGAACCGTGCCATCGCTGGTGACCAGCTTGACATGACGTTTGACCTGGATAATGCAGCGATGCTCTATGTGTTCGGCCTGAAAGATGGCCAGTTGAGTCCTGACAATGGGTTTGCTATTCCTGCTTTGCCTGGTGAACATGCAGTTATCGAGGGTGAAGGCGATGATTATACCCTGGGCGGCACACAGTTCTATCGCGATTATCACGAGGCATCTCAACTGATCGATGCCCCTCAAGAGGCTGCTCGTTCTTTCGTTAAAGAATGCCAAAACAAGTTTAGTCAAGGAGTCCCCGAGGAGGAGATCAATAAGGAGTATGAGGAGAAATATCCCGCCCTTGAACAAGCCTTGGCCGATGCGGTACTGGGCTATGTAAAGGCTCATCCCGATGCTGATGCATCGGCTATGCTGCTCGCCGATTTGGGCAGTGACGCCAAGCACATCAAGGAGGGTGCAGCATTGCTGACCGAGCGCGCCCGTGGCAGCCTTGCCGCCAATATGTACAAGGGCATTCTTGCCGCTGTCGAGAAGGAAGAAGCCAGTCAGTCACTCCAGGATGGGCTTGAGGGTCAAATGGCTCCCGACTTCACGCTGATGGACATCAACGGCAAGCCACTGGCATTGAGTTCGCTGCGTGGCAAGTGGGTGATCATCGACTTCTGGGGCTCGTGGTGCGGCTGGTGCATCAAGGGTATGCCCAAGATGAAAGAATACTACGCCAAGTATCAGGACAAACTTGAAATCCTGGGTGTGGACTGCAACGACACCGTCGAGAAATGGAAAAATGCCGTTGCCAAGCACGAGATACCCTGGTTGCATGTGTACTGGGATAAGGAGAAAGGCGACAACCCGATTGAACTCTATGGTGTTCAGGGTTTCCCCACCAAGGTTGTCGTTGACCCCCAGGGCAAGGTAGCCAAGATCATCGTGGGCGAAGCTCCCACCTTCTATGACTACCTGGACGAAGTTTTGCAATGATTAAATTGTCAGTTTTCGGATGAATGCGGATGCTAACTGAAAACTGAAGACGGCCAACTGAAAACTGATAACTGAAAATGAACGTCAAGGTCAGAATGCCCAAGCTCGGCAAGAAGCTGAGAACCAAAAAGTATTGGATAAAGGAGTTGTTGATGACGATTCTCGCCACCAGCATCTCGATTGTGCTCACGTTTGGCACAGCCCATCTGATAGAGCATCATCAAAAGATGAAGTCTCAGCACCGGATGGCGATGATGGTTGTTCATGACATCGATGAGACCATCCATCAAATGGAGAAGGCCGATAGCCTCATTAGGGCTTTCAGTGATCTGCAAATCACAATAATGGAGGGCAAGTACGACGGTTCAAGGGATATGGCCGAGATTGAGCTGACGGGTAACGACCCTGATGACGTGAAATTTACTGAAACGACCAAGCGCATCTTCACTTCCAATGTGGACACATGGAGCACGATTGGCAAGGTGGACTTCATCGACAATGTGAGCGGCTGTTACTTGATTCGTGACGAGTACCAGACGGAGGTTATAGATCCTCTACACAGGAGGATTAATCCTGGAGATAAACTTGAATTTCGGCCACTGGATGAATTATTGCATATTGACGTCGACTATTATGTGGCTTATTCAACCGAAATAATCCATCGTCTTAAGGCTGTCAATGAACTGAATAAGCATATCATGGGGATTTCAGACAGTGAACTTGATAAATTCACCGAGAAAATGGTTGGTATAAATCAAGATGATCTTGACTCCGTGTACGAGGCTGTAGAAGATGAGTATATGCAGAGTATATTCAAGAGATCTGATGCAATGCAAAAATACTATAGCAAAAAAGCCACCAAGAAATCCAATAAGAAGAAAAACAGTAAACGTAAACAGAATAAAAGGTAACAGAATTTTTTAAAAATAAAACAATATGAACCACACTCAATGTTTGATTATAGGCTCGGGCCCTGCCGGATATACCGCAGCGATTTACCTGGTGCGCTCGGCCATCGACTGCTTGCTCGTCGAGGGCTTGCAGGTGGGCGGACAACTGACCCAGACGACTACTATCGAGAATTTCCCGGGCTTCCCCGAGGGTGTTGACGGCTTCCAATTGATGGAGAACATGCGCCAGCAGGCAGTGAACCTGGGTGCAACGATGAAATCGGGCCTCGTGGCTGGCGTCGACATGAGCCAGCGTCCCTTTGTCGTCACTCTTGACGGAGGTGAACAGCTCACGGCCGATACCGTGATTGTCGCCACGGGCGCTACGGCTAAATATCTGGGTCTGCCCGACGAGACGAAATACGCGGGGCAGGGCGTTTCGGCCTGCGCTACCTGCGACGGCTTCTTTTATAGAAAGAAGGTTGTGGCTGTTGTGGGCGGCGGAGACACCGCCTGTGAGGAGGCCGACTACCTGAGTCACCTTGCCAACAAGGTCTATCTTATCGTCCGTAAAGATTATCTGCGTGCCAGTGAGGCGATGCAGCAACGCGTCAAGGAGAACGAGAAAATCGAAATCCTGTTCAATACCAACACTGTGGGCCTGTTTGGCGACAACGGCGTGGAAGGTGCCCATCTGGTGCGCTTCAAGGGTACCGACAAGGAGGAATTGTTCGACATCGCTATCGACGGCTTCTTCCTGGCCATAGGCCACCGTCCCAATACCGACTTCTTGGGCGGACAGGTTGACCTGGACGAGCAGGGTTACATCAAGCTGACGGGCCACAACACAGCGACCAATGTCGAGGGTGTGTTTGCCGCCGGCGACGTTGCCGACCCGCATTACCGTCAGGCCATCGTGGCTGCTGCCGGAGGCTGCCGCGCCGCCATCGACGTGAAAGAATACCTTAACCGCTAAGGTCTTGACTGGCGCCCCCTGGTGCTAGACGTAACGAACAAGAGATTTTTAATAACGACAACAAGAAAGGGCAGCCCTCAAGATGAGGGCCGCCCTTTTTAGGTAATTAAAGGAAAGATGAATTACTTCATCACCTTAACAGCGCTGCTGGTGCCGTCGGTGTAGGTGGTAACGACGATGGTCATGCCGTTAGCCTCCTTCATCTCCTGGCCAGCCATGTTGAAGTAGCGTACGCCAGCAACGGTCTTGCCGTTTGCGAGCTCGTTAACGCCGGTGTAACCACCCTGAGCGGCGTATACGTAGTATTCACCAGTCATGTCATCTACGAAGATACCGAGGGTATAGCTGTAACCTACGGGTACGGTGTAGTAGTTCATGTTCTCGCTCAGAGGATTGTCAAGAGCGGTACCCAGAACGGTAGCGGTCATGTCCTCAGGAGCACCATACTTCACGTCGTCAACGATGAAGTAGAAGCCAACAACGGGACGCTCCTCGCCACCATAGTAGTCGAAGGTGCCAAAGGTGTTGTAGTCGAGAGATACGGTGGTAGCGTAATCGGTGTTCTCACCAGGATTCAGCAGATAAGGAATCTCGTTGCCGTCCTTGTCGATGAGCACGATCCAGTAGCCCTCGTAGGTGGGCTCAACGGGACCTTCGCCTTCCTCATAGGTAAAGGTGGTCTTGGGCAGGAAGGAGTTGATACCGTGGTGGTACTCATAATCCTCGTCGTCAAACCAGTAATAAGTGCAGTTGTAGGTCTCAACCGATGCGCCATAGAAATAGGTCTGGCCCCACTCGCCGGCCTCGATCACCTTGCACTCAACCAGCAGGTTCTTGCCGGTGTACTCGAAGGGCTCGTCCAAAATGAAGGTCATCGTGGTCTCACCATACTCGGGAACGGTAGTGGCAACGGGAGTTGCACCAACCATGGCAACCTTCTCGGTGAAGCCCAGCTCGTCGGTCTCCAGGAATGACAACTGAACGGTAGCGTCCTCAAAGTTGATGTAATCGGTCTCGTCAGAGCTGTAACCATAATAGTCAGCGAGAGTGTAGAAAGTCACGCTGGTGATTTTGCCACCCTGCATCTCGGAGAGCATCTCGGCAGGATAAATGGTCTGGCTCATGGTACCTTCGGTGTCAGCCATAAGGCCACAGATAGGAGTGGTGCTGGTGTAAGACAGACCCTCACCGATGGTCATTTCGTTGGCCTGAGCAGCAAATGCCATAGCGGCCACAGCAATAAAAGTAAAGAACTTCTTCATTGATGTAAAAAGTATTAAAGTTAATAAAACAAATAATTAAAAGTGTTTTTTAGATACAAAGTCATTGCCCTAAATTTCAGGCGGCAAAATTAGCTAAAGTCAACAAATTGTGCAAATATATTCACGAAAACATCTAGTAAATCGTATATCCAATTATTTGAGTTGATGGTTTCAGATCATTGCTCGCAAGGGACGTCCTTGTTGTTGCTCATGACCAGGTCGTGGGTGCGTTGCATGAAACGGGTGAATTCGCCACGGCTGTCGGGGCGGAGCAGGTCAGGACGGGCCTCGGGGATGAGAACGTAGTTCTGGCCGCGAGCAACGGGTTTCTGGACGAAGAAGAGTTTGTAGTGCGGGTCGGCGATAACAGCGCGGCCGTTCTCCATCCTGAGCGATACCTTGACCATGGCGCCTCCACGGGTGTCGATGTCGCTCTGGTTGCTGATGAAGTTGCCCATGCTGTAGACGAGCAGCACATTCTTGTCAAACTCCTTGCTGTAGCGCACCTCCATGGGTTCGACCACATGGGGGTGTCCGCCGATGATGAGATCCACGCCCTGGGAGACCAGCCAATCGGCAAGTGTGCGCTGCGAGGCAACGGGTTTGAGTTGGTACTCGATGCCCCAGTGCAGATTCACGCAGATGGCGTGTGCTCCGCGTTCACGGGCTAGTGCGATATCATCGGCAATGAGCTGCTGGTCAATGAAATCGACGATGACATTACCCTGAATGGGAATGCCGTTGGTGCCGTAGGTATAGTCAAGGAAGGCGATTTTCATACCCTTGACATTGACGATATAAGGGATGCGCTGGTCGCGTTCCTGCTGGTTGTGGTAGGTGCCTATGTGGGGAATGTTCAACGAATCGAGTGTATGGCATGTGCGCACCAGTCCCTTGTCACGGCGGTCCAGACAGTGGTTGTTGGCCGTGAGAAACAGGTCGAAGCCCACTTGCCGCAACTGTTGTGCATAGCTTTCGGGCGCACTGAAGCAGGGATAGCCCGTGTAGGGCCTGCCGCCCAAGGGGCATTCCAGATTGACAACTGCCAGATCAGCCCAACGGATGTCATCCTCGAGATATTGGAAGCAGGGGCTGTAGTCATAGGTGCCATCGGCTTGCTGGGCGGCGGTGATTTGCGGTGCGTGCTGCATCGCGTCGCCCACGAACGTCAGATTCACCGTGTGGTTGCTTTGCAACAACGACACGAGCGACAGCATCAATATGGAGAGCAGTTTCATTAAGTTTTTAGTTCTTAGTTGTTAGTTTTTAGTTGTTAGTTGAAGGGGGCTTTAAACTTCAAGAGAGCAAGTTGGCTTGCTCTCTTGAATCATTATCTTCCTCGTTTGGCGGCCTTGGCTTGAGCCTTGGCGTTGCGCATCATCTGCATGGGGTTGGTCGATACCTGGTGCATAACTTTGCGCATCGACAGGAATTGCTTCAACAGGCGGTTGACTTCCTCGACGCTGGTGCCGCTACCGGCAGCGATGCGTTTGCGTCGGCTGGCGTCGATAATGTCGGGGTTGGAGCGCTCCTTCGGCGTCATTGAGCCGATGATGGCTTCCACGCCCTTGAAAGCGTCGTCGGGGATATCGATATCCTTGATGGCCTTGCCCACGCCAGGAATCATCGATGCCAGGCTCTTGAGGTTACCCATCTTCTTGATTTGCTTGATCTGCTTGAGGAAATCTTCGAAGTCGAACTTGTTCTGCTTGATTTTCTTCTCCAGCTTTTCGGCCTCTTCCTCATCGTACTGCTGCTGCATGCGGTCTACAAACGACACGATGTCGCCCATGCCCAGGATGCGGTCGGCCATACCTTTGGGACGGAAGGGGTCCAGGTCGGTCATCTTCTCGCCGATACCGACAAACTTGATGGGTTTGTCAACGACGGCGCGAATCGACAGGGCGGCACCGCCACGGGTGTCACCGTCGAGCTTGGTGAGCACGACGCCGTCAAAGTCCAGGCGCTCGTTGAACGCCTTGGCCGTGTTGACAGCATCCTGACCGGTCATTGAGTCAACAACAAAGAGGGTCTCGTTGGGGTGGATGGCATCCTTGATGGCCTTGATTTCGACCATCATGGCCTCGTCAACGGCCAGACGACCGGCGGTATCGACAATCACCAGGTCAAAGCCATTCTGCTTAGCATGGTCGATGGCGTGCAGCGCGATGGCCACGGGGTCCTTGCTCTCGGGCTCGCTATAGACGGGCACCTCGATCTGCTCGGCAATGGTCTTCAGCTGGTCGATAGCGGCGGGACGATAGACGTCGCAGGCCACGAGCAGCGGTTTGCGTTTTTCCTTGCCGTTCTTGAGGCGGTTGGCGAGTTTGCCGGTGAAAGTGGTCTTACCGGAACCCTGCAGACCCGACATCAGGATGACGGCGGGGTTGCCCTCGATGCTGAAGGTCGACTCTTCGCCACCCATCAGCTCGGCCAGCTCGTCGTGGACGATCTTGACCATCAGCTGGCTGGGGTTGACGGCATTGATAACGTTCTGGCCCATGGCTTTAGCCTTGACGTCATCGACAAACTTCTTGGCGACGGGATAGCTGACGTCGGCGTCAACCAGTGCGCGGCGCACTTCCTTGAGGGTAGATGCTACGTTGATTTCGGTGATGCGGCCTTGTCCTTTCAGGACCTTAAATGACCGTTCGAGTTTATCAGATAAATTTTCAAACATATTGTGATTGAGGTTTTTATATTATTGCGGTCACATTCCCATAATTTCGGGGGAAATGCTAAAAGACGTTATTTCTTTTTCTTGATGAGACGGTTAGTCGCCGTGTCGGGGAAGACGATCTGGGGCTTGAACTCGCGGCCCTCCTCGGGGGTGACGATGGCATAGGCCATGATGATGACGATGTCACCCACCTCGACTTTGCGTGCTGCTGCACCGTTCAGGCAGATGGTGCCACTGCCGCGCTCGCCGGCGATAGTGTATGTGTCCAGTCGCTCACCGTTGTTGACGTCAACGATATATACGCGTTCGCCCTCGATGATGCCGGCGGCATCCATGAGGTCCTGATCAATGGTAATGCTGCCAATGTAGTTGAGATTGGCATCGGTCACCGTCACGCGGTGAATCTTGGATTTCATGACCTGGATGTACATCTTCTTTTTAGTTTTTAGTTGTTAGTTCTTAGTTTCTAGTCCCTAGTTTCTAGTCCCTAGTTTCTAGTCCCTAGTTTCTAGTCCCTAGTTTCTGGTTTTTAGTTGTTAGTGAGGCCTAGAGTTTCTTGTAGGTGATGTTGTCGATCTCGCGCACGTCGCCACAATAGACGGTGATGCATCCCACGATGAAGTCGGTCTCGTCCCAGCTGGTAACGGGCTGCAGTGTGATGCCGTCACAAATCGAGAAGTACTCGGTATCCATCTCGGGCCATGCGTTGATGGTCGCAACCACCCAGTCATGGGTCTGCTCCACGGTGTGGTCCTTGGCAAACTCCAGGCTGCGTTGCAGGGTGGCATAGATTTGCGGGGCAACCTTGCGCACCTCGGGGGTGAGGCGCACGTTGCGGCTGCTCTTGGCCAGGCCGTCGTCCTCACGCACGCAGGGGCACTGCACGATATTGATATCAAATCCCAGTTGCTTGATCATCGCGCGGATGACGGCAATCTGCTGGAAGTCCTTTTCGCCAAAGTAGGCACGGTCGGGCATCACCCAAGTGAAGAGCTTGCTCACAATCTGGCACACGCCGTTGAAGTGGCCGGGGCGCATAGCGCCTTCCATCACCTGCTGGACGGGGCCAAGGTCAAACTCACGGGTGTCGGGCTCGGGATAGATTTCCTCGACGGTGGGCATGAAAGCCACGTCAACACCACATGCCTCGAGCATGGCCGCATCGCGCTCGGCGGTGCGGGGGTAGGTGCGCAGGTCTTCCTTGTTGTTGAATTGCGTGGGGTTCAAGAAGCAACTCACGACAACGGCGTCGTTCTCCTTGCGGGCGCGCTCAACGAGCGACTTGTGACCCTCGTGCAAAGCGCCCATCGTGGGCACCAGACCTACTGACTTACCTGCCTCGCGAAAAGCCTGAACGGCCTCGCGCAACTCATTGACCTTGCTGATAATCTTCATTCTTCTTTAATTATAAGATGTGAATTCAAACTGCAAAATTACTACGCAAAACCCACATAGGCAAATTTTGTGCAAACTGAGCGCAAAAAAGTTGCACTTATTTTGCCGAAGTGCAGCCAAAATTATGCAAATTGCGTGCCAACTTTTTGAGTCACATGGCAACAACTACTCTTTATCAACAACGCTTTTGCCTTATGGTTGAGAAAGCAACAACAATAAATACAAATTGTTGTGCCTTAATGAAATAAAGACAACACCGACAACTCGAACAACTTTTTGGACATTTTCGTTAGTGCTGGCGTCAAAAAGCAATTGAGCCATTTTGTGCCCAGCTATCTCAACCCTCTAGTAGTCAAGTATGTATGTTATTCGTGCCTAAAACATGCAGGTGGGGCGGGAATGTTAAAAGCAAAAATTGCCGATTCTCGCCACAATACTCCGCAAAGATAACACAAAGGCGATTCGCTGTCAATGTCAAAAAGATTTCTTTTAAGACTTTCACAAGTGCTCATTATAGCCCCGTCGGGGCGACAGTATCGTTGAAGTGAAATCTGTCGTCCCGATGGGGCTATTATCGGTGTATCATTTACACACGGGTTGCGCTTCGCTCCACCCCTGCTTATGCCTAGTCTGCCTTACGGGATTAAGGCCAGGAGTTGCTTAGGAGGTAGTCGATGAGGGTGGTGGCGTCGCTGATGTTGATGTCGTTGTCCTGGTTGCAGTCGGCATTGTCGAGGTTGATGGCGCTGGTGTTGCCGCTCAACAGGTAGTCGATGAGGGTGGTGACATCGGCGATATTGATGTCTCCGCTATCATCGGCGTCGCCTCGCAGGATGCCTCCGCGCTTGGTGAGTTTCCACAGGGTGAGGTGTCCGCCGGGATAGTATTGGTAAATCAAGACGTTGCGGGCATCGATGACCTCGGCGTTGAGCCAGTCGGCCTGGTAGCCGTTGGCATTGGCTGTGGCGGTCTGCGGGACTTGGACAAGTGGTACCGTGGCATTTACCTCGGCCACAGCAAAGCCGTCGAGATAGTTGGCCACAGTGGGATAGACCATCAGTTCCTTGCCGTTCCAGATGAACGGGAAGGTACCGTTGCAGTTGCCCTTGTCGGGCAAGTTGATCGTGGTTGCCGTGAAGTTGTCCCCGTCGAAAGCCAGTTTCTTGAGCGCGCTGGAACGGTTGACGTAGAGGATGGCGTCGTTGCCGTCAAGGTCGGTGTAGTAGTTGAGCACCGTACCGCTGTTGGGCGACACGCCGTCGCAGTTGGCCAGGTAGCAGTTGTCGGTGTCAATTTCACCATCGCTGATCTTGATGCGGCTGATGCTGGTGCCGCTGTTGGCGCCCACGAGGTAGAGCTCACCGTCTTCCATCAGGTTGCCGCGTGCAAAACCCATGTTGTCGCTGCGGCCAAAGTTGATGACCTCGGCGGGTAGGGTATAGGTGGCAGCATTGCCCGTGGCGGGGTTGATGACTTTGAGTTCAGGACGGCCGGTCCACGGGTTGGGGAAGGGGGCATTGCTCACCACCAGGTTGCCCGCCTCATCACGCGTGATGCCCACATTGGAGCCACCCTCAAAGGTTTCGCCTGTCAAGCCGTTCTTGTCCACGACAAGGATGGTGCTTGTCGATTTGTCGTTGATGTAGAACTTGCCGTTCATGCCGAATCCCTGGCGGGCGTTGTCGGTGTTGAGGAAACTGATGTTGCTGATTTCCCACACCTTCTCGATGCTGTAGGTGATGGGGACGGGGTCGTCGTTCACGCCCCAATAGGCAGGCTCGCTTTCGTTGCCGTAGCCGTCGATGACGCAAACGGCATACCAGTAGCCGCTCTGATAGGCGCTGGCCAGCGAATATTCGGGCTTGTAGGTCACGCCCAGCAGGTAGTCGCTCCTGATGCCGTCAAAGGCCGTACTTGCTGCCTCCTCAATCGTGATGTCGTTGGGGACGGCATAAACCGAGTATTTTACCAATGTGCCCTCTTGGACATTCCAGACGAGACTGCTGCCATCCAAGGTGAGGCCCGTGGGCGCTTGGTAGCCCGGAGCCGTCTTCCAGGTCAAGGCGGGAATCATGGCCGGGTGCTGGAAGGCATTGGTGTGCAGGTAATTGCCCAAGCCGCTCACGCCGCCGTTGTTTCCGTTGATGTTTTTGGCGCTGTAGAGCACGGCGCCAGGGGCGTAATTCTCGGTGTACTGGCGGGAATAGTTGATCTGCTGGGTGACTTCGGCCCAGTCGCTGGTCGTGTTGCTTGTCGAGGCCAGGAACGAGATGCTGTGGCTGGCATAGTGATGGCGCCCGAAGTGGTTGGCGACGTAGCTCCACCACTTGGTCAACGGACCGAAAGGATTGGTCGCGTGGTCGGTCTTCCAGTAGAGTTGGGGCGATATGTAGTCGATGGTGCCCTGTTCGAGCCATGCCAGCGGGTCGCTGAAGATGCCGTTGTACTGCCAGTCGCTGCCCGTGGGGCAGGGGGTGACGCCATGCTGGGCCGCCGATGTGCTGCGTGTACCGGCCACACCCGCGGGGCCGATGCCGAAGCGCACCTCAGGTTTCACTTGCTGTATCATATTATATACGTCGGCAACCATCATATTGACATTGTTGCGGCGCCAGTCGGCAAAGGTCATGTCCACGTTGGAGTCGTTCCACAGGTTGTAGTCCTGGGCGCTGCTGTTGGTGGGAATGCCGTTGGGATAAAAGTAGTCGTCGAAGATGACGCCGTCCACGTCATAGTTGGTGATGATTTCCTTGATGACGTTGACGATGCGTTGGCGGGTTTCGGGCAAGCCGGGATTGAGGATGGTGGTCGTGGTACCGCCACTGGTATAGGACAGCAGCATGCCCGAATTTTTCAGCTGCTTGTCTTGCTCGGTGTTCCAGTCGGTGCCGGTGCTCCAGCGGTAGGGATTGACCCAGGCGTGGCACTGGATTCCGCGGGCATGGCACTGCTCGACGGCGTAGGCTAACGGGTCGTAGCCGGGATTGCGGCCACGGGTACCGGTCAAGTAACTGGACCAGGGCTCGTAGCTGGACTGGTAGAAGGCGTCGCACATCGTGCGCACCTGCAGGAAGATGGCGTTGAAGTTTTGGGCTTGCAGGTTGTCGAGGTAGGCGACGAGTTCGGCTTTTTGGGCCGTGGCATTATTAACGCTAGTGGGCCAGTCGATGCGATAGACAGTGGCCACCCATGCGGCACGTATCTCGCGTTTCAGGGCCTCGTCGGCATAGGAGCCGGTTGCAATAGCCAAGGTAATCAGCAGCAATAATATCCGTTTCATCATAATTTTCTTGATTTTGAGAGGTTAAATCATTAATATTTTGATTAATAGCCACAAAGTTAAAGATTATTTCCAAAATTTCCTCAACTTAGGGCGTTTTTTTTTGAACTGATTTTGCCGAGACAGCCTCGAAGAGGCTAATCGGGTCGAAGATCCCGATTTCAATGAAAAACACCATGCAAGCGCATCGACGATGCGCGCCGCTTGGTGTCAAAACGCGTTCATGGAAGTGCGTCGTAGACGAACTTCATCCAACGGGGCATTTGCGACTAAAAGTTATTTGCGTTAACTTTGCATCTCAATTCAATGATTCAGATTTGTTATGAGCGCAGTCAGTTCAATGTTTCATGTAGTGATCAATACTTACCGCCGTCAGATGACTATTCCAGACGAGTCGAGTGAGCACCTTTACCGATACATCTGGTCAATAGTCAAGAGCCGTGGCTGCCGTTTTTATCGCATCAATGGCATCGGCAACCATGTCCACATGCTCATCGAGTTGGCCCCGACAGTGGCATTGAGCGACCTCGTGCGAGATATCAAGCAGGGTAGCAGCAAATGGGCCAAGCAGCAGGCCTATTTCCCGCAGTTCAGTGGCTGGGGAAAAGAATATGGGGCATTCTCCTGCAGCTCTCGAGATAGAGAAGCTGTCACCAATTATATCATCAATCAGCGTGAACACCACAAAATGAAGACGTTTGAGGACGAATATAAAGGCATGCTGGAACAATCTGGAATTGAATGGAATGAGCATCGACTGACTTGAAGTTCCTCTTCGAGGCACTTGCCGTGTATCTCGTTAGCACCAAGCTGCGTGGGTCTCCGACCCACTTGCATGGTGTTTCTCAACAAAGTCGGGTCTTCGACCCGTCTACCTCTTCGAGGTGAATTGAGAACATAAACAGGCCGTTTTGAGAAATTTCCAAAATTTTTTTCATATTTGTGAAACTTTTTTGAGGTGTTGTTGCATCTAATGCATGAAAGCGGCCGGCAATCGCTGCGATAATTACAAGAAATAATAACAACTAAAACGATAAGACAATGAAAAAGACGATTCTAACATTGGTGATGATGCTGACGATGGCTCTTGCCGTCACAGCTGCACCGGTTAACAAGGCAAAGCCTGCAAACAAGGCCAACATCGAATTCAAGGGCGACTCGATTACCGTTTCTGACGGCGAGGAGTCGGTAACCCTGAGCGGGATGCCCGAACTGCAGAAGGTGCGCGACAAAATCAACCGTGCTCTTGACGATACCCTGACAGGCGGTAGCGGCACTACTGTGGAAATCGGTGACCAGAGTGGCGAACTTGCTCCCGAGGACATCAAGGAGATCAGCAACCAGTGGGCCAGTGTGGCCAAACAAATCGCTATCAGCGGATCATTCTGTTTGCTGGGACTGGTGGCTCTGGTGATGTTTTTCCGCTTCCTGAACCGCCGCAACAGGTACCGTGTCATCGAGAAGGCCATCGAGAACAACTACCCGCTCAATGAGCTGTCGTTGAACGACGTGAAGCGCAGCGCCATCTATGTGCAGCAGCCCGTGGTGACCGCTCCTCCCGTGGTGAATGCCGCGTCGGCACAGCAGCCGGGACAAGTGCCCGTGGGAACGCCTATCAGCGGCCAGACTCCCGATAACCCCATCGTGATGACCGACATGGTGAACTGGCGTGCCTTGATGCCTGCCGTGAAGTGGATTGGCTGGGGAACCGTGATGATACTGTTCAGCGTAGCAATAGGTGATGCTGAGAATCCGTTCTGGCCCATCGGTTTGGCCCTGGTGGTTGTGGGACTGTGTAAGGGCTTTATCCTCTACAAGGAGCAGAAGGCGCTGCAAGAGGCTTGGAACCGTGGCCAGCAGATGTCGCCCCGTGAGCCCATGCGTGAGGGCATCCCCGTGCCGCCCAGCTTCGATCAAGACTACAAGGAGGACGACAACACTCCCTACCAACCTTATTGAGAATTCTAGTTCTGAAGCGACAAGGCTTCAGAACTAGAAGTTTAGGGTTTAGAGTTTAGAGAGGTTTCTTCTTGACGGAGAGAACAACATTTCATAGTAAGATCGTTACACTAAAAATTATTATCTCGATGCTTTCCAAGCTTGATGAAATAAGACTGCTGTCGCAATGCGCCCTGGCCGACAACCGGGACGCATTCGGCCGGCTCGTCGAAGCCTATCAGCCGCGCGTGCGTCGGTTCTTGCTGAACCTGACCACGGGTGACGAGATGCTGACCGACGACCTGGCACAGGAGACGTTCATCAAGGCCTATGTGGGCATACGCAGTTTTAAGGGGCTTTCGTCTTTTGGCACCTGGCTGTACCGCATTGCCTACAATGAGTTCTATAACCACATGCGCCGCCACCAGGAAGAGCATGTCGAGGACATCACCCGCCTGGCCGAGGTGAGCACCGCTGCCAGCGATGCCATCGACGCGTCGATGACGGTGAAACGTGCACTGGAGGCATTGAACGACAACGAGCGTGTGGCCGTCACCTTGTTCTATATCGAGGACCAGCCCATCAAGCAGGTGGCCAAGATCATGCAGATGCCTGAGGGGTCGGTCAAGTCGCTCATTTATCGCGGCAAGGACAAGATGAAACAATTTATAGACAATTAAACCGTTATAATGATATGAATACCAACGAAGAAGACAAGAAACTGGCGCAGATGCTCAAGCAGGGCGCACATGACCCCGGGGAGAACCCCTGGTTCACCCGCCGCGTCCTCAACAAGCTGCCCGAGAAGCAGCCACACGGCTCGTGGGCCACGACGGTGCTTTATGCCATCGCCCTGGTAGCCTGCGTTATCAGCTGGCTGGTGATGTGGCGCAGCCAGGACTGGGGAGCCATTACCGTGCGCGACATCCTCTATAACGTGATGATGGGTGTTGTGACGCTCACCGTGCTGTGGCAGACCGTTACCTCGGTGCTCCACGCCGCCGACGTGTAAGCCTGGAAACGGAGAATACTGAAAAAAACGGAGATGACGGGTTGATTTGAGTCCGTCATCTCCGTTTTTCGGTTATATCCGTCGGGAATTACAATCCCAGGAGCTGTTTGCTTCGGGTGAGAATTTGCGGGTCCTTGATTTTCTTGAGTTGGTCTAGCAGCCACTCGGGGCTCACCTCCTTGTAATGGGTCACCATGCCTTTTGTCAACTGGCTGTCAGGATGTTCACAGCACCATTGCATGAATCTGTCGGTGTCACGGTAGAAGAATCCACCCACCAGCATGCCGAAATCGCCCAGCAGTTGCTTGGGCTCGGTGATGGTGCCTTTAGCCCCTTCAAGGAAAGTGTTCAAGCGGTCATACACGGTCGTGTCGCTCAATGGAGTCCATGAGAACACTTCCAGTTGTCGCTTGCTGCGCCAGTAGTTGGTGAGCAGGGTGGTGTCGGCGCTATAGACGGTGCCGATTTTGCCGATGGTGAACTTTCCGTCATTGCCGATGGTCACGGGCAGTTCATTGTCGATAAACCATAACGTGGAGTCGGTGTCCACGCCGTCGCGCTGCTCATTATAGGATATCCAGCGGCTCACGTGGATGGGTTTGCCCCACTTGTCGGGCAAGACCATGTGCATCGAGTCGATGCCCACGTTGCGGGTGTGCTCATCAATGTCGTCCCAGTAGGATAGGTTCATGCCGCCACACTCTCCCAGTCGCATGAAGTCGATCATGCCGTTCTTGTCAAAGGTGGCCAGCCAGCAGGTGCGGGTATCGCTGTAGCTGGTCTGTCCCAGCAGCAGTGTGATGCCCTTGTCGGGGTTGTCCTGCATGCCCCACACGCGAACGATGGAAGTGTTGGTATCCACTTGCATCACCTTGTCCAGTCCGATGGCCTCGCAGGTGGCCATGTCAAGGATGCAGTGAGGCAGCTTCTCGCCGTCGTTGTCATAGCGGAAGTCATTACCGTTAAGCGTCAGCGAGTCGTCGCAGATGCCTGCGTTGCACAAGAAGTCGTGACCGTTTTTGATCTCGTTGCCGTGCTGCCACTTGCCGGTGCACGACACGATGGCCAAAGCCACCATCAACATTGCAATTGTTCTCATCATTTCTATTCTTTCTTTTTAATGGCCGCTGCAGGGCAACGGCACAGGTTAATTTGTTTAATCGCCTAACTTGCGGTAGCGCACGCGGGTGGGCTCTTCCTTGCCCAGGCGTTTGAGTTTGTTTTCCTCATACTCGCTGTAACTGCCCTCGAAGAAGAACACGTTCGAGTTGCCCTCAAAGGCCAGGATGTGGGTGCAGATGCGGTCCAGGAACCAGCGGTCGTGGCTGATGACCACGGCGCAGCCGGCGAAGTCTTCAAGACCTTCCTCCAGGGCGCGCAGGGTGTTCACGTCGATATCGTTGGTGGGCTCATCGAGCAAGAGCACATTGCCCTCCTCCTTCAATGCCAATGCCAGTTGCAGGCGGTTGCGCTCACCACCCGAGAGCACGCCGCACTTCTTCTGCTGGTCCACGCCGCTGAAGTTGAAGCGCGACAGGTAGGCACGGGCATTGACGTCGCGGCCACCCATGCGCAGCAGTTCCACACCGCCCGAGATGACCTCATAGACCGTCTTGTCGGGGTCGATGCTCGTGTGCTGTTGGTCGACGTAGACCGCCTTGACCGTTTCGCCGACCTCAAAGACGCCGCTGTCGGGCTTCTCCAGGCCCATAATCAGGCGGAAAAGTGTGGTCTTGCCGGCGCCGTTGGGGCCGATGACACCCACGATGCCGTTAGGCGGCAGCATGAAGTTCAAGTCGTCAAACAGCAGCTTGTCGCCGAAGGCCTTGGCCACATGCTGGGCCTCGATGACCTTGTTGCCCAAGCGAGGACCGTTGGGGATGAAGATCTCGAGTTTTTCCTCTTTCTCCTTGACGGTCTCGTTCAACAGTTTATCGTAGCTGTTCAAGCGCGCCTTTCCCTTGGCCTGGCGGGCCTTGGGCGCCATGCGCACCCATTCCAGCTCGCGCTGCAGGGTCTTTTGGCGCTTGCTCTCGGTTTTCTCTTCCTGGGCGAGGCGCTGGGTCTTCTGCTCCAGCCAGCTGCTGTAGTTGCCCTTCCAGGGGATGCCCTCGCCGCGGTCGAGTTCCAGAATCCAGCCGGCCACGTTGTCGAGGAAGTAGCGGTCGTGGGTCACGGCGATGACCGTACCCTCGTATTGCTGCAGGTGCTGCTCCAGCCAGTCGATCGACTCGGCGTCGAGGTGGTTGGTGGGCTCATCGAGCAAGAGGACGTCGGGTTTCTGCAACAGCAGTCGGCACAGGGCCACGCGACGGCGCTCACCGCCGCTCAGGTGCTCGGTCAGCTGGTCGCCCTCGGGGCACCGCAGGGCATCCATGGCGCGTTCCAGGCGGTTGTCCAGGTTCCACGCGTCGGTGGCATCGATGATGTCCTGCAACTCGGCTTGACGGGCAAACAGTTTGTCCATCTTCTCGGGGTCCTCGTAGTACTCGGGCATGCCGAACTTGAGGTTGATGTCCTCAAACTCCTTCAACGTGTCCACCACGTGCTGCACACCTTCCTGCACCACTTCCTTGACGGTCTTAGTGGGGTCGAGCTGCGGGTCCTGGGGCAGGTAGCCCACGGTATAACCCGGAGCAAAGACCACCTGGCCCTGGTACTGTGTCTCCAGGCCGGCGATGATTTTCATCAGGGTGGATTTACCCGCGCCGTTCAAGCCGATGATGCCGATTTTGGCGCCATAGTAGAACGAGAGGTAGATGTTCTTGAGGATTTGCTTCTGGTTCTGCTGGATGGTTTTGCTCACGCCCACCATCGAAAAGATGATTTTCTTGTCGTCAACTGTTGCCATAAATATCTAATTGTTTTGTTCCTGCTTGCAAAGGTAGTGTTTTCCCATGAGACGGGCAATAGTTGGAGGGGGATTTTGTGCAAGGCAGAGCCTTGCAATACCTCGACGGGGCGGGGATTGCTTGGTGCAAGGCGGGGCCTTGCAATCCTTTGACAGCTGTTACTGGTGGTCGCGGGATTGGTATTCTTCTATCATGGGGTCGTTGATGTCGGAGGGGGAGCGGTGGGTCTCTTGTTGTGACTGGAAGGTGATGTGGCCGTTGGTGTCGATGTTGTAGTGGTTGTCCCATTCGACGCGCCATATTTCGGTGAGGCGGTGGTCCTTGAGATAGAGGCTGGTGAGGGTCATGACCCGGTGCAGGATGATGTGGCTGGGGCCGTCGAAGTGCAGTTCGGAGTCGGTAGTGTAAAAGCGGTTGCCGCCTAGGCGCATGGGCTGCTGGTGCTCGCTGGTGTGGAATTCGCGCAGGTCGACGGCGTCGACTACAGTGCTGTCTCCCTTGCTGGTCACGAGATAGACCTTGAACTGGTTGGGATCCTTGCTGGTGGGTATCTTGTAGACCGAGAGGATGAGTCCTTTACCTACAGACCGTTCTCCGATGAGTTGGGTGCCTGCAGGGACATCACTTTTGGTTTGCTTGCCGAGGGCAAGGCGTTGTTCGCGGGTGAGGGTGGGATAGTCCTCCTCTTCGATGGTGTCGCGGCTCAGGAGGTTCTGGCCCACCTGCACAATGTCGGGGAGGGTGTTGATCTGCCGGGTGTTGCTGATGCCGCTGCAACCGGTTATCATCAGGGTGGCGGCGAGGGTGATGATGGTTTTCATAATCATAGGTGTTTGGTCAAGGGCTTGTCATCCCATGAGTTAACGATGGATGCGAGCCACGTGCGGGCGCCGGTATCTTCCAGACGCGCGATTTCCTTGAGCAGGGCAGGGCGGTCGCCTGGCGGTAACTTGAAATAGCGCATTAGGCGGTTGCCCTGGTCGCCGTGTGCTGCCATCCAGCGCAGGAAGCGCTGCGGGTTCATCTTGTACAGGTTCGTCACATCCCAGGGGAATGGGTTGAACTCGTAGTCGGGGTCGTAGATGGCCTCGACTTGGGTGCAGTAGTCGTTCCAGGTGTCCATGATGCTGGTATCGTGGAGCGAGCACACGAGCATGTCCCATGTCCTGAAGTCCATGACGGCATAGTGGTCCACCTTGCCTTGCGCGTCAGCCAACTGTTGGCCCTGGAGGACGAAGTTCCCCTTGGCATCGATGACATAGGTCTGCTGCCATGCTTGTTGCCACTCGGGCTTGCCCTTGAGGTCGTTTTCAAAATCCATGAGGCATCGGCCCATGACGCGGTGCAGCGTCATGCGGTCGGCACCCTCGAAGGTGATGTAACTATCGAGCGTGAACGCGTTGTCGTCATCAGGATTGGAGAGGTCGCAGCGCCACACCAGGTGCAGCTCGCGGGCATTGACGGCATCGAGCACATGCCCGTTGCGGTCATAGGTGATGAGGTCCACACAGTATCCCACACCGCTACCTGTGAAATAGGCTGCCAGCGTCACGCCATTGTCCATGTCGCGCACGCCCAGCAACAGCCAGTTGCCCATCTCGTCCTCAAAATCCTTGCCGGCGGGCACGACGAGCGCCATGTACTGGTCGTGGTCGATGGGCTGGCCTTCCACTTTGCCGTCTTGCTGCTGCGGGTCACCGCAATAGATGTCGGGCAGGGCGAGGGTGTCGCCCAGCAGCAGTTTTTCGTCGATGGTGATGCCCAGGGTGTCGAAGAAGGCGAAATGCGGGTTCTCGACCTTGTTGCCGCTGGTGCATGCGGTGAACAATGCCGCAATAAGGATAATGATGCTGATCAGGTTGGCTTTCATAAAGGAGTGATTCTAAGTTGGTGCAAATATAAGGAGAAAAAATGATTGGGGCGAAAAAATGGGCGTATTTTGGGGCAGGTGGGGAGTTTTTTGTAATTTTGCGGTGCAATGGGAGAAAAAATAGATATCGACATACAACATCCCGAGGTTTGGGAACTGCTGGTCGCTGTTGGTGGCCAGCGGGTGGATTATATCCTGTACACGCCCACAGTGGCGGGTTCGCTGCAGATGGGCCATGTGGCCAGGACCGATGAGTCGCTCCAGGCGCTCGAGGATGCCATCTATGACACCGCAGAACTGCTCAAAGAGTACAAACGGGTGCGCATAGTGGCTCATTCCCAGCATTTTGTGATACTGCCGACAGAAACGGCCGATGACGATTGCCGGATGCTCGTGCGTGCGGCATTCCCTGCCGACGACGGCGATGCGCTGGTCAATACACTGCCGGCCAACGGCGTGAAGATTGCTTACCTGCTGCCGCGCGGTATGCAGGCGTTCCTGGGCCGCACGTTCAATTACCCCGAGGTGTATCATCACCTGTATCCCATGTGTGAGCATTTCAAGGGCCTGAACCGCAGCGATGACCTCTCCCGCATGTTCCTCAACCTGAATGCCGAGAGCATGGACATGGCCATCTACCGAGACGGGAAACTCCTGTGTGCCAACAGTTACCAGTTTACCAATGCCCAGGATGCCGCTTACTTTGCCCTGAACGCATGGCGCACCCATGGGCTGGACCAGCTGGTTGATGAAATGCAGCTCACGGGCGAGCGCACCATGTGCGCTTCAATGACCCCCGTGCTGCGAGAATTTGTGAAATTTGTGATGCCTGCCGTCTATCCCGCTGCCGCGATGCAGTTGGGCCGCAACGCGATGCAGGCACCGCTGGAACTGATATTGCAAGCCTTATGCGAATAATCAGTGGAAAATACGGCCGTCGCCGCTTTGACGTGCCCACCAACATCAGTGCGCGTCCCACGACCGACATGGCGCGTGAGAACCTGTTCAATGTCCTGGGCAACATCATCGACCTGGAGGACAAGAAGGTGCTGGACCTGTTTGCCGGCACCGGTGCGATGAGTTTTGAGTTCCTCTCGCGCGGCTGTGGCCATGTCACTGCTGTGGAGAAGGCGCGCGTCCAGGCCGAGTTCATCAAGCGCGTGCAGCAGCAGTTGGGTGACCCTAACCTGACGCTCGTGCGTGGCGACGTGTTCAAGTTTGTGGCCACCTGCCGCGAGTCGTTTGACGTGATCTTTGCCGATCCGCCCTACGACTTGCCGCGTTTTGCCGACATTCCCAAACTGGTGCTCGAGTCGCCACTGGTGCATGACGGCACATTGTTCATCATGGAGCACCCCCGTGAGCATGATTTCAGCGCCCTGCCTCATTTCTCGCAGCAGCGCGTCTATGGCAAGGTCAACTTTACTTTGTTTGAAATCAACAACACCCATGACGATCAGGAATAGACTACAACCCCTGCGCATGGCCATCGTTGTGGCGTTGGCTGTTTTGGCGCAGTCCGTGTCGGCCCAGCTAACAATTCCGGCCGATACGGCATCTCGCCATGCTTCGCAAGATGTCGTCACTGCCGACCAGGTGAGCCAGCGTCAAGTGACAAATCCGCTGGAAGCCATTCAAGGCCGTGTTGCCGGTGTGACTATCCAGAAGAGCAACAACGGCGCTGCTGCGATGAACGCCGTGCGTGTGCGCGGCACGACTTCGGTCACTGGCGGCAACGACCCGTTGATCATCATCGATGGCGTGTTTGGTGACCTGAGCACCCTGTCGTCGATATATCCGTCGGACATCGAGAGCTTCACCGTGTTGAAGGATGCCAGTGAAACTGCCCAATATGGCTCCCGTGGCGCGTCGGGCGTCATCGAGGTGACCACCAAGAAAGGTTCGGCCCACCGCACCACAGTCACCTATAACGGCAGCATCGGATTATCTCATGTGACTAAAAACCTGAAGATGTTAGATGCCGATGGCTACGTTGGCGCAGTGCGTGCCATGGGGCTTGTGCCTATCAACAGGGGCTACAACACCAACTGGCAGGAGGCTATCGAACAGACCGCATTCCTGCAGGACCATCACGTTGCCTTCATGGGTGGCGGCGACCGTTCGGGTTACCGCGTCTCTCTGGGTTACATGAACCATGCCGGCGTTATCCTACACGACAAGTTGAACAACCTGACCAGCAGCATGAACATGCACCAACGGATGTTCGGTAACCTGCTGACCATCGAAGTGGGGATGTTTGGAAACGTGCAAAAGAACCAAACCGCCGTGTATGACGTGCAGAAGACCTTCTATTCGGCCCAAGCGTTCAATCCCACCTTCGGGACATCGCGCAACGCCAGCGGTGGCTGGGATGGATTTACTGACGCCAACCAGATCAATCACCCACTAGCCCTCATGGATAGCCGCACACAAGACAAGACGACCCACCTGAGCACTCATGCCAAACTCACGTTCCGCCTTTCTAAAGATTGGACATTGGCTTTGTTCGGCGCCTATAGCCACAACGAGGTGGAATCAGCCCAATTCCTTCCTACCAGTATATGGAGCGGAGGCAAGGGCTATCGCAGCAGTGCCAAGACCGAGTCGTGGCTGGGAATGGCAACGACCACATGGGATAAAACCCTGGATAAACACCATCTCAACGTGATGGGACTGGCCGAGGTTGAGCGAGACACCCATACCGGTTTTTATACTACCACAACAGGTTTTTCGACCAATGCCATCGGTATCGATGCCATCCAGTCGGGGTCGGTGACCCTGTGGGATGGCACGGGCAGTTACCGCAACGCCCCGTCACTGGCCTCGTTCATGGCCAGGGTTACCTATGACTATGATAGCCGTTACTCGTTGACGGTGACGGCACGAGCCGACGGCACGAGCAAATTCAGCAGTAAAAATAAGTGGGGATTTTTCCCCTCGGTTTCAGCATCATGGAACCTGGGCAACGAGGCCTTCCTGAAAAGTTGCCGATGGTTGGATGACCTGAAGTGGAACATCGGCTACGGTTTGGCCGGCAATCTGGGCGGTGTGGACAGTTATATGACGCACAATCTGCTCTCTCCGGCAGGTATCGCGCCAGTGGGAGAGCGCCTCGTCGTCACTTTTGACGAGTTGCGCAACGCCAATCCCGATCTCAAGTGGGAAGTGAAACGCAGCTTCAATACGGGCGTGAGCGCAGCATTCCTGGGCAACCACATCATCGCTTCACTCGACTTCTACACTTCTAAGACGACCGACATGCTCTATCTGTACAATGTGGGCGTGCCGCCATTTGTTTACAACAAACTGCTCGACAACTTGGGCTCGATGCGCAACAGTGGTGTCGAGCTGGCCTTGGGTGTGACACCGTTGAACACGCGTGACATGGAACTGAACCTCAATGCCAATATTACCTACCAGTACAATAAGTTGCTGTCGCTGAGCGGTTACTATAACGACTACTGGCTGGAAGCCCCAGGTGAGGTGGACATGGTCAACCTCAACGGAGCGGGATTTCACGGTGGAAATAACCACATCGTCTATCAGATTGTGGGACAACCGTTAGGCGTTTTCTATCTGCCGCATTGCACGGGCCTCAAGAGCGACGGCTCGGGAGGACAGGTGTATGAGATCGCCGACCTGGACGGGTCGGGCGACATAGATATCGCCAATGGCAAAGACCGTCGCATCTGCGGACAAGCGATGCCCAAGGTGCTGCTGGGCAGTAACATCAACTTTCGCTACAGGCAATGGGACGTGGCACTGCAGGTCAATGGTGCCTTTGGCCATAAGATCTACAACGGTACCGCACTCACTTACATGAACATGAACAGTTTGCCGGGCTACAATGTCCTGGCCGATGCGCCCGCGCGTAATATCAAGGACCAGACGGCCACCGACTATTGGCTTGAGCGTGGTGACTACGTGCACTTCGACTACTTGACGCTAGGCTGGAATGTACCGTTGCGCCAAAAGGTGCAACGCGTCATCACAAGCTTGCGCCTGGCGCTTACCATCAACGATTTGGGTACAATTACAGGCTATTCAGGGGCAACACCCATGATCAACAGTTCATCGGCTGGCAGCACGCTGGGTGTCGATGACAAGAACGTCTATCCTGTTACCCGTTCCTATTATCTTGGAGTTACCGTCACGTTCTAATAAGAAACATCTATGAAGCGAATTATCATATATATCCTGCTGGTAACTACGATAGTGGCCCTAGGGTCGTGCAACAAGTTTCTTGAGGACGAGCCCACCGACCGCCTACCCGCCGATGAAGCCTACAAGACAGTCAATGACTTGTGGCTCAATGCTCTGGGGAGCATCTACAACAACATTGGAGGCAACGCTGCCTCTCAAGGTTTGCAGGGTACCGCTCGTGGCGTGTGGGACTTGAACACCTTCTCGACCGACGAGGCCATCATCCCCACACGAGGCGCCGACTGGTATGACGGCGGCATCTGGCAGAACCTGTTCCTGCATCGGTTTGGCAACGTCGATTTCACGGGCGACACGTGGAATTATCTGTTCAGGCAGGTACTTGCTTGCAATAGGGCGCTGGAACGCATCGACGCATTCGCGGCAAAGAATCCCGATGTGGATGTCACTGCCATGGTTGCCGAGGCACGGTCACTGAGGGCGATGTTCCTGTTCTATGCCATGGACCTGTATGGTCGCGTGCCATTATTCAAGAATACCCATCCCACGGCCCAGGAATTGAAACTCCAGGAACGTTCAAAGGCATTCCGCCACATTGTGGACGAGTTGCAGGATGCGGAGAGTTACTTGCCCGTTGCCCGCAGTCCGCGACTGGGTGAATACTATGGCCGCATGACGCGCCCTGTGGCGTGGTTCCTGCTGGCGAAGCTTCTGCTGAATACCGAAGTGTATGCCGATGACGATTGGACCGACAGCACCCACCCCGTCGGCTCGACCTTCACATGGAGCGTTGATGGCACCCCGATGAACACATGGCAGGCCGTGATTACCTATTGTGAGAAAATCACCACTTTCGGGTTCACTCTAGCGCCGGTTTTTATTGATAACTTCACCATCAACAACGAGGAGTCGCCCGAACTGATTTTCACGATTCCCATGGATATCTTCAACTATTCTAACCGTTTTACCCAACAGTTCCGTTCCCTGCATTACAATCATGCCTCGGCTTTGGGCCTGAACGGTGAGAATGGGCCCTGCGCGACCGTCGAGGCCATGAAAGCGTTCGGTTATGGCACCGACAATTCTGACAGTCGCTTGCCATTGACATACTACTATGATGCGGTTCTGCATGACAAGACCGACGCCGAGGTCACGCTTGACGACGGGACACCGCTGGTCTATTACCCGCTGGAGGCAAGGCTTGACTTGTCTAACACCGCTTATGAAAAGACGGCAGGCGCCCGAATGCGCAAGTATGAGATTGATTTAGCGTCCATGAGCGATGGCCAGTTGCGCCGTAACGACATCGTGCTGTTCCGTTATGCCGACGTCCTGTTGATGCAGTGCGAGGCGCTGTTGCGTGATGGCAGGGCTGGTGCCGATGCCGACGACCTGCTCAATGCGGTGCGTTCCCGTGTGGGAATGGGTGACCGCACGGCCACGCTTGATAATGTGCTGGAAGAGAGGATGCTTGAACTCGCATGGGAGGGCTGGCGCCGCAATGACCTGATACGTTTTGGACAGTTCACACGCAGTTATACCGACCGCCCGCAGTTGAGTGCCGATGTGAATGGCTATACCCTTGTGTTCCCCATTCCAGGCGAGACCTTGACTGCCAGTGGCAGTGCCCAAAATCCCGGATATTGATGAAAGACGAGACGAAATACATTGAACGGCTCGAAGCCCACGAGGTGAAGCCTACGGCGATGCGCATCCTGCTGTTGCGCACCATGATGGCCCATGACGACGCCTTCTCGCTGCAAAGCCTGGAGGATGAGTTGGAAACGGTGGACAAATCGACCATCTACCGCACCATCACCCTGTTCCTGACCCATCATCTGGTTCATGCCATCGACGACGGCACAGGCATGTTCAAGTATGCCGTGTGTAGTCCCGACTGCCACTGCGGCGAGGACGACGGCACCATCGACCACATGCATGCCCACTTCAACTGCGAACGCTGCGGACGCACCTTCTGCCTGCAAACGACGCAGGTGCCGCTGGTCGCTTTGCCGGGCAATTTCCAGGTTCACAGCATCAATTATGTGCTCAAGGGGCTGTGTCCGGAGTGCAATGTTCAAGACAAGGCTTGAACATTGCAGTTTAAAGTTTAAAGTTTAAAGTTTAAAGTTTAAAGTTTAAAGTTTAGAGTTTAGTGATTAGTGATTAGTGATTAGTGAGATATATTGAAGGGTTAGATGAAGACAGTTAGCCGTTGGATACGCAACATATTGATATTCTTTTTCACCTCGACCATCCTGGCCGTGGTGATACTCAAGTATATCCCTGTGTATATGACTCCGTTGATGTTTATCCGCTCGGTAGAGGCAATGATTGATGGCGATGCGCCTCAGATCAATCACCGGTGGGTGCCGCTGGAGAAAATCAGCCACAATCTGCCGCAGGCGGTGATGGCGAGCGAGGACAACCTGTTCCTCAAGCACAGCGGCTTTGACCTGGAGCAGATTCAGAAGGCGCAAATCGAGGCCCAGGAGGGCAAGCGCCAACGCGGAGCAAGCACCATCAGCCAGCAGACGGCCCGCAATGTGTTCCTGTGGCAGCACCGCTCATGGCTGCGCAAGGGACTGGAGGCCTATTTCACTTTCCTGATCGAGAAGATTTGGGGCAAAGAACGCATTATGGAGGTTTATCTCAATTCCATCGAGATGGGGCGGGGCATCTATGGCGCCGACGCTGTCGCTCGCATCAACTTCAACACCACGCCCGACAAGTTGTCCAAAGACCAGTGTGCCTATATCGCCGTGTCGTTGCCCAACCCCCTGCAACGCGACAGCGCCCATCCCACGGCCAAAATGCGCAGGATGCACAAAACCATCCTTAAGCGCATGAAGCAAATCGATACTTTCCCCCGCGACGTCTGCGCGCAGTAATCCACGTTATAAACAACGTTCCTTTTTTCAAACAACAGTATCAACATTGAACAACAGAAACAACAGGATTTAAAATCAGGGCCTATATGCCTAAAACTGTTGTTTCAGTTGTTGTTTTTTGTTGCTTGATTTGGTGTTTCTTACAGTTCGCAGAAGAAGGTGACCAGAAAGGGGACTGAGAAGTCCACAAGGAAGCCGTGAAAGAGGGAGAGCAGGACGAAGTCCTGTCCGCTGGTGCGGGTGATGATGGGCAGGGTAGTGTCCATGGTGGTGGCACCGCCGCACGAGATGGGGGAGAGCGGCCCGAAATACCTGACTAATAATGGCGCACCCAGCAGGGTGAAGACCTCGCGGATGATGTTGGCGAGCAGCGCCACTGTGCCCAAATCGGGGCCGCGGTATTGTGTGATGAGAATGCTCGACAGCGAGTAGTAGCCGAAGCCCGAGCCCACAGCGAGGCAGTCGGTGAGGCTGCGTCCCGGGAGTCCCAGCGAGGCGATTGCCGTGGCAGCAAGTGTGCCAACGATGGTCATGAGCGGCAACAGCATCAGACGCGGGTCCAACTGTCGAAAACTCTTCAACAGTTCGGTGTTGTTGCCCACGGTGACGCCGACACTGAACAGCAGGGCGCACAACGTGAGGAAACTCACGTTGCCGTAAGTATTCAGGTCGGGCAGCCAGTGCATCAGGCCGCAGATGATGCCCAGTACGAAAAATCCTATGATGATCAGGCTGCCTTTCATGGGCGGTCACCCCCTTTCCTGTGTGACACCCACCGCCACAATGCCCACGAGAATGCTATCGTTCCGGCCAGCCCGGCGAGGGATAGCCACAGCGCCTCAAGACCCAACGAGGTGATGCCGTTGACGACCTGGGGATTCTCGCCCACCTCGACACCCAAAAAGAAGAGCAATAGCCAGATGAGCACCGTCACCAGGTGCGGCACGATGCGCAGCTGCCGTTTCCTGAGCAGGAAACCGACAGCCATTCCACTTAACATGATGGCGACAATCTTGAGCATAATTGGTTTTGCAAAGATAGTGATTAGTTTTGAGTTATCTGTTTTTATGATTGTTTTTGGTTATCAGTTTTTGCGGTTTGGCTTTTAGTTGGTAACTTTGCGGGTTAAAAATATAAATCAAACGATTATGAATATGTTAAGGAAATGGTTTTTGCTGACGGTGGTTGCTCTTATCGTCGGCTCATGTGCAGGTAAATCAGGCTCGAGCCAGGCCGCAAAGCCTGAAGTTAACGACAGTTTGATGCTCGTGCTCAGAGTGAACAATATCTATGATGCGGTAGCCCAGCACTATGCTTGCCTGGACTCAATCAGGTCGGGCCAGATCAATCCGCAGGAATATCACGTCGATTTGGATTCGATGTTCTGCTCTGCCGATTGGAGGGACTGGACTGCACGCACCAGGGCCTATGATGATGCTCATAATGCCGGCAGCATAGGTTTCTTTGAGGCCGACTACTGGATCATGGGCCAGGACTGGCAAAACCTGTCGATTGACAATGTCGCAGTCACATCGATGACCGATTCGACGGCCCTTGTTGATTTGTCGCTCAACAACTGCAATAACGTTACCCTGGTACGCCTGGCCATGGTTAAGGAGCAGGAAGAGTGGAAAATCGATGATTTTATCGATGTCTCCAGCGATTTTGACTGGAAGAAGGGCATGAAAGAATATATGAAAGAGAACGAATAAGGTGATGAGAGGATTCTTATTGATGATAATGGCACTGGTGGCGTGCTCGACGATGATGGCGGCACCTGCCAAGCCCGGCAGTTACACGCATGTGCAGAGCGATGGCTCGACGGTGACGCTGACGATGCAGGGTGGGGAATCCCACCGCTCGCTGGTGACGGTTGACGGCCTGACGGTGGCACGCAACATGAACGGGGATTACTGCTATATGGCCAGCGGCTCGATGAGCGATGTGCTGGCCCATGACCCGGACAGTCGCGGCATCACCGAAACGGCCTTTGTCACCGCCTATCGTGACCAGATGACGCAGACCTCCCGGGCGCTTCGAATGCCGCGCCGTGAAGACGAGAACACCTCGCCCCAGGTGCCCACCCTGGGGTCGCCGCGCATACCCATCATCCTGGTCAATTACTCCGATGTGCAATTCATCGACGAGGACCCTGTTGTCACGTTCCAGAATCAGTTCAATGAGAAGGAGAAAAGCTGTCTGCACTACTTCCAGGCTCAGTCGCGCGGGCAGTTCTCACCTCAGTTCGACATTCTGGGCCCTGTTAATCTGCCTCAGACTCGGGAATACTATGGCGGCAACGTGTACCGTTACAGCACCGAGTTGGACCAGCAGTTGGGCACCATGATTTATGATGCCTGCACCGGACTCACCGATGTGGATTTCTCAAATTATGACAATGACGGTGACGGCTATGTTGATGTGGTGGTTGTGCTCTATGCCGGCGTGGGCGAGGCCCAGGCCTGGAGCACCGTTCCCGAGTGCGTGTGGCCTTGCCAATGGGACATGCAGGAATCATACGACTGGGGCTGCAGCACGATAGGACCGTTCCAGCTCAATGGCGTGACCATCGACAAATATGCTGTGTTCAACGAATTGGAAGGCAACAATAACTACAGCCGTAAGATTGACGGCATCGGCACCTTCTGCCACGAGTTCAGCCACTGCCTTGGCCTGCCCGATTTTTATTCCACAAGCGGTGCCTCCACCTTCGGTATGAGCCGTTGGGACATCATGGACCACGGTTGCTATCTTGACAACGGCGACACCCCTGCGGGCTATACCTCCTATGAGCGTCATTTCATGGGCTGGATGGACCTGATTGACCCTGAGCCCAACACCCATTATGAGCTTCGTCCCCTCAATACCGACGAGGGTACCGCTGTCAAGGTCACCAACGATGCCAACCCCGATGAGTATTACCTGCTGGAGTACCGTGTCCAGACCGAATGGGACGCCTATCTGCCTGGCGAGGGCATCATGGTGCTGCACGTGGACTACGATAAGGATGCTTGGGACAACAACACCCCCAACAACGACCGTAACCACCTGCGCATGACCCTCGTTCCCGCCGACGGCCAACTGACTGGCTTCACCGTCTCGACCGACCTGTGGCCTCAAGCCAGCGACTCGTTGACCAATTACTCCACACCCCCCGCCAGCGTTTATACGGGCGGCTACATGAACAAGCCCATTACCTCGATGCGCGTCGATGCCGCCGAGGGCATTGCCGGTTTCTGGTATATGCGTATCCGTTGCGACGTGAACGGTGACGGCGAGGTCAACATTGCCGATGTCAATCCCGTGATTGACGCCATCTTGCGCGGACTGAACGATGAGCAGTTTGACGTGAACGGTGACGGCGAGGTGAATATTGCCGACGTCAACACCATCATCGACTGGATATTGAAGCACTAACCATAAATTCAAAGTATAATAATGAGAAGGTATTTCTTTTTAGCGTTCGCGCTGATGCTTGCTGCGGCATCCATCGGCATGAACGCTGCCACAGTTGACGCCACCGAGGCGCGCAATGTGGCCAGCCGTTTCCTGGGTTCGAGGGCGGCAGGCAAGTTGATGAGGGCCGTTCCCGCGCTCAGCCTTGCCTATACCGAGGTCTCGACCGCAGGGCTCCAACAGGCCGACTATTATGTGTTCAACGCCAGTGACGGCGGCGCATTTGTCATCGTGGCCGGTGATGACCGTGCCGAGCCTGTACTGGGTTATGGCGAGGGCTCCCTTGACATGGGCAACCTGCCCTGCAACCTGGAGTGCCTGCTGGCCCAGTACAAGGAGCAGATGGAGTGGCTGCATGCCAACCCTGCTGCCAAGGTGGGCCGCAACATACCCGTCAACGACGTGACCATCGCCCCGCTGCTCTCCAGCAACTGGAGCCAGAGTTCCCCCTATTACAACCAGTGCCCGATTTTCCAAGGCGAGCGCAGCGTGACCGGCTGTGTAGCCACGGCGATGGCACAAGTGATGTACTACTGGAAATATCCCAAAACGGCTCCCGCACTGTCGGGCTACATGACGCGCAGCCACCGCATCTCGGTATCCTCGCTGCCGGCCAAGGAATTGGACTGGGCCAATATGCTTGACGATTATGCCGCGACGCCCTACACCGATGTTCAGGCCGATGCCGTTGCCACGCTGATGCGCTATTGCGGCCAGTCGGTGCGCATGGATTACAGCCCAATGGGCAGTGGCGCCTATGTCGACCAGCAGTTGGACGGCATGAAGCGCTTTGGCTACAATCCGGCATCGAGGCAGGTGGTAAAAAACAACATCACCTACGACGATTGGGATGCACTGCTGCAGGTGGAACTGCTCAACGGACGTCCCATCCTGTACTCGGCCAATGACCCCGCCGGTGGCGGCCATGCCTTTGTGCTTGACGGCTATTATGACGGCAAGTACCACATCAACTGGGGCTGGGGCGGCAATTATGACGGCTACTTCGCCCTGGGCGCTTTCAATGTCAGGGGCTACAAATTCCTCGCGTCGCAGGAGTACCTGAGCGACATGTATCCCATGCAGGAGGCCGACGTAGATGAACTGTTCGACTTTGAGGCCGACGGTATCTATTACCGTTATGGCGACAAAGCCGGCGAGGCATGGGTGACCTGCCGCGATACCCGATATAACACTTATAGCGGTGATGTCATCGTTCCCGAGCGGGTAACCGTCGATGGCGAGGAACTGCTGGTGACGGCAATCGGTGACAACGCTTTCCGTGACTGTGGCGGCCTGACGAGCGTGACCTTGCCGCAGTCGTTGACGCGCATTGGTGCCCTGGCCTTCAGGAACTGTTACAACTTGAGTGCAGTGGACATTCCCCAGCAGGTGTCGAGCATAGGTTTGCAGGCTTTTGCCGCATGTCTCGCACTGGAATCCATCACGTTGCCCCAATCGGTGACCCAGGTGGCAGCCAGGGCCTTTGTGGGTTGCGAGAGCCTCAAAACGGTTCACACGCCCTCGACCGAGGCATGGTTGGGCATCACCTTTGCCGACCGCTATGCCAATCCCATAAGCCTCACCCATAGTCTGCTGGTCGATGGCAACGAACTGGAGCATCTGGTAGTCCCCGCCAGCATTGGGACAGTGAGCCCGTATGCCTTCATCGACTGCTATCCCCTGAAGTCGGTGACCATCGAGGAGGGCGTGAGCCAAATCGGTGCATCGGCATTTGCCTATTGCTCGGGTATCACCGAGTTGACGATGCCCCAGACCATGACCTCGTTGGGCAGCCAGGCCTTTATCGATTGCAAGAATTTGACCCGTGCCACAGTGCCTGAGGGTATTGAGCAGTTGCCGGCAAGTGTTTTCTCGGGATGTGCCCGTCTTGCCAGCGTTACACTGCCCTCGACATTGACCTCGATTGGCAACAACGCGTTCCAGGAATGTGGCACCCTCGTCGCCGTCACGATTCCGCAGGGTGTGACCTCTATTGGCGATAATGCCTTCAAGTCTTGCAGCAAGATCAAGGCGATCAATCTGCCTGATGCCTTGACCGCGATTGGCGAGAGCGCCTTCGAGAGCTGCAGCGCATTGACCACTGTTATCGTTCCTGACCAGGTCCAGTTGGTACGGACGCAGACCTTCTACCGCTGTGCCGCCCTGAACAAGCTGACCTTGGGCAAATCGGTAACATACATCGACCTCAAGGCTTTTGCCGACTGCAAGCAGATTGCCAGCGTTACCTGCCGCGGCGAGGTACCGCCCGAGATGGCTAACCCCGACTGCTTTGTACGCAGCATCTATCGCTCGGCCACGCTGTATGTGCCCATTCAGGCATTGTCTGTTTACGGGAGCACAGGTGTATGGCCCTGGTTCACGTCGATGGTCGGCATTGATGTCGATGCCGTGCATGGCGACGTGAACGGTGACGGCGAGGTGAACATTGCCGACGTGAACGTCGTGATTGATGCCATCCTGGCCGATGTGAACGACCCGGCCATTGATGTGAACGGTGACGGCGAGGTCAATATAGCCGACGTGAACGAAATCATTGACATCATCAATGGAAAATAAACGACATGCAGGTTGGCACTTGCCGATGTGAGATTGAAAAGTGTCAAATAATTAGACAAAAATGCGCGGAATTTCAACATTCCGCGCATTTTTTTTGAATAAGTGTTGCACCGAAACAGGTGGGACTTTACTTTTGCAACAAACCCTTATTGTTAGGAAGAAGATTATAAAGTATCATTAAAAATATCTTGTGTTATGAAGCATGTTTACCTTAAACTGATTTTGCCGGCTGCCCTTGTCTTGCTGGGCCTGAATGTGAGTGCAGCCCCTGTCGATGCCGATGCCGCCCTGGAGCATGCGACAAGTTTCCTCTCCTCGACTTCCCAGGGCATGTTCAAATCGCCCAATGTGACCTTGCGCCTTGCCCATGTAGAAACCTCGTCGCATGATGCCGGTCTGGCCGACTACTATGTGTTCAATGCCGAAGGCGATGCCGGCTATATCCTTGTCGCCGGCGATGACCGTGTGGAGGCTATTCTGGGCTATGGCCCCGGCAGGCTGGATATGAGCGAAATACCCGAGAACCTGCGCTGGCTGCTCGACGAGTACAAGTCACAAATCGAGTGGTTGCGTGAGCATCCCGAGGCGCATGTCGTGCCACGTTCCCAACAGACCGAAGGCGAGGAGCCTGTTGTTGAGCCGATGCTCACCAGCATGTGGGGCCAGGGCACTCCCTATAATGACCAGTGCGTCATGTACAACGGGCGGCGTTGTGTCACGGGTTGCATTGCCACCGCCATGGCCCAGGTGATGAACTACTGGAAGTATCCTGCCGAACTGCCTGCGGTGGACGGCTATGTGACAGAGTCACTCCAGATTCCTGTCGAAGCCCTGCCTCCCGTCATCCTGGACTGGGACAACATGCTGGACACCTATTCTTATGGGTATAACGACGAGCAGGGGGCGGCAGTGGCCACGCTGATGCGCTATTGCGGCCAGGCTGCCTTGATGGACTATACAGTCACCGCCAGCGGTGCCCACGAGATCGACCAACTTATCGCCTTCAAACAGTTTGGCTACAATCACGAGGCAAAACTGTTGTTTCGTAATGACTTTAGCGCTTCGGAGTGGAAGGCCATGTTAGACAGCGAGTTGCTGGCCGGTCACCCCATCCCCTTCAGCGGTTATACGGGTAACGGCGGCCATGCCTTTATCCTGGATGGCTGCAAAGACGGCAAGTATCATGTCAACTGGGGCAATTACGGCTATGACGAAGGCTATTATGAAATGGACCTGCTAGGCCCTCCCGGCTATGAATACAGGTATAACCTCAGCATGAATTACAAGGTTTACCCGGCCGATGATGGCGGGTCGGAACCACAGCCTGCCTATGACTTTGAGGTTGGCGGCATCTATTACCAGAAAAATGGCAGCGAGGCCACTGTGACCTGCCGTGACCAGAAATACAACTCTTATCATGGCGATGTCGTCATTCCGTCGCAAGTGGAGCATGACGGTGTGACCTACCGCGTCACTGCTGTTGGCGACGGTGCCTTCTCGTGGTGCGACGGGCTCACGTCGGTCAGCATGTTGTCCATCGAGAGGTTTGGCTCTGATGTGTTTGTCGGCTCCAATCGGTTGCGTGAAGTGTCCTTTGGTAAAGCGTTTACGTCGGAATTTGGCACCTTCGCCCGCATGACCTCATTGCAGCGGGTGAATGTCGAAGACGTGGGCACCTGGGCATCGATTGACTTCCCAGTTTATATGACGCCATTGTTTTATGCCAAGCACCTGTATTGCGATGGCCAGGAGGTAACCGATCTTGTGATAGGCGATGAAGTCAAATCAATCGGGCGCAACACCTTTATCTTTTGCGAGGGACTGAAGAACGTCACGATCGGGGACGGAGTCGCATCGATAGGTAGATTTGCCTTTGCTTATTGTCCAAACTTGGAAAAGGTGACGATAGGCAATGGCAATCCGGTCATCCATAATGAAGCCTTCGAGGAATGCCCGCTACTTGCCGAGGTCACGTTTAACAGCGTCAGCAGCATCGGCGAATATGCATTTAGTGATTGCCCGTCGTTGAAATCGTTGACATTCCCGGCATCGCTCGACAGCCTGGGCTATGCCTCATTCTTGGGGTGCACTGCGCTGGAGCGTGTCGATTTCCAGGGTGCTAACGTGAAAATGGCGGAATTTCCATTCTACCAATGCTCGGCATTGACCACTGTCAAGCTCCCTTCTCATCAGACTGTTGTCGGTTACGGCGCATTTTACGAGTGTACTGCATTGAGAAACATTGACTTTGGCGATGCCCTCGATAGCATTGCCGGCAAAGCGTTCAATTCCTGTATCCGCCTTCAGGAAATTACCCTTCCTGAAAGTGTCACTGCGATTGGCGGCGATGCTTTTGCGGGTTGCCGTTTCCTTAAACGCGTCAATGCCGGCAGTGTGGCGTCGTGGCTGGGCATCCGATTCGGGGGTGTGAACGCCAATCCCTTGAGTGTGGCAAGGCATCTCTATGTGAACGGCGAGGAAGTGACTCAAATGGTCGTACCCGCGGGGGTGAGCGCCATCAATGATTATGCGTTTCATGCCTGTGAGGGACTGACCAACGCGACCATTGGCAAGGATGTGCAGACCGTGGGAGAGAAGTCCTTCTATAAGTGCACTAATCTGGCCGAGGTGACGCTGGGCAACGGCGTGAAATCCATTGGCGAACTGGCTTTGGGCAACTGCACGGGCCTCAAGCGTGTGACGCTGGGGCGCGGCCTGGAGTTGATGGACAGCAAGGCCTTCAATGCCAGTATGGTGATTAACGAGATCGTCTGCAAGGCGACAACACCACCGGTGATAGTCACCAAGGACTGCTTCTCCAACGCCATCTACAAGAATGCCGTAGTGCGTGTTCCCGCGGGGGCATTAGCCGCCTATCAGTCAGCACCGTTCTGGAGCCAGTTTGAGCATCTGGAAGGGGTGAGCATGTGCGATGGCGATGTGAACGGCGACGGCGAGGTGAATATTGGTGATGTCAACGCAGTGATAGACTCCATGCTGAGAGGCAAAAATGAACTGGTCTGCGACGCGAACTTTGACGGAGATGTGAACATTGCCGACGTCAATGCCATCATCGGGGTGATATTTGGGTATTAGGCTTTAGGTGTTAGGTGTTAGGTTTTGGACAATAGGTTTTAAGTTTTTAGTCGTTGGATATGGAGGGTTGACTGAAAAAAATGGCCCTTTTAGCCAAAAACGGTTGGTGGTGCAGATATTTGTTCCTATATTTGCGCCACCTCTTTTTTTGATACAGTGATGTATCATTGAAATGGCCATTTAGTTAGATTCTTAATATTATTTATCAACATTAACCCACCCTTAACCACAATGAGATCATTGAGTTACTTCAAGTCATTGATGCTCGTGATGATGGCCTTTACCGTGGCCACCATGACGGCAGCCAATGTGGACTCGCGCGCCGCTCAGGCCCGTGCAATCCAGTTCATGAACAGTCAGCCTGGCACCAGGATGATGGCGTCGAACGCCAACCTGAAACTGACGCATGCCGAGAAATCGGCCGTCGATGCCAAGGCCAACGACTACTATGTGTTCAACTACGAAGGTGGCGGCTATGTCATCGTGAGCGGTGACGACCGTGCCGAGGAAATCCTGGGCTACGGCAGCGGCCGCATGGACGTGAACAACCTGCCCAGCAACGTTGCCTGGTGGCTCAACCAGTACAAGCAGCAGATGGAATGGCTGATTGCCAATCCCAAGGCTCAGGTCGAGACCACAACCCAATTCATGTCGACCATGCTCACGGCAACCACCGTGCCCATGCTGATGTCGAGCACATGGGACCAGGAAGCCCCGTATTACAACCAGTGCCCGAAGTATAACGGCCAGTATTGCATGACCGGCTGTGTGGCAACGGCGATGGCCCAGGTGATGTATTACTGGAAGTATCCCGCCGAGTTGCCCGCCTTGGATGCCTACACGACTGCCGAGTCGCCCCGTTTCAATGTTCCCGCTCTGCCCGGCATCACGCTGGACTGGGACAATATGCTTGACGACTACAGCACTGTGAATTACAACACCACTCAGGCCAATGCCGTGGCATGGCTGATGCGCTATTGCGGCCAGGCTGTGCAGATGATGTATTCGCCCGACGGCAGCGGCGCCTACACCGAGGACGAATGTGCCGCCATGATCAAGTTTGGCTACAGTTCGGATGCTACCGTCAAGTATCGTGACGACCACAGCGCTGCCAACTGGAACGCCATGATGCAGGCCGAGCTCGAGGCCGGTCGCCCCATCCTGTATGGTGGTAACGACTATTATGCCGGCGGCCATGCCTTTGTCGTTGACGGCTACAATGCCAGCACGAGCAAGTACCACGTGAACTTCGGTTGGAGTGGCTATGACGACAACTACTATGCCCTGGATGCCTTCAAGGGCAGTGGCTATACCTTCAGTTACTACCAGGACATGATCATCGGTGTTTATCCCGAGAGCACCCTGGAGAAACATGATCCCGTGATGGCCCAAGCCGGTAACGTGGGCACCACCTCGTTCCGTGCCAGCTGGACCGACGAGACCCCGAGCGAGAACGTGACCGACTATACGCTCTATGTGACCCAATATGACCCGAACATTGTGACCTTGCTGGCCGAGACCTTTGCCGGCGTTACCGTTGAAAACGACGGCAGCAGCAACATCGCCAACTCGCTCGATAACTATTGCGATAACAGCGGTTGGACGGGCAGTTATGTATATCAGGGTGTCGGCGGCACGGTGAAAGTGGGCAGCGGCAGTTATGCAGGCTCGCTCACCACTCCCGCCCTTGACATGAGCAGCTGCGGTGGCACCATCACCGTGAAGTTCAATGCCAAGTATTACGGCAGCGACAACAGCTCGGTGGTCGTTACCTGTGGCTCGGCCAGCCAGACCGTGGCACTCACGGCCAGCGAAGCCGACTATACTGTAGTGCTCACGGGCGTGAACGCTGCAGCAGGCCAGACGGTGACCTTTGCCGGCACCGCCAAGAAGAAACGTTTCTACATCGACAACATCGAAATCGTTTCGGGCAACGCCAGCATGATGTTCAAGGCCGTCGAGACGGGTGATGCCAACAGTCGCATCGTCACCGGTATCACTGCCAAGAATTATACCGTCAACAATCTGAACGAGGGCGGCAGCTACAGGTTCTATGTCGAGGCCAACTATACCGACGGCACCAAGAAGCAGTCTAACGTGCAGACCGTTACCCTGGAGGGCACGGCAACTCCCACGCCCGAGATTATCGTTGACCCCGAGGCGCTGACGATGACCGCCAACATTGGCGAGACCGCCACGGCAACCTTCGACGTGTTGGGTGCCGACCTGACGGGTAATGTCACCGTGACCGTCAATGACGCCAACGGCGTTTACACCGTCAATCCAACGACCATCAGCAAAGCCGACGCCGAGGAAGGTGCAACTGTTACCGTGACCTATGCTCCCACCGCTACCGGTACGCACCAAGCCACCGTTACCGTGACAAGCGAGGGCGCACAGGCCGTTACCGTTGCCCTGAACGGTACCGCCACCATGCAGACCGTCGCCCCCGTGATGGCTGCTGCCACCAACGTGGGCACTACCTCGTTTACCGCCACATGGACCGACGAGACGCTCGCCCAGAACGTGAAGGACTACACCCTGTATGTCAACAAGGTGGGTGCAACAGGCAACGTGCTGTTGACCGAGACCTTCGCCGGCGTGAACGTGACCAAGGACGGCACCTATGACCGTGGCGAGACGATGGATGACTACTGCGACAATGCAGGCTGGACGGGCTATGCGGCCTATGAGGCTGCAACCGGCGGTTTCAAGCTGGGTAGCGGCTCCAAGGTGGGCTATATCACCACTCCCGCACTGGCTGCGAACAACGGCACCCTCGTGGTAGCCATCAACGCCAATTACTATGGCAGTGACGGCAGTTCGTTGATCGTGTCGTGTGGCGACGTGAGCCAGACCGTTGAACTCGATGCCGCAGCCGCCGACTATACCGTCACGCTCACCGGCGTGACTGCTGCCGCCGGCCAGCAGGTAACCCTGTCGTGCCCTGCCGCCGGCAAGCGCGTGTATGTGCACAACGTGACCATCTATAATGGTGCCAAGGGCGCACTTAACGCCACCGAGACCGGTGACGCCAGCAACCGCACCATCACGGGCATTACCGCCAAGACCTATACTGTCGAGGGCCTGACTGCCGGAGCAACCTATCAGTTCTACGTCGTTGCCAATTACAATGACGGCAGCAATGCCGCCTCCAATACCGAGCAGGTGACTCTGACCACCGTCATCGTTCCCGAACTCATCGTTGACCCCGAGACGCTGACGATGACCGCTGGAGTGGGCGAGACCGTTACCGCAACCTTTGATATCCTGGGCGCCAACCTTGAAGGCGACGTGACCGTCACCCTGAATGACGAGAACGGCGTTTACACCATCGAGCCCGCCACCATCAGCAAGGCCGATGCCGAAGAAGGCGCCACGGTTACCGTGACCTTTGCTCCCACCACGACGGGCGAACATCCTGCCACCATTACCATCTCGAGCGAAGGCGCCGAGGATGTGACGGTTACCCTTAACGGCACCGCCACGATGGAGACGCTCGCTCCCGAGATGCAGCCCGCCGACGAGGAGTATGTGACCGCTACCTCGTTCCGTGCCGACTGGCTCGACATCACGCCCGAGCAGTATGTGAAGGACTACACGCTGTATGTCAACATCAAGCAGAATCAGCCTGCAGGTCTGTTGCTCAACGAGACCTTCTACAGCGAGGACGTACCCGGCAGCGATGCCAGCCGCGACCTGGGTGACAACGGCGAACTTGATGACTATTGCGACAATGCCGGTTGGACCGGTTATGGCGTATATCTGGCAGGTGGCGGCGGCATGAAGCTGGGTGCCGGCACCAAGACGGGCTACCTGACCACTCCTGCCCTTGACCTGACCAACAGCGGCGGCACCGTGACCGTGAAGTTCAATGCGATGAGCTACCTGAACGACGGCAGCTCGGTCATCGTTTCCTGTGGTGAGATCGCCGATACCGTTGAACTGACTACCGAGGCCGCCGACTACACCGTTGTGCTCAACGGCGTGACCGCTGCCGAGGGACAGAACGTCACCCTGTCGTGTATCGCCAACAAGAAGCGCTTCTACCTCTACAGTGTGCAGGTTTACGGCGGAAACATGCCTCAGTTGAAGGCCGTTAACGAGACTGGCGACGAAAACAGCCGCATCATCACCGGCATCACCGACCAGTACTATGTAGTCGAGAATCTGACTCCTGGCGCTACCTATACTTACTATGTAGAGGCCAACTACATCGATGGCACCAAGGCCGCCAGCAACGTCGAGAACGTTACCCTGCTCGAGCAGCAGGGCCACGGCTATGAGGTGGGCGACGTGAACCACGACGGCAGCATCAACATTGCCGATGTGACCGCCCTGATCGATGGCCTGCTTGACAGCAGCCTTGAGCTATGTCCCATCTGTGCAGACATCAACAGCGACGGCCGCATCAACATTGCCGATGTGGCCGCCCTGATTGACAACCTGCTGGGCAACTGATGAATTGAGCTGACAATCCTATAACAACGAGGGCGCGCCAGTTTCAGGCGCGCCCTCGTTATTTGTCGTTGGGAATGACTTGGCGGATTAATGGTCAGCGACTTCCTCGAGCTTGGCGAGGAAGGTGATGCGTGCGCTGCGCAGCAGGGCGATGGCACGCGGTACGATGTCGTTGAGTTCGGGCGTTGTGTCGGCCAGGATTTCAAAGGCGACCCATACGCTTTTCTCGGTTTTCCCGTCTTCGTCATCCATGTCCATGGTGTAGAGCTTGACGACCTTGATGGTGCCGTTCACGTCGTTCATCACGCTCAAAACGGTGTCCTCATTGTCCTCGGTGACTACAAAGATGGCAGGCATCATCAGCCTGAAGTACTGTTCGTCTTCCTCGTCCTTGAAGTAGAGGAAATTCAAGCCTTCGCTCTTGAAGGCGATGCCAAACGGCGTCTCGTGGGGGCGGAATCCTTCCTCGGCAAGGAATTCCATCATCAGTTTGTTTAAGTCCATGTATTTTAGTTTTTAGTTTCTAGTCCTTAGTCCTTAGTTTCTAGTTGTTGGTTGATCAGGTGAAGCCGACGCGGGGGAGGGCATTGTTGCGGGTGATGCCTTCCATCTTGTCGCGCATTTCCTCGTATTCCTTGAGCAGGTCTTTGTTGACCGAGGGTTTGATACCCTCGATGGTCTTGTTCAAGAGGTCCTGGGTGATGTTCTCGCGGTTGAAGGCGGCAATGGTAGCGGCCTCGTTGACGACATAGGCGATGTCGCTGGCGACGTAGCCGTCGGCCTTCTTGGCCAGGGCCTCGCAGTCGATGCCCTCACAGGGACGGTCCTTGAGATAGAGCTCGAACATGAGGCGTCGGGCCGTCAAGTCGGGCATGGGCACATACACCTGCTTGTCGATGCGTCCCGTGCGCAGCACGGCGGGATCGACCTTGTCGGGGCGGTTGCTCGTGGCGATGACAAAGATGCCGCGCTTGGAGCAGTTGTTAAGCTGGGTGAGGAACTCGTTGACCTCGCCAGCCTGGTTACCCGACGTGTCGCCCGAACGGTTGGGCACAAAGGCGTCAAACTCGTCGAAGCAGAGCACCGTGGGTGCGTTTTCCTCGGCCTTCTTGAACAGGTCGGCGATTTTGCCCTGCGAGCCGTGGATGTAGATGGAGCCCAGGTCGCTGGCCTTGACCAGGATGAAGTTGAAGCCCGTCTCCTCGGCAAACTTCTCGGCAAAGAAGCTCTTGCCGCATCCCGGGGGACCGTACAGGAGCATGCCGTTGGGCGGGGTGAGCCTGTATTTGTCGGCGAGTTCCTTGTCCTTGAGGATGAGGATGACGCGCTTGCGCAGCATCTCCTTGAGGTCGTCCATGCCGGCGATGTCGGCAAAGCCGTTGCCGCCGCCACGCTTGATCTCGACGTCGGCACTGGTCTCGGTGGCCTGCCTGGTCGTGGAACTGCTGTTTGAGCGACTCGTGTCGATGGCGTCGAACTCATCGTCCTCGGTTTTTTGGCGGGCAGCCAGACGCTCACGCACTTCCTGTGCCATCTCGCTCTCGTCGCCCTCGACGAGGTCGGCAAGTACCTCATCGACGCTCTCGTAGCGGTCGTTATAGCCCAGCGCCAGTCCACCCATGATGATGGCCTGAAGCTTGATGTCTTCTATCTCGTCTACGTTGATTTCGCCCTGTTCGCTGCGAGCCTTCTGCACGAGGCGGATTTTCTCTTTGCGTGACATTTCGGGGGTGAATTCCACGCCCCAGGGCGTCTTGCCGGTGAGCATGGTATAGAACACGCCCGTAGCCCCGAAGATGTCGTTACGCTCGTCATATTTTCCCAAGAAGGACTGTCCGCTGGCATAGCGGGGGTCGAGGTCGGCCGTGTCGAACGGGGCGTTGCCCATGAAGCGCGACGAAATGTGCCCCATGTCGATGAGCTCGGCAATGCCGCCGGTCTTCTTGCTCAGCATGACGTTGGTGGGGTTGATGTCGTTGTGCAAGAGCACACCGGGCTGCTCGTGCAGGTATTGCAGTCCCTGCAGAATCTCGATGAAAATCTTGACGGCTTTGTCTTTGTCGAGTTTCTTTTTCTTTTTGTGCTGCAGCATCTCGCTCAGCAATTCGCCGCTGAAGTAGGTGGCGACCATATAGCGGCACTCGCCTGCCTCGTCGTTGTACACGCCATCGTCGATGTAGCTGACGATGTTCTTGTGGTTCAGCTGGCGGCATACGGCAATCTCGGTCACCTCGCCGTCGTGGATGAGTTTGTCGGGGGTGTTCTTGAGGCGGTAAATCTTCAGGAAGTAGGGATTACCGCTCTCGTCCTCGACACGGTAACTCTCGGCATAGGGGTTTTCCTTGATCAGGTAGACCACATGCCATTTGTTGCCGATGGGTTGTCCTTCTTTGAGAATCATATTTTAGTTTTTAGTTGTTAGTCCTTAGTTTTTAGTTGTTAGTCCTTAGTTATTCTGGGGCCATGACGGAGTCGTGGCACAGTGGACCTTTATAGCTTGTGCTTCTTCTTGAGGAAGAGAAACCTGATTACCAGGGGGGCGCGGTTGATGACGAGGATGACTGCCAGGGCTGCCAGGTAGGCGAGCATCAGGCGGGTCAAGATGGCGTCGCTGTCGTAGTCGTCGCCAAGGGCGCTCAGCTGGATGGGCTGCTCGGCACTGTCGAGCGACGAGAGGGTGCGCTTCCACTTGATGACGCCGTCCTCGACATAGACCACGGCGGGATTGCCGCGTGCAATCATCTTGAGCTCACTGTCGTCCATGTTGTAGATGGGATAAGCGGCCATGGATACGTCCTGCCAGTGCTCGATGGCGTCGGCCGTGGCGGGTGTGAGGCCAATCACTTGGGCGTCGGCGACAAGGGCCGCGTCGGTCATCTCGTTCAAGGCAAAGGAGTTGACCACGCCCACGTGCTGCAGGTCGGGGAACAGGAGCAGCAGCGTGCGGCGGCTGTCGCCCAGCACGTCGACGGTCACATCGTTGCCGTCACTGTCCATGATGGCGATGTTGCCCTGATTGCTGCCGTCTTGCACGATAACCGTGCCGTGGGGGCGCTTGGCGTGATAGCGGGTTACATATTGCCAGCCGTCGTCCTCGTTGGGCAGGCTGTCGATGGTGAACTCGTGCTCGACACCGTCCTTGCTGTAGATAAAGATGAAGTCGTCCTCGCCCTCGCTGCCGTCATCCTCGCTGTCTGCCACCTGTGACACCAGACGGGTGCCCACGGGGTAGGGGCGATAGTCGATGAGCGGCTGGGTGAAGTAACCGTAATAGGCCACCGCCATGACAAAGGCGAACGACACGGCCATCACCATCCACTGGACGGCGGGCCCGTAGATGCCGCGCACCGAGGTGTTGAATAGCAGCAGATAGACCACACCTGCCAATAGCAACAGGTTCTTGCCGAAGGTGGCCCAGTTGCTCAGGTGCAACGCGTCGCCAAAGCAGCCGCAGTCGGGCACGGCGCCCGTCACTGCCAGCCACAGCGTGATGGGAGTCATCACCAGCAGCATGAGCAGGGCCAGCCAGGGTGCGCTGCGACGATAGGCGCCCACCACGATGGCAATGCCCAGCATGAATTCCAATGCGGCAAGCGCAACGGCGAGGAACAATGCCGTTCCCGTCCATTGATGCATGCCCCATGCCGCCAGGTAGTCGGCAAACTTGTAGCAGGCGCCCCAAGGGTCAACCCCCTTGGTGAACCCCGAGAAAACGAAGACGCCGCCCACTGTCATGCGCATGAGCACCGTGAGCAGTCGGCACCATTTCTCGTGCTTGACGGCATTGACTATAGTCATTAGCTTCATCGGTAGTCTGTTTTCGGCCTGAAGGGAAAAGGAGGCAGGAAAGCCCGTTTAACCCTTCATGGCTAATTCCTCGTTGTGCTTGATCAGGGCAAACACGCTGTAGTTGATCATGTCCTGGTAGTTGGCGTCGATGCCCTCGCTCACCAGGGTAGCGCCACCATGGTTCTCAATCTCCTTGGTGCGTTGAATTTTGGTCAGGATCAGGTCGGTGTAGCTCGAGATGCGCATGTCGCGCCAAGCCTCGCCGTAGTCGGTGTTCTTGGCAATCATCAGGTCCTTGGTGGCACCGATGAGTTCGTCATAATAGAGCAGGGCCTGCTCGGCACTGATGTCAACGACGTCGCTGTAGCCCAGGCGCAGCTGGATGAGCCCGATGATGCCATAGTTGATGATGCCGATGAACTCGGGCCAGATGCCTTCACCCACCTTGGTCTCGCCGTTGAGTTCCAGGGTGCGGATGCGCTTGGCCTTGATAAAGATCTGGTCGGTGACCGAACGGGGTCTGAGGATGCGCCACGAGGGGCCGTAATCCTTCATCTTGTTGATGAACAGTTCGCGGCACTGGGCGATGACCTCGTCATATTGCTTGCTAGTATTGTGCATAGTAGCCTGTTGTCAGTTTTCGGTTGTGTTGTCTAGTTGATGTTTGAACCCACAAAGATAATGCAAGTCGCGCGGAATGCCAAAAAAACCGTAAAAAAGATGGCCGCACCCCCTTTTTAAAGTCGGGGCGCGGCCATCATCAGCTATCGTCTGAAATAATGCGGTGTGGGATTACCGCAGGATTTTCTTGGACGTGCGGCTGCCGTCGCTGTAGGTGGTGACAACGATATTGATGCCGTCGAACGGCTTATCGCTCATCACACCCATCAGGTTATAGTAGTAAACACCGGTGACGGTGCGGTTCACGGCAATCTCCCTGACGGTGGTCACGTTACCCATCGAGCTGCCGCTGGCGGGATCGGGACTGGCCTCAATCGGGAAGAGGATGAACTTGCTGTCCTCCATGTCATAGTCGCTGGTGAAGTACATGTTGGCATAGTTGCCCTGGCCATTACCGCCATCGCGTCGCGGTGCATTGCGCACCGAGCCGGTAGCATCGTTGTTCCCGTTGGGGGTATCCCAGTCGATATAGCCGTTGCTGGGCTCGTAGCAGACGTTGCCGTCGTTGTCGTGGGCGTAGCGCACAATAGCCTTGAGCTTGTAGGCCTGTCCGGGCTGGAAGATCTGCCACCAGGGCATTCCCACCTTCTCCTCGTCGAACAGCGACCAGTTGACCTTGACACCGCCCAGCTGCATGTAGCCGTTGGAAACGTCGCTGATGTTCTGGTGGTAATAGTTCTCCCACTCGTCGTAGCTGAGGTACTGTACCTCGTTATACACGCTTGAGCTGATGGGGGTCGAACGCTTCCAGTTGCTGGGAGCATAGAAACGGCCCGGATCCTCGGGAAGTCTGCTGGCTACGGGAGTGTAGGGGGTGTACACGTTGTGGTCATAGCCCGGGTATACCTTGTCCTCATTGTTGTTGTCATAGACAATCCAGGTGACATAGGCTACCTCCTGGGGCTTGGGAGCGACGTAGAACATCTTGTAGAGCCTGCTCTCGTCGGGCTTGTGCTCGACGGTACCGCCCCTGACGATACCCTCGTCGGTGACATCCCAGGTCACAACGGGACGGGTCAGGTAAACGCCCTCATACTCCTCGTGGGGCCAATCCTGATGGGTATAGGTGAACACGTAGGAGTCGTTGAAGCTGTAAGGTACATAGACGTTGGGCTCGTAGGCCATGGGATTGCCCTTGGTGATGTTCACGACGTGTCCCGTCGGGTTGATGGTGTCGGTCATGAACAGCTCGAGCGTTCCGGCAGGAATGATGCAGCCCTCAAACTCCTTGAGGTTGGGACGCTTGTTTTCGGCTACGGGCAGGGCACTGCCGCCATCGTAGTTAGGCGAGATGACGAGCTTGATCCAGTTACTCTGGTCATAGGTCGTCTTCTTCTGCATCACCTGTGAGCCGCCAGGCACGTGATTGGCATAGCAGATGTCATAAACGTAGTCGGAATAGGAAGCATCGGGCTTATAGGACTTCTCGCCATAGAGGTTCATGTCCTTGGCATACAGGGCGCCCTTGATCATGTCTGATGCGGGCTCGCCGTTGATGTCGGTGTAATGGATGATGGTTTCGGCATCCTCATCGTAGTAAACACCCACCAGGTCGTTGCTCACGGTGTAGCGCACATCCATAGCGGCGGTGCGGATGAGGTTGTTCAACGTGTAGGCGCCGTCGAACAGACCCAGGTAGTCATAAACACCGCCATTGATGTAACCAAAGTCGCCGGTCTGCTCCTTGACTTGGCTGCCTTGGTCATTGTTGCCGTCGTTGAAGATGATGCCGCCATTGGGTGCCTCGGTGCCGGCGATGGTACCGAAGTCGTAGCGCCATACCTCATAGCCCGTGACGGGATCGATGCCGATGCGTTCACAAGGTTTGCCCGGCCACTGGCTCATCACGCGTGAATAGCCGTCGGCATAGAAATTGTCGGGGCGGCCCTGTTCATCCACGTTGTTGTCCCAGGCGTAGCAATAAACGTTCTGCCATCCCACGGTGTTGATGAAATAGACATAGTAGTGACCCTCGATGACCACAACGTTAGAGGGCAGGGCGTTGGCCGCAGCCTCGAAATACTCGCGCGTGTGGTCGGTCATTGTGGTCGTGCCGTCTACCTCGTCCCAAGTGATCCACTGGACACCCGACTTGCGGCGGATGACGTCGCTCTGAAGCGGTTGCCTGTCGGTATTGGTACGGGTGAAGAAGAATTCGCAGATCGAAGCGGTCACCTCCCAGTGCCACCACTTCTTGCCATCGACGGTGATGGTATCGCCGATGTACTTGACGCCATAGTGGTTGTCGCCGTTGGGATCCCAGGTCTCGCCCAGGTCGGCGGCATTGTAGGCGCTCAGGGGCCAGTAACCGTTGTCAAACATCTGGGCAGTGTAGGTCGTGCCGGGTTCCTTCACATTGTCGATCTTGACGTTGGAGGTCTGCTCGAGGTAGATGTTCATGGGGGTGAGCATCATGTGATCGGTCTTGATGAGTTTTACCCAGTGCTGCTCGGGGTTGACCAGTACATTGAAGATGCCCGAGGTGAACATCCTGTACTCGCCGTTGATGTTACTCCACGTGTCGAGCGGCAGGTTGCGGTTGATGCGGGTGTCGTTCACCTCCAGGTAGTTGGTGCCGTCGGGGTTCACGGTATAGCCCTCGGCAGCGCCGTTGCCGTAACGGTGGCGGTCCGGGTTGCTCCACTCGTCGTCATCACTCAACAGGTTAGAGAAGCAGAACGTGGTGTTATTGTTCAGCGTCACGTTGTTCATGTAGTAGGTGCCGGTGTTGGCATCATACTTCATCTTGGCTGCATTTCTCGGGCTGTAGCTGTAGTGCTGGTTCTCGTAGGTGTAGTCACCGTGCATGTACAGGTCCCCGCCGGGATGACCGGGAGCATCGATGTACATCTCGTAGTGGTTGTAGCGGTAAATCGGCTGGTTGTTCTCATCATACAGGATGTCGGCAGCGGTGTTGCGGTCGGTTGTCCAGTAGATGTAGTAGGTGCCGGGATCGATATAGGTGATGTCCTTGGTCTTGGTGTCATCGGCATTGTTGCCGCCGGCGCTCACGAGCGCGTTGATGAAGTCTGTCGTGATGGAAACAGTCTTCTTGTACCACGTGTTGCCGTCGTCCAGCACAACGGTCTCGGTGAGAACGTCGCCCGGATATGCACCCGTGTAGTGGATATCGTTGATGCCCCACAGGTACAGGTAAGGAGTGACGGCGGGATCGTCAGGCAGGACGTAGAACGTGTAGGTGAAGTGCTCGGCATTGCCATCGACCATGAAGGTCATGTCGGTGGGATTGTAGTAAATGGTCAACATGCCAGGCTCGACAGCGATGCGGTAGGAGCCAAAGTCGCCACCAGCCATCTGGGTCTGATGCCACTGGCCGTCCAGGTCGATGGCTTGGCTGCCGGCAGTGGGACCGATACGGAAGTTGGTGTTGAAGTTGTCCCAGTCTTCCCCGTCATTGCCCTGACCGTTGGCGAACACAAAGTTATAGGTGCCGGCCTCGGTCACCTCATAAGAGTAGCTGTAGATGCCGGTCTGAGGATCGGCGGTCATCAGTTGGGTGGGAACCGGACTCCAGGTCAAACCTAAGCCTGTTGAACCCTCGATATAGATGACGGGAGGCGTCGGGGCCTCGGTCGTGATCTCGTACTCATTGGTGGTAGTGTTCCACTTGATGTAGTAGGTGTTGGGAGCCAGATTCATGATGTCGCCGGTCTGCCCGTCGTGGTCGAGGTTGATGATGGCGTTAAGGACGTCGGTCGATGAGGCCAACGTGTACTTGTGCCAGGTGTTGTAGTCACCCAGGGTCTCGGTCTCGCTCATCAGGCTTCCAGGCCAGCCGTTGGCAGGCAGGTAATCGCCATTCCACAAGTAGATGTAGGGCGTGATGCCAGCATCGCTGGGCAGCACGTAGAACGTGTAGTCGTAGGTGGGCAAGTTGCCTTCCACCTTGAACTGCATGTTGGCGACGTCGAAGTAGATGGTGACGGTGCCGGGATTGACCGTGAAGCTGTAGCTGCCGCCATTGGCCACCTGAGTGGGCTGGTAGTTGCCGTTGATGGTGACTTCCTGGGTCTCACCCGTGGGACCGATGCGGTAGTGGCCGTTAAAGTCATCCCAGTCGTTGCCCTGTCCGTTACCGAACACAAAGTGGTAGGCGGTCGTTGAAGCAACCTCGGTGGTGTAGGTGAAGACACCCTCGCCATCGTCAAAGGTCATCTGAGTCGTGGGAGCATAGCTCCAGGTCAGACCCAGTCCCTCGTCGCCCAGGATGTAGATGGGATCGGGTTGAACGAGGGTAGCCACAGCGTTGACGTTGGTGCCGTCGAAGGTGACCGTCACCGTATAGTTGCCAGGCCTGTTGACATTGAAGGTGGCATTGCCGCTGCCACTGGGATGCCAGGTGTTGTCGTCGCCAAAGACTTTGTAGCCGTAGTTGGTGCCGGCATTCAGGTGAACCTCGCTCGAGGTCCAGGTGTAGGTGCCGTCGCCGTTGTCGGTCATGGCGGTGCCGTCGCCCGTGTTCCAGCCGTTGGGGAAGATGCTGGTGTCGTCGCCCATGACATAATAGGTGATGACGGGTTCCTCATCGGGGTTGCTCGAGGGACCTGCTACGCTGGAGCCGCCGTTGTAGGTGAAGTAGTTGTCACCTACCTGCAGGTCCAGATTGGCTGTTTGTGTCGAGCCGCTCTGGTTCTCGTTGAAGATGACCTTGGCAGCGGGGTCATAGGAAGTGACCGTCACATGATAGTAGGTGTAGGTGTTGATGGTCTGTGCGTCCATGTCGGTCAGCTTCGTTCCGCCCCAATTGCCCAAGGGCTTGTTGCCGAAGGAGTCGAAGGCGTAAGCATAGACATTGCCCGCGTCCTCGTTGCCCGCGTAGCGCACGTAGATGTCATAGGTATAAACGGGGTCAGAAGCCGTCTTGATCAGCGTGGCGTCGACAATGCCCGTGGTGGGGTCGAAGGTCACTGCCAGATTGTAGGTGCCGTTGACGTCGGCATTAACAACCACGTTACCACCCTGCGCGTCGCCATACCACTCGTTGTTGCTGGAGAGCACCTTGAGGTTGTAGTTACCGGCATTCAGGTGAATGTCGTTTCTGCTCCAGGTATAGGTGCCCGAGGTCTCGGTCATCTTGGTATCGTTGGATGTCGCCCAATCGTGACCGATCAGTGCCAAATCGCCCACAACGTAGTAGTCGGGGGCAGGGGGAGGCGTCGGCGCATCGGTGCTGACGTCGGCTGTGGTTCGGTTGTCGCCGTCCCAGGTGATGTAGTAGGTGCCCGGTGCCAAGTCGTTGATGTTAGCACTCTGGTTGGCATTGTTGCCCAAGTCGACGATGGCCGACAGGGTCGTGTATTCACAATTCACCGTTACCTTGTACCAGTCGTTGTTGTCGGCGAGGCGCTCGGTCTGCGTCATCTGGCCACCAGGCCAGTTGCCGTTGGGCCTGTTGCTGCCGTTCCACAGATACAGGTAGGGAGTGCCGCCGTGGGGCAGATAAACGTAGAACGTGTAGTCATAGGTTGGAACATTGGCGCGAACAACACTCACGCTCGGCATACCCGTCACGGCATTGAGCGTGAATGTGATGTCATACTCGCCAGCTTCGGGGATGGTGTAGTAGATGTTGCCGCCATTGTTTTCACCGGCGTCACCATGCCAGGCACCGTTAACAACGGCTTTGAAGCCATAGGAGGCACTGCCGCTATAGGTGACGTTCCTGGTCAGCGTGTAAGTGATGCCGTCGGTGGTGGTCATCTGGTTGTTGGCATCGTTGTTGCTCCATGACGACCCCAGTGCTTGAGTGTCTTCGCCAGCGATTACAATCGTCTGGAATGAAGCGATGTGCTTCACTTTGTGATTGCTTGTGTTATAGATAAACACAATGCTGTGTGTACCGTTGGCAGTAAACGAAATGTCGCTATCGCTGGTACTACCGTTGGCGCCATACCACGTGCCATTGTCAACAACCTTATAATTGGTTGTTCCTGACAATGAAACGTTGGCCTTGGCAAGGTAATAGTAGTTCGTGCTGCCGTACTGGGCCATCTGGTTGGAGGAGTTGGCTTGCGATGACCAACTGGCGCCAAACAGAGCCGTGTTGTCTCCGGCCACGACAATTGCGGCGTGGAGCTGCGGAACAGTTGCAGCCAAACAGAGAATCAGGGCCAGTAGCCTGAACGTCCCCTTGGTGAATAATGCTAATTTTTTCATCTCAAAATGTTAGTTAATGTGTAAATTATTTATAATCAGTTGGATGTAATATTATTGGTTATGCTATAGTACCTTCTTGCCCCCAATTGATGGTCACGATTGAGCCTGAGCCCAAAAACAGGTCACAAAGTGCCTTTAGGTCGTTGGTTAAGCCACAAGACAAAAGGCTGGCAAAGATATGCAGTTGTTATATTAATAATGAGTGGCTTGCTGTTTAATTAACAAATATTTAATATGTAAACGATTGCATAATGCTATTTATTACGATAGTGCCATGGCATTACCCTGGAACTTCATTCTGGAAATCATAAAAAACACAAAAAAGGCAATAAGATGGGGCTGTGGTGCCGTTATATGAAAAAATATTAGTACTTTTGTAGTTTGTAACGTCGACCAATAATTATTCAAAGCACTCATGAAGTCAGACAGTTTAGTTATTATCCCTACTTACAACGAGAAGGAGAACATCAAGGCCATCATCGCTGCCGTGATAGGACTCACCGAGCACCAGTTTGATGTGCTCATCGTTGACGACAATTCCCCGGACGGCACGGCAAAGCTGGTCGAGGAAATGATGGCATTGCACCCCGAGCGCGTCAATATCCTGAAGCGCGCCGGCAAGCAAGGCTTGGGAACTGCCTATATTGCCGGCTTCAAGTGGGCCTTGTCTCATGACTATGAGTACGTCATTGAGATGGATGCTGACTTCTCGCATCCTGTTGCCAAGTTGCCCGAATTGCAGGCCGCGTGTGCCACGGGTGGCGCCGACGTGAGCGTGGGTTCGCGATACATCTCAGGGGTGAATGTCGTGAACTGGCCCATGGGCAGGATGCTGATGAGTTACTATGCGTCGGCCTACGTCCGTCTGATTACGGGCATGAAGGTGCGTGATGCTACGGCAGGCTATGTGTGCTACCGCCGTGAGGTGTTGCTGTCGATCAACCTGGACGCCATCGAGTTCAAGGGATACGCTTTCCAGATCGAGATGAAGTTCACGGCTCACCGCATGGGTTTCAAGATCAAGGAGGTGCCCATCGTGTTTGTCAACCGCGTGCTGGGCACGAGCAAGATGAACAGCAGCATCTTCTTTGAGGCGCTGTGGGGCGTTATCAAATTGCGTTGGGACTCCATCTTCAACAAGGCGCGCTTTGCCCGCCAGTTGGAGCCCCGGCGGAGCTGAGTTTCGGCAACTGAGGCTTGGCGCCTTGCCCATCGTGTGAACGGTTGGCACGGTTCTTGCGTGAAGCATGACGTTATCAGTTGTGAAAATTGACTCTTTGTAATCATGGTAAAGAAAGTACATGATAAGGGCCTAACGCCCGAGCAAGTGATTGCCAGCCGACATGAGCATGGCGATAATGTGCTCACACCGCCGCGTCAGACCCCCCTGTGGAAGCAGTTCCTTGCTAAATTCAATGACCCGCTTATCAAGATCCTGCTGGTGGCCCTTGTGCTGTCGGTGGGACTGTCTTTATATGAATACTGTGGCCTGCACATGGGTGCCAGCACCCTGTTTGAGCCGATAGGCATTTTTGTGGCTATCGTGTTGGCGACGCTCGTGGGTTTCGTCGTCGAGGTCAATGCCAACAAGAAATTCCGCCTGCTCAACCAGACCGATGACCACGTCAACGTGAAAGTGATGCGCGACGGTCATGTCACCCAGGTGCCGCGTTGCGACATCGTGGTGGGCGACATTGTCCTGCTGGACACCGGCGAGAAAGTGCCCGCCGATGGTGTCCTCATCGACAGCTTTAACCTCACCGTCGACGAGAGTTCCTTCACCGGCGAGCCGTCGGCAAGGAAAAACCATCACGCCGATGCAGGGCCCACCGAGGCGACTTACCCCGTTAACGAGCTGCTGCGTGCAAGCACCGTCATCGAGGGCAACGCCACGATGCGTGTCGAGCGGGTGGGGGACAGCACCGAATACGGAAAGATTTACCGTGATGTTCAAATCGACAACAATATCAAGACACCTCTCACCCAGCAGCTCGACCGCCTGGGGCACACGATTGCCCGCGGCAGCTATGTGATGGCTGGCCTGCTGGTGCTGGGCCGCCTGGCCGAATTCTTGATCGGCGGCAGTGAGGGCTTGGTTGCCGATGCTCAATATTTTATCGAGACCGTGATGCTGGCAGTCACGCTTATCGTGGTGTCGGTGCCCGAGGGCCTGCCCATGAGTGTGACGCTGTCGCTGGCGCTGAGTATGCGCAAGATGTTGAAGCACAACAACCTGGTGCGCCGCATGCATGCTTGCGAGACCATGGGTGCCACCACGGTCATCTGTACCGACAAGACCGGCACACTCACCCAGAACCAGATGCAGGTCTATCAGGCCCATTTCTATGGCTTGCCTGGCGGAGAGAAACTGGCCGAGGACGACGATGCCGCCCTGCTCGTGTGTGAGAGCATTGCCTGCAACAGCACTGCCTATCTGGACGACAGCGACCCTGCCAACGTGGTGGCCCTGGGCAATCCCACCGAGGGCGCCCTGCTGCTGTGGCTGCGCGACGCGGGCATCGACTACATGGCCACGCGCGATGCCAGCGATACACTGGCCCAGTTGCCCTTCTCGACCATGACCAAGATGATGGCCACTGTCGTCGACAGCGTGAATGGCAAGCGCCTGCTGCTGGTCAAGGGCGCTCCCGAGATACTCATGCGCATGTGCCATGAGGTAGCGGGAGGTGTCTCCTTTACCCAAATTGCCGACGAATTGGCCAATTACCAGTCCAAGGCGATGCGCACGTTGGCGTTCGCCTATTGTGAACTGGATGCCGCCGACCAGCCCGACCAGGTGCTCAGGCAGCTCAAGACGGGTGATATTCCCCCGTTCACGTTCCTGGGCATCGTCGCCATCAGCGACCCTGTGCGTCCTGATGTGCCCGCAGCCATCCAGGACTGCCGCAATGCCGGCGTGAAGGTGAAGATCGTTACCGGAGATACGGGTGGTACGGCACGCGAAATCGGACGTCAGGTGGGACTGTGGACCGACGAGGACGGCGACGACGCTATTGTGACCGGTCCCGAGTTTGCCGCCATGGCCGATGATGAAGCCGCCCAAAAGGCCGCGAAAATCAAAATCATGGCACGGGCCCGTCCCGACGATAAAGCGCGCCTCGTGCGTCTGCTGCAACAGCAGGGCGAGGTGGTTGCCGTCACCGGCGATGGCACGAACGACGCCCCCGCACTGAATGCCGCCCAAGTGGGCCTGTCGATGGGCGATGGCACCGCTGTTGCCAAGGAGGCCAGCGACATCACCATCCTGGATAATTCGTTCGCCAGCATCAATAAGGCCGTGTTATGGGGCCGATCGTTATACAGCAACATACAGCGTTTTATCCTGTTCCAGCTCGCCGTCAACGTGTGTGCCTGTCTGGTGGTCGCTGTTTGCTCCTTCTTCAGCAAGCAGCCCGCGCTCACGGTGACTCAGATGTTGTGGGTCAACCTCATCATGGACACCTTTGCCGCTCTTGCGCTGGCCGCCTTGCCGCCCAACAGCGTGCTCATGAAAATGCGTCCGCGCGATTCCCGTGCGAGCATCATTACCCCGGCGATGATGCGTTTCATCATGGTGACCGGCTTCCTGTTCGCCGTGCTGATGATAGGTCTGTATTACTATTTCGTACGCGAGGCCAACGGAGGCCGTGTGTTCATGCGCGGCATCAATCCCAACATCAGTCCGCACGAGATGGGCATCTTCTTCAGCGTGTTTGTGTTCTTGCAATTCTGGAATATGTTGAATGCCAGGTCGTTTGCAACAGGCAAGTGGGCTTTTAACAACATGGAGGACAGCAAAGTATTCTGGGGAGTGGCCGTGGTGATATTTGTGGGTCAGATTGTGCTGGTACAGTGCTGCTCGCCGATATTCAACTGCGCCCCGCTGAGCGTGAGCGACTGGCTGTGGATCATCCTGGGCACCTGTCCCGTCTTCCTTGTTGGCCAGGCCTATTTCGCCGTCAAGAACAAGAAAGAGGCTCAACAAAGCGAATAGAAAGACAAAATCAAGGATATTTTTCCAAAAAATATCAAAAATCATTTTGCCGTTTCGAGAATTTGGAGTTATTTTGCAACGGACTATATACATGTGTGAACAGACTACTAAACATTTATTGATATAATATTTATTTGAACTATGAAGAAATCTTTACTTTCAGCTTTTGCGATGATTGTCGCATGTTGTGGAGTTGCCAACGCTGAAGTCAACATCACTGCAGTGAATGTGCCTCAGCCCGTCAATGACACCTTGCTTTTTGCCCTGCCTGTTGACGTGAACGTTTATCAGGACATCCAGAACTATCCCGATGACAAGCCCGAACAGCGCATGTTGAAGTTCCAGCCCGAGTATCTCGTGACCGCCGCCGATTTCACCAAGGGTGACGTGAACAAGGGCACCGCTAACCTGCCTGCCTATGCTAAGGTTATCGGTCTGGGACTCGATGGATATGATGTTGCCAGCGACAATACTGCTCATGGCATTTTCCTGGAAGTGACCGCATGGTGCCGCAATACCGTGAATGAGGGTTTGGGTCATCTCGACCTGTTTGACGGTTACACCAACAGTGGTTGCCAGCCCCATGGCGATCTGTTCACCGACACGGTGACCTATCGCGGCTACCGCAACCACCCGGGTTACATCTGCACCTTTGATCCCGAGGCCAGCGCCGAGAACCCCGCTACCATCGTTGAGATTCCCTTCAACGTTCCTGGCGAGGACAACGTGTTCATTCCCTTCATCTATGAGGGCAATGACATCATCCTCACCCTGTGGATGTGCAACTGGGAAGATGTTCACATGAAGTATCGTTACATGGCATTTGACGATGCCGAGGCCGAGTGCGCCAGCCTGATGCGTTCGGGTAACTACTGCTTCAACAACGAGACCTACGAGATCATCGCCGACGTGTTTGGTACCCAGCTCATGTATGAGTTGCCCGTACACCGCCTGCCCGCTTTCCGCACGCCTTATTACACCAATGACGTGCGCATCACCTATCCGCTCGAGGACGCCGTAGTTGAACTGCAGGATGCTGATGGCAACATCATTCCTGCTGCCGAGGACGGTAACTACTACAGCCTGGACCACACCAAGACCTACACCCTCTTTGTGGACAACGAGGCCGGTAAGGAGATTTCGTTCGACAATATCTACAGCGATATTGACATCGAAGTCAACAAGACTCCGTCGGCTGTCGAGGAGGTTAATGCCGGCAAGACCGTTGCTAGCGTGAACTACTACAACCTGGCTGGCCAGATGAGCGCTCAGCCTGTCGATGGTGTGAACATCGTTGTTACCACCTACACCGACGGCACCCGCACCACTGCCAAGGTCATCAAGTAAAAAGAGAAAGCTGAAGGACTCCTTGTCGGGTTCCTGAATTCTTACACGAGTCGTCGCCCAAGTCAGGGCGGCGACTTTTTTATAACACACCGCCATCTTCCTTTTTGATTGATAGTATCAAGAATATTGGCTATGATTCACATTATTTTATTACCTTTGTGACATAAACATCAACAAAGTATTATAGTGATTATGATAGAGAAAATGAGATTCAAGTTCCATCACTTGGCCGGGTTGCTGGCGGTGGCGGCGCTCGTTGCGGGTGGCGGCACGGCGATGGCAGCGCCAGTGCCGCAGGGACAGAGCGGCGCGATGCAGGCCTCGACGGTGACGGGACAGGTGCTTGACGAGAACGGTGACCCTGTCATCGGGGCGACCGTGAGCGTCAAGGGCGCGAATGTGAATGCCGTTACCGACTTTGACGGGCGATTCAGCATTAACGCTTCACGGGGCGCTAGCCTGATTGTGAGTTATGTGGGCTACGGAACCCGAGAAGTGCTGGTCGACGGCAAGACGCTGACGATTGACCTCAAGCAGGATTCACAAGTCCTCAACGAGGTGGTGGTGACTGCCCTGGGTATCAAAAAAGAGGCCAAGTCGCTGTCCTATAATGTGCAGCAGGTTGAAGGCGACGCTTTGATGAGGGTGCAGGACGCCAACTTCGTCAACTCGCTGGCCGGTAAGGTGGCCGGTGTGACCATCAATGCCAGTGCGACGGGTGCGGGCGGTAGCAGTCGTGTGGTGATGCGCGGTGCCAAGAGTATCAACGGCAACAACAACGTGCTGTATGTCGTGGACGGCATCCCCATGCAGAACCTCTCGAGCGAGCAGCCCGAGGGCATCTTTGCCGGCGCAGGCCAGACGGGTGATGCCACCAGCAACATCAACCCCGACGACATCGAGAGCGTCAGCGCCCTGACGGGCCCTTCGGCAGCAGCGTTGTACGGCGCCAATGCTGCTAACGGTGTCATCCTTATCACGACCAAGCGCGGCCGCGCGGGTAGGGTAGATGTGACTTACAACGGCAGTTTCCAGTTCTCCAAGCCCTTTGTGCTGCCACGTTTCCAGAACCAGTACGGGCCCAGCGAGACCGGCAGTTACTTCAGTTGGGGCGAGAAACTGGCAACTCCCAGCGATTACCATCCTGCCGACTTCTTCCAGACGGGCACCAGTATCGCTAACTCGGTGAGCCTGAGCACCGGCAGCGACAAGAACCAGACTTATCTGTCGCTTGGCGCTACCAATTCCCAGGGAATCATCCACAGCAACAACTATGACCGCTACAACGTGAGCGTGCGCAATACTACCAACTTCCTTAACGACCGCATGACGCTCGATTTGGGCTATATGCTCAGTGCCGTCAAGGAGCAGAACATGATCAGCCAGGGCCAGTATCACAATCCGCTGGTACCCGTCTATCTGTTTCCCGCGGGAGATGACTTCTCCAAGTTGGGCTACTATGAGCGCTATGACACGGGCCGCAATTTTCCCGTGCAGTACTGGCCTTACAACTACGACATCTCGATGGAGAATCCCTATTGGGAGACCGAGCGCGAGCGCTTTGTCAATCACAAGGAGCGCCATCAGGCGACCGTCTCGCTCAACTGGCGCATCACGCCGTGGCTCGATATCACGGGCCGCGTGAAGTATGACAAGAGCAGCGACAAATATGAGGAAAAATTCTTTGCCTCGACCAATACGCTTTATGCCTCCCAATACGGCCACTACGGCCTGCGCAACGTGAGCAATCGCCAACTCTATGCCGAGGCGTTTGCCAAATTCAACAAATACTTTTACATTGCCGATGGCCACTTGAGTTTGAATGCTGTGCTGGGCACGAGTTTTGACCAGCGCGACAACAGCATCGAGGGCTTCAGTGGCCACTTGAAGGGCACCGCCAACAAATTCACCTATGCCAACGTCGAGACCACCAACTCGACTTTCAAACCCGTGCAGAGCAGCTACCGCACCCAGCTGCAGAGCGTGTATGCCACCGCTCAAGTGGGAGCTCAAAGTTTTATCTATATTGATGTCACTGCCCGCAACGACTGGTCGAGCAAACTCGAGAAGAGTTACTTCTACTGGTCGGCTGGCCTTTCTTGTGTATGGACCGACGCGTTGAAAGAGCTGGATATAGAATGTGATTGGCTCAATTTCTTCAAGACCCGCATAGGCTACTCCCAAGTGGGTAACGAGCCGGGCGAGCCTTTCTTGACGCGTGAGACCTATGCCATCAACCCCTCGACCGGTCTTGCCGAGGTATCGACCTGTATATGTTCCGCAGCCGTCTGAAAGTGAATATGACTCTATATAAATCCATCACGCGCAACCAGTTCTTCTATCCCACGCTGCCCGCTTCGTCGGGTTATACCAGTGCGGTGGTCAACGGTGGCCGTGTCGATAACGAGGGCGTTGAACTAACTGCGCGTTATACCCAGCCCCTGGGCCCAGTGACTTGGGAAACTTATTTGACCTGGACACTTAACCAAAACAAGGTGAAGGAACTGCTCAAGAACTGGCGCAATCCCATCGACGGCGAGATTTATAACCTTGACGAACTCTACATGGGAGGCACCTCGGGCTACCAGATTCGCCTGACCGAGGGCGGCACGTTGAGCGACGTGTATGTCTCGACGCTCAAGACCGACGAACATGGCGCCATCTACGTCAATCCCGAGCGCCAGACTGTCGAGGCCAATCCCAACAATAATGCCTATTACATTTATGCCGGCCAAGCCGCTCCCAAGTACAATCTGTCGTGGGGCAACTCAATCAGTTTCAAGGGTGTGACCCTGTCGGCCCTGTTCGCCTACCGCTATGGCGGCATCGTCGTGAGCGAGACCCAGGCCATCCTCGACTACTATGGCGCCAGTGAGGCCTCCCAGAACGCCCGCAACGACGGCGGAGTCCTTATCAACGGCAAGAAAATCAATCCCCAGGGCTATTACCAGACCGTGGGCAACCCAAACGGCACGGTCGATTCCCGCTACGTCTATAGTGCGACCAACCTGCGTCTGGCCGAGTTGAGCATCGGCTATGATGTGCCGGTTTACCGCTGGGTCAAGTGGATTAAGGGACTGAATGTGTCCTTTGTCGCACACAACCTGTGCATGCTTTATAACAAAGCCCCCTATGACCCCGAGATGACCTCCAACACGGGTACTTACTACCAGGGCATCGACTACTTTATGCAGCCCAGCCTGCGGTCGATGGGATTTAATGTGAAACTCAGATTCTGATGCGGCTATGAAGATAACAATCAATCATATATTCATGGTGGTGACCGCCACAATCATGCTGGCCGGATGCACCAAGTCGTTTGACGATATCAACACCAACCAGCACCAGCTCACCGATGAGGAACTGGCCCGGGACTACCAAAATGTGGGTGCGTTTTTCTCGCAGATGGTCAATCGGGTCGTCCTGTTTGATGACGGCTCGGGCAACTGCCTGTCGTCGGACTACCAGGTGGCTCAGGGCTTGAGTGCCGATGCCTTTTCGGGCTATGTGGGCCTGACGGGCACTTGGCGCAACGGTGTGCACAACGGCTCCTACAGTTTTGTGAGCGGCTGGTATGACCAGATGTTCACGCGCGCCTTCAGCGAGGTGATGCCGGCCTGGCAGCGTGTGACCCGTGTGGCGGGAGAGATGAACCAGCCGGCGGTGGCCGCCCTTGCCACGATTGTCAAGGTCGAGGCCTTGCACCGCGTGACCGACATGTACGGTCCCATTCCTTATATCAGCTTTGGCAGCGGAAGCCTAGGCACGACCTATAATCGCCAGCAGGACGTGTACACCCGTTTTTTCTCCGAACTGGATAGCGCCATCGACGTGCTCACCCCGCTGGCCGAGTCGGGGGAATCGCTTTTGCCCGACTATGACAACGTCTATGAGGGCAACGTGGCCCGTTGGGTCAAGTTTGCCAACACCTTGCGACTGCGTCTGGCCTTGCGTGTGGTTTATGCCGATGCCGCCCTGGCCCGACAGGAAGCCGAAAAATCGGCGGCTTGCCCGCTGGGATTTATCGAGACGGCAGCCGAGCGTGCCCAACTGCTGCACGGCCGTTTGACCTACTTCCACCCCAACTATGATATCGCTTATAACTTCAATGCGGGTGAGGTGCGCATGGGCGCGACGATGGACTGCTACATGAACGGTTACAGCGACCCGCGTCTGGCGGCCTACTTCGTTCCCGCCAGCAGCGATAACAAGTATCACGGCGTGCGACTGGGCGTCCACAACATGAACCCCACGCGCTATGCCGGCGCCTATATCTCCAACCTGAACGTCGACCGTGCCACCACACCCATCGTGTGGATGACGGCCGCCGAGGGCTACTTCCTGCGTGCCGAGGCGGCGCTGCGCGGTTGGAACATGGGCGGAACGGCACGCGCCTTCTATGAGGCGGGCATCCGCGCTTCATTCAGCGAGAACGGCGTGAGCGGCGAGGACGCTTACATCACCAACTCGTCATTGATACCCACCCGATATGTGGACCGCACCAATGGCGGCAATGCGGCATCGGCTCCCAGCAGTATCACCATCGCCTGGGACGATGAGGCCGACTTTGAGACCAACCTGGAGCGCATCATTACCCAGAAATGGATTGCGATGTTCCCCGATGGCTGTGAGGGCTGGGCGGAGTTCCGCCGTACGGGCTATCCCCGCCTGCTGCCCGTTGTGAACAACGACAGCCAGGGACTGATAGATACCCAAATCCAGGTGCGCCGTTGCCCCTTCCCGGTGCAGGAATACAACACCAACGAGGCCGCTGTGCAGGCTGCCATCCAACTGCTGGATGCCGAGGCCCCGGGCGGTGGTCAGGACAATGGCGGCACCCGACTGTGGTGGGACCGTAGAGTGATTGATGATTAGAGATTAGTGATTAGTGAGATATGAAACTGACAAGATATTTATCGGCGGCTTTACTTGTTCTCGTTGTCACGGCATGTGATACCGAGCCTGAGGCCTTGGACCTGCAGCCGCTCAAGGAGTACAGCGAGGAGTATTATCAGGCGCTGCGCGACTACAAGGCCAGCGAGCACGAGATCTGCTACGTGTATTATGCCGACTGGGCACCCATCGAGGGCGCCAGTGGCTACAAGGATCCCGCCTCGTGGGGTGAGCGCATCATCGGCCTGCCCGACAGCATCGACATCGTGAACCTGTGGATGGGCATCCCGACGCCCGAGACGCATCCCGTGGCCTATCAGGACATGATAGAGACGCGCGAGAAGAAAGGCACCCGCTTTGTCTTCCATGCCGACGCGTCGAACTATAACCACAAGTTTACGACAGGCGGCACCATCTATGACCTGTCGGGCGACCGCAGCGAGGAGGCCATCCGCGCCTATGCGCGCTGGGTGTGCGATACTGTGGTCAAGACAGGCCTCGACGGTGTGGACTTTGACTACGAGGGCTGGAACGGCCAGCATCTGACCTGGGCCATCGACGAGTGTGACAAGATTTTCGGTCCCAACGGAACTTACCCTGAGAAACTGGTCATCGTGGACTATTTCTCGGTGTCGCCGCCAGCGGCGTGTGACCCCTATGTGGACTACTACGTCAAGCAGGCCTACAGTCAGCAGGGCGCTGGCGTGGGGGCCATGGGGCATCCCGACGAGAAGACCGTCTATTGCGAGTCCTTCGGCCAGAAGCCTACGGGCGGCGAAATCTTCAACTATGCGGCTTGGGAACCTGCTACGGGCCACAAGGGGGGCTGCGGTGCCTACTATGTGGAACGTAACTACTACAACACGAGCGACGGCGTGCCCTATGGCGCCATTCGCCGTGCTATCCAGATTATGAATCCGGCATCAGGAGTTAGGAATTAGGAATTAGGAGTTATGATAATGAAAATTTTAAGATATATTGTTGCTGTTGTGCTGATGACGCTGGTTTTTGCGGCCTGTGACAGCGAGGGCGACAAGTTTGATTACCAGAAGGTGGGATTGCTCATCGCGGGTACCGAGCAGGTGCCGGTGCAGCGTTTCACTGTTGAGGAATTGCCCGCGGCTTATGCCGTGACTGTCAAGGCCACGCGCCGCTGCTCCAAGGCGGTGACCGTGCGCCTGGCCATCGATACGGCCCTGGTGCGTGCTTATAATGCCCAGTATGGCACGGCCTACTATCCCGTGCCGGCATCGGCCGTCACGCTCGAAAACAGCGAGGTGACCATCCAACAGGGCGAGGCTCTGTCTACCGCTGCCCAGGTCAAGGTCCTCAGCACCGACGCCTTCATCGAGGGAGCCACCTATGTCATCCCTGTGACCATCCAGCAGGTGATGGGCGACGGCGGTGATGTGATTGAGAGTTCGCGCACCATTTTCCTGCAGATTTCACGCATCATCTCGTTCTACTCGCTGGAGAACAACCAGCAGGCTTCGTCCAACTACATCTTCCCCGACGACAAGATGGTGAATCTGACCAACTACACCATCGAGTTCAAGGTCTATTCCTATCAGTTCGGCAACGTGGGCAATATCAAGCGCGTGCTGTCTATCGAGGGCAAGAACGAGGAGGAAGCCAACATGTTCCGCTTCGGCGAGAACGGCTCGGCGGGTGGTGACATCCTGCAGTGGGTGCTGCCCGGTGGGCGGTGCTTCTCCTCGACCCATTTCAAGACCAACCGCTGGTATCTTGTCTCGTGCACCTACGACGGCTCGACCTTCAAGATGTATGTCGATGGAGTGGAGGATGCCCAGACAAGCGGCAGCGGCAAGGCGACACCGTTCCAACGCTTCGAACTGGGCATGTCGTGGGGCAATTACCGCAATAGCCAGTTCTTCCAGGGCCGTCTGTGCGAGGTGCGCGTGTGGAACCGTGCGCTCACGGCCAGCGAGATTTCCACGGGCTTTGCCGGTGTGAATGCCCACAGCGACGGCCTGGTTGCTTACTGGAAGATGAACGAGGGCGAGGGCCACATCTTCCACGACGCTACGGGACACGGTTATGACATGGACTGGACCGACACCTGGCGCGACGACCGCGAGAACGGCGTTCTCGTTGCTCATGACTATAGCCGATACATCAAGTGGGTCAAAGACGATAACAATAAAGTGGCCCAGTAATCTCATGCTTGTGCATCATAAGACAATAAAAACATGCTTGAATCAGTTATTTAAAATGTTTTTACTACTTTTGTGAGTTAAACTTTTGGGATTATGCAGATATATAAATTCAATACGATATTGAAACCCGTCCTTTGGGGCGGCAGCAAGTTGCTGGAATTTAAGGGATTGCCAGCAAGTGATCAACTCATTGGCGAGACTTGGGAACTGTCGGCGATGCCCGGTCGTGAGTCGGTTGTGGCCGAAGGCCTGGAAGCCGGCATGACACTTTCCCAGCTTGTGCGCCATCATGGTGACGAACTGGTCGGCGATGAAGTGCGTCACCGCTATGGCGATAACTTCCCGCTGCTCATCAAGTTCATTGATGCTCATCGCGACCTGTCCATTCAAGTGCATCCCGACGATAAGATGGCACGACAGCGGCACGGCTGCTCGGGCAAGAACGAGATGTGGTACATCCTTCAGGCCGATGAGCACTCGCTGATTCGCACGGGCTTCAACCGTCCCGTGCAGGTCGAGGAATTTGACCGCAGCCTGGCCGAAGGCTCCATCCTCGATATCGTCAATGCGACCTATTCCAAGCCAGGAGACGTGTTCTATATCCCTGCAGGTCAGATACATTCCATCGGCGCCGGCAACATGCTGGTCGAGATACAGCAGTCGAGCGATATCACCTACCGCGTGTGGGACTATAATCGCTTTGACACCGACGGCAAACTTCGCCCGCTCCATATCCAGGAGGCCCGTGAGGCTCTCGACTTCACCCTCGGAGTAGGAAAAGTGGTTGACAAACCTAACGTCGCTCCCGGCATGACACTGCTCGTGGACAGTCCCGAATTTGTCGTGCGTCATCTGGAATTTAACGGCGACTACTGCCTGGAGAATCCCGGCTGCCACACCTTTGTGGCCGTTATCTGCATTCAGGGTGGGACCACCCTGCAAATGAAGGGAATGACACCGGTTACCCTGCGTCAGGGCGAGACGGCGCTGGTTCCCGCTATCGCCGATAGGGTAGAGATGAACGGATCGGCCCGCCTGCTGCTGGCCACAGTACCCGGTAAAAGAATATAAAAACAATCATAGGATATGAAGAAGAAATGGATTATCGGCGGCTTGGCTGCACTGATTGTTATCCTCGTGGCCTGTGCCGCGCCTTATTTGTTCACCGGTGCTCCTGCCGAGGGACTCATCAAGATGCGCAAGGGCAGTACCATTGAATCGATTCGTGACAGCATCCAGGCCAATGTGGAGGTAAATTACGGCAAACGTGTGGCAACGATGCTCTCGCTCATGGGCGCCAAAGTGGAGAACCGCGAAGGGGCTTTCCGCATCACTCAGGGCATGTCGCCCTTCACTGCCGCGCGCTACATCAAGAACGGCGCGCAGAGCGGTGTGCGTTTCACTTTCAATAACGTGCGCACCCTCGACGAGTGGACCCAGCGCTGGGGCGATACCTTTATGGATGGTCCTGATGGCATGCGCAAAGCGTTGAAGGACAGCGCCGTTTGTGCCAAGTATGGCAAGACACCGCAGACCATTGCCTGCCTGCTGATGCCCGACACCTATGAGTTCTACTGGAACATCAGTCCCGAGAAGATGCTCGACCGCATGTTTGAGTATTACAACGACTTCTGGACCAGCGAACGCAAGGCCAAGGCCGAGCGCTTGGGTCTCACGCCCGACGAGGTGGCTACCGTGGCCTCGATTGTCGAGGAGGAGACCAGCAAGGCCGACGAGCGCGGCAAGGTGGCGCGTCTGTACCTGAACCGCTACCAGCAGGGCATGCGCCTGCAGGCCGACCCGACGGTGAAGTTTGCCATCGGAGACTTCTCGATCAAGCGCATCACCGTGCCCATGACGCAGATCAATTCGCCCTATAACACCTATCGTGTGAACGGTCTGCCCCCAGGCCCAATCCGTCTGCCCGAGAAATCGACTATCGATGCCGTGCTCAATGCTCCGCAGCACGACTACCTGTACATGTGTGCCCGTGCCGACTTCAGCGGCTACCACGACTTCACGCGTGACTATGCCAGCCATCTGGATAATGCCCATCGCTACCAGGCTGCCCTGAATTCGCGTGGTATCAAGTGAGTTAACAGTTAACAGTTAATAGTTGGGCTACGCCGGCTTGGTACTGAAACAGATTGACAAAGAACTAACAACAAAGAACTGAAATAAAATGGAAAACGAAGAAAAACTGGTCGTTGTTGCCAAGTACAGCAGCCCTGTGAACGCCAACATCGTCAAGGGCGCGCTCGAAGCCAGCGGAATCCCCGCCGGCGTGATTGCCGACAGCACCGCCAACGCCATCTGGATGGCTCCGGTCAGGGTCGTCGTCTTTGAGCGCGACCTGGAATTGGCCAAGAAGGTGATCAGCGAGACCGACGAGGCCGGTATCGAAGTCGGCGAGGAGGAGTGATGATATACTAAAATGGGCATTTTTTCGTTATATCATTGTATAAAGACTGGATAACGATAATATGACAACCTATTTGCGTCACTTGATATTACTGGCTGCCGCAGCGTTGGCTTTTGTCGCCATGGCTGATGACGGCCCCAAAACCACGGCCTATAACTTCCTGAGTGTGCCCGCTTCGAGCCATGTCTATGGCTTGGGTGGCCACAACCTGACCATCATCGACGATGACATCAATCTCGTCGAGCAGAATCCCGCATTGCTGGGACCGGAGTATGACCACCAGGTGGGATTGAACTACATGCGCTACATCGGCGAGACCAACTTCGCCGGATTGCGCTATGGCCAGGGCGTGAGTGAGCATGGGGCATTCGCCGTGGGGTTGCAGTACTTTGGCTACGGCAACCTGCAGGGTGCAGACATCGACGGCACCCGGACAGGTACCTTCGGTGCCAGCGATATGGCCTTCAGCCTGACCTACAGCCACGACATCAGCGACCGTTTTCGCGGTGGTATCACACTGAAGTACCTGTACTCAAAATATGAGGCTTACAGCGCCGGTGCCGTCGCTGCCGACTTGGGTATCAACTACTATGATCCCGACCATGAGTTCTCGGCATCGCTGGTGGCCAAGAACCTGGGTGGTCAGGTGAAAAAGTTCAACCAGTACAAGGACAACCTTCCCTGGGACATTCAGGTGGGTATCAGCAAGATGCTGAACATGGCTCCCATCAGGCTGCACGTCACTGCCTATGAACTTGCCCGTTGGAAATCTCCTTACTATAAGATCGAGGATGTGAACAATCCCAACAGCGACCTAATCAAGAAAGAATCATTCGGCAGCAACCTGCTGCGTCACTTGGTCTTCGGTGTAGACATCCTCCCGACCAACAACATCTATCTGGGCATAGGTTACAACTACCGTATGCGCACCGACATGGCGACCTACAAGCGCGACTTCATGTCGGGCCTGTCGATAGGCGGTGGCTTGAAGGTGAGGGCATTTGGCTTAGGGGCCGCTTTTGCACGTCCCCACACCGGAGCGTCGACTTTCATGTTCAACCTCACCACATCGATAGGAGAACTGCTCAAGTAAGAAATAACAGAGACGCAAAACATGATGATGCGTCTCTTCTTTTTGGCATCACTAAGTTACGTTTATGAGAAAAATATTACTCCTGTTCTTATTGCTGGCTATGGCGATTGTCGCCCAGGCCCAGCGCATACAAGTTGTTGATACCGATGGCCTGCCCATTGCAGCCGTGTGCGTGACCAACGAGAAAGGTGCCCTGGTGGGCTCGACCGATAACGACGGTTGGCTCAACAATGCCAATGGCGTGAAGCATCTCTATTTCTCGCATGTGGCCTTCAAACCCATGGACGTCAATATCGACACCATCCCCAGCCTTTGTGTCGTGATGCAGGACGAGACGTTCCAGTTGACTGAACTGGAAGTAAAGCCCAAGGAGCTGCTATATGTGCAGACGTATTATCGCTTGGTGTATGTGTGCGACGAGGGTCCCATCTATTATCGTGGCGGAGTGGTGGACAATACCTATGATCTGGCCAAGCACAAGATTTCGGCAAAGACCCGCAGTGTCTCGAAAGGCGAAAACGGCGTTTTGCGTTTCCTCCTTAGCACCCTTGCGGGCCACATCATCGACCGTTGGGCGCGTATCGACACCATGACTTATTACAAAATGATTCTAAAAAAAGTGGATGAGGGTTCGCTGTTCATCACTCAGGATGAATCGGGGCGACGAGTGGTGAGCGACACGATTTCGACCTTGGGCTATATCGATGACGATATGCAGGCAGGCCAGCGCACCACGAGTTTTGACCACTGGGCCTATGATGATCACATTGAGGCAACCAAGACAGCAGCCAAGGCCGCCAAAACCGGGAAAAAGCCCAAAGAGAAAAAAGAAAAAATCCCTGCCAACCATGGCTACTTTGAGGTCTATAACATCAACGAGAACGGTCAATCCCGCATCGATGACCTGGTGATGAAACAGATTCTTGTTTCGGGCCATTTCAAAAGGACTGATCAGGACTATATTATCCTGTTGGAGACCTACACCATCGGGCGCGACTACATCGACAAGAAGGAATTCAAGCAGACGCGCAAGGAAAACGAGGTAGAGATGGACATCAACGAGCTGCGGTGCCTGGAACAGAATCACCATATCCCACCCTTGGCACCCAACCTCAAGGCTGCCGTCGATGAACTCTTCAAGAAGGACATTAGTGACTAATATCTGCAATGAGATGGAAACTGTGACCACTTTTCTGAAAGAGAATTTCGATTTAGTCAACTTGCTTTTGGGCATTTTGGGCGTTTTCATAGCGTTCATCGCATTGGTTTATGAGCTCAAAAAGAAATCCAAAAACAAGAAGTCATAAATGATAGCCGAGCGATGGTTTTTGTCAAAAAAATGTCGAAAAACCAGCCTTTTCGCTCCTCATATAAAGACTCAAATCATGCGTGAGAAGAGAAATAATTTCCTACCTTTGCATTGTCAAACGAAATTTTTTCCAACAAGATGAATATCAAGTTACATACACCCAAGACCCTTCAGACCGGCAGTGGAATGTCTTCGGCCAAGCAGTTCCTGTTGTCACTCCTTGCCACTTCGGTATCGATTATACTCACCTTTGGAACGGCTGCCATAATCGACTACAACAAGAAACAAGCGGCCAAGAAAGAGATGGTGATGATGATCATCAGCGACATGGACAACAGCATCGAGTTGGTCGAGAAAATCGACACCGGGTTGCATGAGTGCCGGCGTTTGCAGAATGAGATTGCCATTCATCCCGAGCAGTTTGATAGCAAGCGTGTTAATCTCGCCGCCGGGATGTCAATGATTTTTAACGAATTTCCTGAAACGACTGAGAGAATCTTTACATCAAGCATTGAGACCTTCAACACCATCGGCGATGTCAATTTCGTCAATGAGGTTTCGTCCTTCTATATGAGCCGTAACAATTACAAGAAAATGCTGTTGGGCGAATTGAAGGATGAGTGGACCGGAAAGGGTGCCATGCAGTCGTTTGAGAAGCTGCTCGATATTAACTATCCGGAATATGTTTATTTGAATCATAGTTGGCTGCGAGAAATGAAGCGGCAACGTGACATGTGCATGCAGATGATGAAAGTGAGCGAAAAAGATTTAGCTGAATTTGGCAAGCAACATACAAAAACAGACAATCAGGAAGAAGACACTGTTGCAGATAAGGTGAATGATGAATTCATGTCATATTCCACCGTGCTTGAACAGGCTAAGGAAAAACTCAAGAAATAATTCCAGATTGAACAAACAACAGATTACGCAAGTTTGCACAACGCAAACTTGCGTAATCTGTAATGGTCAATAAGTATCTGTTATCGATTCTACGTTAATTTCAGCATTTGGCCGGAGCGCTGCTCTACATTGCCCAAATCAACAGGCCGGCACAGATAATGACACCGGTGATGAGAAGATCGATGAGGCAGTACCCCATGATATCCTTCGCGTCGAGGCGTGCTATAGCCAAGGCCGGGAGCGCCCAGAATGGCTGTATGAGATTGGTCCATGCGTCGCCCCATGAGATGGCCATGCCCGTCAAGCCCGGGTCCACACCGAGGTTGGCACCGGCGGTGAACATGATAGGTGCCTGTACGGCCCAATGACCGCCGCCACTGGGCACAAACATGTTGAGTATTGCAGCACAAAGGAAGGTGAGCAAAGGGTAGGTGACGGGGTTGCTGATTCGGATGCAGGCTTCGGCCATGACACCGCCCAGGCTGATGCCGCTGGCGCCGATGCCTGTAATGATGCCCATGATACCGGCATAGAACGGGAACTGCAATATGATGCCGGCTGCGCCGGTGGTCGCTTTGCCGAAGGCACGCACGTAATCGACCGGTGTGGAATGCAGCAAGAGTCCCAGCGCGAGAAATATCATGATAACCCCGCCAAGGTCTAAACCTGCACCGCGCACGGCGAGATGAATCACAAGATAGGCCACGAGCATCAGTGCCACGAGCCACGAGAGCAATTTGCTTTGCTCGAGCCGCTGAGCCGGTGTCTTGGGCGCTGTGGAAGTGTCGGTCGCGATATGATCATCGTCCTTGAGGAGCGCGGGGTCGATGGTGACGGCGCCATGCTTGGGATGCATCAAGGTGTTGGCAACGGTGATGCCGATGATCACAAACAGCACGGTCATCAGGTTGTGCCAGTTGAAGATGGTTTGCGCCAAAGGCACAGGCTCGGTCAGCGCACCATTGGTAGCCAATGCGAGTGCATCGCCAGGAGTGGCCATTGTCAGGGGGATGGAACCGGAGATGCCGGCGTGCCACACGACGAAGCCACTGTAAGCCGACGCGATGAGCAGCCGATAGTCGACATCAGAACGCTGACGGGCAATTGCCTTGGCAAACACGACGCCCACGATAAGGCCAAAGCCCCAGTTGAGACAGCAGGATATTGCCGACACGACAGTCACAAGAGCTATCGCGGCAGGAGCACTCTTGGGCAGGCGGGCCATGGCATCGATGGCTCGTTTGACAACCGGTGCTGCAGCCAAGGTCGAGCCACATACAAGAATCAGAGCCATCTGCATGGCAAACGCCAACAGATTCCATACGCCGCCACCCCAGTGCTCAACTACCTCGAGAGGAGTCTGGTGACACAACGGCATCGCCACCAACGCTGCCACAAAGGTGAGCAGTATGGCGAATATAAAAGGTTCGGGCAACCAACGTTGCACTAATCGCACGCAAAATTTAATCATTTGTCTTCTTTTTAATTTGGTGCCGCAAAAGTAACACTAATTTCCCAAATCTAATCCAGCTCAACTACGGTTTTCCCCATAAAAAGAATGTGATTTAGGGAATCAGTCGTGAATGTAAGGGGAGGAAGCGAGCGGCGGGAGTGGGGAATGTAAGGGGATTGCGCGAGAAGCAGGGCGACAAGATTGGCTCGCGATGCTCGCCCATCTTGTGCGCTCCCGCGGGGCCGCTGCCTTTGAACAACCGATTGCTGCGCAATCTATTGGTTGCTTTGTTATAGGGGGGCGCTCGAGTAAACTCGGCGTCACCCCTATAACAAAACAACCTGTTCAAAGGCGGAGAGGACAAGATTCGAACTTGCGGTAGAGTTACCCCTACGGCAGTTTAGCAAACTGCTGGTTTCAGCCACTCACCCACCTCTCCGGAAGCTAGCTGAAAGTATTTTCAATAGCGAGTGCAAAGGTACTGCTTTTTTTGATACCTGCAAGGATTTTGGCCGATTTTTTTTGAAAAAATGCGTTTGGCGTCGTTTAATGGGCTTTTTTCTTGGGTTTTAAGGGTGCCTATTGCAATTTCTTTGTATCTTTGCAGCCCATTTACTGCGGGCAGTGTTTGCCCGTGTCCATCAAAAAGATAATAGAATAATGGCAGATATTACAATTGCGGGCGTGATGCGCGCCGGGGCCTATTCGCCCAACCATATCGGCAACGACACGGCCATCTTCAACCTCGTGGCAGAGCAGCTGCGCAAACGCGGTTGCCAGGTGAACGTGTACAGCGAGGAGCAGTTCAACAAGCAGGAGATCGAGGAGCCTGTGGTGCTCGCTATGTGCCGCGAGCGTGCCAGCATCGCCAAGCTGCAGAAGCTTGAGGATGAGGGCAAACTGGTGATCAATTCGGGTTACGGTATTGAGAATTGTACGCGCGAGCGCATGACCCGCATCTTGCTGGGTAACGGTATCCCTTATCCCGAGAGCCTGATCGTCAACACCAACGAGAACATCAAGAGTCAGCTGAAGAAGGCTGGTTTCAAGTCGTGCTGGATCAAGCGCGGCGACTTTCACGCCATGCACAAGGAGGACGTGAGCTACGTGCGCCATCCCGAGGAGGCCCAGGAAGTGCTGCAGGAATACTTCTACCGCGGCATCACGCGTGCCGTGATCAACGTGCACTTGCAGGGTGACCTGGTGAAGTTCTACGGTGTGAAGGACTCGCAGTTCTTCTATTGGTTCTACCCCTTTGACGAGGGCCACAGCAAGTATGGCTGGGAAGAGGTGAACGGCCACAGCCAGGGCATCGACATCGACCTGAAGGAGCTGAAGGACATCTGCACCCGTGCTGCCGAGGAGTTGAACGTGGTTATCTACGGCGGCGACTGCATCGTGGATCCCGACGGCACCATCCGCATCATCGACTTCAACGACTGGCCCAGCTTTGCTCCGTGCCGCAACGAGTCGGCTCCGCACATCGCCAAGGCTGTGCTGGCGCTGGCCAAAGCACATCTGGGACTGTAATCATCCGTTTATCATCAAAACCACACAGAGCATGACATTAAAAGAAGAATATCAGGCGTCGCTCAAGTCGTCGGACACCGAGGAGTGGTTCGACCTGCATTTCCACCGTCCCCTGGGTTTCCTGTGGGCCAAGCTGTTCGAGAAATTGGGCGTTAGTCCCAATGCGATTACCATCGCCAGCATCTTTATGGGCGTGGCAGGCGGTATCCTGCTGTATTTTGGCCAGCCTCATCTGGCCTGGCTCAACTGGGTGGGCATGCTGCTCATCACGTGGGCCGACACGTTTGACAGCGCCGACGGCCAGCTGGCCCGCCTCACGCAGCAGTACTCGCGCATGGGCCGCATCCTGGACGGCGTGAGCGGTGACTTGTGGTTCGCTGCCATCGGTTTTGCGCTGGTGTTCAGGGAACTTCATTTCGGCGACAGCTGGACCGGCCCCAATTACTTCGCCCAGCACGAGTGGCTGATTTGGGCCCTGGGTATCGGTTCGGGACTGAGCCATGCCCTGCAGGCTGCGATGGCCGACTGCTACCGTCAGTTCCACCTGTTCTTCCTCAAGGGACAGCAGGGCAGTGAATTGGAGAGTGCCGCCAAGCTGAGCGAACAGTATCACCAGCTGGAGTGGGGCAGGAACTTCTGGAGCAAGTTGCCGTTGTTCTTCTACAGCGGCTATACTGCCAACCAGGAGCGCATGACGCCCAACATGCAGCGCCTGCGTGCCGCGTTGAACGAGCGTTACGGCGAGGACGGCGTGCCCAGTGAGGAATTCCGTAACTATTTCCGTGGCTTGAGCAAGCCGTTGATGAAGTATACCAATATCCTGACATTCAACACGCGCATCATCGCCTGCTTCATCGCAGTGATCATCAACATGCCGTGGTTGTACTTCGTCTTTGAGATCGTGGTGCTTAACCTGCTGCTCATCTACATGGTGCTGCGTCACGAGGGCATCTGCAAGAAGGCGATTAAAAAGTTAGAAGTTAAAAGTTAGGAGTTAGGAGTTATCCTGTCCTTAAGATATCAAGAGGGTCCCAAAAGTCAAGAACGACTTTAGGGACCCTGATTGTTTTGGCGGTTATTGATTCGGTATGGGGGTTAATCCTGTGGTATGCTCACGGCCCGGATATAGCAGCCGTGAGTACGGTAGACCCATACGAACCACCCCAATGCGTTCTCAGGATAAAAGCCCCCGCATAAGGCGAAGAGCGGATGATCGGGTTTGAGCGTGCGTGACCAATAATCGTCTCTCACTTCAGCCGGCAAGAAGATGTAGTTGCCGTTAGGCCCAGTGACCAAACGGCCCTTCACACCGTTTTTTGTCGCCCACCTCCAGGAGCAGTTTTCCTGCAGTTCTTTGAATTGCTCGGCGCTTGGCATCCGCCACTTCGGGCCCCAGTTTACCCATGCGGCATCGTCTTGGGGCTCCAGTTCTGTCAGGTTATCTACCGTGCCATAGGTGCTATCGTTGCAGTACTTCGTCAAGGTGTTTTCGCTGCCATCGCACCACTTGTAGTTGCTCCAAGGGTCGAACCAGTCATAGTCACCCTGGGGCTCAGTCTCGCCCCAAGCGAAGCGGTCACCTGATTCCTCAGGACTGCTCGCGCCCACGTTGCATGTTGCCCATAACGTGCCGCTGGGCAGACCCAGATCGACGGCATCCTGCTGCGGATTAACGTCGGCAAAAGCGAGTGCCTGGACTGGAATCGTGCGCTGACCTCCGTCGAGGGCCGGGTGCAGGAAGGTCACGTTGCCGTTGAATTGGCCGGGGGTGGTCGCTGTGAACATTACCGTAACTTGAGTGTAGGACTTGCCTGGTACCTCAACGGTCATGCTCGAGGCACTTCCGTCATCCAGCTTGAACGAGAAGGGTGCATCGGCCGTGGCCGTGAGGGTCATGACTTCATCGGAGCAGTTAATGATGGTCACTTCGCCTGTGCAGGTGTTGCCCATGTCAGCGATGCCCAAGTCTAGGCGCTGCTGCTCTATGTAGAGATCGTTTAACGACATGCGCACGGCACGCACGGGACACCCCCAACCGCGCATGACACCATCCAACTCAAAGAACCACGAATTGATACTCAAGGTGGTGGCTTTGCTAGGAGGTTCGCTGGAAAAATTGAGTGTGCGTGACCAATAGTCGCCTTGTGTGTTCGGCTCGGTGAAAGTATTTCCGGCGGCGGGCAGGAATATGGCGTTCCCGTTGTGGCCTGTAACCAGATAGCCGTTTACACCATTTCTTGTGATGAATTCCCAGGAGCATCTATCCATCAGCTCTTTGATCTGCTCCTCAGAAGGCATCCGCCATGACGGGCCCCAGTTCACCCAAGCGGCATCGTCGTCAGGATCCAGCTCGGTCTTGTTGTCAACCAAGCCGTACTCGCTATCGGTGCAATACTTGGTGTACAACTCCTCGTCATAGTTGTACCACTTATAGCCGTCCATGTAATACTCCTCCTTGGGCTCGGTCTCGCCCCAAGAGAAATAGTTTCCGGATTCTTCCGGGGTATTGGCGCCGATGTTTCTCGCAGCCCACAGTGTGCCGCTGGGCAGGCCCAGGTCAACGTAATCCTGCTCCGGGTCGGCATAGGCTCGCGCATGGACAGATATAACGCTTTGGCCGCCATCGAGTGCCGGGTGCTGGACAGTCACTTCACCGTTGAATTCCCCTGGACTGGTTGCCGTGAACATCACTGTCACTTGAGTGTAATAATTGCTCGGGACCTCGACGGTCATACTTGACAAAGCGGTGCCGTCCTGCTGTTTGAACGAGAAAGGCTCGCCAGTCGTCGCCGTCAACGTTATGGGTTCATTGGAGCAGTTGATGATGGTCAGTTCGCCAGTACTGGTATTCCCGACGTTCACGATACCCAAGTCGAGGCTTTGCTGCTCGATGTAGACATCGTCGAGTGTCGCGCGCACAGCACGCACACTGTATCCCTGTTGACGGAAAAGGCTATTGATAAATAGACCTCTAGACGCGAACTCCATGCAGAAAGCTTCGCTTCGATTTTTGACTGTTCGCGACCAGTAGTTGCCCTCCCAGCTTCCCGAGATGAGCGAAGGGCCACTGCGATATCCGGCGGCGGGCATGAACATGATGTTGCCGTTGCGTCCAGTAACTAGCCAACCGTTGATGCCATTGATCGACGTCCACTGGCCGCTGCAGCTGTCACTGAGCTCTTTGATTTGTTCCAGAGAGGGCATGCGCCACGACGGCCCCCAGTTCATGAATGCGGCGTCGTCCTCAGGATCCAGGACGGTTTTGTTGTCCTCGTTGTTATATTTTGTGCACTGATAAGAACTGTTGTCATAGCTTGACTTGGGCTGAGTCTCGCCCCAGGCGAAGAAAGACCCGAAGTCCATGGGGGTGCTTGCCCCCACGTTTCGGGTTGCCCATAGTGTGCCGCTGGGCAGGCCCAGGTCAACGTATTCCTGCTGCAGATAATCGTCGTCAATGGCAAATGCATGGACCGGAACGACGGTCTGGCCGCTATCCAGCTCAGTGCCCATGAAGGTCACATTGCCGTTGAATTGGCCAGCTGCGGTCGCAGTGAACTTGACCGTAACTGGTATGACGGATTGGCTTGGTACCACGACGGTCATGCTCTTGACGCTGCCTTCCTGCCCCATGAATGAGAACGGCTCGTCGGCCGTGGCCGTCAAGGTCACGGTCTGCATGGAATTATTGATAATAGTGAGTCGGCCCGTGCTAGTCTTTCCAATGGTTAACCCACCCAAATCGAGGCTTTGCTGCTCGATGTCGATGCCCTGGCTGCCGGCGGGTGACACGCGCACGGCACGTACTGAAAACCCGATGTAGCGGCTGGTGGACTGATTGGTGCTCCACCCCTCAAAAAAGTACAGATAGGGGGCACTTACAGTGCTGATGGAGCTGAGCGTGCGGGACCAATAGGCGCCGTCATCGGGCGAGCTTAAGATGTGATAGAACTTGCCCGCTGTAGGAAAAAATATCGTGTTGCCGTTGGGACCTTTCAGCAAAAAGCCGTTCACGCCGTTTATTGTCGTCTTTTCCCCATCGCAATAAGTGTGCAGTTCAATCTGCTGTTCATAGCTGGGCGTGCGCCACGATGGCCCCCAGTTCACCCAGGCGGCATCGTCCTCAAAATCCAACTCGGTTTTGCCGTCAATCGTGCCATGGCTACTGTCGGTGCAATACTTCGTCAACGAGTATTTGGAGCCATTGCACCACTTGTAGTTGCTCCAGTCGTAGAAATCCTTGGGCTCTATTTCGCCCCAGGCAAAGTAGTCGCCGTATTCTTCCGGGCTGTTGGCACCCACGTTGCAAGTTGCCCATAGCGTGCCGCTGGGCAGACCCAGGTCAACGTACTCGTGAACTGGCTCTTCATCACCTTCCAAGATGATGTTGATGATGACATTCACATCGGCAATGTTGATTTCGCCATCAGTGTTCACGTCGGCTGCAGGATTGGTTCTATCGCCCAGAATCACATCAATGACGGCGTTCACATCGGCGATATTTACCTCGCAGTCGCCATTCACGTCACCATGGATGCCTTGAGCATAAACAGTGGTAGGAACCAACAACGCTCCCAGCAATAGAACGAATGATTTAAGGATACTTTTCATCATGTTATCTGTTTTAGAGGTTATTTGTGTGCCAAAGATAATCAATTTCTAGAAATTCTCACTTTTGTTTACTGTAAAAAAGGTCCTTAAGGACTTGAAAGACCTTAAGGACCCTAACTTGTTGCAGGGAGACGCAAGATTTTGCGTCTCTACTGGGTAGATTAGTATCCGAAGATTTCCTCGAGCGTCAGACGGTGGATCGGACCGATCTTCTCCAGACCCTGGATGTCGAGTTCCTTCTCGTCGCCCAGGATGAGGTAGCGGTAGGGCTTGCCGGCCATGGACTGCTGCTCAAACTTGACGATGTCGTTGAGCTTGAGGTTGGGCAGTGCGTTGAATACTACCGAGTTGATGTCATAGTCCAAGCCCATGCGCTGAGCGGCCAGGTAGCTGTTGAGGACGCCACCGCGCACGGTGCGACGGCTGGCCAGTTTCTTCATCAGCGACTCCTTGGCCAGGGCGAATGCGGTCTCGCTCTGGGGGATGGTGCCCACGATGTTGTTGAACTCGCGCACGCAGTCCATCATCTTGTCGTTCTGGGTAATGATGTAGGTCATGGCATACTCGGGATGGCCCATCTCACGGGGCTGGCGATAGTAGGCAGCTGCCGAATAGGCCAGACCGCGAGCCTCGCGCAGCTCTTGGAAGACGATACCGTTCATGCCACCGCCAAAGTACTCGTTGAACAGGTTGATGGTTGCAGCATGCTCGGGTGCCCATGCGGTGCCCTCGTTGTGGTACTGTACCATGTAGATGTTCTTGGCCTCGTAGGGAGCCAGCAGGATTTCGGTTGTGGGGGTAGGCTGCTCCATGTAAGGAACACCCACGGGAACGGCTGCCAGGTTCTTCTTGGTCTTGTGGACCTTGCTCAGGCACTTGTTCAGTTCATTCTCGGTCATGGGACCGTAGTAAACCACTGTGTGCTGCATGTCGCGCATACCCTTGACGAGCTTGAGCAGGTCGGCGGGCTTGGTGTCACGCAGTTGCTGGGCGCTCATGATGTTGGTGTAGGCGTTGCGGGGGCCGTACATGCCATACTCGTTCAAGCGGTCGAAGCATTCCTCCTGGCTCTGCTTGGCATCGTTGCGGCTCTTGAGGATGACGTCGACCATGCTCTTGTAAGCCTCCTCGTCGACCTTTGCGTTCTGCATCAGATCCTCGGCAAGCTTGAGGGCCTCGGGCATGTTCTCGCTCAGGCCGCTCAGGGTCAGGTAAGTCTCGTTTTCGCCAACGTTCATCGAGATGTTGCAAGCCAGCTTGTACAGGCGCTGCTTGAACTCGGTAGCACTCATCTTCTTGGTGCCCAGGAAGTCCATATAGCCCAGTGCGGTCTCGTAGCGGTTGTCGGCGGTTGCGCCGAAGTCATACTTGTAGGTCAAGGTGAACAGGTCGTCCAGGTCGTTATGCTTGTAGAGCAGCGGCAGCTTCTTGCTGGTCTGGCCGACGGTCATCTCCTTGCTGTAATCCACAAACTGCGGCTGGATGGGCTCGACAGTTTCGCTCAGGATGTTCTTGACGAAGTTGCTCTGCTTGTCGCGGTTGGTGGGGATGGGGGTGATGACGGGCTTGTCGATCTTCTTCTCGGTAGTGTCCACGCCCATGCGCTTGTAGACGCATACAAAGTTGTTGTCCAACAGGTGGCGGTTGGCAAAGTCCACAATCTGCTGCTTGGTCATGCCGGCCATGCGGTCGAGTTTGCCTACCTCCTGCTTCCAATCCACATGGTTGATGAAGGCGTTGACCAGTTTGCGGGTGCGAGAAGCGTTGTTGTCCAGCGAACGCAGGTAATTGAGCTTGTTGTTGTTGACGACGCTCACGAGCAGGTCGTCGTCAAAGTTGCCGGCACGCAGCTTGGCCAGCTCACCGAGCAGGAGCTCACGCACTTCTTCGAGGGTTTGGCCCTCGTTGGGATAACCCATGAGCAAGAGCATCGAGTAGTCGGTCATCGGGTCGGTGAAGGCGCCAGCACCCATCACCTTGAGAGGCTGGTTCAGGTTCAGGTCGATGAGGCCGGCAGTGCCGTTAGAGAGCATCTCGGCAACTACGTCCATGGTATCGCACTGCAGCGAGTTGCCAGCGTCAAAGCGCCAGCCCAGTGCCACAAACTCAGCTTCCTGACCAATGACGGTGGTGTCGATGGGAGCAGTGATAGGCTTGAGGGGAGCGAACTCGGGACGATAGAGGTTGTTGTTGGGTTTCCAGCTGCCGAAGTGGCGTTCCAGGATAGCGATGACCTCATTGGGGTCAAAGTCACCGGCCATACAGATGGCCACGTTGTTGGGGCAGTAGTAGTTGTTGAAGTAGTTCTTGATATTGGTAATCGACGGGTTCTTCAGGTGTTCCTGGGTACCGATGGTCGTCTGTGTACCATAGGGGTGGGTGGGGAACATCTTGGCGCTAATGGCCTCGAACAGTTTTCTCTGGTCCTGTGGCCTCGAGCTCGGTGTGGAAACCGCGGATGACCATGTTCTGGAAGCGGTCGGCCTGGATGCGTGCCCAGCGGTCCACCTCGTTGGCGGGGATGTCCTCGGTATAGCAGGTGACGTCGGTGCTGGTATAGGCATTGGTGCCTTGGCCGCCGATGCCGGCCATCAGTTTGTCATACTCGTTGGGGATATTGTACTGGGCGGCCAGCTGCGAGATGCTGTCGATCTCGTGGTACAGGACGCGACGGAGCTCGGGATCCTTCACGAGGCGGTACTGCTCGTAGCGGGCCTCGATGGTGTCGAGCAGGGCCTTCTCGGCCTCGTAGTTGCTCGTGCCGTACTGCTTGGTGCCCTTGAACATCAGGTGCTCCAGGTAGTGGGCCAGACCGGTGGTCTCGGCGGGGTCATTACGTGAGCCGGTGCGCACGGCGATATGGGCCGTGATGCGCGGACTCTGGTGATTAACACTCAGGAACACCTTGAGGCCGTTGCTCAGGGTGTAGCACTGTGTGGCCATGGGGTCACCGGGAACGGTGGTTGCCACAGCCGGCTTGGCGGCCATACCCAAGCATGCGAGGGCCGCCAGCAATGAAATCAGAAATCTTGGTCTCATTAGAATTGGTTTATTAGTTTATTATAAGGTGTATAGTCGTTAGTTGTGGGCAAAGGTAGTATATTTTTTGAAAAAATGACTACCTTTGCAGCCATGAAAAGAATAATGCTGTTAATAATGGCTGTGGTGTCGATTGTCGCCGCAGGTGCCCATGAGGGTATCGGGGACACGCTGTCGCTGGGCGAAGTCACCGTCACGGCCATCAAGCAGAACGCCGACATGCGCACCCAAGCCACAGCCTTGACGGTCATCAACCGCCAGGAGGCCGAGCGCAACCAGGTGGTGTCGGTCAAGACGGCAGCCGACCTGGTGCCCAACCTGTTCATTCCCGATTACGGCAGCCGCATGACCTCGACGGTGTATGTGCGCGGCATCGGCACGCGCATCGACCAGCCCGCCGTGGGCCTGTCGATTGACAATGTGCCCGTGATGACCAAGGAGAACTACGACTTTGACCTGATGGACATCGCACGCTTTGAGATGCTGCGCGGCCCGCAGAATACGCTTTACGGCCGCAACACCTTGGGCGGCGTGATGAACATCTATACCCTGTCCCCGCTCAACTATCAGGGCACCCGTGCCCTGGTCGAGGGTGCCACCCACGGCACGTGGCGCGCTGGTGCGAGCCACTACATGCTGCTCAAGGACGATTTGGGTCTGTCGCTGTCGGCACAATATGGCTCGACGCGCGGCGAGTTCACCAATCAATATAATGGCAAGCGCTGCGACTGGGAGCGCATGTTCGCTGCCCGTGCCAAGCTGGAGTGGCGCAACCAGAACGGCTGGTATGTTTCCAACGTGGCCTCGGTGACGACGAGTCGCCAGGGCGGTTACCCCTATGAGTGGGTAGAGACCGGCAAGATTGCCTACAATGATACCTGTTTTTACCGCCGCACATCGGTAACCGACGGCTTGACGGTGCTCAAGTCGCTCGATGGCTTTACCCTGTCGAGCATCACGAGTTACCAGTATCTTGACGATAACATGACGCTGGACCAGGACTTTACCGTCCAAGACTATTTCACACTGACGCAGGCGCGCCGCGAGCATGCCGTCACCCAGGACTTCGTCGCCCGCAGCCATGAGCGCAGCGAGGGCTACAACTGGCTGGTAGGCGCCAGCGGGTTCTTCCGCCGTTACAAGATGAATGCGCCGGTGACCTTCTACGATTACGGCATCAGCCAGTTTATCGAGAAGCACGTCAACGATGCCATTCCCGAGTATCCCATCGTGTGGGACACCCGTTCGTTTGAGCTCGGGAGCCAGTTCACCAGTCCCAGTTGGGGCGTAGCGTTATATCACGAGTCCACTTACCATTGGGGCCAGTGGACGCTGCAAGCCGGATTGCGTCTCGACTACGAGCATGCGCGTCTCAACTACCGCAGCGTGACCCACACGGGCTATAGCACCATTGTTGCCGCAACGGGCGCCCTGTTCTCGCACGAGGACATCGACATTGACGAACACGGAACACTCAACAAGGACTTCTTTGACCTCTTGCCCAATGTGAGCCTCACCTGGCATCCGTGGACAGGCAAGAACCACACCGTTTTTCTTGCCGTCTCACGCGGTAGCAAGGCCGGCGGCTTCAATACCCAGATGTTCAGCGACGTGCTGCAGCAGCGGCTGATGGGCATGATGGGCATCGGACTGCAGTATGACGTGGACAAGATGGTGGGCTACAAGCCCGAGAAGGCCTGGAACTACGAGCTGGGCGGCCATTTCGAGTGCTGGCAGAGTAGGGTGCAGAGCGACCTGGGTGTCTTCTTCATGGATTGCCGCGACCGCCAGTTGACCGTGTTCCCTCCGGGCAATGTCACAGGACGCATGATGACCAATGCCGGCAGGACACATAGTTGGGGCGCCGAGTTCGCCATGACAGTCACCCCTATCGAATTGATGCACCTGAGCATCAGCTATGGCTTTACCCATGCCACATTCAAGGAGTATAACGACGGCAAGGTGGACCACAGCGGCAAGCGCGTGCCCTATGCCCCGATGCACACACTGTTTGCCGAGGCCAGCCATGGCATCAAGCTTGGCGGTGATATGAACAAACTGATCACCTTGGCTGCCAATGTGCGTGCCACCGGCGACATCTACTGGGACGAAGCCAACACGCTGCGCCAGCCCTTCTATGCCCTGCTTGGCGCATCCATCACCTGGAAGCAGCAGCACTACAGCCTGCAGCTGTGGGGCAAAAACCTGACCGATACAGGCTACAAGACCTTCTACTTCGTGTCGATCCAGCACCCCTTCCTGCAACGAGGACACGGCCGTCAACTGGGTGCCACCCTTCGCCTCAATTTCTAGGACAGGCATAATCCATAACTATTTGAAACACCTTCTGAAATGCTTTAAGCTAAGGCACGAAGACGTTGATGGTCTGCGAATTAAATAAATCAAACTGATCGGCATCCGCGCTCCTTTGCCAGTCTTTGCGCCTTGGCGTGGGGTCAAATGGATGAATGGTTACGCAAAATCCAGTTGCACAATTAAAACCATAAAAAATCAAAGAAAATTTTGTGGGATTGGAGATTTCGTGTACATTTGCAAACAAGAATCATTTTTAAACTACCTGTAAATTAATAAATTAAATAATTATAAAAGAAAAGGCTATGAAGAAATTTTTAAGCATGTTTATTGCTGTCGCCATGCTGAGCATGGTGTTTGCATCATGTGGCGATGAGAAAGACGGGCCCGTGAAGCCGGAGCCTACACAGAATCTGAAAAGTTACTGTGAGAATGAGACGGACCCCCATTTCACATTTGACATCAATCTGGATAAGGATTCCAGCAGCATCTATTTGTACAACATCGTGTTCCGCATTGGTGAGTCTGAGTCGCCCGCTATGAACATCCGCATCGATGCGCCTGTGACAGTGGACAATACCGGTAAAATCTACACCTATGCCGGCACCAATATCACGCCCTACATGATGCGTGGCAACTCGATGGTTCCCTTGACTGGTCCCATCTATCTGGTAACTAATCTGCTGTGCAACGTCAACACCCTGACTAAGACCTATGACATCAAGTTTGACTGTCATGGCGGAAACTTCGTGGACGTTGGCCGATTGAGTGATTAAAGCCGGTCTTAATTACATTAATATAAATATGACAAATGGCGCAAGATTGATTGCGCTATTTGTTTTTTTATATATCTTTGTCGACGAAATAGTCATACTTTTGCATCGAGTATCTGAATACAAACTATCATTAAATAAAGAAAAGACAATGAAAAAGCTATTTTCAATGGTATTTTGGGCCACTGCACTTGTCATGGGATTGTCCCTCGTTGCTTGTGGAGGAGACGAGCCTGAGTCTAACATCAGCAAAGCGCCCGAGATCAAAACCAAAGTAACTGATGATTATGTGACCATCGAAGCTGTTGGCGAAGGTGATGTGAAGCTGTATTTTGCACAAGACCTGAAGGATCCGATTGAGAATCCCACTACGTATCTGCGCAGTTTTAAGGATTTTCCCGTGAATCTCTGTGCCACTGCCCAGCAGCCGGGTAAAGAGGTCAGCCAACCCACCTACGCTACCGTAACAGTGCCGTTTGCCGAAGTTCCCAAGGTTGTGGACGTTTGGTCGGACCCGGTTGTTAAAGATAAACCCTACATCCACTATCATATCAATCTGTTTCAGGATTCAAGCGAAATCTTTCTGCACAATGTGACATTCACTATCGGTGACTCAGAGTCTCCTGCCATGAATGTCCTGATTAAGGCGCCTGCCGAATTTAACAAGGATAACAGGACCTATTACCTGCGTGGTACAGACATCATTCCTTTCTTGTTGCGTGGCAATACTCGTGTGCCTGTGGCCAGCATGCCTGTTACCAATTTTGACTGCTATGTTGACGTTAAGGAGATGACCTATTCCATCTCATTTGACTGCCATGGCGGCCAATACTCTAACGCTGGCAAACTGACAACGACAATTCCTATCGAGGTCGTAGCTGATGTTAATTGAAGTAACACACGGTGCCATCAATCACGTTTTCCTGAGTGAGACAGGTCGTTTTAACGAGATTTAAGATAAAAAACATTACAAATGGCGCAAGATTGAGTGCGCCATTCGTTTTTTATATAAATTTGCAGCGTTTTAAAACAAGAGTAATAAAGTATGAAAAAGATCTTTTTGCTGATAGCAATGGCTGGCGCCCTCATGCTGGCTGTCTCGTGTAGCAGCGATGATGAGCCCAAGCGTGGTGACGGCGTGTTCACGGTCAATACTTTGATGGTTAACCACATGTACAACACCGTCACTGGTGAAGTCATGGGGCTGGGCAGGGCATATAACAAGCTTGTCCTGGATACCGTCAAGCACACGGCATCGCTGGAATTGGGCTATAGTGATGCTGGGCAATCGATGACACTCAGTGACCTCACGGCCACTGCCAAGAGACTGGGCTTCTATGAGCTGCGGTCGCCCAGCAATAGCCAGTTCAGTGGCTATGTGGACTTTAACGAGGGTGCGATGCGTTACATCTATACGACACCCGGTGGTGTCCGTGTCATCTCGACGATTGGCAGTATATTCTTCCTCAAGACAAATAACTCCATTGCCTATGACGACACGACCCAGAGCACCCAGATGGAGAATGTCATGTACCAGTTTACCGTCAACCCCGGCATGGATAACGCCATTGTCAAGGTGATGGATATCGTTCATGCCAAGGACCTGAAGTCCTTCCATACCATCACGTCGATGAATGTGCCCTATACCCTCACACCCAACGGCTTCAAGTTCTCGGGCGAGAATCTTGCCACCACGGCCCAGTATGTCGCCACCATCGACAGCACGTTCACGAGATACAGGACGACGACCGACTATCCGTTTATAACGTTTGATGCCGACGTCGACCTGGTGAATGACCACCTGGACGCCGTCTTCATGATGGGTCCCAGTGCTACCGTCACCGCCACTGGTCGCACCTATCCCGACTACACCGCCTATTAATCAACAATCAATCAATATCAATTACTGAGAAATGAAAAAGCTATCATTCTTGTTATTGTCACTCATGGCAATGGCGTTGCTCACTGCCTGTAACAACGGAAACGAGCCCTCTACCGTACAGAAACTCACCTCAACCATAAACTGCCGCGCCATCGAAGGCGACGTAGTGGTGTTTTCACAAGGTACAGCCAATGTGGAAGTCGATTACACCAACATGGTGATCAAGTTCACCTCGACTCACGTCGATATGGACGGTCACTCCACTACGCTGACAACCCCTGAAATGAAGTTGAAGAACGTTTCGCCTACGGTCTATGAGTTTACTGCCTCGGGCTCGCAGCAAGTGGGTGGCAGCAACGTGGAGTCGCTTAATGGATACGTTGACTTCGGGACGGGTATGATGTGGTACTCCATCAAAACCGCCTCGAGTGAGATCGTATGCACCTCCCAGATTCTGTATGCCTACTCGACCACTGAAATTTCCAATCCTGACAACGATGACTACGGCATCCACCAGAAGTCGGCCTACCTGTTTGCCATTGACTCCAAGGGTGAGACCTGTACTCTGCAGATCAGCAATTTCATGTCCAACGTGAACGGCAACGTCGATGCGCCCATGGTCGAGTATGTCAACCTGACGCTGCTCCCCACCGTTACCGGCTACGAGATTACGGCAGATGCGGTGGAATCCAATTACAAGGGTTATTACACGCTCACCGACGTGGACTTCACCCTTGACGAACAGTGCCTGTCCATCAACGGCTCCTTCAAGTGCAATGGTCTGGAATATGTGGTGACAGGCCCGTTGTTCCAAACCAAGACGTTGAACTGATATCGGTTATCAGTTTCTACCGACTGATGTCGGCCAATGCAATAAAATATGATGAAGAGACTGTCGATTATGTTGCTTTCGCTCCTGGCTGTGACGATGTTCACCGCTTGTGGCAACGATGATGAGCCCGTCAACAACAATGATGACAAGCCCGTCAACAAGCAGACCGTCACCATGGCCCTCAACGCCCGATGGATCGATACGAATTACGGTTACAGCAACACTGTCGTCTTCTCGCAAAACACAGGTAAGGTCGAGCTCAACTACACCGACATGACCGTCAAGTTAAGCGCCTCTTACAAGGACCAGAATGGAGCGACGCAGTTGATGGAGACCCCCGAGATGAAGATGAAGCAGCTGAAAGGTACTGTTTATGACGTGGAGATAGTGGATGGCGCTGTCACCTACATTCCCTTGGTCATTGACTTGGGAACCGGTATGCTGTGGTACGACAATCCTATCAGCAGTTCCAACAGTCCGAGGCTTGTCATTACCAGCCAATTGCTGTATGCCTACACGACCACGGCTATGCGCAATGAGGTCAATGGCAACAACGGCAGCCACGAGCAGTCGGCCTATGTGTTTGTCCTCGACGACAAGGGTGAGACCTGTAGCTTGTATATCAGCAATTTCATGTCCACCTTGAACGGCGCTGTTGATGCTCCCGAGGTTAGATATAGCGGCCTGACGGTGACTCCCACTCTCGATGGCTACAAGATTACCGCTGGTGAGGTTGAGTCCAATTACAAAGGGTTCTACACGCTCACCGATGTGGAATTCAATGTCTATTCGCAGTGCCTGTCCATTAAGGGCTCATTCAAGTGCAATGGCTTGAAGTACAATGTGTCGGGTAGCCTCTTCCCGTCCAGCACATATTGATTATTCATGACGTTACAGTTGTCCCCGCCGGTGCCATTTCGTGCCGGCGGGGATGATTATTTTATACACGGATATAACGGATATGACGGATTTAACGGATCTGGCGGGGTGGGAGAGAAGCAAAAATGATAAAAAAAGCAAAAGAATTGGCGAGAATAGGGCTTGTTGGCAAAATTTTTGCTAACTTTACGGCTCAAAACAGTAATTCATGGCAGCACGTGAGAAATATGACGAGGCCCAAGTGATTGAGCAGTTGCGCAATCAGGCGACGTGTAAGGTGGCGTTCGGTAAGGTTATCGAGCACTACAGCTCGCAGCTTTACTGGCAGATTCGTCGCATGGTCATCGACCATGACGATGCCAACGACGTGCTGCAGAACACCTTCTTGAAGGCGTGGACCAGCATCGACAACTTCCGTGGCGATGCCAAGCTGTCGACGTGGCTCTATAAGATTGCCATCAACGAGAGCATCACATTCGTCAACAAGAAGAAAGCGATGAACCAGATGTCGATCGACGATGAGGAGAGTTTCCTGGTCAACCAGTTGGAGAGCGACGAGTGGTTTGACGGCGATGAGGCACAAATCAATCTGCAGAAGGCGATTGCATCGCTGCCCGAGAAGCAGCGCCTGGTGTTCAACCTGCGCTACTACGACGAGATGAAGTATGACGAGATGAGCGAGATTCTGGGCACCAGCGAGGGCGCCCTGAAGGCGTCATATCATCATGCTGTGAAAAAAATTGAACAGTATCTGGGAGAAACAGGATAATTTTTTGTTAACCGGATTAAACTTTTTTGACAATAACGAGTCAAACAAGCGTTATGAAACACGAAGACTCCACAATATTGAATAAATACGGCAAGGATTCGGGCTTTAAAGTGCCTGAAAACTACTTTGCTGACTTCAACAAGCGCATGGCCGACATGCTGCCCGATGTTGAGATCACGCCCATCGATGTCAAGCCCACGATGTGGCAGCGTGTGCGTCCGCTGGTTTACCTGGCAGCCATGTTTGCTGGTGTGTGGTGCATGATGTCGGTCTTCAATATGCTTAACGGATCCGGCGACATGAACAGCGTGAGGGCCGTTGCCGAGAAGTTGAGCGACGACAAGGGCAATGTCGAGGACTTCATCATGAGCGGCTCGGTGAGCGACTACGATATTCTCAACTATGAGGACTCGGTGGCTATGAGCAACGAAGAGAATGTATCTGATGTAGATCAGTCGAAATAAAGGAGAATTTTGACCTATGAAAAGGATTGCTGCAATATTGATACTGGTAGTGGCCATTGCAACCGGGGTCACGGCTCAAAACGGCCGCACAAGGTTCGCGACCGATATGTATCAGGCGAAGCATGAGATGATTATCCAGGAGCTGGGATTGACCCAGACGCAGCAAAAGCAGTTCATGCCCCTGTATGAGCAGATGGAAAGAGAGATTTATGAGGTGAACCGTAACGCCCGTGCTCTGGCCAATGAGGTTGAGAAGAAGAAAAATCCCAGCGATCGGGACTATGAGGCAGCAGCTTCTGCCTTGTCCAACACCCGGGTTCGCGAGGGGGAAATTGAAGCCAAGTATTTCGATAAGTTTGCAAAGATCCTCTCAAAGAAACAATTGTTCCAGCTTAAGCAAGCTGAGGTAAAGTTTACTCGTGAAATGCTTTCCAAGAAGCGTAAGAAATAGGTTAGAATTCTCCATTTTTTAACTTGAGTAGTCAAACCCTGTGGTGAGCCCTTGTAGGACATCGCGGGGTTTGGTTATTATATGCTTGTCGCTCGTTGGCCCGATTGCCTCGGGCGGGAAGTGCATGACACCATGCTAAATCGTGTGGGTAGACGGGTAACCCAAACCGCTATGTTGATAAAATAATTGTGAAAAAATCGAAAAATCCGTTTATATTGCCGTGGGAATCACTATCTTTGCGTTATTCAAACCAAAGTACCCATTAAGAAATGATGAAGAGACTGTTACTGGCATTGGCGATATGCCTGAGTGCAATGGCCGCTATGGCGGCGGGTGTGAAACCCGGTAGTGTGAAGACCCTGGTCGACAGCTGCGGCTTTTTCCCGCAGCTCAGCCTTGACGGGCAATGGCTGCTGTATTCTCCCACCGAGGGGACCAGCCTGGTGCTGAAAAACCTGTTGACGGGTGCCGTGAAGACGGTGGCCACCACGGGCTATCCCGGCTTTGACGCCATCCTGGGAGATGACGGTAAGGTCTATTATGTGACGCAGCAGCGCAAGAAGCACAACCTGGTCTATCGCACAGGCCATTGCTATGACCCGGTGACCGGCAAGGACAAGGTGGTGCTCAAGGCCCAGCACGGCCGTGTGCAGCCCTTGCGTGCCTCCCGTGGCGTCGTCATCAACGGTGAGCGGCAGATTTACCGCAGTGGCAAGCAGGTGGGCTCCTGGGCTTATACCCGTGGCGACAAACTCTATCTGGTGGACGATGCTGGCACGACGCGCGAGCTGCAGCCCGTCAAGGAGAGCAACGGCTACCTGTGGGCATCGCTCTCGCCCGACGGCACGCGAGTGATGTTTGAAGCCGCCGCCAAGGGTCTGTACGTCTGTGACCTCAATGGACATGTGCTTGCCGAGTTGGGCGAGTTCCTGATGCCCTGCTGGTATAATAATGACTATATCGTGGCCATGAGCAATGCCGGCAACGTGCGCACCAGCGGGTCGTTCATCTGGCTCCTGTCGGCCGACGGCAATGTGTGCAAGCCGATATCGGGGCAGAACGAACGTGCCGTTCAGCCCATGGTGGCAGGCAACAAGGTGGTGTACAGCCTCATCTATGACGGCACAATCAAGCAGTTGGAACTGGATCTCGCACCTGCGGTCTTCCTGCATCAGGAATCGGGCAAGGGAAAGACCGAGAAAGTCAAGAGCCTCGTCAACAAGCAGGATGTGCCGCGTGTGTTCATCAACCCCGGCCACGGTGGCCACGACAGTGACGACCGCCATGTCCCCACCTGGGTCATCGGCAAGCAGGACACCTTGCATTACTATGAGTCCAACTCCAATCTGACCAAGGGCCTCGCCCTGCAGGAAATCCTCACCAACAAGGGCTACGAGACGGCCATCTCGCGCACCTCCAACTTCACCGAGGACGACCTGGACCTCTTTGAGATTGTCTCGCTGGCCGCCAATAGCGGTGCCGACATCTTCATGTCGATCCACAGCAATGCCACGGGCATCGAGAAGCGTGTCAACTTCCCCTTGGGCCTGTACCGCGGTTGGGACGGCAAGCCTGCTGTCGAGGGCAGTCTGGACTTGAGCAAACTGGTGATGAAGCACCTCCACGGGAATGACCTGGCCGTGTGGACTGCCGACGAACGCAGCCGCGGCGACTGGTCGTTCTATGACTGGGGCTACAAGGTGGGGCTGGGCGTGCTGCGCTTCAACAAGCTGCCGGGTTTCCTGAGCGAGGGCTCGTTCCATGACTATCTGCCCGAGCGTGAGCGCCTGTTGAACGACAGCTACTGCTGGCTGGAGGCCTGGAACCAGTCGTTGGGCATCGATGAATACTTTGGCCGCAAGGGTAAATTCAAGAACGGCGTAATCGCGGGAACGGTGCGCTGGAAGGACCTGGCCCGTCAGGACACAGACAAGAGAGTGTTTGACGAAGACAATCTGCTCACCGTTAATGGCGCCCTGCTGCGCCTGTATAACAGCCGCGGTTCGCTGACCCGCATCTACACGACCGATGACCTTGACAACGGCGTGTTTGTGTTCACCAACCTGGTGCCCGACAAGTATAGGCTGGAGTTCTACTATGGAGGCGAGAACCTTTACCAGACCGTCAAACTCAAAGTCAAAAAGAACCAGTCCTCCTACAAGAACCTGAAACTGTCCAAGGACCAAAAACCCAAAAAGAAATAATGAAAAAGAGATTTACTGTTATGTTGCTGGCATTGGCCACGTTGCTGCCGATGCTGGCCCAGGAGGTGGAAGTGGTCTCGCGCCAACGGCTGCTCGAGGGCGTCGAGGGACCCGCCTATTATCCCGTGCTCAACGCGACGGGCGACCGCCTGCTGTTCGCGACCGACGCTGGCGCCCTCAAGATGCATGACCTGGTCGATGGCGTGACCACCGTCGTCACCCGTGATTATGTAGCCGGCAACGATGCTTGCTGGGGCGGTGACGGCAAGGTGTATTTCGTCACCCAGCAGATGGGGGACAACCACCTGATTTATCGCACGGGTCAGTCGTTTGACCCCGCGACGAGCAAGACCGCTCAGCTTACCGGTCCGCAACATGGCGCGATGCGTGCCGTGCCCGCGACCCGTGGCGCCGCGTTGAAGGCGCCGGGCGGTGAGGGCTACCGTTCGTCGGGCGACATCGGCAGTGCTGCCTGGACCGAGGGCAGCCGTGTGCATGTGACCGTCAATGGCGAGGACCGCGTTTTCAGCCCTGTGGACTCCTGGGCGGGTTATCTGTGGGCATCGCTCTCGCCCGACGGGAAGAAGGTGGCCTTCTTTGCCGCTGGCAAGGGCATCGTGGTCATCGACCTGCGCGGGCAGATGCTGGCCATGCTGGGTAACTACGAGATGCCGTGCTGGTACAATAACGACTACCTGGTGGCACAAAACGCCAAGGACGACGGCCACCAGTTTACCTCGTCCCAGATCGTGCTGCTCAAGGCCGACGGTACCTATAAGGCCGACCTGACCAAGCCCGCCTCGATGACGATGCAGCCCACCTGCGGGGGCGGCAAGATTGTCTATACGACCATCGACGGTCTGCTCTATGAGATGAAAATCAACATTTACCAATAAATCGCCGCTAGTCATGAAGAAGCTTTTACTACAATCAGTGATGATGGCTCTGCTGGCGGTTTTTGCCGTGAATGTCGCCAGCGCGCAGCAGCCCCATGTGTACATCAATCCCGGCCATGGCGGCTATGACAGCGATGACCGCAACATGGTCATCTACCCCTTCAGCCAGGGCGACAGCGCCGGCTCGTGGGAGTCTAAATCCAACCTGCGCAAGGGCCTTGCCCTGCGTGAAATCCTGCAGAAGAAGGGCTACCGCACCAGCATCTCGCGCGTGAGCAACACCACAGCCGACGACCTGGCGCTCTCGACCATCGTCGCCCTGTGCAACAACAGCGGCGCCGACGTCTTCTACTCCATCCACAGCAATGCCACCGGCACCACTGCGGTGAACAATTTCCCGATGGTGTTCTATCGTGGCTACACGGGCAGCCCGCAAGTTGCCAATGCCGATGTGCTGGCGGCCGACCTGGAACCTTACCTGTATGCCAGCCAAAGCACGGTGTGGACCCACAATTACCAGATTTGGGGCGACTGGTCGTTCCGTCCCGAGTGGGGCACCCAGGGTTATGGCGTGCTGCGTGGTAACCGTGCCGTGGCCAACCTGAGCGAGGGCTCGTTCCATGACTACATCCCCGAGGCCTACCGCCTGCTGGGACTCCAGTATTGCTGGATGGAAGGGTGGAACATCTCGTTGGGCGCCGACAAATACTTCGGGCGCCTCGACGACTTCGGGCAGGGCGCTGTGACCGGCAATGTGCGCGATGACCGCATCAGGCGCCTGCAGGAGAACCCTCAGCCGTTCATCGTCTATGGTGATGACAACCTGATGCCCATCCACAGCGCCACCGTGCGTCTGCTGGACGAGAACGGCCTCGAGGTGCAGCGCACCCAGACCGACACCCTGCGCAACGGCATCTACACGTTCAAGTATGTGGATCCCGGCACCTATACCGTCGAGGTGACCGAGCCGTCACACTTCTCGCAGAGCAAAACCGTGACCGTGGAGGCTAACGGTTCTACCTATCAGAATTTCTACCTCAAGCGCGTGCGTGACACGCCTCCCGTGGTGGTGAACTACAGCCCCGTGTGGCACGAGGGCGACCCTGCCGTGAAGTGCAGCGAGCGCATCGAGCTCACTTTCAACTGGGACATGGACAGCGTGACCACGTGTGATGCCTTCACGCTCGAGCCGCCCGTGGAGGGCACCTTCAGCTGGGAAGATTCCTACTACCGCCTGATCTTCACGCCGAAGGATGCCTTCGACGTGAACACCCTCTACACCTTCACGCTCAAGAAAACCGCCGAGCATGGCGGCGGCACACCCATGGACGAGGACTTTACCATGCAGTTCTACACCCAGCCCCGCAACCACATGACCGAACTGGCCGTCTTCCCCTATGAGGGCGCACCGGTGCACTATACCAAGCCCGTTGTGGAACTGCGTGTGGACTCGCTGCTCGATACCTACAACCTGTTCCAGAAGATGCGTGTCCTCGACAACGAGGGCAATGAATTGCCCTGGAACAAGCGCAGCATCAAGTACAACAAGAACGGCGATGACTACGGTTACGTGCGCATCCCGCTCACCAGGGACATTGAGGTGGGCAAGGACTATCACCTGATTCTCGACGTTGATATTGCCGACACTGCTGGCATCCACTTGCCCGCTGCCCGCGACATCGTCTTCCATGGCGTTGACGCCGGTGCCGAAAAGCCCGACATGGAGGTACTTGAAGATTTTGAGAGTGTCGTGGGCTATAACTGTACCGATAATACCATTACCGCATCGAGCGACAGGCTCTTCGGCAGCAAGTCGATGCAGCTGGCTTATGACCTGGAATATTGCATGGATGGTTATTGGACCCAAATCTCGGCTCCAGGCTATGAGGAATCGTTGACCCATCAATTTGCCGAAGGAGACACGCTGGGTATCCATGTATGGGGTGATATGAGTTATAACAAGCTGTATGCTGTGCTGGATGCCTACGACGAGGGGTGTGAAAAGTGGGTCTATTTGGGCAGAATTGATTATCATGGGTGGCGTTATATATCCGTGCCTGTGGAACACCTGGCTGAAGGTGACTTCAGGTTTGCTGGCTTTATGATCAGGGGCGACGAGCCGCCGATGTGCAAGAGCGGCACCATCCGCTTCGACAACCTGTTGCGCAAACGGGGTACCGGTAGCGTTGACGAGTTGCCGCTGGCCAACATGAAGGTAAAGGTGTCTGGCGACTACATCGTCGTGAGCGCCGACACCTATGTCCAAGGCGTGGAACTGCTCGACATTCAGGGGCGCACCCTGAAAAGCGCGGGCGGCAATTGCCTGAATGTTTCACAGGCCGAGCCGGGTGTCTATCTCGTGCGCGTCCACATCAACGGCCGCACCGCCACCACCAAGGTGAGACTGTAGCCTTCCCGGCAATTTAGTTATCCTAGATATCCTAGATATTCTAGATTCTCTAGATTTTCTAGACCATCTAGAGATAAAAACGATAGGGTCCCATCGCAATGGGGCCCTATCGTTTTTGTTGCAAAACTGACATTTTGTCAGTTTTTCGTTTAAAATAGTTTAAAAACATGACACGGTGTCTTTGAATTTTAACAGTAGTTATACTTTGGGCTGTTGGCACTGGTTTTGCTTCCATTAATGACGCAAGCGGGTCGCAAGACCGGCAAGCACAATAGAGACAACAAACATTTAAAGACTCATAAAAATAAAAAGAAAAATTGGAGGTAAAGACTATGTATTTTCCTGTAATTAGAAACACCCGCAACAATTGGTTGGACACCGCATTCAACGACCTGTTTGATATGGATTGGACTCCGCGCCACGTGACCACGGCACCTGCCGTCAACGTCAAGGAGAATGATAAGGCCTTCACGATGGAAGTTGCCGCTCCCGGCCTGAAGAAGGAGTTCTGCAAGGTGAACATCGACAACGAGGGCAACCTGGTTGTCAAGATCGAGAACAAGGCCGAGCACGAGGAGAAGTCGTGCAAGGATGAGAGCGAGAAATACCACTACGTGCGCCGCGAGTTCTCTTACGCCAACTATGAGCAGACCTACATCCTGCCCGACGAGGTGGACAAGGAGCACATCAGCGCCAAGGTTGAGGACGGTATCCTGTCCATCGAGCTGCCCAAGCTCGCTCCCCAGCCCGAGAAGAAGATGGACCGCGTGATCGACATCGCATGATGACGCTGTAGCGCAAACCGTTATTCTTTAACTATGGAATAGCAGGCGCCCCTGGCAAGTTTTGCCTCGGGCGCCTGTTGTTGTTTGGCACTCAAATTTGTTAACGGGAGTTGTTTTGTGTTAATTATTGTTTAGCACATGGGAATATGTCGAGAAATTTAGTCATTCAATAGGAATTTTGCATAACTTTGTAGTCTTGAATATCGGCGTGAAGCCGATTTAATTGTTTTATTAACATAAAGATACATCTATTAACTGAGATGGGAATCATTAAAGGCCAAAATATTACCCTGATAGCCGAGAGCAGCACAACCCGCACCGAGTGGTCACTGGTGGAGAATGGTGAGGTGCTGGCTCACGCGTATACTTCGGGTTTGAACCCGTTTTTCATGACTCGTCGTGAGATCAGTCACAGCATCCGCTTGGAACTGCCCCCTGAGTTTTTCAAGCGCCGTTGGGGCCATGTCTATTTCTATGGTGCCGGCTGTTCGGGCCCCGAGAAAAACAAAATCATCGAGGGTTCGCTGGTGGCTCAGTTCAAGACGCCGGTGACCGTCATGAGCGACCTGCTGGGAGCCGCTCGAGGTCTGCTGGTGCGCGAGACCGGTCTGGCCTGCATTCTGGGCACGGGCAGTAACTCGTGTTTCTATGACGGACATGAAATCGTGAAGAATGTGCCGGCGCTGGGCTTCATCCTGGGTGATGAGGGCAGTGGTGCCGCGCTGGGACGCGTTTTCCTGGGCGATGCCCTCAAGGGCTTGGCGCCTCATGACCTGACCGAGGCCTTCTTTGACAAATACAAGGTGACGCGTGCCGAGGTGCTCGACGCCGTGCTCAATAACCCCGCTGCTACGCGCAACCTGCGTCATTACTCGTTCTTCCTGAGCGAGCATCTCGACAATCCTTATGTCCATGAGACTATTACGCGAGAGTTCAGGCGTTTCTTTGAACGCAACGTGGCTCAATACGATTACAAGAGTTATCCTGTAAACTTCGTTGGCTCCATCGCTACGACCTACAGTGAGATATTGCTGGAGGTGGCCAACGATTTTGGAGCTACGGTGCGCAAAATCCTGCTCAGCTCGATGCCTGGCCTCGTTGCTTACCACAGCGACGACAATTCTTAAGGCGTGAAGAGACGATTGCTTCTTTTGTTGGTCGTGCTGGCAGCGACGGTCACCGTCCTGGTTGGCCAGAATGTTGAAACCGTTGCCGACCGAATCGACCGGCAGCGGTATGAGTTCCCGCAAGAGAAGATCCATGTGATGACCGATCGCGGCAGTTACATGGCCGGAGATACCATCTGGCTGCGGGCTTGGGTGGTCGATGCCGCTACCCATCAGCCCGTGAATGCCAGCCGCTTTGTGTATGCCGAACTGTTGTCGCCCGACGACTCGGTCGCGATCCGCGTGAAGATACATAGTGGTGAAGACGGCATTTTCAGTGGCTATGTGCCCATTGACGTTGATATGCCCGAGGGCCGCTACCAGTTGTCGGCCTACACGATGTTCATGCAGAGTGTGGGCGCCGAGTATTTTTATCGGCAGCCTATCGAAGTGATGTCGTTGATGTCGCTGCGCAGGCGCATTGTGTCGCGTTGTGTGCGCGACGGTGACCGGGTCGATGTGACGCTGCGCTACGAGAATGCCGCCGACAGCAGCCTGTGCTCATACAGCCGATTCGGTTACTTGCCTAACGATGGCATCTGGATACAGCATGGAGGCGGAAACAAGGAGGTGCATATAACGCTCAAGGGCAAGGACGCCCAGATGACAGCGCTGCCGGTGCAGTTTGACACCTATGACAAATACATCCCACTGCCGCCGCCACGTGATAACAGCGTGACCTTCTACCCCGAGGGCGGCTATCTGGTGCCCGGCGTGGAGAACAAGATAGCCTTTAAGGTTCATGACCCGAGCGCGCTTGCCGTGAACGACGGCGGCCAGCTGCGCGACAGTGAGGGACGTGTTGTCGCTCGACTCCAAGTCGAGCACGACGGCATGGGCGTGGTGACGTTCACTCCCCAACGGGGTGAGACCTATGAAGCCTGCTGGCGCGACTTGTTTGACCAGGAGGTGGTGAGTGACCTGCCTGTGGTGCGTGACGAAGCCACGGTGGTACAGGTGCGCCGTGAGGGCGATTTGCTCAATATGAAGGCAGTAGGAGCCCATGCTGCCGGCGGTCTGATGGTGCTGCAGCAACGGGGCCGATATGTGGCCCAGAGCTATGACTCACTCTCCATCGACCCGTCCCTTCTGGAACCTGGCGTTGTCCAGGCCATGCTGTTTGACGATTCATGGCACTGCTTGAGCGAGCGCTTGTTTTTCACTGATGGGAAAAAGTCGCCTGTGGTGCCGCTGCTCACCGACCGCAACGACTACAATGACCGCGACCGCGTCAAGGTTGACGTGGACATGAGCGACTTGACCCGCATCGCCGGCAGCCATTGTGCCGTGACCGTGGTGGATGACAAGGCGACGGTGGTTGCCGAGGGTAATATCTATGCCAACCTGCTGTTGCAGAGCGAACTGCGTGGCCGTATCAACAACCCGGCGTATTACTTTGATACCGTTTACAGCCGTGCTGACCGCATCCGCCACTTGGACATGCTGATGATGACCCAAGGATGGCGCCGCTATGACATCCCGCGCGTGATGCGCGGACGCATAGCGCAGCCGCAGAGTCCCATCGAGGTATCGCAGGTGATTACCGGACAGGTCCTGAGCGACTGGCGCAAGAAACCCGTCGTTGGCGGTAAGGTGAGCCTCATTATCCCGCGTGTGGGATACAGCAATGTCGTCTATACCGACTCTCTCGGTGAGTTTGCTGCGGTGTTGCCGCTGATACTCGACACTGACAGTGCCGAGTGTGTGGTAACTGCCGAGAACATCAAGGGCAAGAAGCAGATGAATCTCGAGGTGGCCAAGGATGCATTCCCCATGAATTACTATGTGGGTGATGGCCCTGCGACTGTTGCCGCTACGGCATCGATTGTCGATGAGCAGGCCTGGCGCATGGCCCATGACGGCGACTGGCGGCACGTGATGCTCAATGAGTTGCTGGTGCAGGCAGTGAGACCACACCGCAACCCGATGGTGAGTTCGCCCTATCGTGTCACCTCCAAGATAATCGCCGACAAGGACATTCGCTCGCTAGAGACAGCCGTACACGAGATACCGCTCTTGTGGGTGCTCAACGGTTCGCTCTATACTGCTGGCGACGGCTCCGAGAGGAATCGCGTGTTTATCTATGTTGACGGTGTGCTGGTCGAAGGCGATAATGGGGCTGCTGATATTGAGATTATGAATGTGATGCGACAGGCCAACAATAGTGATTCGCCGCTGTTGCGCATGCAGTTATCCCAGATGGGTGTTACCCGTTATAATCTCAACGAGATGACCTATTCCCGGGCTTCGGACCTGATGGTGGCCGAGGGAATGGTGTCGATGAAACATGTGGACTATATGTATCTCGTGCGCGGTCGTCATGGCGGGGCCCTTTATATCCAGCACAAGCCGGGGCGTTGGTCGGGCGGGGGAGAACCCAGCATCTACCTCAAGATTGTCGAGCCGAAGGGCGCGCAAGGCCCGGTGGAGTTCTACTCGCCACGTTATGACCAAGGCAATGACGCGCTCGAACCAGGAACCGATTTGCGTTCGGTGATTTACTGGAACCCGTGTGTGGCCGTCGGACAAGACGGCAAGGCCTCGTTCGACTTCTATGCCAGCGATGCCCATGGCACGACCTATACCATCCTCGTCGAGGGCGTTACCCCCGAGGGGGCGCTTGTCCGCTCGATGCGTCAGGTAACTAAACATTGACGGGACGCTCTACTAGGAAATTAGTTGAGTATTTTTCTTAAAAAGTGTAGTTAAATCATAAATAATGTTGTAAACAGGGCACTTGACAGGGTTTTGTTTTGGTTTTTCATTTGGTTTGAGTAATTTTGTTGCATAACATTTTGCTCAAAAACCGAATGAAGAGATGAAACGATTGAGTCAATTATTCTTGATACTGGCGGCAGTCATGTTTGCCATGTGCCCTGTTCAAGCACAGGAGTTCACCCAAGAACAGCAGGATGCTGTGCAACGCATCGTGGAGAGCAAACTGCCTGAGCACATGGGCGTGGGCGCCCTCAAGGTGCGCTCGCTGGCGCTTGAAAACGACACCATCAAGGTGGACGTGAGCGAGAACTTCGGCGACGTGCCGTTCACCCAGGCCGGGGTGGAGCAGATGCGCGGCGAAATCCGTCAGGCGCTGGGCGACGAGTATGAGGACTATCCCGTGCTCATCACCATCGTGGGTAATGACATCAACAAGTACTTTGCCGACTATGAGCCCGCCTACAAGCGCTCGCACAAGCCCTTTATCAGCGAGCTCGACGGCAACCGCCACTACAAGCACGGCTTGGACGGCAACATCGTGGCGATGTGGCCCAGCCACGGCTGGTATTTCGAACCCCTGCTCAACCGTTGGGAGTGGCAGCGTGCCCGTCTGATGCAGACCGTCGAGGACATGTACACCCACAGTTATGTACTGCCCTTCCTGATTCCCATGCTGGAGAACGCGGGAGCCTATGTGTGGAACGCGCGTGAGCGCGACACCCACAACTACGGAGCCGTGGTCGATAACGACGGCGGCGAGGCCCAGCAGGGCTACAGCGAGCACAACGGCAAGCAGAAGTGGCAGAACGGCAAGGAAGCCGGTTTCGCCTTCCAGCATGCCGTTTACAAGGACTTTGAGAATCCTTTCACCGAGGGCACTTACCGCATGGTCAAGGCCGAAAAAGACAAGAAGAAACTCTCGACCGCCACGTGGGACGTGGAGATGCCCGCTGCTGGCGAGTATGCCGTCTGCATCTCTTACAAGTCGCTGCCCAACAGTGCACGCGACGTGACCTATACCGTCAACAGCCTGAGCGGAACCCGCCAGTTTCGTGTCGATCAGTCGATGGCCGGCGGTGTGTGGGTCTATCTGGGCACTTTCCCGCTGGCCGAGGGACTGAACAAGGCCGTCGTCGAGGTGTCTAACCTGAGCGAAACCAAGGATGCCGTAATCACTGCCGACGCCATCAAGGTGGGAGGCGGCAAGGGCAATATCGTGCGCCGTGTGGCGCTGCCCACCGAGGAGAACCGCCTCATTGCCGCCGAGCAGGAAAACGAGAAATACCTGGGCAAGGAAGGCGTGGAGTACAATTACATCGGCAGCGGCAACCATCCCTGGTTCCACCTGGGCTCACGCTACTACCTGCAGTGGGCCGGTTTCCCCGACAGTGTCTATTCCACCTCTCACGGTATCAATGACTATACCGACGACTACCGCAGTCGTGGCGAGTGGGTCAACTACCTGGCCGGCGGCAGCGACGTGCTGCCTGACCGTGGCGGCTTGAAGGTGCCGGTCGACATCTCCTTCTGCCTGCACACCGATGCCGGCAGCACGCCCGATGACGAGATCGTGGGCACCCTGCTCATCTATTGCACCAACAGCGGCGGCAAGAAGTTCGGCAAGTATGCCAATGGCACGCCCCGTGAGCTGTCGCGCCGCTACTGCAACCTGCTCTCGACCGAGATTGTCAAGGATATCCGCGCCAAGTGGGAACCCAACTGGACGCGCCGCGGCATGTGGGACAAGAGCTACTACGAGGCCCGCGTGCCCGAGGTGCCTGCGGTGCTCATGGAGTTGCTCTCACACCAGAACTTTGCCGACATGAAGTACGGCCTCGACCCGATGTTCCGCTTCGACGTGAGCCGCGCTATATATAAAGGTATGTTGAAATTCATTGCGCAGCGCGACCACCGCTCCTATGTCGTGCAACCGCTGCCCGTCAACAGTTTTGCCATCAGCAAGACCGACAGCCATCATTACCTGCTCACGTGGGAACCCACTCACGACACCCAGAGCGAAAATGCCGACCCCACCTCATATATCGTGTGTGAGCGCGTGGGTCTGGATGGTGGCTTCAAGGAGATTGCAACCGTGCGCGGCCCGCAGTACAGCGTGCGCATCAACGACCACGAGATACATTCCTACCGCATCATCGCCATGAATGACGGTGGCCGCAGTTTCCCCAGCGAGACCTTGAGTCTGGGCGAGGCCGGTGGCAGCCAGGGCGACGTGCTGGTGGTGAACGGTTTCACCCGCGTGAGCGGTCCCGACTGGTTTGACGGTCCCGACCGTGCGGGCTTTGACGACAACAAGGACCACGGCGTGCCCTACATCCAGCAAATCAACTACCTGGGCTCGCAGTATGAGTTCCGTCGTGCCATCGAATGGACCGATGACGACGCGCCGGGCTTCGGCTCCAGCCGCAGCGACCACGAGACGATGAACGTGGCCGGCAACACCTTTGACTATCCTGCCGTTCACGGCCAGGCGCTGATGAATGCCGGCTACTCCTTCGTGTCCTGCAGCCAGCAGGCACTGGAGAACAACTATCTGACCGACGGCTACAAAATCATGGATTTGATTTTGGGTAAGCAGAAGGAAATCAAGACCGGCAGCGGCTTGATGCCCACGCGCTTCAAAATTTTCACCACCGGCCTGAAGAACGCCCTGCGCCAGTTTACCGCTGGCGGCGGCAGCGTGCTGCTGACCGGTGCCTATGTGGGCAGCGACCTGTGGGACAACGCTGCGGGCAATGACGACGAAATGGGCAAGGCCTTTGTCAAGGACGTGCTTGGCTACGAGGGCCTGCACGGCAGGGCATCGCTCGACGGCACCGTTACCTCGGTCGACAGCCCCGACATCCGCCTGTCCTCGCCTGGGGCATGGACCTTTGTGAGCAAGTTGAACGACAAGCAGTATGCCGTCGAGTCGCCCGACGCCATCCGTGCCAGCGACAGTCGCGGTTTCACCTGGATGCGCTACGGCGAGAACGGCCTGCCCGCCGCCATCGCCAGCGACCGTGGCAACTACCGCACCGTGGTCATGGGCTTCCCCATCGAGGCAGTGACCACCGTCCAGGAACGCACCAGCCTGATGAGCCGCATCATGGACTACCTGAAATAAGAATACTATAATCAATAACAATAAAAAGAACAACAATTATGGGAAGAATTAATTGCTTTATTCCGTTTGTGAGCCCCAAACAGGCTGAGCAGACCATCGAGCACCTCAAGGCTCAGGAACTGGTAAACAAAATTTACTTGCTTGCCACCGTCGATAAACCTGTACCTGTCGAGGGCTGCGAGACGTTGCCCGTCAACGTGCTTTTCTCGAGTGCGACGATGCGCGAAATCGCCGCTCATGCCGATGCCGACTATGTACTGCTCTACGCCAAGTATGACACGCTGAAGATGGGTCCGTTCTCGCTGGAACGTTTCGTGAAACTGGGTGACGATACCCAGTCGGGCATGCTCTATGCCGACCACTACAACGTGACCGAAAAGGGCGCCGACAAGGCTCCTGTCATCGACTACCAGATGGGTAGCCTCAGGGATGACTTCGACTTTGGCTCGGTGATGTTCTTCTGTGGCAACTGCTTCAAGAAGGCCGTCGAGGCCATGAAGGCCAACTATGAGTTTGCCGGCCTGTATGACCTGCGCCTCAAGTTGTCGCAGTTTGCCGCCATCACTCACATCAACGAGTTCCTGTACAGCGATGTCGAGCTGGACACCCGCAAGAGCGGTGAGAAGATCTTCGACTACGTTGACCCGCGCAACCGCGGCCGCCAAATCGAGATGGAAAAGGCCTGCACCGAGCACCTCCAGGAAATCGGCGGCTATCTGCCCGCTACCCGCGAGGAGAACGGCGAGCAGGTTCCCAACTTCCGCCATATCGAGTTTGACCAGGATGACTTTGAGGTCGAGGCAACAGTGATGATTCCCGTGCGCAACCGCATCCGCACCATCCGCGACGCCATCGACTCGGTGCTCAAGCAGGAGTGCAACTTCAAGTTCAACCTGATGGTGGTGGACAATTTCTCGACCGACGGCACCCGCGAGGCCATTGCCGAGTACAACGACCCGCGCCTGATTCACATCATCGCCGACTTTTATGACATGGGCATCGGCGGTTACTGGAACCTGGCTGCCCACCGCCAGAATGTGGGCAAATTCATCGTGCAGCTCGACAGCGACGACATGTACAAGGACGAGCACACCCTGCAGACGATGGTAGATGCCTTCTATGAGCAGAATGTGGCCATGGTTGTCGGCACCTATCAGATGACCGACATCAACCTCAATCCCATTCCTCCCGGCATTATCGACCACAGGGAGTGGACGCCCAGCAACGGACGCAACAACGCCCTGCGCATCAACGGTCTGGGCGCTCCTCGCGCCTTCTACACGCCCGTGTTGCGCGAGGTCAAGATTCCCAACACCAGCTACGGTGAGGACTATGCACTGGGTCTGAACATCTCACGCTATTACCAGATCGGTCGCGTGTATGACCCCGTGTATCTGTGCCGCCGCTGGGACGACAACAGCGATGCCTCGCTCGATGTCGAAAAGATGAACCGCAACAACCTGTACAAGGACCGCATCCGCACCTGGGAACTCCAGGCCCGCATCGCCCTCAATCAATAAGAAGGGATGATTCGTCAGTTATAAGTTATAAGTTTTAAGTTTTAAGTAATCAGTAATCGTACTAAAAACTAAAAACTAAGAACATGGACTATAGCAGAGTGATCGACAAACTCATCACCAAGCAACTGCGTGACTGGGACGTGGCTGGCGCCAATTATGAGGCGCTGGCTGGTGCCGTCACGCGTCAGTTGCTGCTGGGTGAGGCCTCCATCACGCTGCAGTTCAATCTCGAACGGCGCCGTTCATCGGCTGCCAGGCTGGACCAGCGTTCGCTGGCCCGCCGTGAGTGTTTCCTGTGCAGTGGACACCAACCTCCCAAGCAAAAGGCCGTGCTATGGGGTGACCATTACAAAATTCAAGTTAATCCATACCCAATCTTCAAGCGTCACCTCACTATAGCCGACCTGCGCCATGTGCCGCAACACCTGTCGGGCAGGTTGGGAGATATGCTCTTGCTGGCCAAAGCGCTGCCCGATTTCGTGATCTTCTACAATGGCCCGCAGTGCGGCGCCTCGGCACCCGACCATGCCCATTTCCAGGCTGGTGCCAAGGGCGAAATGCCATTGCCCGACGAGATTGCACATGCCACGACCCACTTGCTGGCCGATGGCGACGAAGGCTTTGTCGGCTATGTGGATACATTGGGACGCAGCCTTTTCACTATTGAGACATCGACTCAGCGAGCCGCCGAGCGTTTTGCCCTGCGGTTGTTGGACCTGTTGCCGGTTCCTCAAGGAGCCGACGAGCCGATGGTGAACGTGCTGTGCTGGTGGAATACGACCGACCGCATGTGGCATTTGGTCGTCTTCCCGCGCCGCAAGCACCGTCCCGCCTGCTATGGTGAGGGTGAGGGCCGTCTGCTGCTGAGTCCCGGTGCCGTCGATATGGGCGGCCTTTGGGCCGTTCCCGAACGCAAGGACTACGATTCCTTGACTGCGGGTCAGATACAGGCCCTCTACGACGAACTGTGCATGTCCCGAAAAGAACTCGCCCCCATTTTCAACGGTTTTAACCAAGACTGGGAACAACTTCCACCCCTGTAAGCGGGAAAATAGGGACGGTTCTTTTGATGTAATATTGTGAACTGAGTAAAATAAAGAATGAAAATATGGAGGAGAAACAGATACCGCAAGTGAGGGTAGGCATCATGAATGAGCCGGCGATTGAGTTTGTGCTCAATGGTGACTACCGCGTGAATGGCGCCGTGTGCAGCGGTGGCCAGAGTGCTCGTTGTGTCGATGGACAGGTGGAATGGAACGGCAACCGTTATGGCGAACTGCTGTTCGAGCCTGTCGATGGAGAGAAAGCCTCGTTTACCTTGAAGGCGGTGACCATTGGCGTCAGCTTCCACTGGAAACGTCAGGAGGACCAGACGTTCAAGGGCGCCCTGCACCTCATCGTCGAGGACGGCAAACTCACTCCTGTCAACGTGTTGAGCGTCGAGGATTATCTGTTGAGCGTGATTTCCAGTGAGATGAGCGCTAACGCCTCGCTCGAACTCTTGAAGGCCCATGCGGTGATTTCCCGCAGTTGGCTGCTGGCGCAGATCCATAGCGAGGAGACTGTCACGCCAGCCGAGCGCAATCCCGATGCTCCTGGCGAGATGATGGATACCCCCGAGGAACTGGTCAAGTGGTGGGACCGCGACGACCACGTGAATTTTGACGTGTGTGCCGACGACCACTGCCAGCGCTACCAGGGAATCACCCGCGCCACGACCGAGAAAGTGGAGCAGGCCGTACGCGCCACGTGGGGCCAGGTGCTCATGCATGGCGGAGCCTTGTGTGACGCCCGCTTTTCCAAGTCATGCGGTGGCGTGATGGAGGAATTTGAGAATTGCTGGGAGCCGCATCACCACGACTATCTGGAGGCCCGTCGCGACAGCGAGAACGAGGACGATTTCCCCGACCTGACGCGCGAGGACAATGCCGCCGAGTGGATTCTGTCTTCTCCCAGTGCCTTCTGCAACACGACCGACCCCGAAATCCTCTCCCAGGTGCTTAACGACTATGACCAGGAGACCAAGGATTTCTATCGCTGGAAGGTGGAATATACCCAAGACGAGATCGCTGCCCTGATCAAGGAGCGCACGGGCATCGACTACGGCCGCATCCGCGACCTGCAGCCTGTGGCCCGCGGCACCAGCGGACGCCTTTACCGCCTGCGCATCGTGGGCGAGAAGCGTGAGCGCATCATCGGCAAGGAACTGACCATCCGTTACGCCTTGTCACCCTCGTGCCTGTACAGCTCGGCCTTTGTCGTCGAGAAACACGACAAGGGCGAAGACGGCTATCCCGCCAAGTTCGTACTGCGTGGGGCAGGGTGGGGCCATGGTGCCGGCTTGTGCCAGATCGGTGCTGCCGTGATGGGCGCCAAGGGCTATGACTACAAGCAGATCCTGCTGCACTACTTCGTGGGCGCCAGCATCGAGAAGAGATACTAGATTTCCTACGCGATACTAATCGTACTAAAACCCGAAACTTAAAACTTAAAACTAAAAATATGAAAGAAGTTCAGATTGAAACGAGACAGAAGACCCCGTGGTGGTGGGTGCCGACCCTCTACTTTGCCGAGGGCGTCCCTTACTTTGTGGTCAACAACATCTCGGTGATGATGTTCACCAAGATGGGAGTCCCCAACGGTGATATGTCGTTTTTCACGACCCTGCTCTATTTCCCGTGGTTCCTCAAGGGCATTTGGAGCCCCATTGTGGACGTGGTGAAGACCAAGCGCTGGTGGATTGTCGCCATGCAGGCCATCATGACCGCGATGCTCATCCTGCTCACACTGACACTGCCGCACCCCGATGCCGCAACGATTGCTGGAGGTAATACGTCGATAGGCATCTTCTGGTTCACGCTACTGTTGTTCATTGTGGCTGCATTTGCCAGTGCCACCCACGACATTGCTGCCGACGGCTACTATATGCTGGCCCACAGTCCCAGCAGCCAGGCCGCCTTTATCGGCATCCGCAGCGTGTTCTACCGTGTGGCTTCGGTCTTTGGCCAGGGTGGACTGGTGTTCATCGCCGGTCTCATCGAGAGCAAGACGGGCAACATCCCCATGTCATGGCAAGTGACGCTGGGCGTGTCGGCCGTCGTGTTCTTCCTGATCACGCTCTACCACACCTTTGCCTTGCCGCGCTCTGCCGATGACAAGCCTCGAAACGAGGGCGCCGAAGGAGCCGCCAAGAACAACTTGGCCGAACTGGGCAATTCGTTTGTGACCTTTGTCAAGAAGCCCGGTGTGCTGTTGGCCATCGCCTTCATGCTGCTGTACCGTCTGCCCGAGGGCTTCCTCATCAAGTTGTGCCAGCCCTTCCTCGTACATTCTGTCGAGCAAGGCGGTTTGGGCCTGAGCACCGAGATGGTGGGTACCGTCTATGGCGTGTTCGGCGTGATTGCCCTGCTGCTGGGCGGTATCCTGGGAGGTATCTACTCGTCGCGCGTGGGCTTGAAAAAGTCGTTGTGGGTGATGGCGGCATGTATGACGCTGCCCTGCCTGACGTTTGTCTATCTAGCTATCGCACAGCCTTCTAACGTCGTCATTATTACCATTGCCTTATGCATCGAGCAGTTTGGCTACGGCTTCGGTTTCACGGCCTATATGCTGTACATGATGTACTTCAGCGAGGGCGAGTTCAAGACGTCGCACTATGCCATCTGCACCGCCTTCATGGCCCTGAGCATGATGTTGCCAGGCTTCGTCGCCGGTTACATCCAGGAGGCCATCGGCTATGTGAACTTCTTCTGGATGGTGATGGCCTGCTGCTTCGCCACGCTGATCGTCACCTACTTCGTCGATCGCACCATCGACCCCAACTACGGCAAAAAAACCGACTAACCCAACACTCATCAGTTAACTACGAATTACGCGAATTTTCCGAATAAGGCTAATAGGCTGGCTAATAATTTGTTAAATCAGTTGAATTAGCGTAATTCGCATTAAAAAAGATTAAGGATATGAAGAAGATATTGTTTTTAGTGGCGTGTGTGATAGTGGCGGTGACGGCCGGGGCGGTCGTCAAGCCGGGTGTGGAGGTGCTGCGTGACGGCGGTTTTGCTCCGTTGCAGGGCAAGCGCGTGGGGCTGGTGACCAACCCCAGCGGCATCGACAACAACCTCAAGAGCACCGTCGACATCCTCAACGAGGCGCCTGGGGTGCAGCTTGTGGCGCTGTTCGGCCCCGAGCACGGCGTGCGCGGTAATGCCCATGCGGGCGATGCCGTGGGCGATGCCGTTGACCCGCTGACGGGCATCAAGATGTATTCGCTCTTCGGCAAGACGCATGAGCCCACTGCCGAGATGCTCAAGGACATCGATGTGCTGATCTATGACATCCAGGACGTGGGATGCCGCAGCTACACCTTCTATGCCACGATGGGCGTGTGCATGCAGGCCTGCGCCAAGTACGGCACCGAGTTTATGGTCCTTGACCGTCCCAATCCGCTGGGCGGCAACAAGGTGGAAGGAAACCTCGTGGAGCCTGGCTATTTCTCGTTTGTGAGCAAATATGCCATCCCCTATATCTATGGCCTCACGCCGGGCGAGCTGGCCATCTTCCTCAACGAGGAGGGCATCATCGGCCAGGAGTCCAAGACCGGCCGCAAGTGCAAACTCACCGTCATCCCCATGGAGGGCTGGACGCGCGACATGAAGTTCCGCGACACGGGCATGCCTTGGGTGGCTCCGTCGCCCCAGATTCCCACGCCCGAGAGCGCCTTCTTCTATCCTGTTTCGGGCATCCTGGGCGAACTGTACATCTTCAACACCGGCATCGGTTACACGCTGCCGTTCCAGACGTTTGCCGCCTCGTGGATCAACGCCGACTCGCTGGCGATGAACATGAATGCCCTGAATCTGCCGGGCCTGCAGTTCCGCCCCATCAACTACAAGCCGTTCTTCGCCTTGAGCGTGGCGGTAGACAAGTCGCTGCAGGAGGTGCACGGCGTGCAGACCTACATCACCGACCCCGATGCAGCCAACCTGTGCATGACGCAGTTTTACTTCCTGCAGGTCATCCACGAGATGTATCCCAAGGTGGAACTTTTTGAGCAGAATGCCAAGCGCTACAACATGTTCGACAAGGTGTGTGGCACCAAGGAGATTCGTGAGCGCTTTGTCAAGCGTTACAAGGTTGCCGACATGATCGACTACTGGAACAAGGATGTTGAGGTCTTCAAGATCCGTTCGGCAAAATATTACCTCTATCACTAAGAATTAAATCAAGCTGTATTATGGCTAAAGACAATAAACGACTGCTGTCGCTCGACATCCTGCGAGGTATCACCATCGCTGGCATGCTGCTGGTGAACAATCCCGGCACATGGAGCTACCTGTACCGTCCGCTGGCACATGCCGACTGGATCGGGCTGTCGCCCACCGACCTGGTGTTCCCGTTCTTCGTCTTCTGCATGGGTGTGTCGATGGCGTTCTCGTTGAAGAAGTTCAACTACAAGATGTCCAAGGAACTGCTGTGGAAAATCGTGCGCCGCACGGTCGTCCTGTTCCTCATCGGCTGGATTGTGCAGTGGTTTGGCCATCTGGTGCGCGGCCTGTGCCGTGGCGACGCGTTTGCCGACGCCGTGAACAACCTGGACACGTTGCGTTACCTGGGTGTGTTCCAGCGATTGGCGCTGGTCTATTTCTTCGGGTCGCTGTGCGCCGTGCTGTTCAAGCGCAAATTCATCCCGTGGCTTGTGGGCATCATATTGGTGGCCTATGCGCTGATATTGGGCTTTGGCAACGGCTATGAGTTCTCGCTCGACAATATCATTGCCCAGATCGACAACAGCATCCTGGGCACCGACCACATGTACCACGAGAGTGCCTATGGCGAGCATATCTCGTTTGACCCCGAGGGCATCCTGAGCACCCTGCCTTGCATTGCCCACGTGCTCATCGGTTATCTGGTGGGCCGCATGATATTGAGTGTTTACAACAACACCGAGCGTGTGACCACGATGCTGCTGTGGGGCACTGTGATGCTGCTGGCCGGCTGGCTGCTGCAATATGGCATCCCCTGTGGCAAGAAGATGTGGTCCTCGACGTTTGTGCTCATCACCTGCGGCATGGCCATGTGCATCCAGGCGATGCTCATCCACTTTGTCGATATCAAGGGCAAGAAAGGCCGCTGGACGCGCTTCTTTGAGTCCTTTGGTGTTAACCCGCTGGCCATCTATGTAATCGGTACCGTGTTGGCCATCCTGTTTGGCGCCATCCCCATTGGGCATGATGCCGAGGGCGGCAACATCACTATCCACAGCGCGGTATACCATTTCTTCCAGTCGTTCTGCAACGAGTACACGGCATCGGCCTTGTATGCCATCGCCTTTGTGCTGCTCAACTGGGTGATTGCTCACGTGCTGTACAAGAAGAAAATCTATATCAAAATCTAGATAGTCTAGAAAATCTAGAACTTCTAGAAATCAAACTAAAAACTAAGAACTAACAACTAAAAACTAAAATACAATGATGATTCTTATTGCTGATTGCGGCTCCACCAAGATCAACTGGACGCTGCTCAATGGAAAAGAAAAGGTAGCGCAAATCTTTACTACCGGAATGAATGCTCTCCTGCTCACCGAGGAGGAGATGAAGGAACAGATCAAACGCGAGTTGATGCCCCACCTGACCAACTACAAGGTGGACGAAATCCATTACTATGGCGCCGGCATCATCTCGGACGAGATCAAGCAGCAGGTAATCAACGCCTTGCGTGCCAACTTTGCCACGGCTGGCAAGATTGAGGTGGCCAGTGACCTGCTGGCTGCAGCGCGTTCGGTTTGCGGACGCGAGCCGGGCATCGCCTGCATCATGGGCACGGGCAGCAACTCGTGCTACTACGATGGCGAGAAGGTGGTGATGAACGTGTCGCCCCTGGGCTATATCCTGGGCGATGAGGGCAGCGGTGCCGTGTTGGGCAAACTGCTCGTGGGCGATGTACTGAAGAAGCAGTTGCCGCAGCACCTGTGCGACAAGTTCATGAAGGAGTACAACCTGGACTACACGACGATTATCACGTCGGTTTACCGCAAACCCGCCGCCAACCGTTTCCTGGCCCAGTTTGCCCCCTTCCTGGAGCATAACATCGACGAGCCGTCGATCCACAACATCGTGCTGCGCTCGTTTACCGACTTCTTTACCCGCAACGTGGCCAGCTATCCCAATTACAAGGAACTGCCCTGTAACTTCGTGGGCTCGATAGCCTTCTTCCAGAAGTCGGTGCTGCAAGAGGCTGCCCAAGCGCTGGGCATCACTATCGGTACAATCATCAAGGACCCGATGGAGGGTCTGGTGAAGTACCACTCGGCCGAGGCGTGAAGGCCGACTGTAAAAGAATAGTAGTAGAATGAAAATTTGATAAGATTATGGGTTTTGAGAAAATCAGCGAACAACCGTCGCTATACGATAACCTGGAAAAGAAGTCGGTGCTTGAACTCCTCACCGATATCAACCAGGAGGACCACAAGGTGGCCGATGCGGTGCAGAAGACCATCCCGCAGATTGAACGCCTGGTGAAAGGCATCGTCGAGCGCATGAAGAAGGGTGGCCGCATCTTCTATATGGGTGCAGGCACCAGTGGCCGCTTGGGCGTGCTTGACGCGAGTGAGATACCGCCCACCTTCGGCATGTCTCCCGACTGGATTATCGGCATCATTGCCGGCGGTGATATCGCATTGCGCAACGCCGTCGAGAATGCCGAGGACGATACTTCCCAGGGCTGGAAAGACCTGCAGGAGCACAAGGTGACGCCGCTCGACACCGTCATCGGCATCGCCGCATCGGGAACAACCCCCTATGTCATCGGCGCCCTGCGTGACGCACGAGCCAACGGCTGTCTCACCGCTGCCATCACCAGCAATCCCGGCGCTCCCGTGAGCGAGGCTGCCGAGATTGCCATCGAGATGGTTGTCGGGCCAGAGTTCGTAACGGGCAGTTCCCGCATGAAGAGCGGAACGGGGCAGAAGATGATCTGCAACATGATTTCGACCACCGTGATGATACAGATGGGGCGCGTCAAGGGCAACAAGATGGTGAACATGCAGCTCACCAACCAGAAACTCGTGGACCGCGGTACCCGCTGGATTGTCGAGGAACTGAAATTGCCGTACGAGGAGGCCAAGCGCCTGCTGTTGCTCCACGGCTCGGTAAAAAAGGCCATCGACGCCTACAGGGGCAGTTAACAGTTAATAGTTAACAGTTAATAGTTTTTTTGATGATGAGGAGGTTAGTGTTTTTGGTTGTGGTGGCGCTGATGTGCCTCACTGCTGTAGCCCAGGCCAACCAGGACGTGTACTATGCGCGGCGGGCGACGCTCTTCGACGAGTTGCCCATCGGCAAGAAGGATATCGTCATGCTGGGCAACAGCCTGACCGACGGTTGCGAGTTCAACGAGCTGTTGAACAACAGGCATATCAAGAACCGCGGCATTGTGGGCGATATCGTCCAGGGAATGATTGACCGCGTTGGGCCCATCATCGAGGGACAGCCCAAGAAACTGTTCATCATGTGCGGCGTGAACGACATCTCGCACGACGTGAGTGCCGACAGCATTGCCCGTGTGACCGAGAAACTTATCATGATAGTGAAGAAAGGATCTCCCAGGACAAAAATCTACCTGCAGAGCCTGTTGCCGTTCAACAACGACGTGCGCGAGTGGAAACTGCTCAAGGGCCGTGACCATGTCGTCGTCGAGGCCAACGAACTGCTCGAGCAGGTGGCTCGCCGTCAGGGCGTAACATGGATTAACCTGTATCCGCTGTTTGTTGATGACCAGGGCCGCTTGCGCGCCGACCTGACCAACGACGGTCTGCACCTCATGGGCAAGGGCTACCTCATCTGGCGCGACGCCATCAAGCCCTATATCAAGTGATCCCACCCTACAGGGCGGTATTGACCAGGAAACAAGAAAGCTGGCTTCCATTGCGGGGCCAGTTTTCTTTTATTGGCGTTTGAAAGGCTAAAATATTGGAAATTAGTACATTCGTGTTTTTGTTGGGTCAAAAAATCACAAATTTCGGGTAAAAATAAACAAAAATATCCAAGCTTTTTCTTTTGCTATTCCTAGTCTGGGCAGTCATGTGTCTATTACCTTTGCAACATCAATTTGCCTTCATTGCCCTTCGATAATTACGCTTGAAAACTGTATTGGATTCAATGAAGGCCTTTTTTGAGGTGCAGGAAACAGGGAACACCCGCTTCCTGCACACTTTTTTAGAATAACAGTTGAATAACAAAGAAGATAGCGCCTTAACACCTTAGCGTGAAACCAATCAACGCGGATGTCCCAAATGAATAGTTGTTATGGTAGTTAACGCAAATAGTTGTTATGGTGGTTTGAATACTTAGCGCCTTTGCGCCTTTGCGTGGGGTAAAACGACGGAATGGTTACGTTGATGAGCCGTGACTGTGAAAAAATGTTGTAATTCTGTCTTTTTTCAGGAGGTATGCCTTGTGTTTGTCGCATTTGTAGTAATTTAGCAGGTTAGAAGTGAAACAAAAGATGACAATGAAACGTTATTTCTTCTTTATCATAGCATTATTCTTGATGTGCCCGCTGGCGTCGGCCCAGGTTCAACTGGCCGAGCAGCAGCCTGGCACCCTGTTCGCCTATCCGATGGCGCCCGACAGCTGCTCCAGCCTGGAGAGCCGTTGCAACTATATCATCACCCATTTTTGGGACAATTACGACATCAGCAAACCGGTGACCGACGATACGGCCTTCGAGAACACATTCCGTGACTTCGTCGATTTCTTCCGCTATTCACACCGCAATATCGTCTTGTCGGTGGTGCGCAATCTGGTCAACAAGGCACAGTCCAACACGACAAACCTGATTAAGCTGGGCGAGGTTGCCGAGCGCGCGCTCTATGGTCCTGAGGCCGAATACTGGAGCGATGAGGTGTATGTGGCTTTCATTAAGACGATTGCATCAAACAAGAGCGTTTCCAAGCAGGTGCGTGATTATTATGGAAGCCAGTTGGCACGCATCAATGCTGTCCAGGTGGGCGCAGAGCTTGATTTTGAGTATGTTGGCATTGACGGGTTGAAGCATCGCTTGAGCGAATTGCCCGAGTGTGATACCTATATCCTGTTGTTTGTTGACGGCAGTACCGACAGCACGATTGGCCGTCTGCGCCTGAGCACCGATGTTGCCTTGAACGCATTGCTCGAGTCGGGCAATGCCAAGCTGTTGTGCCTGTCCATGAATGGTTACAGCAGCGAATGGGCTGCAGCAGCTGCTGGCTATTGCGACAACTGGACTGTGGGTTGCAGCGAGAGCTTGTCAAGTCAGCTCGACTTGCGCATCTTCCCATGCTGCTATGTGCTGGATGGCGAGCGCAAGATTGTAAATAAGAGCCTCTCGGTCGAGGGATTGATGTCGGCAGTGAACCCGAATTATTAATTTCTTGGTTCACAAGACGTTCACATTAGACTGTTTTAGTATCGGTTTAGAAATTTAAGTTCAATAGATAGCGATATGACACGATTTTTCAAGAACTTGTTCCTCTATAGTGCAGGCCACACCTACAGCAACTTGTCACGCCTGTTCCTGCGCCTGTTCACTGGTATCATGTTCCTGCAGCTGTGCATCCGCCAGATGCTGAGTTTTGAGCAGATAGTGCCCACGTTTCAGGGCTTTCTGGGCATGAGTCCCGAAATGTCGATGACGGTGCTGGTGGCGCTCGAGCTGTTGTGTGCCGTTTGCATCATGCTGGGTCTTCTCACCCGTCTGGCTGTGCTTTTCCCCATGGCATTGATGCTCGTTGCCGAGAACATCATCATGTCGTCGCCCGATTCTATTACCAATCAGCTGTTTAACTTTCAGCCGGGCTATCCGGTAATGTTCATCGGCATCTTTGTGTTCCTGCTGCTGGCAGGTCCCGGCAAAATATCGCTGGATTACATCATTGCCGCCCATTTCACCGAGAGCGCCGACGACGAGCATGTCATCGACAACGCCTGATGGCCAAACAACTAACAACTAAGGACTAAAAACTAAAAACTCCGTGAGCATTGCAGTTCTCATATCGGGTGGTGTGGACAGCGCAGTAGTGGTCCACCAACTGAAGGAGCAGGGCGAGGACCTGCACTTGTTTTACATTCGCATCGGCATGGATAATGACGAGGGCGACTGCAGTGCCGAAGAGGATATCGAGATGTGCACCCTGATAGCGCATCGCTATGGCTTGCCCCTTGAGGTGGTGTCGCTGCACGAGGAGTATTGGGACCACGTGATGGAATATGCCCTGCGCACCGTGCGTGAGGGCCTCACGCCCAACCCCGACATGATGTGCAACCGCATGATCAAGTTCGGCTTTTTCGAGCAGCGATGGGGCAAGGACTTTGACATGACTGCCACTGGCCACTATGCCACTACGCGCATGGTCGACGGCGTCAAATACCTGGCCACTGCGGTCGATCCCGTCAAGGACCAGACCGACTTCCTGGCCCAGATCACCTATGATCAGTTGCTGCACGTCATGTTCCCCATCGGCAACATGCCCAAGGAGGAAGTGCGACGCATTGCCGAGGCTGCTCACCTGCCCAACGCGCATCGCCGCGACAGCCAGGGCATCTGCTTTTTGGGTCAAATCGATTACAATGACTTCATCCGCCGCCACCTGGGCGAGCGCCCTGGTCCCATCATCGAGCTGGAAACGGGCCGCAAACTGGGTGAGCACCGCGGCTATTGGTTCCACACCATCGGCCAGCGCAAGGGCTTGGGCCTGAGCGGCGGCCCCTGGTATGTGGTGCGCAAGAATGTCAAGGAGAACGTCATCTACGTCTCCAACGGCTATGGCACAGCCAAGCAGTATGGCCGCACGTTGCGGCTCGACGAGATGCACTTCATCTCGGGCAACCCCTGGGAAGGAACCGAGGGGCCTGTTGACATCATGTTCAAGAACCGCCACACTCCCCACATCATGCGCGGCAAGCTTACCCACATCGAAGACCGCCAGTGGGTTGTCGAGAGCGAGGAGGACGTGCAGGGCATCGCCCCAGGGCAGTTTGCCGTCATCTATGACGCGCGGGGCGAGCTGTGCTATGGCAGTGGCATCATCACCAACTGATTGTCCGTGAACCAGCAATAATGCCGATGAACACCGCCATCCATAAAGAGAAAAATCATAAAATCCTGTCGATGTTGCGTGCGTTTGTGCGCCCAGTGGCCCAGGAGTGGCCGTTGTGGCTCACGATGCTCATTACGCTGGTGCCACAGTCGTGGCAGAGCATGGAGTATCACTGGCGGTGGTTCCACGAGCTGCCTGCCGGCGTGTTTTTAGGGGCCTTGTGCAACATGTGCGTTGTGGCCGTCGTGGCCACGCTGGTCGTGTGGCTGGTCTCTAAATTGCCACACAAAAGGCTCGTCAAGACGCTGATTTACATAGTGTTGATACTGCAGTGGGTGGTAGCGTTGTTCCTGATGCGAAATTTCCACACGTCCTATACTCCCCAGGTGTTGCAGCTGCTTGTCGAGACAAACCGCGGCGAGAGCAGCGAATTCCTGCGCTCGTGGATTGGCGCCCATGGCACACAACGGGCGCTGCTGATAGCGGGATTTACCCTGATTGTGGCGCTCATCGCCGAGTGGAAACGGCGCCCCATCGCTCAGTTCCTGTTGCGCCCTGTGCCTGCTGTGATTACTGCTATTGTGCTGGTTGCCATGCTGTTGCAGGGATTGTGGCTGGGCCACAAACTGGTGATGCCCTATCACAGCCTGTATGAATTGGAGATGGCCGAGGCGCGCTACCACAGCAATGACGTGTTCTCGACGCTGCATGCGTCGATATTGACGCTGAAGTTCCAGCGCCAGGAGACGCAAGTCGCCATCGACCTTGCCGTCAAGACAGCGACCACAGGCCAAGCGCTGTGTGCCGCCGACTCGTTGGAACTCGTTCTGGTCATCGGCGAGAGCTACAACAAGTGGCATTCCAGCCTGTATGGGTACTCGCTGGAGACGTCCCCGCTGATGGCAGCCGAGCGCGACAAGGGCCTGCTCACGGTATTCACCGATGCCATCGCGCCCTTCAACCTGACGAGTGTCACCATCCAGAACATGCTCAGCCTGAACAGTATAGGCCATGGCGAGAAATGGTATGAGAAGCCGATGTGGCCCGCCGTCATGCGCAGGGCCGGCTGGCAAATTGACCTGTGGGACAACCAGCGCGACTTCATGGTGGGCGAGACGTTTGCCGCATCGCTCAATTCGTTCCTGTTTGCTCCCGAGATCATGCAACAGGTCTATCATGCCGTTAACGACACCGTCTGCGAGTTTGACGGCGACCTGGTGAATCAATATTACAGCCAGTGGAAACCCGAGGCCCTCAGACTCGTGATTTTCCACCTGATGGGTCAACACACCGATTATGGCGCACGCTACCCCCACACACCCGATTGGGAGGTGTGGACAGCCGCCGACGTACCGAATGCTACTGCCCCCTATATCGATGAGCGGCATCGCGGCATCATGCTCGATTATGACCGTGCAACCCGTTACAACGATGCCGTGCTGGCCGGCATCCTGGACCATTACCGTGACTGCAATGCCGTGGTGGTGATGCTGAGCGACCATGGCGAGGAGGTGTTTGACTACCGTGACTTCATGGAGCGCGACCACAATCCCCAAAAGACCGCCCAGATGGTTCGCTACGAGAACAGCATTCCCCTGCTGGTATGGTATTCGCCGCTCTACAAGCAGCGTTACCCCGACCGTGTCGCAGCTATCGATGGCGCGGCTGCCCGTCCGTTCATGAGCGACAATCTGGGGCAGATGATGTTGTGGCTCGGCATGGTCGACAGCCAGTGGAACGACAGCACCCGCAACGTGCTGCATCCCGCCTATCGTCCTGCCAAGCGGCTCATCTATGACGGCCTGGACTATGACCGGCTGGTCAACTCTGTTCCGTAAAGTTATTGACAATGCTTGGTACAATCGGGAAATCTCGCTATTTTTGCAAGCGGTAAAAGATGTTTTGAAATGGAGAACGAAAATCTGATAGCGTTGAAGGTGTTAGGCATTACCCGTAGCGAGGTACAGCCCGGTGCTTATGCCCTGCTGCTCGAGAATGCCGACAGCACTCCCGACGAGGCACGGCGCATCCCCATCGTCGTCGGTGCTGCCGAGGCACAGTCCATCGCTGTGAACCTGGAGCAGGTGATGCCGTCGCGGCCCTTGACCCATGACTTGTTTGTGAGCATGTTTCATGCCTACGGCATCGAGTTGAAGCGGGTCACCATCTACAGCTTTAAGGATGGCGTGTTCGCCGCGATGCTGCATGTGAGCAACGGCGAGACGCAAGTGGACATTGACTCGCGCACGAGCGACGCCATCGCTATCGCCTTGCGCACCGGTACACCCATCTACACAACGCCCGAGGTGATGAACCTCACCAGCTATGAGTGGCGACGCGACGGTGACTACAAGCCCCAAAAACCCGTGCGGCTCGAGGACTTGCCTGTCGAAAAACTGGAGCGCCGTATGCAGCACTATGTGGACAAGGAGGAGTATGAGCGTGCCGCCAAAATCCAAAAAATCATCGCTCAGAAGACGAATGCGCAACAAAGCGGCGAATAATCGCCGTTTTTTTACTATCTTTGCAAGATGGCTAATCAGGCTGCGCCTCGACATAAAAAAGAATAAATTCTTTTGTTCTGTGCTCGGCTTGCACTACTTTTGCCTGACGGCGAAAATAGGCTGCGCCTCGACAAAAAAAGAATAAATTCTTTGTTCTGTGCTCGGCTTGCACTACTTTTGTCAATTAAACATTAATAATAGGATATCTTATGAAGAATTTGAAGTTAAGACTCATTGTGATGAATTTCCTGGAGTTCGCCGTGTGGGGAGCTTACCTGACCTGCATGGGCAACTATCTGGGACGTGCCGGCATGGGTGCCGAGATTTCTTGGTTCTATGCCATCCAGGGTATCGTGTCGATCTTTATGCCCACCCTGATGGGTATTGTTGCCGACAAGTATATCCAGCCCCAGCGTCTGCTGGGCATCTGCCATCTGATTGCCGGTATGGCGATGCTCGCATTGGCCTACATGGGCATGACCAATCCGATGCCCGACAAGGTGGCATTCATCACCATCTATACCTTGAGTGTAGCATTCTACATGCCCACGCTGGCATTGTCCAACACTGCCGCGTTCACCATCCTCAAGGAAAACGGCATGGACACCGAGAAGGACTTCCCGCCCATCCGCGTGTTTGGCACCATCGGCTTCATCTGCACGATGTGGTTTGTCAACTGCGCTGTGCTTGAGGGCGGCAGCTTCGGTTTCACACTGGGTGAGAGTGCCGACAAGTTCCAGTACACCTACATGCAGTTTGTGGTATCGGGCCTGTTGAGCTTGGTGCTGTTCCTGTACTGCTTCACCTTGCCCGAGTGCAAGCTGGTCAAGAAGGAGTCGCAGTCGCTGGCCGAGCAGCTGGGCTTGAGTGCCTTCAAGCTGTTCAAGACCAAGAAGATGGCCATGTTCTTCATTTTCTCGGCTATGCTGGGTATGTCCCTGCAGGTGACCAATGGCTTTGCCACTCCCTATCTGACCCACTTCAAAAGTGATCCCGCGATGGCCGACACCTTCGGCGCCAACAACGCCACCATGCTCGTGTCGCTCTCGCAGATTGCCGAGGCCCTGTGCATCCTGCTGATCCCGTTCTTCCTGAAACGTTACGGCATCAAGGTGGTGATGTTGATCGCCATGTTTGCCTGGGTATTAAGGTTCGGCTTCTTCGGTGCCGGCAATCCCGCATTCCCGGGTGTCATCCTGATTGTGATGTCGTGTCTGGTCTATGGCGTTGCGTTCGACTTCTTCAACGTCTCGGGCGGTATCTTTGTCGACAAGGAGTGCGCTCCCGACGTCAAGGCATCGGCCCAGGGTCTGTTCATGCTGATGACCAACGGCCTGGGTGCCACCATCGGTACGCTGGCAGCCGGTGCCATCGTCAACAGCCTGTGCCACTGGACCGAGGACGGCTTCCTGGTGGGCAACACAGCAACGAGCTGGAGCACCGCATGGTACATCTTCGCTACGTTTGCCCTGGTGGTAGCCGTTTCGTTCATGTTCCTGTTCAAGTACAAGCACGTGCGCGAAGACAAAAAATGATACAGTTGACAGTTCGCTAAAAACTAAGGACTAACAACTAAGGACTAAAAACTAAAAATGCACCGTTTCTATTGTCCCGACATAGCCGACACATTGACGCTGGGCGAGGAGGATTCCAAGCACTGCGTCAAGGTGCTACGCATGGCTGAGGGCGACACCATCGAGGTGGTGGACGGAAACGGAACCCTATACACTTGCCGCATCACGATGGCGCATCCCAAACGGTGTGCCATCGAGGTGCTGGACAAGGAGGTGCAGACACCGCACTGGGGACACCGGATTGTGCTGGCCATTGCGCCCACCAAGAATCTGGACCGCATCGAGTGGCTTGCCGAGAAATGTGTGGAGATGGGCGTGGACCGCATCATCCCGCTGCGCTGCCACAACAGCGAGCGCACGGTACTGAAGACCGAGCGCTTGAAGAAAATCATGGTGTCGGCCATGAAACAGTCGCTCAAGGCGACCCTGCCCCGGCTCGACGAGATGACCCCTGTCGAGCAGGTGGTCAACCAACCCTTTGAGGGCACGCGCTGCATCGCCTATTGTGATGCGCTGTTGCCTCGAGAGCAGCGACAGACGCTGGCCGGAGCCTATCGGCCGGGCACCGACGTGATGGTGCTCATCGGCCCCGAGGGCGACTTCAGCCCCGAGGAGGTGCAGGCTGCCACTGCTGCCGGCTTTGTCCCTGTGACACTGGGCGATAGCCGCCTGCGCACCGAGACCGCCGGACTGATGGCGGTAGCCTTTATTCACGCTTTGGACCAAAGCGCGAAGTGTAAAGTTTAAGGTTTAAAAATATAGACGAAATGATGATAAAAGAATTATTGGCATCGCCAAAGCACAATTTCTTCCTGCTGGCCGGCCCTTGTGTGATTGAGGGCGAAGAGATGGCACTCGACATTGCCGAAAAGGCGATGAAGATTACCCAGGCGCTGAATATCCCTTACGTGTTCAAGGGCAGTTACCGCAAGGCCAACCGCTCGCGCATGGATTCGTTCACCGGCATCGGTGACGAGAAAGCGCTGCGCATCCTGCGCAAGGTGGGTGAGACTTTTAAGATACCCGTAGTGACCGACATCCACGAGCCCGTCGAGGCCGATATCGCTGCCGAGTACGTTGATGTGCTGCAGATTCCGGCCTTCCTGTGCCGCCAGACCGAGCTGCTGGTCGCTGCTGCCCACACGGGCCGCATGGTGAACATCAAGAAGGGTCAGTTCCTGGCTCCCGAATCGATGCGCTTTGCCGTGCAAAAGGTGCGTGACGCCGGTAATGACGATGTGGCCATCACCGAGCGCGGTACCACATTCGGTTATCAGGACTTGGTAGTGGACTTCAGGGGTGTGCCTGTGATGCAGGCGTTTGCTCCCGTCATCGTCGATGTCACCCACTCGCTGCAGCAGCCCAATCAGGGTGGGGGAGTGACCGGTGGACGTCCTGAACTCATCGAGACGATGGCGCGTGCAGCCATTGCTGCCGGCGCCGATGGCCTGTTCCTGGAAACCCACCAGGACCCCTCGGTGGCCAAGAGCGACGGTGCCAACATGCTGCGTCTGGACTTGCTCGAGGGCTTGCTTTCCCGCTTGACCCAGCTGCGTGAGACCATCATCAGAATTGACAACAAACTGTAACAGTTATTGCCTATAACCACTTGCATTATGAATCATACAAGACAGTTCATTATCCTGCTCATCGCCGTCATGTGTGCGATGACCGCTGTGGCCCAGAGCAGCGACCCCGTGCTCAGGGACAAAATCACCGACGCGGTGATGAAAGTCTATGACGAAAAACTCGCTCAGGACCCCAACGACTATAATACCATGTTCGCCCGTGCCTACCAGCACTATTATAACGGTGAATACAACGCTGCCATTGCCGACGTGAACCAGGCGATGCTGATCACGCCCAAGACGGACAATGAGTTGCGCTTTGACGAATACATCCTGCGTGCACGCATCAGCGATGCCCGCCACGACTACACGAGCGAGTTGGCCGACTTGCGTCTGGCTCAGGAACTGCAGCCCAAATCGCTGGCATGTACCGACATGATTGCCAAGGCAAACCTCAAGGCCGGCAACCTCAATGCCGCCGAGAAGGCTTTCAAGACCATCCTGCGTGCCGAGCCGATGAACTATGACGCGATGTACGGCATGGCTCAAGTGGAGCAGGCCCGTGGCAATGCCAAGGCCGCCCTCGAAAATGTGACCAAGGCGGTAGAACTCTTCCGTGTCGAGCCTCAGGTCTTTGTCAACCGTGCCGACATCTATGCCCGTCAGGGCGACATCAATGCTGCGGTAAGGGACCTGATGCAAGGCATGACCGTGGGTGATGGCGGCAATGCGGCCCAGAGCCTTTTCGACCTGAGTGATACACACTACGACGCCGTGATGAACTCGCTGGCCACTATGGCCGACATGAGCCCCGATATGGGCGGCATGTACCGTTACCTGCGAGCCAATATCGCCATCGACCATTCGCGCTATGGCCAGGCGCTGCGCGACCTCAATATCATCAAGCGCAATGGCCTGTATGACAACCACACCGTCTATTATAACCTGGCCAAGTGCTACCTAGAGCTGGCCCGCTATGACGAGGCTCTGGTGGCTGCCGACCAGGCCTTGAACCGTGACCCGTCACAGCCCGAGTATTACCTGATGAAGGCTCTTGCCGAGTTTAACGTGGGCGACGGTGGCCATTACGATACTGCCATGGAGGTGTTGAACCGCTGCTCGGCGATTGCACCGCAGTATGTGCCCATGCTCGTTGCCAAGGCTGCGTTGCTGTCGGGTCAAGGCAAAGACAAGGATGCCCTGGGCTACCTGAATGCCGCTGTGGCCAATGAGCCCGGCAATGCCGAGGCCCTGCTGGCCCGCGCCCAGTTGCTGAAGCGGATGGACAATCTGAAACTTGCCGTTAAGGACTATAATATCATGAGCCGATTGAGTGATGATGTCTATGACCTCAAGGGTATTGGCCTGAGTGAATTGGGCCGTGACAACGATGCCCTGCGCTGGCTCCAGCAAGTGACATCGGTCAATCAGCCGGGCGGTGAGAACTTCTACTATGCAGCCGTCTTTATGGCACTGCGTGGCGATAACTACAAGGCCATGGAGTATCTGCAGAAGGCTATAAACCAGGGCTATGGAAGCCGTTACAGGTTGCAGTATGACGAGCTGTCGCCTGTCAACCTCAAGTCGTTGCGCGGTGAGCCGGGCTTTGATCTGCTCGTCGAGAAAGCTCAGCGTAATTTTGTGGAGGCTTATTAGGCTTTAGGCTTTAGGTCTTAGGACATTACCTTTTGGTGTGAGGAGATGGGTACATAGTGTGGTGATGCTCGTCATCATCGTCCTGGTGGCGGTGATGACGGCGTGCAGTTCGACCAAGCATGTGCCGCAGGGCAGGTTGTTGCTCGACAAGGTCAACATCAACGTTGCCGACCCCCACAAGGATGTAGAGAAAACGCAACTCTACAATTACCTGCGCCAGAACGCCAACCATCGCGTGCTGGGCGGACTCAAGCTGCAGCTGGCTTTTTACAACATCTCGGGCAAGGATTCCACCAAGTGGTTCAATCGCTGGATTCAGCGTGTGGGCACGCCGCCCGTCATCTATGACAGCGCGCTCACCGTTGCCAGTGCCGACCAGTTGCATATGGCCCTGAGCAACCGCGGCTTCATGAATAATAAGGTCACCTATCAAGTGGATGCCGATAGCGTGAAACGCAAGGCTCGGGTCAACTATGACATCACGCTGGGTGAGCCCTATTATATCCGCTCAATCGACTACGAAATCCCCGACGAGGACCTGCGCGAAATCATCTTGGCCGACTCGGCCCATTTTACGGTGCGCCAGGGCGACCTGCTCAACTATAACCGCCTGGATGAGTGGCGGCAAGGCATTACCGAGAATCTGCGCAACCACGGCTATTATGCCTTCAACAAGGAGTATATCACCTTTATTGCCGACACGGCTGCCAACTCCCACGCTGTTGACCTGACACTCAACAGCCGTGACCCCTACCGCAACGACCGCATGCCCTATTATACCGATCACGAGCCTTTCTACGTGCGCGATGTGGTCTATGTGACCAACTATGACCCGGTAGAGATGCATGACGGCTTTGAAGGCATGGAAGTGGTGACGATGCCTAGCGGCGTTAAGGTCATCGAGGGCGGGGAGCGTTACCTCAGGCTGGACGTGCTGGACGAGGCCAACCACATCGAGCCCGGACAGCTCTACAATGCCGAGGCCATCACCCGCACCTATCGCGCCCTGGGGCGCTTGAACATCCTCAAGCAGATCAACATCGACGTGCGTCCACTGGGCAAGGTGGACGGCGTGCTCATGGTCGATGCCTATGTGCTGTTGCAGCCCGACAAGTCACAGACGGTGTCGGTATCGCTCGAGGGTACCAATAGCGAGGGCGACTTGGGCTTCGGTGTGGGGTTGGACTATGAGCACCGCAACATCTTCAAGGGAGCCGAGGTGCTGAGTGCCAAGGGAAGGGTTTCCTATGAGAGTCTCTCGGGCAATCTGAGTGGTCTGATCAATAACAATTACAGCGAGTACTCGACCGAACTGGGCATCACCTTCCCCAAGTTCATGGCACCCTTCCTGCACCGTTCCTTCAAGCAAAAGATACAGGCCTCGACGACATTTGCCGTCAACTTCGACTACCAGGCGCGTCCCGATTACACGCGCATCATTGCCGGCGGGGCGTGGCGATACCAGTGGACCGAGCGCAGCCGCCGCATGGCCCACACGTTGACACTGGTGGACTTGAGCGTCATCAGTGTGCCCAAGTCCAATGACGAGTTTTTTGAGCGAATTACCAATCCGCTGCTGTACAACAGTTACCGCGACCACTTGATTATGCGCATGGGCTACAGCTTTTACCGCACCAACAAGGCCGAGATGAACGTCCTGCAGATGGGACGTTTCCAGCGTGACATGTACACCATCCGCGTCAATGCCGAGACAGCGGGCAACCTGCTCTACGGCCTGTCACATCTCTTACGGCAAAAGGCCAGTGATGATGGCAGCTACAAGGCACTGGGCATCCGCTATTCACAGTATGTCAAGGCCGACGCCGATTATGCCTTTACCCACTATATCGACAATCGCCAGAGTATCGCCTTCCACGTGGGTGCTGGCGTAGCCGTCCCCTACGGCAACAGCGACGTGCTGCCCTTCGAGAAACGATTCTACAGCGGTGGCGCCAACAGCGTGCGCGGCTGGGGCGTTCGCACCCTGGGCCCTGGCAGCTTCAACGGCACCAACAAGCTGGAAGACTTCATCATCCAGTGCGGTGACATCCGTTTTGACGTCAACATGGAATACCGCGCCAAGCTCTTCTGGGTCGTTGAGTTGGGCCTGTTCCTCGACGCGGGCAACATCTGGACCATCAAGGACTACAGCGACCAGCCGGGAGGCGTGTTCAAGTTCAATAAATTCTATGAGCAGATTGCCGCATCCTATGGCGCCGGTATCCGCTTGGACTTCAAGTACTTCCTAGTCCGTGTCGATATGGGTATGAAAGCCCACAATCCCGCCAGCGGCCAGGAACATTGGCCCCTGTTGCACCCCAAATTCAAACGCGACAGCGAGTTCCACTTCTCTGTCGGCTACCCCTTCTAACTATTAAAAACCGACCCATTTTTTTCGATCAGCTGGCTGTTCTTATTAGAGATAACTTACGCAATGACTGATTATTGGCGTTGCGGACGAGGCATTCTAGCGTTTTGGGGGCTTTTGACAGTTGTTCATGTTTTTCTGCTTTTTGTGGTCAAATTATTTGTAATTTTAAAATATTTGTGATAAATTTGCAGGCAAAATCATGCAAATTATGCTTTTTGTTTAACCATTAATTACATTAGCTTATGAAAAAATTAGTTTTACTCTTGATGGCTGCACTGGCACTGCCGGTATTGGCCCAGAATGTTGCTAACAAGTCAGAGGACATGAGGTCGGTTGCTGACCGTGAGAAGACGACTAAGATTACCCCGCTCCCTGCTTGGGACGCTTCAACTCCTCGTGTCTTTACCGAGAAGACCAGGGCCGGCAAGATCTTATGGGACTTCGAGTCCGACGCCTCGTACGAGGGCTGGTTAAGCTATGATGCCGATAACGATGGCTATGGCTGGGAGGTTGACGATTACTACAGCTGCAATGGCGGTGACTACAGCTTGACTTCGCGCAGCTACTATGGCGGAGAAGGTCTAACTCCCGACAACTGGCTGATTTCGCCCGAAGTAAATCTCGAGGGCACATTGTCGATTTTCACCGAGAACTACTTGTCTTCTTATCCCGATAAGATCAAGGTTTATGTTTGCGTTGGCGAAGTTGACTTTGACAATATCGAGGAATGCTTCGTGCCTATTTCAGAATTCATCATTCCCGGTACTGCATGGGAAGAGCACACCTTCGACCTGAGCGCTTATGGTGGTGCTGTAGGTTGCTTCGCTATCCGTCACTATGACTGCTACGATATGTTCCGTATCCTGGTTGACTACATCACGATAGGAACTGATGTTCCCATGCCCACCACCCCCCAGGATGTAACCGTTGAACCCGGCCAGAAGAGTGGTGCTGTACTGTGGACCGACGAGGATGACAGCGAATGGTGCCTGCGCTATCGCGTTTACACCCCGCAGCCCGAGGCTACTGGCTTCTTCGAGGACTTTGAGGCTTGCGAGAACAATCTCCTGCCCGAGGGTTGGACCACTATCGATGCCGATGGTGACTACAACGACTGGTTCGTTTGGGACCCCATTGCAGCCGGATATGATGATACCGGTGACGGCATCCGTCTCAATGGCACCAAGTGCGCTACATCGGCCAGCTATCAAAGTGTACCTCTCTATCCCGACAACTGGCTCATCACGCCCAAGGTAACCTTCCCCGCCAGCATGTCGTTCTATGCAGCAGGCCAGGATCCCAGCTGGGCTGGTGAGGTATTCGCAGTGTATGTATGCACCGGCGATCCCAGCAATCCTGACAACTTCGTGAAGCTGACTGAGGACATCACCGCAACCAGTCCCATCCAGCAGTACACCGTTGACTTGAGCGAATATGAGGGCATGGAGGGCTACATCGCATTCCGTCACTACAACATTTCTGACATGTTCCGCCTGAACATCGACGATGTGCTCATTGGCGAGATGCCCGAGCCCGTTGAGGAAGCAGAATGGATCTATGTTGACGGCATCACCTCGACCGACTACCTCATCACCGGTCTGGTTCCCGAGACTACCTACGAGGTACAGGTAATGGCCGTTAACGAGTATGGCGAGAGCGACTGGACACCTTCCTGCATCTTCACCACCAAGACCAAGACCTCGATCGACGAGATCGTTACCGAAGTTAAGGGCGACAACAACTACTACAACCTGATGGGTCAGAAGATGAATCCCGCTAACTTGCCCGCTGGCATCTACATCCACAACGGCATGAAGATCATCATCAAGTAACCCATTAAGCTACAAGCTTTAACAACCTAATCACCGAGGCGGCGCCCTACACCAGGGCACCGCCTCTTTCCTTCCACCCCCCAATCATCGACCATATTCTCAAACAACGTGAGTTAGCCACCAGATGGTCAGCAGAGATGCAAAACTTGTGCAAACAGAGCACCATGATGCTAGCCTTGCATCGATGATTGAGGTGCCGCCAAATTTATCCAAAATCTTGCGTCTCCAATCGTTAAACATTACCAACCGTTACCCTTGAGACGCAAAATTTTGCGTCTCTACATAATGATGGGTTGAATATCAGTACTTTATTTTCGTCGAATTCACATTGATATAATAAAATCAAGGAGCACGGCAAACAATATACAAAGCTCAACAAACAACTGAATATCATCACCTTAATGGCGGATTTACAAAAGAGGCATACTTTTAAGTTCGTAGAGCTGACAGGGTATAGGCAGGGGTGTAGCGTAGCGGAACCCCTGCGAATGAGCGCCACGCATGATTATTAGCCACGTTAGTGGCGACACGCTGTGTATCAAGGCTTTGGTGCCGCCCCGATGGGGCTAAGACAAGTGGCTTAAATTGCTGCAGGGGTTACCCCTCACTATGCCGTGGACGCTCCTAAAGGAGCTTTTTACTGGACATTAATATAATAAAATCAAGGTGCACCATGTGCGAGACGTGGTACACCTTGATATATATAGATTTGTTGTGTGTGGGTTAATCGTTGTCGCCGGCGAGAAGCCTATCGATGAGTTCAGTAATGTCTGATATGGTTGTTTGACCATCACCATCAACGTCGGAACTGCCAGCACCGCCGCCAATGAGTAAGAGGTCGATGAGGTCGGCCAAGTCATGGATACTAATGACACCGTCACCATCCACATCACCAGGGATAACATCCAAGTTCTTCTCAACCATATTGGCAAATTTATACCAATAGTCGGTCAACTGATAATCCTCTGTTGCCCCAATGGGAATATAGAGTGTGGCATTATTATAGACCGTGTTAGTAAAGCAATTCACGCTACCCATCGAGGGAGCAATCTCACTGCGTGAAATCACCGTCTCAATAGCATTACAGCCATTAAACGCATCACTGCCTAGCGTCGTCAAGCCACGACCTAAAGTGACTTTCTTAATACCTGTACAGCCTCTGAAAGCATTGTCACCAATTCTAGTCATATTGTCAGGAGCCTCAATCTCGGTCAAACTGGTGCATCCTTCAAACATGTAAGACCCAATGATGTTATTCTCAAACTTTACTTCGGTAAGTCCAGTACAACCAGTAAAGATCCAACCCCCTACAGATGTGACAGACTTGGGAATAGTAACTGATTTAAGACTACTGCAATAATAAAAAGCTGTTTGGCCTATTGAAACAAGGTTTTTGCCCAATGTGATGGTTTCAAGCATGTTGCAGCCAGAGAACGCACGTTCGGCGATTGTCGTTACACTATTTGGGATTGTAATGCTCGTCAAACCCGTGCAATTAGCAAATGCAGAAATTCCGATAGATGTTGTATGATCTGGAATCACAAATTGGGTCAATGACGAACAATCAGCAAATGCATTCTGGCTGATTGCCGTGATATTATTATTGAAAATGACTTCTTCCAACGAAGTACAACCCCAAAAGAAGTTTTTGTAAATTCTAGTCAATCCTGTTCCTAGGTTCGCTTTTTTCAAACCTGTACAATTTTGGAAAACACCATATTGGACTACACCATTATTTTCGGCGTCCATCGAAATAATACTATTTGGAATCGTCATCTCTGTTAACGAAGCACAACCGTAAAAAGCACCGTATCCAAGATATGTTAAAGTGCTTGGCAAAATCGTGTTGGTCAATTGAGTACAATTGCTGAAAGCTCCTGCATAGATTGAGGTCAAACCTTCGTTTAGAGTTACATTTGCAAGTCTTGTGCAATTCTCAAAACAATTATAACCCAGTGACAAAACTGTACTAGGCAAAGTAACTGTCGTAAGGCGTGTGCAGCTGCCGAAAGCTTGATCTCCTATGTTCGTCACCCCCTCCATCATTGTCAAGTTAGACAGGCGTGTGCAGCCCTTAAAAGCGAAATTGCCAATGGTCGTCACACCAGGCTGCAGAGTAACTCGTGCAAGGCCAGTGCAGCTCTCAAAGGCGCTCACACCAATAGCATATACATTGCCTGGCAGTGTGAGAGAAGAAAGACCTGAGCAATTAGTGAAAGCACTTTGGCCTATCGTCAATTGATCTTCTCCAGGCGTGAAGGTTAAGCTGGTGAGACCCGTACAACCGCTAAAAGCCTCTTTGTCAATAGTTGTCACACTTTTGGGGATGGATATCTCGTTTAGACTAGTGCAACCCAAGAATGCACTACCCCCGATGGACGTAACATTATTAGGAATCGTAATGGCTGGCAAACTGTGGCAATACCTGAAAGTACCCCATCCGATAGTAGTCACTGGTAATGGTATATTTACACTTGATAATGCAGTGCAGCCGTCAAATATTTGATTGTTCAATCTGTCTAATGCGTTGCTCAGCGTCACGGTTTCCAATGACGTACAGCCAGCAAAGCTGCCCCCACCAAGTATCTCAACATTATTGGGAATAACGATTTCCCTTAATGAAGTACAATTGGCAAAAGTCTGTGTTTCATATTCATTGTCACCGATTGTGGTAACACCAGTTCCAATACTAACTTGTGTCAAGCTAGAGCATCCCGAAAAAGCAAAACCACCAATAGTGTTAACACTATTGGGAATTGTGATGCTGGTTAAACTTGAACATCCACTGAAAGCAGCTCTGCCAATAGTCTCGACATGATTACCGATAGTGATACTAGTCAAACCCGTGCAGCCAGAAAAAGCATGAGAGCCAATTGTTCTAACAGTATTGGGAATGGTAAAGCTAGTGAGCGATCGGCAATATTGAAATGCACTAGAACCAATAGTCTGGAGATTATTGCTTAAGGTCACGCTCGACAAGTTATAGCAGTTGTAGAAAGCATGAGAACCCAAATGAGTAACGCTATTAGGGATCGTTATTAAAGTTAAACTAGTGCAACCACTAAACGCTCCGCCGTCAGCAATGATGGTAACAGAACTTGGAATGGAAACAGATAACAATTCGGTGCAATCAGAGAAAGCGTTGCCGGCAATTCCTATCACATCATACCTCTTGTCGTTGTAGTTGACATGACTGGGTATTGACACATTACCAGTGTACTTAATAGTACTGTATGTCACATAGACGGTGCTATCGCCACTCTGGATATCATAATAGATGCCGTTTTTCTCAAAGGTGGGATAGGCCGCGGCTTGAGCTAGGGTGGCTAGCGCAAGGATGAGAGTAAAGAGTAAATTCTTCATAAACGATAAAGTTTTAATAGGTTATTATTGTTGGTTGAGATGTCATTTGATAGTCTTGATATAGCCGCGGGCGATGCCTTCCTTGACAAGTTGTGCCATGTTGGAGGCACCGAGTTTGCGCATGATGCGCTTGCGGTGGAACTCGATGGTGTTGTCGCTGACGAAGAGACGAGTGGCGATGTCACGTGTCATCAGTCCCTCGGCGATGAGCCTCAAGACTTCGATCTCTCGAGCCGAGAGTTCTTGATACTGTTCCATTTCCTGGCAAGCCAGCCTGTACTGCTTTGAGAAATAACTGCCCCCGTCCAGCACCTGTTCGATAGCGGCAATGAGTTCGGCGGTATCGTCACTTTTCATGACGATGCCATCGGCTCCGCTTTTCATCATCTGGCGCAGTGTCCACAACTCATCGTGGAAGGTGTGGAAGATAAAAGCACTGTCGGGAGACAGGGCTTTGAGTGACGCAACCAGTTCGATGCCCAACATGTCAGGCAATTCCACATCTATAATAAATAGCCCATAATGCTGCTTAGCTGTCATTTCCATAGCTTGACTGGCCGTAGTTGCATTGTCAATGTTGCCCAGCCTGCTGTGTCCGGTCAGGAGCGCTTTCAGTCCCAGGGCTATGATATCATGATCATCGATAATCAAAAGGTCGGTTTTGTCGGATTGTTGCATGACTCGGTCGTTTTAGTTTGTGTGCGAAGTTACAACAACAATACCAATAATCATAGTCTCAGTGCCATAAAATGACCACTAAAACCTAAAAACTACGGCGCGCCGTGGATGAAAAACGCTAAAATCAGGCGGTGCCGAAGTCGAGCGTAAGCAAGAATGTATCCTCCTGGCTGGAGGTTTTCAACTCGGCGTTGATGCTCTCGGCCCTGTTGCGCATTGATTGGAGACCGATGCCTCTGCCATCTCCCTGCACCATTTTACCCGTAGAAACCACATTAAGTCGGGATGGGGTGAGACTTATCTTGACCTGGGCATCTGGCTGATGGGTGATGATGTTGCCGATGGCTTCCTGGGTGATGCGATAGACTTGATAGGCCGTTTCGCTGGGAATCGTGTCCCAGCCTTGGCCATCAGCATGGAAATCGACTTTGAGACCATCGATGTGCGAGAGGTAGTAATTCAATGCTTCGTCCAGGCGCACACCGTCCTTGAACTGCGGTGGCATGAGCTCATGGGAAAGGTTGCGCAACTGGGCGCGCAAGGTGCCTATCTGCTGGTTCACCTCCTGCACGTCTGGCTTGTTGGCCCGCAGTTGCATGCCGATGGCCAACAGGTCGTTGCAGGCACCATCATGCAACTCACGTGCAAAACGTGCGCGCTCCTGCTCGATGCCCTCGACCCACCGTCGTGTCTCGCGCATCTGGGCCTGTTGGCGGCGCTGCCGTGTCCAGAACATCAATGCGCCAAGTGCGGCAAGCAGTGCCAGAAGTATGGCACTGAGGATGGCGATACGAGTCTTGTTGCGCTCGTGTTGCTGGCTCAGGTGAGTTACTTCCAGTTCCTTCTGCATCATCTCGTAGGATGCAGTGAGTTGTGAGAGTTTGTTGTTGATTTCCTCATTCTTGATGGAGTCGGCAGCGATATAAGCCTCGTTGAGTGCCTGGTAAGCCTCCTGATAGCGTCCCAACCCAGCTAGACATTTCGCCTTGTTGCTATAGAACTTGTTGCGGGGTGTCGCCATCTGGTGCGGCAGGATCTGCTCGATTTGGGCGATGGTCTGCAAGCCCTGGGCATACTGCTTGTCATCGACTTGCAGGGCAAGGCGGGTCGTCAGCAAGCCAGCGCCCTGGACGCTGTTCGGTTCTAATTGTGCAATCAATTGCTGGCTCCGTTCCATGTAGTGTGGAAATTGTGCCCTATGTTCGGGACGCTTGCTATGATACAGTGACTTGAGCAGTGGAGTGAGCAGTCGGGCTTTGGTCCTCAATGGGTTAGTGGTGCTGTCGGTGCGCGGGTAGGCGGCCAGCAGCATATCGGCCGCTTCCTCATACCGCTTGCTCAAGACAAGCATGTCGCCTTTGGTGCCAATGGCCGATAAAACTCCGTGCTCGTCTCCGGCCTTTTGGGCGTTTTCAATGGCCTGGTCGATGAACTTGAGGCTTTCGTCATAACGTTCCATTTCGCCATAGAGAACAGCTATGTTGTTGGCGAGCAGGTTCTGACTCTCAATATCTCCAGTCTTGATGGCCAAATCCATGCCTTGACGGTAGTAATATATAGCCGAGTCGTTCATGCCCAGGTGGCGGTAATAGATACCCGCGTTGGCGCACGAGATGCAATAGCTCTCGTCATCGCCATATTGTTTGATAAGCGGTAGCGCCTGCCTGATATAGATCAATGCCGTGCGCATGTCACCTTTGGACCCATATTCGGCAGCATACTCGCCAAAGAATTCCCCCTTCATGGAGTCGGGCATGGCTGGATAGACGTTCATGCCCTTGTCGAGCGAGGCTAATGCTGAGTCAACATTGTCGTCCATGAAATAACAACGTGCGATGTCCAAGCAAGCCTCGGCCATGCCCCATTGGTAATTCTTGCCCTTGGCAAAATCATAGGTCTGCTGTAGCAGGATGATGGAAGAGTCGATATCTGGCTCCTCGAGCATCGCCTCGGCTTGAGCGATGCGTTCAAGCACTTGTTGATGGATACCGCTGTCGTGTTGACATCCGGTAAACACAAGGCATGTCAGTAAGGCGATGATTGTCAGAACAGATTTGCACGATGTAGAGAGATGATGTATCATATTACTAGCGGGCTAGGCGACGGCGAAGATGATGATGAGTTCGGCGATGAGGACTCGCATGAACATGGTCAAGGGGTAGACGGTGGCATAGGCGACGGCGGGGGCGTCGTTGCCGGCGGTGGTGTTGGCGTAGCCCAGGGCGGGGGGATCGGTCGTGGCACCGGCCACGAGGCCCATGATGGTGCAGTAGTTCAGATGGAGTTTGCCGCGTGCCACCACCACTGCGATGAGCAGCGGGATGATGGTGATGAGGAAGCCGTAAAGTACCCACAGCGCGCCATTGGCACTCAGGATGGTTGACACGAACTTGCCGCCGGCGGCAAGGCCTACCGAGGCGAGGAACAGGCACAGGCCCAATTCACGCAGCATCAGGCTGGCTGCGGTGCTGGTATAGGTGACCAGACGGGCCTTGTAGCCGTAGCGTCCGATGAGGATGGCAACCACCAGGGGACCACCGGCCAGACCGAGTTTCATGGGCACCGACATGCCGGGCAGCATGATGGGGATGGAACCCACGATGATACCCAGGAAGATGCCGATGAACATGGTGAACAGGTTGGGGTGCTCCAGGCGCTTGTAAGAGTCGCCCATGCGCTTGCCCAGGCGGTCCACGTCCTCCTCACGTCCCACGACGGTGAGGCGGTCACCCACCTGCAGCGACAGGTTGGGGCTGGCGAGCAGCTCGACGCCGGCACGATAGACGCGTGTAACGTTGACCTTGTAGCCCTCGTGCAGACGGATGGAGCCGATTTTGCGTCCGTTGAGTTCGTTGTTGGTGATGACGATGCGCTTGCTCACGATGCCCTTGGGCGTGGTCTCGACTTGCCAGTCAAAGTTCACGTGCGGGCCGATGATGGCATCGAAGATATCCTGATCGTGTGCGCTCATGACGATGCGCAGCACGTCGTCCTTGCGGATGATGGTCTCGCCCTGCGGAATCTCGACGGTGCCATCGGGACGCTTCATGCGCGAGATGGTGAAGTTGCGGTCGATGATATTGTGCAGGCGTGTCACGGGAATGTCGTCGATGAGTTTGTTGGTCACCTGATAGGTGATGACGTGGGGCTTGAGCTGGCTGTCCTCTTTCTCGCGCTCAATCTCATTGATTTCCTTATCGACATTGATTTTGAACATGGCCTTGAGCAGCACCATCGACAGGATGATGCCGATGACACCTAGGGGATAGGCGGCAGCATAGCCAAGCGACATCGACTCGTTAAGGTCGCTGGCACGGTCGCCCACGGTCTCGATGATAGCCTGCTGGGCAGCACCCAGTCCGGGCGTATTGGTCACGGCACCGCTCATCACGCCCACCATGTCGGTGATGCTGATGTTGCCCGCGATGAAGTAGATGGCAAGAGCCACTACCACGTTGAGACCCACGATGAGCATGGCAACGCCGTTGAGCTGGATGCCCTCGTGCTTGAACGATGAGAAAAAGCTGGGACCTACCTGCAGACCGATGGAGAAGATGAACAGGATGAGGCCAAACTCCTGGATGAACTTGAGTGTGGCCGGGTCAACTTCCACGCCGAGGTGGCCGACAAGGATACCGCAGAACAGGACAAAGGTGGCACCGAGCGAGATGCCGAAGATCTTGACTTTGCCCAGCATTACACCTATAGCGATGACGATGGCATAGATGAATAGGGTGTGTGCCACGCTGTTGCCGATGAATAATTCAGTTAGCCAGTCCATATTTTAGTCCTTAGTTTTTAGTTTTTAGTTTCTAGTCCCTAGTTTCTAGTCCTTAGTTTCTAGTTTCTAGAACTTGGTTTTTAGTTGATGGTCTTTTAGGGGATGTTAGGAGATACTGATGCCGTTCTCGACGATGTCGAGGATTTCAATCGGGTTGTTGACGATGGCATCGGCATGGTACTCAACGAGTTCCTTCTTGCTGCGGAAGCCCCATGTGACGCCCACGGTGTCGATGCAGGCACGTCGGCCGGCTTCCATGTCCACGCCGCTGTCGCCACTGTAGAGCACGTCGGCCTTGGCGACCTTGGCCTTGGCGAGGATGGTGAAAAGCACGCTGGGGTCGGGTTTGACGTTCACGCCCTCGCGGTGTCCCTCGATGGCGATGAAGTTGATGTCGGGGAAGAAGTGGTTGATGATTTTATCCACCGCTTTCTGGTACTTGTTGCTGGCAACCGCCATGGCCACTCCCATGTCGCGCAGGTCCTGCAGCAGCTCGTACATTCCGTTATAGGGCTTGGTGTAGTCGATGCAGTGCACATCGTAGTACTCGAGAAAATCGCCCAGCACGCGGTCAACGGTCTCGTCGTCGCGGGCATCCTCGGGCAGCACACGCGTCATCAGGCGGCGCACGCCGTTGCCCACAAAGTAGGGGTAACTCGCCATGCTGTGGGTGGCATAGCCGTTGCGTTCCAGCGCATAGTTGGCAGCCTGTCCCAAGTCCTCGATGGTGTTGAGCAGCGTGCCGTCCAGGTCAAAAATCACCAGTTTCTTCATGACTCATTCTATATTATACTGCAAAGGTAATATAAAGTTTTGAGTTGATGGCTTGCTACTGCCAGTTTTCACCCCTGAACCAAAGAGAGGATGTCCCGAATGTACGTGCAATCGTTTGCGTTGATTTTTGGGGATGGAACAGCGGGGCGTGATGGGCTAAATGGCGAGGAATGAGTAATTTTGGACTGCAATTCTGAGGGCGCCAACGCCCTGCTGACCATCGGAATAACCAAAAATCAAATAATAGCTTTAAGAACCAAGGATATGAAAAAGACAACTGCTTTATTTCTTGCGCTTGTAATGTCGCTGCTGACATTGCAGGTTAGCGCCCAGATGTATATCGTGGGCGATGGCCCCTTCGGTGGGTGGAATCCCGCTGGGGGCGTCCGGATGAATGCCAAGGCCGACGGCACTTACTACCTGACGACGACGGTCAGTGGCAAGGTGTATTTTGTGTTTGCCGACAATCAGGCCTCATCGCCTGACGATTGGGACACGTTCAACAACAACTACCGCTATGGCCCTCAAGGCAGCGACCAGGCGGTTACTGCCTTTGACACGTGGATACCCACCCAAAAGAGCGCATCGGGCGCTTACTACTTCACGGGCAATGGCTCGAGCTACACTTTCAAGTTTGACACGATCAACAAGCGTTTCCTCGTTTTCAACGAGGGCGGTGAGCCCGTGAATCCCTTGACCGGACACCTGTACATCCTGGGCGAGGCCAACGGCAACAGCTGGAATCCGAGCCAGGGCGTTGAGATGAGCACTACCGACGGCAATGTGTTCACCACCCAGGTGACCTTCAATGGCGAGTGGTCGGAGGAGGATGCCAACGTGAGCTACTTCTCGTTCACGACCAAGCTGGCAACCAGCAGCGATGACTGGGACGGCATTTTGCCCTACCGTCTCTCGCCCGTGAGCGAGGGCAACTACTGGGTGACTTCGGCAACACTGGGCCAGACCATTCCCTTGAATGCCTTTGGCGATAATGTGGACATCTCATTCCGTATTCCTGCAGGAACCTATAACATCACCGTCGACGTGAACGCTTTGACGTGTGTCATCACGCGTGAGGGTGGCTCCACGCCTGTTGCCGGCAAGGGCTGGCCGTCGATGTACGGCGGCGTGATGCTGCAGGGCTTCTACTGGGACAGCTACAAGGCTACCAAGTGGAACACCTTGACCGAGAAGGCCCAGGAACTGGGTCAGTATTTTGACGTGGTGTGGGTGCCCAACTCGGGCAGCATCGATGCCAACGGCACCGCCCAGAGCATGGGCTACATGCCCGTCTATTGGCTGAAGCACAACACCTGTTTCGGCACCGAGTCTCAGCTGCGTGAGATGATCACCACCTTCCACAACCGCAACACCAGCGTGCTCATGGACATGGTCATCAACCACAAGAGCGGCAAGACCGGTTGGGTGGATTTCGCCAACGAGACCGTTACCGGCCCCGTCACTGGCGAGGAGTACAGCATGACCTGGTCGTTGGCCGACATCTGCAGCAACGACGAGTGCGCGGGTTCGGGCTATGCCCCCACCGGTGCTAACGACGAGGGCGAGAACTTTGACGGCAGCCGTGACCTGGACCACACCAGCGCCAATGTGCAGAAGAACGTCAAGACCTATCAGAAGTACCTCATCGACGAGTTGGGTTATGACGGTTTCCGCTACGACATGTGTAAGGGTTATTCAGGCTACTATGTGGGCCTGTACAACAAGGCCAGCGAGCCCGCTTTCTCGGTGGGCGAGTATTGGGACGGCAATGCCGAGACCCTGCGCTGGTGGCTGAACGAGACCAAGCAGGACGACCGCATCCAGACCGCCGTGTTTGACTTCGCCCTGAAGTACCCGATGCAGAGCGCCTTTGGCGGCGGCACCTGGAGCGCCCTCAACGATAAGGGCCTGGCTGCCGACAAGAACTATCAGCGCTACTCGGTGACCTTTGTCGACAACCACGACACGGGCCAAAACACCAACTATGACTGCCTGAAGACCAACATCATGCCCGCCAATGCCTTTATCCTGACGATGCCCGGCACGCCGTGTATCTTCTACAAGCATTATCTGGCTTACACTCAGGAAATCAACAACTGCATCAAGGCCCGCCGCGCCGCTGGCGTCCACAACCAGAGCGACATCCTCACCCAGCAGGAGAGCAGCGGTGGCTACATCCTCGAGACCGAAGGCACCCGCGGCAACCTGTATCTGCAGGTGGGTGGCGCCGTGTTCAACGGAGCACCCTCGGGCTACACCCTGGTTCAGGGCGGTGACGGTTACAACCTGTACATCAGCAACGGCATCGACTGGCAGCACGTGGGCAAGGATGGCCGCATCCTGGGCTATCCCGTGGTAAGCAAGGCCGCCGGCAACTATGTGGGCAGCGTGACCCTCACGGTTGCTCCCAGCGCCAGTGGCACCACGCTCGTCTATACCACCGACGGCAGTGAGCCCACCATCGGCAGCGCTACCATCACTGCTACGACCACGCTGACCTTTACCGAGAACACCACGCTCAAGGTGGGTGTGCTCAACGGTAACCAGGTCGAGAACGTCGAGAGCTACATCTATACCATCACCGCTGCCGCCACCACGGGCATCAACATCTATGTCAAGACCTCGATGAACAATGCCTATATGTGGGCATGGAGCGGTGACGAGAGCCTGACTGGCGACAGCTGGCCTGGCAAGAAAATCAGCACGCTCGACAAGGTGACCATCAACGACATCGAGTGGTACTGCCTGCATGCCGATGCCGACGAGGTGAACGTCATTTTCAACAATGGAGAATTTGGCTTCGAGAACCAGACGTCGGCCATCAATGTGACGCGCGACGCGTTCTTTATCTATCCCAACAGCGACCTGTCGACCTACAAGTACAGCGCTGCCGACACCTATGTTGACGTGACCGAGAAGTATGCCGGTACCGGAGCAGCCGGTTTCGGCAAGGTATATGTACTGGGTAACATCAACTCCGCCAGCTGGTCACCCAGCAACGGTTACGAGATGACGACCACCAATGGCGAGAAGTACACGGCAACCATCGACTTTGTGGATCCCTACGGCGGTTACAGCTACTTCAGCTTCACCAAGGCGCTGGGCAACTCGTGGGACGAGATCGCCGGCGACCGCATGGGCGCTACCAGCAACAACTACCTCATCAACGAGGCCCGCTTGGGCACCGAGCTGGCTGTGATTGCAGGAACCAACTCCTTCAGGATTCCTACCGGCAAGTACAACCTGACGTTGTATCTCGAGGGCGGTATCCTGGTCGTGGACAAGTGGACCGAGCCCGTGACTATCTTGCGCGGTGACGCGGACAAGGACGGCGAAATCAACATCAGCGACGTGGCCGTGCTGATTGACTACCTGTTGACAGGCAATGCATCAGCTCTGAGCCTCGATAATGCTGACTGTGACCTCGACGGCGAAATCAACATCAGCGACGTTACCGAGCTGGTTGACTATCTGCTGTCTGGAGTATGGTAAGGATTCCAGTTGAGCTTGAGCTCAACTGGAGGTCTAGGGTCTAGAGTTTAGGGTCTAGGGTCTAAGGTTTAGAGTTTAGAGTAGGGGATTGTGCGGCTCGCAAGACAAAAACACCCGCCGCACTCTACTCTGAACTCTAAACTTTTCATTACCTTTGCAGTCGAGAAACGATGGAGAAACAGTACGATAATATTATCATCGGTATTGACCCGGGCACCAATGTCATGGGTTATGCCCTGCTGGGTGTGAAGGGCAAGAAACCCGAGCTCATCGTCATGGGCGTGCTGCAGCTCAACCGCATGGAGGACCATTACCTGCGGCTGCGGCACATCTACGAGCGCGTGAGCGGTGTCATTGCCGAGTATCTGCCCGACGAGATGGCCATCGAGGCGCCGTTCTACGGCAAGAATGTGCAGTCGATGCTCAAGTTGGGCCGGGCCCAGGGCGTGGCGATGGTCGCCGCCCTGAACCGCGAGATTCCCATCTCCGAGTATGAGCCCCGCAAAATCAAGATGGCCATTACGGGCAATGGCGCCGCCAGCAAGGAACAGGTGGCCATGATGCTGCAGCGCACGCTAGGCATCGACGAGGCGCAGATGCCCGCACTGCTCGACGCTACCGATGCCCTCGCGGCCGCCCTGTGCCACTTCTACGAGCGCAACAAGCCCTTCAGTACCAAGGGCGCCAAGTCCTGGAAATCCTTCATCGCTCAACACCCCGACAGGGTGAAAAAGTGAGCACTCGTCTTCCAGGTGTAAGGCAAGGCTAAAAAAACGTTAAACGAATGGCAATGTCGATTCTTTTGCCATTCTTTTTTTTGCTGAATGATTGAAAATGAGTAACTTTGCAAACATGATTTACTGATAGTAATGAGAGAAAAAGTATTCATATTGCCGTTATTGGTCACTTGTGGCAGTCTTGCAGCAAGTGTGCCGCAACGGTCAAGGAAAAAAGTTTATTTAGATAAATGCTGTGCTGCGTTCATCGGGATAACCCGGTAGGTGCAGCACGGTTTGTTAGGTACCCTTAATGTGTGTTGTTTTATGAATAGGTTTCTACTTTTGTTTGTGATGTGTGTGGTAGCGGGTTATGCCAGTGCAACCGGGATGGCTCCTGCGCCTGCCGGAGATGATGGCCCAGTGTACGGCTTGGGTGATATCAGCAGTTTGCCGAACGGTACCCAGGTCACTCTGGGCTATGATGCCACTGTGCTTTACGATGATTATTTTGTGACCTTTGTGAAAGATGAAACCGGCTATGCGGCATTGAATGTCCGTATTGGACTAATTGACGGTGATGTGATTCAAGCCGGTTATACCGCAACCGTGGGGGGCAGTAATGGCTTTGGAATGGCCGAACTGAAAGATGTGTCGGGCATTGTGAAAGCCGATTATGTCAATCAACCCCTAGCCGAGGAAGTGACCATCAACCAGATTGACTACAGCCTGCTGGGGCATTTTGTTGTGCTGCGCAATGTGGTTCTCAATGAGATGGATAGGATATTGAGGGATGCTGCAGGCAACACGGTCAACGTTTATCAGGAATTTATGTTTCCGATGGTCGTGGGCTATGAATATGAGGAATCGGATCCTGAAGACTGGTATGTCTTTGTGGTCGATGACAACACGGTTTACCTGAGCCGCAACATTTTCTATTATGGGCTGGGCTATGATTACAGTGGCCTGGCCGATAATACCGAGGTGAGGTTACGCTTTAATACGACGGTACTGTACCAGCATGGGGACTATCTGTATGTCAAGGACCGCACGGGCTATGGGCTGCTCTATGGCCCGACCGAACGGACTTACAGTACGGGAGATGTCATTCCCCCTGAGATTTATGTCAACAAGACCATGGCCGATGGCGAGGTGCTGCTGAAAAACCCCAAGAACATGCGGGCCACGTTGCCCGATCATGAGACGGTAGAGCCCGAAGAAATCCAGCTCACCGACCTGAACCATGAGCATTGGGCTCACATGGTGGCGTTGCATGATGTTACCGTCAGTGGCCTGGATGGGGCGGATTTTGTGCTCACCGATGCCCATGGCAACACCTGCCGTGGCAACAACACCTTTGAGCAGGAGTTGAGCGAGGGCCACTATGATGTGCTGCAGGGAATCGTGGGCAGCCATGAGATGTCCAATGGGCGGATAGAGTACCGCCTGTTGCCGATTTTGCCGAACGACACGGCCGAAGTGCGTACGATAGCCGAATTGCTGGAGTGCCCGAGTGGCCAGGTTGTGCGTATTGTTGAACCGCTGACCGCTATTTATCAGAATGGCGCCTATCTGTATGTGCGCGATTGCGTGGGCGACGAAACGTTGATTTATGGTGACCAGGAGAAGACCTTCGAGAACGGCGACATTATCGTCAATGCCCTTGCCCGCTGGTCAAATGAGAATCTCACACCCCCGCACATGTATTACCCGTATTATGCCAAGCAGGTGATGCCCGTCGGCAGGTGGACTGTTGCTGCCCATGGTGAGCCGGTCAAGCCCACTCCAGCCACGATTGCCGATGTCGATGACGGGTTGTTGCACCATTACATCGTGTTGCAGGGCGTTTATCGCTACTCTTCCAATCAGCTCAAGGATATGGAAACAGGCTACAAACTGACGCTCCACAACATGTTTAATATCACTTACCCCGAGGACACAACCATACCTTATGATGTGGTCTGCTTCGGCGCCTTCTATTATTCTACCAGCTGGAATGTGTTTCCCATCGAGTTCAGGAAGCATGTGGCAAAAGGCGACGTGAACGGAGACGATGACGTGAATATCGCTGACGTGAATGAGATTATCAGTGTCATCTTGACTAGCGATGACACTTCGGGTAGTCGGGCAGACGTGAATAGTGATGGCGAGGTAAACATTGCCGACGTGAACTGCGTCCTGGACATTATCTTGACAGCGACACTGTGAATAATATAAACCGGTAAAGCCTCATGCCTGAAAGGGATAAGGCTTTACTGATATATGATATTGATAATGAGGCATTTAAAGACTCAAAAAGAAATTGTTGAAAAAATCCCTCGAAATATCGTGCCCATGATGAAAAAAATGCCTAACTTTGCACCCGAATTAAGGGCTTTAGATTAGAATGTCAGTTTATTCTTTGGGCATACCTTTCAAGATAACTTGTAGCGGAGAGGCGGCAAGCCAATTCCATAACCCGCTGCAAGAGAGGGGGTCCAGCGACAAACGCGCCAGATTAGACGGGAATAGTACCGCTAATGTGGCGCGAACTCTTTTATAAATGATAGTTTAATCAACCAAATATTTAATAATTACTAGTTATTCATTCATTAAAAACTACTTACTTTTATGTTGAGAACAGTTAAGCTTTTGGCTTTGGTGGCAATGTTCCTTGTAGCATTGTCGTCGAGTGCTCAGGTGACGACTTCGGCACTGTCCGGTGTTGTGACCGATGAGAACAAGCAGGCTATGATTGGTGCAACAATCACTGCTCTGCACACGCCCTCGGGCACCAAGTACAACGCCGTGACCAACATGGATGGCCGTTACACCATCCAGGGTATGCGTCCCGGTGGCCCTTACACCGTTAGCGTGTCCTACATCGGCTACGAGCCCCGCAGCATTGAAGGCGTGACCTTGCAGCTGGCCGAGACCTCCAATCTTGACTTTGATCTGAGTGTTGATGCTAACGCCCTCGGCGAGGTAGTTGTTACTGCCGCTGCCACCAAGTTCAGGGCTGAGAAAACCGGTGCTGCAACCAACATCAACAGCACCCAGATCACCAACCTGCCCACGGTATCCCGCAGTTTGACCGACATTACCCGTCTGTCGCCCTACGGCGGTAACGGCATGAGCTTTGCCGGTACCGATGGCCGTACCGCCAACTTCACCGTTGATGGTGCCAACTTTAACAACAACTTCGGTCTGAGCGACAACCTGCCTGGTGGTGGCAACCCCATCAGCATCGAGGCTATCGAGGAGATGCAGGTAGTGATTTCGCCCTACGACGTTCGTCAGACCAACTTCATCGGTGGTGGTGTGAACGCTGTAACCAAGAGCGGTACCAATAAGTTCCGCGGCAGTGCCTATATCTTCCACCGCAACGAGAACATGCGTGGTGACGCTGTTGAGCGTACCCAGATTGGTCAGGCCCGCGAGAAATTCAAGGTGACCACCTACGGTGCCACCATCGGCGGCCCGATCATCAAGGACAAGCTGTTCTTCTTTGTGAACGGTGAAATGACCAAGCAACCCACCATCGTGAACATGTGGCGCGCTTCGTCCGATGGTGTTGCTGTTCCCGACCAGTACATCTCTCGCACCTCGCTCGCCGACCTGGAGCGCGTGAGCAACTTCGTGAAGAGCAAATATGGTTATGACACGGGTTCATGGACCAACTTCCCCGCCGACGAGAACAACTATAAGATTCTCGCCCGCTTGGACTGGAACATCAACCATGACCATCACCTGGCCCTGCGTTACAATTATACGAAGAATCGTTATTGGAGCAATCCAAACGCTACATCAATGGATCCGAGTTCCAAGCGTTTGCCTACAGCCCGTGTATCCCAGAAGTCCTTCTCTTTTGCCAACTCGATGTATGGCATGGACAACCTGGTACACTCCTTCTCATTTGACCTGAATAGCCGTCTGAGCGACAACCTGTCGAACCAGTTCCTGGCCACCCTCTCCAAGCTTGATGACGTCCGCGCCAGCAACTCGAGCGAGTTCCCCTTCATCGACATCACAATGCCTGATGAAAACGGTGTTAATGACAACTACATGGCTCTGGGTTATGAGCTCTTTACCTGGAACAACGCTGTTCACAACACCATTTGGAACCTGCGTGACGACGTGACCTGGTACTACGGTAACCACAAGATCATGGGTGGTCTGAGCTTTGAGCATCAGATGGCCGACAACCAGTACATGCGTAATGGTACCGGTTACTACCGTTACAATAGCGTTGACGACTTTATCAACGGTGCTGCTCCCGAGGTTGTTTGCTTGACCTACGGTTACGGCAGCGAGACCAAGCCTGCTGCACGCGTGCAGTTCAACAAGGCCGGTATCTATGCACAGGACGAGTGGAACGTCACCAAGAACTTCAAGCTGACCTACGGTCTGCGTCTTGACGGTCTGTTCTTCAACAATGGTGACCTGATTACCAACAACGCTATCCTGGCCCTCGACTATTATGACAATGACGGCAATGTTCGCCATATCGACACCGGCAAGTGGCCGAGCAGCAACCTGATTGTGCAGCCCCGCTTGGGCTTTAACTGGGATGTATTCGGCAACAAGGCCCTGAGGGTTCGTGGTGGTACGGGTCTGTTCTCGGGCCGTCTGCCTCTGGTGTTCTTCACCAACATGCCCACCAACGGCGGTCTGGTACAGTATCAGGCTAATCTCACCGATCTTAATAGCGACATGAGCCAATTTGCTGGCGGTTTGGTAGTAGATGCTGATGGCAAACCGACTATTGCTGCACTGCGCGATAAACTCATCAGCATGGGTTATCCAAAGGAAGTGAATCCCGATATGGGTACCGTTCCCTCGCAGATTGCTGCTGTTGATCCCAAGTTCAAGATGCCGATGGTCTGGAAGACCTCGTTGGCTGTTGACTACAACGTGCCCGTTTCGTTCCCCTTCACTGTGACTATAGAGGGTATCTTTAACAAGAACATCAATGCTGCATGTATTAGTGACTGGAGTATCCCCAGCGTGGCTGGCTTCGCTCGCTATAATGGTGCTGACAACCGTCCTATCTATCCTGCCGGTTTCCGCATGGGCAAGGCCGCTTATATGCTGAGTAACACCAGTAAGGGCTACGGCTGGATTGCTAATATCACCTTGAATGCTGATCCCACTGACTGGTTGAGCTTGATGGCTGCCTACACCCACACTGTGAACAAGGAATTGACAGGTATGCCTGGCTCGGATGCATCGAGCGCATTTACATATATTCCTTCTGTTGAAGGTCCTAACTACATGAAACTGCACAATTCGCAGTATGTGACTCCTGATCGTTTCATCCTGTCAGCTACGGGTCACGACCGCAGTGGTAACCACTATGGCCTGATCTATGAGACTTGGCGTGGCGGTAGCAATATCCATTATGAGACGGCCAATGACATGAATGATGATGGCTTCAACTACGACGCCATATACATTCCTACCGATGAACAGGTTGCTAACCGCGAGTTCCGCTTCGTGAGCGAGGGTGACAAGACCCGCTTCATGGACTATGTACATGCCAACAGCTACCTGAAGAAGCATCAGGGCGAGTATGCAGAGCCTTACAGCCATTACAGCCCCTGGGTTCATCGCATCGACTTGAGCTACAAGCATGACTTCTCGGTGAACGTGTGCGGTGCCAAGCACACCCTGCAGCTGCTCTTCGATGTGAAGAACGTGCTCAACTTCTTCAACTCGAGCTGGGGTGTGAGCAAGTACCTCAACCCCGAGATCGGCAGTGGACGTGATGCCCGCATCCTCAAGTATGAGGGCGTTGACGCTCAGGGTTATGCCACCTTCTCGACTCCGAGCTCGATCCATGGTGCCACCAAGACCTTCGTTCCCAACAAGGCCATCGGTCAGTGCTGGAACGCTTCTATCGGTATTAAGTACATCTTTAACTAATTCCTAAAGACTAAGACAATATTATGAAACTCAAATATTTTATTTCGTTTTTTGCACTGGTCGCTTTGCTGGCAGGTTGCTCCGATGACGATGCAATGACCCTGTTCGATGAGATTCAGGTTTCTTCATCCTACGTGAGCATTGACGTGGCCGGCGGTTCCAATACGATTACCGTGAAAGCCAAGGAAGCCTGGGCATTTGACGCCGAGGAAATTCCCGACTGGCTGACCGTAAGCCCGATGAATGGTGGCGCAGGCGAGACCAAGGTGACCTTTACTGCTCCTGCTGCCCTTGATGGCCGTACCACCGTGCTGCACGTGACGTGCGCCGACAAGAAGCAGACCATCAACGTGATTCAAGGCCTCGCAGTCGTTAGCGAAGCAACTTGCGCCCAGGTCATTGAAGGCCCCGAGAGCAAGAATTACCGCGTGACCGGTACTGTTAAGAATATCGTTAATACCACCTATGGCAACTGGTATCTCGCCGACGAGACCGGTGAAGTGTACATCTATGGTACGCTGGATGCCAAGGGTAACACCAAGAACTTCCTCAGCCTCGGTCTCGAGGTGGGTGATATCGTTACCGTCGAGGGTCCCAAGACCGTTTATAACGGTACTGTAGAGCTCGTTGACGTGACCGTGATCAACATCCAGAAGTCTCTGGTCAAGGTCGAGGGTTATGACCCCGAGGATGCTACCATCCCCGTCGAGGGCGGTAATGTTGCCGTTAATCTGACCTGCAAGACCAACAACGGTATCTCGGTCGAGATTCCCGACGAGGCCAAGAACTGGCTGGGCATCGTTTCGGTCAGCGGTGGTGCTGAGCCCGTGGTAACCTTCCATGCCAATGCCAACGCCGGTGGTGACCGCAGCGCAACGGTTGTCTTCAAGACCACCGACGACAAGGGCAAGGAATACACTGCTCAGGCTACCATCTACCAGAAGGGTGCTATTGTAGCTGCTACCGTAGCCGAGTTCCTGGAGGCAGAGGTAGGCGACACCCAGTATCGCATCACTGGTGTGATTACCAGCGTGGCCAATGCTAGCTATGGTAATGTATATGTGCGTGACTGGTCGGGCGAGACCTATGTATACGGCATCGGTGCCAAGGGTGACTTCGAGGCTGCCGGCCTGAAGGTTGGTGACATCGTTACCCTCGTGGGCAAGCGTGGCGAATACAAGGGCACTCCTCAAATGACCGGTGCTGTCCTTGAGGACTTCAAGCCTGTGACTCCCGTCACCATCGACGAGTTCCTGGACAAGGAGGACAATCCCAACGTTTATTACATGCTCACTGGCGAGATTGTTGAGATTGCCAATCCCACCTATGGCAACCTGTATCTTGAGGACGAGACCAACCAGGTTTACGTCTATGGCTGCTACCCCGGCTGGGGCGCTACCGGCGACAACCGCAAGAACCTGTTGGAAACCCTTGGCATCACTGTTGGTGACCATCTGAGCGTTATCGGTGTCAAGAGCACCTATAACGGTACACCGCAGATGTCTAACGGTATCTATTTCTCGCACCTGAAAGTTCAGTAACTGAAAAAGCACTTATTTTCTAAGTCCAGTTACTAAGCACAACTACATTCAATCATGAATTTAACCGTGGGAGCGACCCTAGTGGCCGCTCCCGCTTTTGTTATGCTTGCTGGGAATGTCAGGTGCGCACCTTGAATAGGTGCGGTGGTCATTCTTCGGTGGATTATCTTGCATGATTCACATTTATTCTCTACCTTTGTGGGTAGCAAGAACAGATTGATCATGAGTAAAGCAAAGATATGAAAATGAGTAGATTAATTTATCTGATATTATTGATGGCTGTCTTGCCGTGGAATGCGATGGCGGCAGGACGTGATACCTACACAGTGATTATTTCGCTTGACGGCCTGCGCTGGGATTACCTTGACACTTACGACGTGCCGTTCATGCAACAGCTGGCGCGAGAGGGCGTCAAGGCGGTGATGCAGCCGTCATTCCCCAGCAAGACCTTCCCCAACCACTACACGCTGGCAACGGGCCTCACGCCCGACCACCACGGCATCATCACCAACACCTTTTGGGACCGTGAGCGTGGCGTGGAGTTCTCGCTGGGCAACAAGGATACCCGCAGCAAGGGTTACTACTATGGCGGTGACCCCGTGTGGCTCACGGCCAAGCACCAGGGCGTGAAGACGGCGACCGTCTTTTGGGTAGGTAGTGATGTGGCCATCCAGGGCGAACATCCCACCTATTGGCTGGACTACCAGACACAGCAGATCGGGTTTGAAGAGCGTGTTGACGAAGTCCTGCGCTTGCTCCGTCTGCCCGAGAAGGACCGTCCCCACCTGGTGATGGCCTATTTTGAGGAGCCCGACCGCAGCGGCCATAACTACGGCCCCATGCACCGCTTGACGCGTCGCGCTATCGAGGACATGGACCTGCTGTTGAGCAAGATGTGGGCTCGCATACAGTTGTTGCCCATCGCCAGCCAGGTAAATCTCATTATCACGGGCGACCATGGCATGACCAGTGTCGATCCCAAGCGCTTTGTGGACATCGACGACGTGCTGCCCAAGCACTGGTATGAACGCTTCTGCAACGATTATCCCACGCTCATCTATGCCAGCGCACCGCAATATGTCGATTCCATCTGTGACGCCTTGCAGCATGTGGACCACATCCGTGCATGGAAAAAGGCCGACATCCCCGCCTATCTGGGCTACGGCACCAACAAGAACATGGGCGATGTCGTCGTGTTGCCCGATGTGGGCTGGCTCTTTGCCGACAAACCCTCCAAAAAACAACGCGGCAGCCACGGTTTTGACCACACAGCAGCCGACATGCAGGTAGGTTTCCGCGCCGTGGGCCCTGACTTCAAGGTGGGCTACGAGAAGCCCGACCGTTTCCGCAATGTGTGCATCTACCCGCTACTGTGCTACTTGCTCGGCGTCACTCCATCGCCCAACGACGGCAACCTCGACGAGGTCATCGACATGCTCCGCTAGTCGAATTCAAAGCTGGTCAAGAATTGCAGTGTTTTTTATCGGTTTTCCGGGAAAATAACTACTTTTGCGATATAGAATAACCAATAGCGACCTAAGAGCAATGAATTTTAGCATCGCCTTCAATTACTTCAAGAGAATCTGGCGTGAATTGTCCCAACTGTCAGAAAAGACTGGTTACAGCCGGTTTTATCATCTGTGTGACTATCTATCGGCATTTGTCAGACATGGCGCCCACATCAGGCAGTATATCATCGGGGAATTTTGGCGATTGAGCAACGCCGAGCGCAGTCGCCGGTTGACTTTTTATCGCATGATGAGACTGGAAAAGAAGTATAACAACAGGCAATATACCCATTATCTGAATAGCAAAAAAGATTTTAATGAGTACTTCAGCGAATTCATTCGCCGTGGATGGATGTGCGTCAAGGGGGCAACTTATAGCGATTTCAAGGGCTTTTTGGACAAATATACGTCGATTATCATCAAGCCTTTGAACGACAAGCAAGGAAATGGCATCAGGAAATTCACTTATTCGGGTCAGGACGAGGCCGAACTGCATCAATTGTTCGATGAGTTGTCGGCTCAAGATGCGCTAATTGAAGAGTGCCTCAGCCAGCATCCCGACATGGTTTTTGGCAATACATGCCTGAATACCATCAGGGCGATGTCGCTGTGTGGCCCTGATGGCAAAGGTCATGTGATGAAGGCCATTCTCAGGGCTGGCGTGGGAGACACCGTTGTCGATAACTATGCAAGAGGTGGTTCCATCTATGAGGTAGACCTCAAGACTGGAGTTGTTACTTCCTATGGAAAGTCTAAGGCAGGTGATGTGCACTTGGTTCATCCCAAGACTGATATTGTGATGCTGGGTTACAAGATTCCGATGTGGAACCAGGTGATTGAGATATGTGAGCGTGCGTCCGAGAAATTGCCTCAGGTGGCGTTTGTGGGATGGGATGTCGCTATAACACAGGATTCTGTCCAGCTCATAGAGGGCAACTGCAGTGCCGATTACGAGTTGTATGAATATCTGGGAAATACAGGATTTTACGAGAAGATCAAAGCAATATTGAATCCCAAATAAGTCCTCTCTGCCAAACCATTGTTTGCTTGGGGTAGGGATACAAAAAAAGGGCAAGTGAGCTACAACCTCGTTACCCTTGCTCCGGTCAAGGCCTGGGGGATTGGGAGGGAGCTGGCCGTGTAGGACTTACCCGGCTGCAAAAGTACTGCTTTTTCCTGAACTGACAACTATTTTTTAAGAAAATATTTTGCCCCAGCCGTTAACTGGCTGGGGCTGTGCTATTTGTGATTTGATAGTGTTTAGTCGCGCTTGTTATAAACACGGGATAGTATTTCGGGAGTCCTTTCTCCGAAAAGTGGCCCATTACTCAACAGGTGTGTAGATAAGCCGCCATAGGTGAGGTTGAGCTCTATCAGAATAGGTTCACCATCGGCCCCGATGGCAAAGTCCCAAGAGATGAGGCGGGTTGCTGTGGCCATGCGACTGGCAACTTCCTTGATAATCTCGCGACACCGCTCGTAACCCACGACCTTGAATCCCTTGAAAACCATTCCCTGAGGGTGCTGTGTGCAGATTCGCCCGTCGGTGTAGTGGCCATTCTCTTTCAATGTGCCGTCTTCGTTGATGCCGCAGAAAACGCCGCCGCTGCTTCCGTTGTCCACGCGTGCCCCTCCGGCACCCATTCTCAATAGAGATGATAAAATGGTGGTTTCGCCATCAAGGAAAAGGGACATCATGCGGAGGGTGTTTACGCTATTGGGATGAATGCTGCTCAATGTCTCATGCTGCTTGACGGCCTCTTGGATGATGACATTGTCCATCTTATTTAGCCACTTGATGAATTTTTCGATGGGTGTGGCCGTGAGGTCAAAGAATTTGACACCGTGACCACCGCTTGCTATCAAAGTTTCTTTTGTGAACACTTTGCCGGCCACTTGGCATCGTTCCAGCGCCTGTTCCAACGAGATAACATGGTAGTGCTCATCAAAGAGCTCGCCATTCATTTTCCTGAAAATGGTCATGGGTCTCTTGATGTCAGGGAAGTAGATGTCATAGAGGTTCTTATCGTCAAGAGTCTCGCAACGACGCGGATTGGTAAAAAAAGTGTCGATTTCAGAATAGTAGATGGTGTCTGGAATATAGTATTTCAATAATTCCTTGTTCTCGCATCCGGTATTATAGAATGCAAACCAGTCCATTTCTTTTCTCACGTTGCGGTATTGGTCCCAGAATGCAAGGATATCCTGTTTTTGCTCGGGGGTCAACGGTGTCGAATTCTTCCTGAATACCTTCAACTCGCGTTTGGCATTGCGGCGACGTGACAATTTGATATAATCATGAGTGTAAAGGCGAAGGAGCCGGTCACGCAGGCCGATACGCATTGCATCTATTCGTCTCATAATGACAGTCGTTAGGTTGTTATCAATTGGTTACTGGTTGCAAAGGTAATAAAACCTCAGCAATCAGCGTGTATTGTTGAAATTAATCACTCGGTGGGGGCGTGGTGGTCGAGGCGGTTCTCGTAGAGGTAGTGCTTCGTCTCGCGGGCGATGACGCCGCTCAGCAGCAGCAGGGCGACGAGGTTGGGGATGGCCATGAGGGCGTTCATGCAGTCGGCGGCGTTCCACACGACGTCAAGGCTGATGATGCTGCCCACAAACACCATGACCACAAAGGCGATGCGGTAACCGAGCATCCAGCTTCGGCCCTTGAGGTACTCGACCGCGCGTTCACCGTAATAGCACCAGCCCAGGATGGTGGTGAAGGCGAACGTCATCAGACCGAAGGCCAACAGCGGCGTGCCCACATAGGGAATCTTGGCAAATGCGGCCTTGGTGAGCGCGGCGCCGTCGGTGACGCTGATGTCGGGGTGGGCGAGGATGGAGCTCACGATGACCAGACCCGTAAAGGCGCAGATGACCACGGTGTCCCAGAAGGTGCCCGTTGAGGAAACCAGTGCCTGACGCACAGGGTTGCGCGTCTGGGCAGCGGCAGCGACGATGGGTGCAGAGCCCAGACCCGACTCGTTGCTGAACAAGCCGCGGGCAATACCCATGCGGGCAGCCATGATGACGGTGGTACCCACAAAGCCGCCACCAGCAGCCTGGGGCGAGAAGGCCGATTCACAGATGAGTTTGATGGCGGGCCACACGTACTGCCCGTTGGCAATCAGGATATAGATACAGCCCACCACATAGAAGAAGGCCATGAAGGGCACCAGCGCACCGCACACGCGGGCAATGCTCTTGATGCCTCCCAGCAGCACGAGGCCCGATAGCAGGCACACGACGCCGCCAGTGAGCCAAGCCGGGATGCTGTAGGACTCGTAGGCGATGGTCGAAATGGCGTTGGCCTGCACCGTGTTGCCGATGCCGAACGAGGCCAGTGCAGTGAACAGGGCGAACAGCACGGCGAGCCATTTCCAGCCCAGACCGCGTTCCAGGGCGTACATGGGTCCGCCCAGCATGCGGCCGTCTTTGGCCTTGACGCGGTATTTGATGGCCAGCAGGCCCTCGCTGTACTTGGTGGCGATGCCGAACACGCCCGATAGCCAGCACCACAGCACGGCGCCGGGGCCACCCAGGGCCACCGCTGTAGCCACACCCACGATGTTACCGGTGCCGATAGTCGCGGCCAATGCCGTGGCCAACGCGCCAAACTGTGACACGTCGCCCGTCGACCCCTTGTCCTTGCTTACCGATAATTTAATGGCTGTCAGTAGTTTGCGCTGCGGGATACCTAAACGCAGGGTGAGAAAGACGTGTGTTCCCAGCAGCAATATGATCATGGGCCACCCCCACAGGTAGCCGCTCAGTGTCGCAAAAAAGTCGTTCAAGTTTTCCATCATGATGGTCTGTTATTAAGGTTGAAAACGCAAAGATACAGAAATTTTTCCGTTTTCCACGAACTTTGTCACAATGCTTTGAGTGATTTGTTAGGCTTTGAGGGCCTTACATGACCGAATTTCATGAGCTGAATTGCACATTGTTAATAACTTTTTTGCTGGATTGCGCTTTTTAATCGAAATCATGAGATGTCTCAGTTTTTTTATGTATATTTGCGGTGTATTTGAATTGATATAGACCAGTAATAATCAGCAAAATCATTACAATAGCAAGACAAGCGTATGAAGAAATTATCATTACTCCTTTTGAGTATGGCTGTTGCCGTGTGCGCGATGGCCGAGGTGAAGTCGCATGGTAATGCTTACCGCGACATCGAGAAGTGTACACCTGCCACGATGGTTAAGGCACCGTCGAATGTGGATATCATTACCGAGGAGCCCGAGGGCACCGCAGTGAGCTACATGCGTACCGGTGAATATCTGCTGTCCAGCCTCTTTGGCTATGACACCGATTACCAGAGCGGCCGTGTAAAGATCGTCTATGCCGAGGATGGCCACACCGTTTACATCAAGGACATTATGTGCTACGGTGAGGGTACTGGCGTTTGGGTAGAAGGCGAGTTGAGCGAGGATGGCCTGACCATCTCAGTTCCCCTGGGTCAGTACATTGCCTATAATGCAGTTTTTGACTATGGTGTAGTCCTGGCTTGGGGCTCGACCGACGTTATTGATCTGGGCGACGACCTGTATTGGCTCGATTTCTATGTTGATGACCGTGCCGAATATGTGTACTATGCCATCGACCCCGAGAACGGTACCATCACCATGGAAGGCAGCGATGGTAGTGTGGACAACCCCTATCCCTACAACTGCGTGGCAACTGGCCTGTGCGGACTGTGGAGCGACGACGGCTCGGTGGCTACCATCGAGTGGAACTCGACCTGGACCCCGCTTGGCGAGGCTGTTCCCGCTATTCCTGCCAACCCCGAGGTTCTTGAGTTCTTTGACTGTGGCAACGAGGACGGTTACACTCGCTTTGACTTCAACATCAATCTGATGGATGTTGACGGCAACCCGATCAATCCCGACTACCTCACCTACAGCATCTTCACCGACCAGGACAAGCTGTTCACCTTCGACAGCGAGACCTACGGCCCCCAGAATGGCTTTGAGGAAGACATGACCGAGATTCCTTATGGCTTCAGTGGTGAAGACTTCTACCTGCGCCGCGTTTACTTCTATCGCACCAACACGGGTGACAATCCCATGTTCACCTGGCGCATCGGTATCCAGCTCAACTACACCGTTGAGGGCGTGACCAACAAGTCAGACATCGTTTATCTCGAGGTTTACGAACAGCCCAGCACCCCCAGCGCAGTCAACGAGCTCAATGACGGCAAGCAAGTGGCTAACGTGCGCTACTTCAACTTCGCAGGTCAGGAGATGACTCAGCCTGCAGGTCCCACCATCCAGGTGACCACCTACAGCGACGGCACTACCACTGCCACCAAGGTCATCAAGTAACAACCTGCTGACGCAAGCGCCCCTGTAAAAGGCGCAAGACCCAACACCAGGGCGCGGTCACACAAGTGGCTGCGCCCTGATTCTGTATCCGGCCGACCGAACGCCGAGGACATTCAAAATCTTCATCCAATAAGAGTAGTAGAGGCTGTGTAATAAAGGCCAATAATTATAGATCGAGCTTCACTCGAGAACTCAATCAAGATTATAATAGAATCAAATTCGAGAGATTCGTATACAAATTTTGTTTGATTTTTCGGCCGTCAGGCCGATTAAAACCAAACGAAAGAACATATCCTTGAGAGATGTTATAGTAGCGCCTAACGGATTGAGACGCAAGATTTTGCGTCTCTACAAATCATGTAAAGCAAACCCGCAAATAGTCAGGATGCCATTTCACCGTGTTTGTGCTTGAAAGAGCAGCCGCCGAGGCCCGTTCAATCCCCAGGCCTGCTGGTCCTGTGTTGACGTTCGACCAATTAGTGCTTCACTATCTGGCCAGTGTGCCCCAATACGCTTTAAGGGTGTCAATACGGCAGACCGCGTGCTCTTATCAGTGGCTAAACAAAAAATCCCGCCGGGCCCAGTCACGGGTGCGGCGGGATTGAATTGATTGATAGGAAAAAATAACTCTAATTATATATAAATGATGGTAATTAGTTCTTGATAATCAGATTATTTTCGTTGATCCACTATACGTTCGCCCATTAGAAGGTGAACTGTACACGGGCCTGAGCCACGTGGAATTTCTTGTCGTTGGGCAAGAAGGGCTTGTCAAGCTTGTGGAAGGTGTAATCAAGCATGCACAGCACGTAGCGGTTGAACGCGTAGTTCAGACCCAGGGTCACGCTGTGGATGTCACCACCACCAACGCTGGTAGCGCCAGTGCCGGGCCAATCTTCCATGTAGCCGTTGGCATAGTAGTGACCACGACCGGCATTGAAGTACTCGCCATCGGTGAGGTTGTTCAGGCCGGTGTAGTTGTAACGGGCCACAATCTCCAGCGACTTGCCGTCGAGACCACCCAGCAGGCCTTCCTGCTTATTGTACTTGTAGCCATTGCCCAGGATCTGGAAACCAGCCTCTACATAACCACCATAGAAGTTGTTGTTTTTCAGCTTGTTGGCATTTTCCCACCAGCCGATGTCGCCCCAACCGTCGATGTTGTTCTGGGCGTCGATATAGAGCGAGTAGCTGTCGCGCTTCTTGGTAACATGCTTGTAGAAGAACTCGCCACGGGCAAAGAACTTGTCGTTCTGGTAAAGAGCCTCGGCACCCACGTTAACCACGTTGTTGGCCCAGTCGAGGTCGGCGCTGACGAACTGCTCATCCTCGTCGACGAGGGTCTCGAGAGACTGACCCAGGTGGAGGGACTTCTTGAGCACGTTGTTGTAAACGGTGCCGCCACCCAGGTGGGCAAAGCGTGCGCTCACACCCACGTGCAGGGTCTGATAGTCATTGGCAATGGGACGGAACAAGTAACGACCGGCAACGGTAACACCGTTGAAACCTGCTTCGATCTTGTTGTAGGCATTCTCGGTGAACACGCCCTGATAGGCCATGAAGCGGTCACTGTTGTACTTGTAGCTGATACCCAGCTCACGGCCTTCGCCCAAAGCGTAAGACGAACCGGGACGGCTGATGAAGTGGTAGCTGCCCAGCGAGGTGTTGCGGGCCATGGAACCGGCGGGGTCATTGTAGTAACCCACCTTCACGGCATGGGTGTTGTCGTTGTTGTCGAAGTGGGTGTACTGCAGGAAGATGTTCTTCTGCGAGAACTTGCCACCGCCAAAACCGAAGTCGGCATAGAAGTACCAGTCCTTGTAAGTCATAGAGGTGCGGATGCGTGCATCGGTGATCGAGGCGCCACTGTTGACAGGCGTGAAATCGCTGTGATAGAGCGCAGCGTCGGCCATCATGCGGGCACCCACGGTGAACTTCACCTGCTTTTCAGCATTTTCGAGCTCCAGCGTGGGATCGGTGTCAAAGTCTTGGGCACTAGCTGCCAGAGCGAAGATTGCCAGAACCGGCATCAAAATATATTTCTTCATATTATTATGTGTCAATTTAATGTTGATAATGTGAATTACTCCAGTTGCTGATTAGTAACCCAGACGCTCGAGGGTGGCAACAGCATCGGGAACGGTGACGTTGGCCTGCGAGTTGTCATACTTCTGTCCTGCGTGGAAGGGATTGGGCAGTTGGGCGTTGCCGCGGAAACCGTTCTCAATCATGTAGCGCAGCGACATCTCGGTGCGGTTGGTGAAGAAGCCGTCCATATACACGGGAACACTGCTGGGATAGCTGGTGGTGCAATAGGGAGTGGCGGGAATCTCAAGACGGAGCAAATCGTCAAACTCGGTTTCCCAGCCGTAGTTGTAGTAGCCCATGTACTTGCACATCTGTGCCCAGCTGTCGAAACTGTAGGGATGGTTGATCATGCCGCTCTTGCGGATCATGTAGGCCTGCCAGGGAGCGTTCATCTCGGGATAGTTGTTGGGAGCGCCGCTGATGGCCGGACCGATGATGTGTGCGCCATTGTCCTGTGCCCACTTGATGAAGGCTGCATAGCCGGTGGGGTTGTCATAGGCGATATCGGTAGCATAGGCGGGTTCGCTGATCCACAACAGGTAGCACATGGGGATGCGGCCCTTGAAGATGTCGTTGGCACGGCGCAGAGCATCAAACGAGAAGGTCTGCAGGATGACGCGGCCACGGGTGTTGCCCACGTTGACCTTGCCGTTCTTGTAGAAGGGCTGAACACCGGGATCGTTGGTGATGATGTTCCAGCCCTGCTCGGCGAGCACGTCATACACGCGCTGCTCCATGTTGCCGGGGTTCAGCCAGCTCTCCTTGAACTCGACATAGATGCCGGGACGGTTGCCGGTGTCCTCGGGATCGGGCTCGTAACCAGCAGCGAAGTCGTACTCGATGAAGTCCATATACTTGGCGTTGTACTCGCCCTTGTTCTTGATGTCTTCGTAGATCTGCTGCAAGGTCATGCCCTTGTACTGGTCCTTCACCTTGTAGGTGAGCACGCGGCGACCCTGGGCGTCACGCACCAGGCGCTTGCCCTGTGCATAGGCGATCTGGTCCTGGATGGCGCTGATGTACAGACCATTGCTGTAAACGATCTTGCCATTCTCAAAGCGGCCGTTCTCTGTAGCCTTGAAGGTGGGACGGGCCTGCTCCAGTGAGCTCTCGTTGAACCAGCTGCCGGCATCGAGCATGAGCAGCTCGGCGTAGTAGTAGCTCAAGGTATAGAACGGACGGAAAGCAGCCATATCACGGCCATACTGTGCCTCGGCATCAGCGCGGGAGAAGCCCAGGCTCATGTAGAAGTCAACACGGCTGGCGGGAATGTTCTCGCTGAAGACGTTCTCGATGTTGGTGGTGCGCTTCAGGTTCTCATCGTGGTTAGCAAGCACGATACCGTCCTTGGTGCACTGCACGTCGCTCTCGAGGTAGTCGGCGCCCATCTCACGGGCCCAACGCCACGAAGCCTCGGTCTCCTCGGGAGCCCAGAAAGTGGAGCCGCGGTGTGCAACAACTGCATACAGGGGCACATAGTCACGAACCTTGGCCAGCTCGCTGTTCAGTACTTGAACTTCAACACGCTTGGCATCAAGTTTCTCATTGGTGAACTGCTGTTCTTCCTCACATGAGGTGAAGGTTGCAAGCACAACGGTGCTCAACAAACCTACTCTAACGAGATGTTTAAACATAAGTTAAGTAATTTTTAAATGAATAATATTATTGTGATAATTGATTATTTCTCTTCGATTTTTTCGCCCTTGCGGTCGGCTACGAGGTACTGTTCCTCCTTGTAGGTCAGGGCCATGAAGAAGATGGCGCCCACACAGCCCACAATCAGCAGGATGAACGGCATGTCCCAGCCGCCGGTGCTCTCGGCAACATAACCGAGTACAGAGTTGGCCAGAATGGCGGTTCCCAGCACGTAGCCCATGAAACCGGTCAGACCGGCAGCGGTGCCGGCAGCATTCTTGGGTGCCAGGTCAAGAGCCTGCACGCCGATGAGCATCACGGGACCGTAGATGAGGAAGCCGATGGCAATCAGACAACCGAGCACAATGCTCAGGTTGGTCATGTTCTGCCAGTAGATGACGATGGCGATGATGATGAGCGCCATGAAGATCATCGTGGGCAGCGCACGGCGGCCATTGAAGACCTTGTCGCTCAGCCAGCCGCAGAAGATGGTGCCGGGGATGGCGGCGATTTCATAGGCGAAGTAAGCCCAACCGGCATTCTTAATGTCTACGCCCTGTTCGCTCAGGATGGTGGGAGCCCAGTCCAGACAGCCGTAGCGCACCATATAAATAAAGGAGTTGGCCAGCGCGATGTACCACAAGAACTTGTTCGAGAGGACGGTCTTGAAGATTTCCTTCACGCTCAGCGACTGCTCGCTCTTCTTCTCGTCGTAGTTCTTGGAGGCACTACCGCTCCACTTCTCGATGGAGGGAAGACCGCATGACTGAGGGGTGTCGCGGATGAGGACGTAGGCGATAATCGCAATCAGGATGGCTACAGCAGCGGGGAAGGCGTAGGTACCGATCAGGAAGTACATCTTCTCGTCGTTGCCGTAGAACCACGAGCCGAACCACATGGCACCATAGGCGGCCATCGGGCCGACGAGGGCGCCACCCACGTTGTGGGCGCAGTTCCACACGCTCATCCAGGTGCCGCGCTCCTTAATCGAGAACCAGCGCGTCATCACACGGCCGCACGGGGGCCAGCCCATTCCCTGGAACCAACCCACGAGGAAGTTGAAGGCACCCATCAGGAAGACGGCAAGACCCTTGCGCTCGGGATGGCCGATGGGGTCGAGCAGGGTGATGGGAACCATCATGAACAGCATGGCGATGGCCGACAGAATCAGACCCAACGGCAGGAAGCGGCGCGCATTGCTGCGGTCGCTGATGCTGGCCATGACGAACTTAGAGAAACCATAGGCCACGGCATTCATTGCCAGGGCGGTACCCAGCATGCCCTTGGTGAAGCCGAAGGGCTCGAGCATAGGAATGGCCATGGAGAAATTCTTTCTCACTAGGTAGAAGCCGGCATAACCGATAAAGATGCCGATAAAGACTTGCCAACGCAGTCTCTTGTACTTGGCATCGGCTTCGGGGCCGGTCTGTTCCGGCTTATAGGCAGGGGGAGCTAAAAAACTTGCCATAATTACTTTAAGTTTTAGTTTTTAAGTTATTGATTGATATGTGAATATTGTTAAAGTATCGTTAACGGGAATCTCCAGTCATTTATCTCTAATCACCAGCCGAATTAGCACGGCGGGTGGCCTCCACGTCAAGGGCATCGGCAAGGATGCTGATGGGATTCTCGACGGGCAATCCGGTCGACATCTCGATTTGCCACTTGCAGGTCTCGCAGTCGGTGGCGACGGCCTCGACCCGGGCATTCTCGATGTGCTTGAACAGGATGGAGCCGATGGCCTGAGAGCGCTCGTAATTCTCCTTTTTGAAACCATAGGTGCCCGAGATGCCGCAGCACTCCTGCTCCAGCACCTGCAGGTCCAGTCCGGGAATCATGCGCAGCAGCTCAATGCTATAGAGTTGCCAGCCCATGCGTTGCATATGGCATGCGGTGTGATAGGCAATCCTTCTTTTATAGTCTTGCTTGAAGATGAGCTTCACTTTTTCCTCATCCACAAGATTATAGATGAATCGTGTTGCAAGTGAAATGCCGTCGCGGATGTCGCTGTTCTCAATCTCGAGCATGGCAGGGTACTCGTCGCGCAGGTTGAAGGTGCAGCTCGAACTGGTGGTCAGTACCGTGTGGCCCTTGGTGCCCACGGCCTGGCGGATGCTGGCCGTGTTGACGCGTGCCTGGCGCATGGCCTGTTTGTACAGGCCGTTGGCGATGAGGGCGACGCCGCAGCACTGCTCCTTCTCGAGCAGGTGCACGCCATAGCCCATGGCATTCATCAGCTTGACCAGGTCCTGTCCCAGCTTGGGGAAGTTGTAGTTGACATAGCAGCCGTGGAAGTAGCTCACGTGGTTGGGGTAGGCGTCCTGCGCCTTGGCGGCATGACGTTTAAACCATGTGGTGAACTTTTGGCGGCTATAGGCAGGGAAGGTGCGGTTCTTGTCGATGGCCATGACGCTGTGCATCACCAGTTTGGTGGGCTTGAGGCCCAGGGCCGCGTTGGCAACGGGGGCAACCAGGTTGGCCACGGTGCCCAGCAGGTCGGTGTTGGCGAGCATCGTGTCGCGCAGGCTGGCGCGATGACCCATGGTGGCCTTCATGCGGGCACGCTGGATGATGTCGGCGATGTGCACGCCGCTGGGGCACGCCACCTCGCAGCGTTTGCAGTTCAGGCACAGCTTCAGTGCCTTGTCAAAATAAGCGGGATCCTTCATGCGGTAACGCTCACCGTCGGGGCCGGCCTGCTTGGGGCCGGGATAGTCGGTGGTCACTGCTGCAACAGGGCACACGGTCGTGCAAATCGAGCACTTGGTGCACTGTTCAAAGTTGTTTTCGCTGAGGTTGCAAAGTTGCATAGAATCAGCCATAATATCCCATTAAAAAATCATCAATCAAATCGTTATCTATTCTATTCTAAACCTTTTCTTGAAGTCAAAAACATCAAGGGGGATGGTAGTCGGGAATCCTATTTGCCGCACAGGATATTGCGGGCCACGGCGAGGGCTGTCAGCATCGATACGCCCGTGCCGTCGCCCATCTTGATGGCGTCGTGCCCGCTCAGGATAGAGCCGATGGCGTACAGGTTGCCGATGGTCTTGCCCTGTTTGAGGCAGCACAGGTTGTCGTCGGTGGCGACACCGTAGCGGGAATAGGCTTGAGGCTCCAGCACGCCAAAGCGGGTCCACTTCTCGCGGTCGGCGTCGGCATCCACGTCGAGGTCGAACACGGGTTCATAGACGCGCTCGTAGTTGGCTGCCAGGCCTCGGCTGACGAAGGAGCCGGTGGCAAGCACGAAGTTGTTGGCCCTCAGGGGCATGTCGGCTAGCTTGGCGGTGGTGACGTTCAACAGCTTGTCGCCCTCGAAGTTGCCGCCGATGGCACTGTCGCCTGTCAGATAGTTGCCGCCCAGCATCTTGAAGTAGTGGCGCAGCAGGGTCTGCATCCTCATGCCGGCAACGGCAGGGGGCAGCGTGGCGACAAGTCGCAACGGCTTGTTGCACAGGCGTTGCAGCGTCACGATGTCGTTGTCGTCGGTCTGTCCCAGCACGCTAGGCAGTAGCACCATGTCGGCGTCGCCCGCGAGGCTGTTGATCTGGTCGGCTACACGCTGCAGCGCGTTGTTGCTCACCAGGTGCTTGGCCAGGCTGGTGGCGCGCATCTCGCTGGGGCTGCGGCGCAGTGAGGTGATGTCGTCGGTGGTGAACTCAATCGCCTGGACGTCAAATCCCAGGTCGCGCAGGCCCTGTGCCAGCATGCCGTTGGGCTGGTCGAAGTAGCCGCGGATGCACATCAGCGCCACGCGCTTGGCGGGCAGCTGGTTCAGGTCGTCGATGCGCAGGTTCTCGCTCAATGTGAGCCAGGCCGGCTTGGCGATGCCCATGGGAGTGATGCGCCAGTGGTTGGCAGTGGCGTCGCCCGCCATGTTGATGCCGGCGTCGGCAAGCAGCTGCTTGGCCTCGTCGGCGATCTCGGCGATGCGGTTAGCGCCGATTTTGCTGTAGGGGTGATTCTGGGGCAGGGTAGTGATGGCCTGCAACGGGTTGGTGACGTCCTGGCCGTCGATGTTGCCCAGCAGTTCCATCGAGCCGCCGTTGAACATCAGCGTGCTCTGTCCGCCGGCGACGATGGTGACGCGTTGTCCGCGCTTGGCCAGCGCGATGCCGCAGGTCAGGCCGCTCAGGCCTCCGCCCATAATAACGGTATCCATTCTCATTGCACGTCCTCCTTTCCTTGCAGGTTAACAGCCTTGTCCAGGCCACACAGTCCCTCGTAGATGGCGGCAGTGAGCTGCGCCTCGCGCAGGGTGTCGCCCCAGGCTACGGGCCTCATGCCCTTCCAGCGCTCGTCGAGGAAGGCTGCGAGGTCTTCCTGTGCCCCCTTCACGTCGTGACGGAACTCGCCCATGAGCGATGCGGCACGGCAGGAGCACAGCTTGCCCTGGCAGGTACCCATGCCCACGCGTGTGCGCCGGCGCAGGTTGACCAGGTTGTGCACGTGCAGCTGGTGCACGGCATATTTGATTTCGCCCACGGTGACGCCTTCGCATTCACACACCAGGGCGTTGTCGATGTCGTTGTCTTTCTCGATGCGTGCAGCGAGCGAGCCGTGGCGGCCGATGGCGGCGCGCTGGCCGAAGCTGTAACGCTTGGTCATGTCGCTCTGGCTGGGAGCGCCCTCTTCCGAGCCGGGCAACGGCTGGTTGGCGGTGACGCAGGGGGCGGTGTTGCCCAACTTGGCGCAAACGGCATTGGTGGCAATTTCGCCCATCAGGCGGTAGGTCATCATCTTGCCGCCCGTGATGGTGATAAAGCCCTCCAGACCGTCGCGCTTGGCGTGGTCCAGACAAACGATGCCGCGGCTGATGCTGCGGCCGCTGGGGTCGTCATCGCTGGCAACGAGGGGACGCACACCGGCATAGGCGCGGATGATGCGGGTAGTGGCCAGCGACGGGGCGATTTTGATGCCCTCTTTGAGCAGGACATCCACCTCCTCGCGGGTCACGCGCATGTCGTCGACGGTCTCGATGGGGATGCGGTCGCTGGTGGTGCCGATGACGCACACCGTGTCGTCAGGAACGAGGATGTCGGCATTGGCGGGCCTGCGGCAGCGGTTGATGACCATGTTGTTCACGCGGTGGCCAAAGATGAGCAGCGCGCCGCGGGCGGGGAACATCGAGATGTTCACTCCTGCCTGCTGGGCAATGCGCTGGCCCCAGATGCCGGCGGCGTTGACTACCACGCGGCCACGCACCTCGACGTGGCTGCCGTCCTGCTTGTTGAGCAGCTTCACGCCCTCGACACGTTGCTGGTTGATGATCAGGCCTTCCACCTCGTGATAGTTGAGGGTCTCGGCGCCGTGCAGGCGGGCGTCGAGCAGGTTGGCAACGGTCAGGCGGAAGGGGTCGATCGAAGCGTCGGGAACGCGCACGGCGCCGATGAGGTCGGGGTTGACGGCGGGCTCGATGCGGCGTGCCTCGGCCGGGTCGATGACGTCGGCGCGGATGCCGGCTCGCTGGCAGGCCTCGACAAAGGTCTGCTGGTACTGCAGGTCATCCTCGGGCAGGGTGATGAACAGGCCGTCGGTCTCCTCGACGCAGTGACGTGCAATGCGCCTCAATATCATGTTCTCGCTGATGCACTCGCTGGCGCTTTCGCCGTCGGTCACGGCATAGCGGGCTCCGCTGTGCATCAGGCCGTGGTTGCGGCCTGTGGCGCCGGTGCTGTAGTCGTTGCGCTCCACGAGCAGCACGCTCAAACCGCGCAAGGCGCAATCTCTCGCGGTTCCGGCACCCGTGGCGCCGCCACCAACGATGATCACGTCGTATTCTTTTTTATAAATTTCGTTTGTTACCATAAACTCAATATTCGAGGTAGCAGAACAAATCGGGTTATCAAGTTTCGCTGCAAAGTTACTTATCGTTTTTGAATTGACAAAATATTTTCGTATTTATTTTTGATTTTGGCTACTAGGTAACAACTTAATTGCTTGATGTATAACTAAATATAGTGTAAATGTTTCTAGAAAACCACAAAATATAATAGTTTCGTTTTTGTTTTGAATACATTTCGTTTTGCTCTAAAATCGAAAGCATATTTAGCGTATTTATACTTGTTTTCTATTTCGTTTTGATGATTTTCGAAAGATTTTTTGTCTTTTTCTTTGGCGGTATCTATCTTTTGTTTACTTTTGCCGCATCAAAACGAAACTTCATAAGTCCAAAAAGCCATGACTAAAGAGGAACGTCACGAGATGATTATGGAGGCGCTGATCAAGCATGGGTCGGTGCAGGTGTCTGATCTGGTATCGATGCTCAACGTGAGTGCGGTGACGGTGCGCAAGGACCTTACCGACCTGGAAAAGAGCGACAAGCTGTACCGCAGCCACGGCAAGGCCGTGCTGGTCAATCCCTATATCAACAACCGCTCGGTGAACGAGAAAGAGCGTCTGTCCACCGACGAGAAACACGCCATCGGGCGCGAGGCGGCACGGCTCATCACGCGCGACGACAGCATCGCCATCGCCTCGGGGACGACGGTTCATGCCCTGGCACGCAACATCCAGCCCATCCACAAGTTGACGGTTGTATCGGCTTCGCTGGCCGTGAGCAACATCCTCTCGCAGCATGAGAACATTGACATTATCCAGCTGGGCGGCATGCTGCGCCACAGCAGCCTGTCGGTGGTGGGCGAGTATGCGGCACGCATCTTGGAGCAGTGCTCCTTCAGTAAACTGTATCTGGGGGTTGACGGCATCGACATGGACTATGGCATCACAACGACCGAGATGCGTGAGGCGGCCCTTAACCAGAAGATGATGGCTGCTGCCCAAAAGACCATCGTCCTTGCCGACAGCAGCAAGTTCGGGCGCCGCGGCTTTGCCAAGATTGCCGACATCGACGCCATCGACATCATCATCACCGATGCCGGCGTCTCGCCCAAGGTGGTCAAGCGGCTTGAAGACCTGGGCGTTGAACTCATTATCGCCCAGTAAACGGCTCTAGACCAGCTAGATAGCCTAGATTTCCTAGATGCTCTAGAATTTCTAGATAGTCTAGATTTCCTTTATTTGATTCTGTTGGCAAACGGGGCGTTGCTCCACACGATGAGGCTGCCGCTCACGGTGTCGGCGCTGATGGTCATCACACCCAGGTCGTTGCGGCTGCCCATCATGTTTTTCACGTTTTCTTCTCCCATCACCATGCAGGCTGTTGCCCAGGCGTCGGCCGTCATGCAGTCGCTGGCGACGACCGTCACGCTCAGCAGTGTGCCCGTGCGGCTGTCGCCCGTGTGCGGGTCGATGATGTGTGACAGTTTATTCCCTTCCTCGATGCGCCACTTGCGGTAATTGCCGCTGGTGGCCACTGCACCGCTGTCGAGCGTCAGCACCACCGCACTCTCGTGGTCGGCATTGCCGTCCTGCTCGCTGGTGGGCATATCGACCGACACGTGCCATGCCGTGCCGCGGTTGTTCACGCCGCTGGCCATCACCTCGCCGCCGATCTCGACCAGCCAGTTGACTGCCCCGTTGCGCACAAGCATGCGCCCGATCTCGTCACAGGCCATCCCCTTGGCGATGGAGCTGAAGTCGAGCATCACGCGCGGGTCCTGTTTCAGGAGGCTGTCGCCTTGCAGGGTCACCTTGTCCATCCCGACGAATTGCAGCAGGCTGTCGAGCTGGGCTCGTGAGGGTAGGGTGCCGTTCTTGTAGCCAAAGCCCCATGCGTTGACCAGTGGCATCACCGTCGGGTCGAATGCACCGCTGCTCTCGCGCCACACCACGCGCGAGGCGGTCAGCAGGCGCTGCAGGTAGGCATCGGTGCGGGTGGTCTTGTTCTCGTTGATGGCGCTGATGAGCGAGGCCTTGTTATAGGGCGACACGCTCATGTCCAGATTGCCCAAGATGAGCTGGATGCTGTCGCCCAGGTCGTGGGCGGCCTCGTAGGTGATGTGGTACTCGGTGGTCCACACCACGCCCTCGTGAGCGAATAACCGCTTGCGGTCGCGCGAGCAGAACATCGCCACGATGGCGGCGATGAGCGCTATCAGTATGGCTGCATATCGTTTGTTCATGTCCTACTCGTCAATTTCGACCCCAGGCTAAGTGCCTAAGTTTTACAGACAACTTAAACAAATAATGGGTTAAACAGCATAAACAACTTCTTTTTGTTTGGGCAACAGCACTTCTGGGGCACTACGCTAAACCGCTAAGCCGCTAGAGCTTTTTATAATTTGAAGACAAGAAACACAAGAAAGACAAAGTATTGATTATTAATAAAATATGATTTAATTGTCCTTCTTGTCTTTCTTGCCTTCTCATGAGAAGCATCCAGCCGATGCCAATAGGAAAAAGTTGTTGTGGTGTGAAATCTTATTTCAGGAACCAGGTGAGGTTGAAGTACCAGGTGCGGTTCTTGGCCACGTTCTCGTCAAGCATCTTGGTGTGGAACGACTGGCCGATGGAGAAATTGTAGCCGCCGCGCAGCTGCACACGTTCCATCAGCTCAAAGCCGATGCCCATGTCCAGATACACGCTCACAGGCGAGTACTTGTTCAGGTTGCTGTGGTTGCCGTGCATCAGGAACGAGAACTGCGGGCCCACATAGGCCAGCGGCATGATGGTGCTCTCGATACCACCCAGCCTGTGGTACTTGAACTTGAGGTGCAAGGGCACGTCCAGGTAGTGCATCGACACGGTCTCGTTGCCGGCGCCTAGCGTCGACCACACGGTGCGTTCGCCATAGTTGACCTTGCCCTGCTTGAGGCTGTAGAGCAATGAGCCCTCAACACCAAATCCGATGCCGCTAAAGTTCATTTCTCCTGTCACACCCACTTGCGGCCCCATGGCGCGCTTGCTGGGCACGATGTCTTTTTGCTTGAAATGTACCTCGTTGATGGTGGCGCCGGCGGTAATGCCCCAGCGCGATGTGGTCTGTCCTGTGGCTGCTGCCGTGGTGAGCAGCACTGCTGCAATCAGTAAAAATATCTTCTTCATTATCTTGATGTTTGTTTAATGTCTCTCTACAATGATGTTGCTCTCAACATGCGTCAAAACAGCCATGCCGCATTCAGCATCCAGTAGCGGTCCTTGCCGTGAGCCTTGTCGGCCTTGACGTCGTTGCCGATATAGGTCATGGCCTTGGTGATGCCGAAGCCATAGGCTGCCGTCAGGCGCAGGTGGTGAAACAGGTCCACGCCGCCGCCAACGCGCCACGACAGGTAGGTCCTGCGCCCTTTCCAGTTCTCCTGCCCGTTGTCGTCGAACAGAACCGAGAACGTGGGGCCCGTGAACACGAGGGGCGCCAAGAAGCGCTCCACGCCAGTGACCGTAAGACGGTAACGCGCCATGAGGGGAATGTCGATGTAATGACGCTTGAACAGGTGTTGGCCGTCGGTGAGGCGGTTGTTGCGATGGGCATACATCACGCTGGCATCGACGCCAAGTCCCGTCACGGGAATGGCCACGTCAAGCACCAGGCCGCCACAGTAGCCCATGCGATTGCTGCTGTCGATGATCTCGCGGTCGAAGTGAAGCTCGCCCAGAGTCACGCCACCACGCAGGCCCAGATGCACCTGGGCTGCCATGGGCAAACACATCGTCACGATGGCGATGGCAAGTAGGGTGGTCCTCTTCATTTTCATTGACTGTTTTGTTTTCAACCCCCAAAACTACACATTATTTTTCAATCCGTCGCCAGTTTTAATGGTTTTTCTGATTTTTTGAGGGCTTTTGTGAACCATGGCCCGGCAATCGGTGGACAGGCGTTGAGGGGGAGCAGGGTGCTGTGGAGGGAAAACGGCTCGGCAAGAATAGCGGCAAGGATCCCTCGCCGGGATAAAAGAAAAACGGCCTCACACTTGCGTGCGAAACCGTTCGAACCCCCGACCCTCTGCTTGTAAGGCAGATGCTCTGAACCAACTGCGCTAACTGCCCGTTGCTGTCAAAAGCGATGCAAAGGTACTGCTATTTTTGAAACCACCAAAAAAAATCGCACTTTTTTTTCAAAAAAAGACGTTTTTTTTCAAAAAAAGGCATTTTTTCGCCACTGGAAGGGCATTTTTTGGGAGAAAACAACTAACTTAGCGCTCTATAACCACTAGACCATCTAGCCCCTAGAAAATCTAGTGAATCCAGCCCAACTAAAAACTAAGGACTAACAACTAGGACTAACAACTAAGAACTAACAACTAACAACTAAGGACTAACAACTAACAACTAAGGACTAACAACTAACAACTAACAATTCAATGAACACAAGCTTTGTTTTTCTGGCCGATGGCTTTGAGGAAGTCGAGGCCTTGACATGTGTAGATGTAATGCGTCGCGCGGGAATGCCCGTCGTGACAGTGTCGATAAACCCCGATCTGGCAGTTACCGGTGCCCACGGCGTGACGGTGATAGCCGACAGCCAGTTTGAGGACAACGATTACAGCGATGCCGAGTGGATGGTGCTGCCCGGTGGAATCCCCGGTGCCCCCAATCTTGCGGCCCACGAGGCCTTGTGTGACCTGCTGGTTGCTCAGGACGAGCGTGGCGACAAGGTGGCAGCCATCTGTGCCTCTCCCGCAGTGGTGCTGGCACCCTTGGGCATTCTTCAAGACCGAGAGGCCGTGTGCTATCCCAGCATGGAGCAGGGAATCGAGGGCGTGAAGTGGACGTCGGGTTCGGTAGCCGTTGATGGCAATGTGGTGACGGGCAACGGCCCTGCCGCTGCCGCTCCGTTTGCCCTGGCATTGGTAAGCCAGAGCATGGGTCAGGACGTTGCCGATCAGGTGGCAGGCGGAATGCTGCTTTGAACTGCCGGGCCGTCCAATTTATTTATATATAAGGTGGTAAGTTGTTTTCAATTATGCACTTTTCATAGAAAAAAGTTGTAGAATACAAAAAATGTGTTTACATTTGCGACGTCTTTTTGAGAACGACTGTCGCTATGGCGCTTGTCTGCCTTATTAGATACTAGATTCATTGAAAAACCGGAATCACTTTATTTATTATTAACATATTTATTATTAACTAATTCAAGATCTACTGATTTATGAAGAAATTTTTAGCACTTTTGTTTGTGTGCGCTGGCTTGACCGCCATGGCTGCACCTCAAGTAAACAAGGCTGATCTTACCCAGGTCAACAAGGGCCAGATGGTAATGAAGGCCAACACCCTTACCAACCAGCTCACCGCTGGCGTTAGCAAGAGCTTCATGGAGGCTGCCAAGAAGAATGTACAGAGGACCCATGCTGATCAGGTTCTCAATCGTGCTCCCAAGCGCCTGTCTGATGAAGAAATCATCAACATGCCCTATGTATGTTTCCTGTACAAGGCAACTTATGGTGAGAATGGTGAATATGTTGAGGCTGATCCCTACTTTGCAGGCAGTGGCGCTTACTGGTATCCCGATGCCAGCGACGGTCTGGCCTTTGCCGGTTTCTACTGGGACGAGGAAGGCAGCACCTACTACCTGCCCATCGATGTTGACTACAGCACTGGCGAGGTTGCCCTGTCCTGGGGCCTGTTGCTCAAAAATGACAGCGTTTCGGCTGGTTCTGGCCGTACCCGCACCGACACCCTTAGGTGGCATGCTATCTTGTCTGAGAATTACTTCATGAACGGCGACACGACTGATTGCATGGGTACCATGTACGCCGACGGTTCGATCATCTTCGATGACAACTACGTTTACTATCGCGAGAATATCATCAATAAGTACAACAATGGCAGACTGACTTCGTCCGACACCAGCATTGTTGCTGAGGTATTCCTGCACACCGAGATTCTGGCTGCCAATGGTAAGCTGAGTTATGTTCAAGAGCGTGATAATAAAGCTGCTGAGTCCTATGTTTATATGTTCCAGAACGAGCCTGCTGACACGCTGTTCGTTGGTAACATGTGGGACTATGGTATGCCCAATGTAGTTCTGAACGTAGGTAGCGATGGCAAGGTTAACTACAACTGCATTGCCGAAATTGGTGAGGATAGCACGATCTATCTGGGCAATCCCATCTGGGACATTGATGACACCTGGATCTCGGGTGGTCTTGGCATGTGCTATGGTGTGGGTGGCTACACCACGACCGAGGATGGTTATATTGATGAATTCATCTGGGGCTTCGAGGCCGATGGTACTCCCGAGCAGATCACTTGGGACTACACTGCTGCGAGCAACGGTTATCACCTGTTCTATGGCTACAACAACAACGTGCTGACCTGGATCAACGGTGATCAGTTCCGCTTCCCCGTGCCTCCCGTTCCTCCCTTCATCCGTGGTGACGTGAACAACGACGGTGCTGTTAACATCAGCGACGTTGCTACCCTGGTTGACCACCTGCTGAGTGGTGACTTTGATGACGCTGAGGGCTTCAGCAGTGACGCTGCCGACTGTGATGAGGACGGTGGTATCAACATCAGCGATGTTGCAACTCTGGTTGACTACCTGCTGGTAGGTGAGTGGTAAGAAACAGTAAACCACACTTAAAAAAAGACGGGACCCTTTTCGGGCCCTGTCTTTTTTTGTGGGACGAAGGCATCCCTTTTATTGGAAAATATTAGTGTCCGGTAAAAATACGATAAAACCACATAAGTGCCTCAATATAATGCTATTATGTTATTTTCACATAAAGGGGCTCACTTTGAAGCCCGTTAGGGCTGGTCAGGGCTTTGAAGTGACCCCAAAAAGTTGGACGGGTTATTGATTAAGGAATAGAGTTCGGTATTGCACCGGGCTCTTTC
>CADBDH010000009.1 GCA_902793405.1 uncultured Bacteroidales bacterium | reverse complement strand
TGAGGAGAAGTTCGAAGAGTATAACAAGTTGTACTTCGGCGGCCGTCTGCTGTGGCCCTATGAGTTCTACCTAATCAAGTCATTCAGGTGTTTTGGCCGTTTCAGCTGCGACCGGCATTCACCGGGCAGCAGACTGCGCAATGTCAGAATCGGAATATCGATGTACTATGACTGGACCGAGGAATACCTGCGCGATGTTCTCGTCCACGAGATGTTGCACTATAAACTGGAGCGTTCCAATAATGTCGAGAAGAAAATGCACGGGCCTCGATTCCTCAAAGCGGCTGCCGAGATGAACGAGAAATATGGCTTGAACATCCAGGTTCATCCGAATTTGCGTGGACTGAAGGTCAGTGCAGAAGCCCCCAAGCGTTCATTGGCCCGATTTTTCTGGGCACCAGCAAGTTAACCCTATGAAGATAACGAAAGAAGACTTGAAGGTACGTTTCGACGAATACAACCAATTGTATTTTGACGGGAAACTGAAGCGTGCCAAGATGGGCTTTCTTAGCACAAGCTTTAAAACTATTGTTGGCATATTCGAATTTGAAATAGACAATAATCGTCGAGTTAAAAATCTATCCATTAAGGTAAGCAAGAGAATCGTTGGTAATGAAGAAAAAGGCAAAAAACACGGTATTGCATTTATCAAAGAGTGCAAACGTATTGAAAGTCAATATAACGTAAAAGTGTGGCATAGTTGGATGAGAAAAGGATATATAGATAAACGGGAGAGCATCCTTTCCCTCCCATTTATATTATGCTACCATATCGCGTCGATAGTCAAATTCAGGATAATTCAAAGAATCATTTAATGGTTATTTATAATCTAATTATATCGTTCTCGTTGATGATTTGCAACTTGTGTTGATTGTCCAGTGGTATCCAAACAAGTTCCTTAACTGAGCCCTCGACACTTGGTGCCACTTTGGGGACAATCATTTCTTGACGTACCCGTTGGCTAGCGTATAGAAACTTACGCCAAACATCCCAACTCATATCCACGATGAATAAGCCTGGGGTTACTGCTTTGTAATAAATTAGGCAAATGGCCACCCTCACTTTGGTATCATTCATCTGCTTCAGAAGTCATAGATGCGGTCAACGATGCCACGATTGCTTGATTGGTTGGACCATTGGACTTGCCAGCAACGGCCATCGATAGTATCAAGTAGAATAAAAGTGTACATGTTCTCTGTGGGATACAGTGTGAAGCGGCCGTTAACCTCTTCGTCACCGGCGCCGACAAGAACAATATCATTAAGAACTACCCCCAAACGATTGTTGTTGTCATTGATGGCATACTGTACTTGCCACATTTCTCCAGTCTGGGTGTTTAGCTTGATGAAGTTCCACATATTCTGCGTTGGATACAGTTGAAACTTAGCGCTCGGATTTTCGCTGTACTTTGGTGGCTTACTCGATGAAGACTGAGCGAAACAGCTCACGACAAGTACAACAGCAAACAATAATGAAATAATCCTCTTCATAACTAATAATTCTAAAGGTTAATACGTTTGTTGATTACCCACAAAGGTAGCAATAATCACGGTGTATTAGACAAGTCTGTGGGCGATAAAATGAACTTATCGCCCTTTGCTCATCATTCATTGCTTGGTTCTCAGCAATATTGTTGCATTGACAAACGGGGCTGTCATGACGATGGTACGGTAACCGGCTTTGTAGCCTGGGGTCTGTGAGCCGGCGACCTTGACCTTGGTATTGCCCTGTTGCAGGACGGCTATCAGGTTAGCGCTGCAGCCCTCGTATTGGCGATACTCGGCATCGATGGCTCTCTTGAACAGGCATTCATAATCATAAGTACAGATGATATACTCAACATCTGCCTTCTTGATCTTTTCAACAGGGATGATTGACTCTCTGCTAGATGACCTTCTTCTAGGTCCCCAAGGTACACAACACATAATTCTCGATTTTATAGTTAATAATTGTTTATTCATTGCAAAGAAAGCCCCCAATTATGAACCCTTTCTGCACACTAAAAGAAATAAGTAAATAAAACCATGCTCTTTCACACGGATATAATACTATCTTCATCTACTATCTGTAACTTGGTAGACTCATTCATTGGAATCCAAACAGGTTCACGAATCTTGCCCTTTAAGCTAGGAGAAAGGATTGGGATTGGGACCACCATTTCTTGTCTAACTCGTTGACTAGCGTATAAGAATTTGTGCCATATGCACCAGTTATTTTCAACGATAAAACCGCCTGGTTTTACAGCCCATCATAGATGAGAACAATAGCGACTCATACTTTTCTTTCTTCCATTTCACATTCTTTCATTGATAGTTACATTGTGGAATGTGGGTGGAAGGATTTGAGCCTTCGACCTCAGCGCCTTGCTAACGGTTACTGCTCGCTTCCGGTCTGCGACCATACACCCACATTTCTATCCATGCTCAACCCTACATCAAGTCAAGGTTTAGTCGTTATTCTCTGGGCTTGTCTCACGGTTTGCCGATGCCTCGCGGGCTTCTTCAAACTTCTTCTTCATTGTGGGATTACCACGAGTGAGTCTCTTGATGGTGAGGTTGTCGGTGTCTTGGTTGGCTAGACGAAGATAATTCTCTGAGCCGACAAGATTCTCTCTTACCTTTTGCAGTTTAGTTATGGTGTCGTCAATCTGCTTGATTGCATCCTCGAACTTCTTAGATGCTCTTGCGTAGTGAGCTCCGAACTTGTCCTTAAATTCGAGGAGCTTGTTTTCGAAGTTGGTCACATCCACGGACTGGTTTTGGGCTATAGCGAGCTGACGTTTCAAATCAACGCTCTTTTGGGACGTCTGCACAAGGATTGTAATCAGCGGAATGAAAAACTGCGGACGGATAACGTACATTTTGGGATATTTGTATGACACATCCACGATACCGCCGTTATAGAGCTCATTGTCCGGTTCCAAGAGGGTAACCAGCACGGCATACTCGCAGTTCTTCTCGTTACGGTCCTTATCGAGTTTAGCCAAGAAGTCTTCGTTTTTGTGCTTGGTCGCGGTGGTATCCATTTCGTTTTTCATTTCGAACATAATGGACACATACTCAAAGCCGTCTTCAGAGTCACGGAAGATGAAGTCACCTTTACTTCCGCCCGAGGCGTCGTTGTCCTTTTCGAAATAAGCGTTGGGGAACATCGGTCTCAAACGGTTAAACTCGGTGCTACAGTGAGCTTCAAGGGTCTCACCCACCATCTTGGTTGACAGACGAGTCTTCAGGTCCTTGTAGTAATCGACCTGATCCTGTTTTTGTTTCAACTCCAGTTCATAGCGCTCCTTTTGGCTCTGCTCGCGTTGGATAGCAGCATTCTTTTCTGTCTCAATCTTGTTCTTGAGCTCGGCAATTTGGGCGTCCTTAGTCTGAATCGCATCCTTAGCCTTGTTCTGCTCTTGGAGGATTGCTACCTGCACCTTTTGCTCCTGCTGCTCAGCCTGAGCCTTGAGTTGTTCAATGACGGTATCACGCTGGGCCAATTCCTTGTTGTACTTCAGTTGTTCGGCTTGTACGGCGCTGCTTACTTGTCCAGTCAGGCGAACAATCTCAGCATCCTTTGCTCCCAACCGGCGTTCATAGTCCTGCTTTGCCTTCAGTTCGTTGTTCTCTAGCTCGGCTTGATGCTTCTCGTGCAGTTCGGCGACGCGGCGTTCAAGTTCTTGCTGGAACTCGGTGCTTTTCACTTGACTGACGATTGCTGCATAGTCGGCCTCATCTACACTAAATACACTTCCACAATTGGGACACTTTAACTCCTTCATAATTAATCTGTTTTAATGATTCGTATTACACAACTTCATCAAGTGAAGACACGTTCCCTCACGTTGATGATGCAAAGTAAATACACAACTGTGAAGTCTATCTGCACAGTTGGAGAAATTATTTCCACAAATGTGTTTATTCTTGGAACTCATTGATGCGGCCCTGCATCCACATACGCCCATCACTGGCATACCCTCAGTGGGTTCGGGCAGCAGCTCATGTCTAAAGTACAATGACATATTGCGGTCTGGATCGTGCTTGAACAGCATCTCACAGCGATATGGGTCTACTCCTACTGTGCTGATCTTGGTAACATTGCTGAACGGCGACTGGAACTCAACATCATCGTGGTGGTCCTCGTTATGGGTCAAGAATGCCACATAACCCTCCATGTTGAAGTGGATTGGCTGCACATTTCCATTCTCATCATAATCTGGCTCACCACGAGTTTTCGCATGGAAGTCGATAGCCTCCTGCCCCTCGAATGAGAAACCTCTCTGTCCCTCAAGCGCTGAATATGCGAGGGCAGCAAGGTCAAAGTGAAGATACTCTCCGATGAGATATTTGGCTTTGTTCTAGGCATAGTTAGTCTGATTATTGGTTTATCAATGCTATTGCCGTTCTCAACTAACGACGGCGCAAAGTTAAAACTCAAGTATGCACGGGATCTGCACAGAAAACAAAACAATGAGGCAAGATTGCATACTCATCAACCTTGCCTCAAAATAATTGCCAAAAATGGAATGCTATTCGTTCTTGTTGAAAGAGATCGTATATAGTATGCCAGAGTAGTCTTTCTTTTGGTTGTACAATCTTATGTCTAAATCCCAGTTGTATTCGAAATCCTCTTGAGTTAACTCTGACGCTTCTCGTCTGAATGGTTTCCAACCATAAGCAATACCACCATCTGGTCTGATAGATAGTTCTTCATCACCAGACTTAATAGTAAGACACCGTTCGTGTTCAAAATAGCCAGAGTCAGTAATACTCGGATTAAACCCAACCAATTCTCTCATGCATGATTGCAAGAAATCGTTACGATCTAAAGTATTTCGATAATTCTCGTCAAGATATAATGCAAAATTTGATGAGCTTTCTGTTGATGGCCTTTTTGCGTATATATTAAGTGACGCGACATTGATGTTGAGTTCTGTTTTAATCTTCGAAATCATATGTGCAAGAAGTAGACATCCAAGTGGAGTTACAAGGAACCTGTCAGAATATCTAACCGACACTTGTTTACCATTGAATGCTTCCTTGATTTTGCTCCATTGCTCGTCATGGTTCCTAAATAATGCAGTGCATATGTTACTGAGGTTACAATCTTCTTTTATTCGAGTATCAAATGTGAAAGAGGACTCACCTTCGGCAAGACTTTGCAGTAGTTGGACAGAATCGATTGAATTGAATAACAAATTCATATCGTTTCCTGTCGAATAGATGTCGCCATTGCCCCATGTGTTTGCCAATGACCGATTAATATTCTCTCCAAAGTATGTTCGGACACTGTCGTTAACGTATGCCACATGTAGCAATGGAGTCAGTGAACCACGAAGTTTGCTGGTGCAATATTCAAATTTATGCTTTAGGATAGCAGACACAACAATCGTCTTTATTGAAGGCGGACAGTCTTTCATGTTGATGTTATCGTCTATGACAAATGACACATTAACGCCAGCCAGTTTCATCTCTTCAATCTGCCTGATAAAGGGGAAATCATCGATACTCCATGATGAGAAGTCGCTATCAATGAACAATTTGACAGCCTTGATATCGCGATTGCGGGAGAGTTGGAAAAACTCAGTCGAGAAATCGGATGTTACTGCTGTAGCATTTGGCACAGCAGTAGTAATTGATTTTGGAGCGATGCGTGACTTCATTTCCAATTCAATCCACTCAAGGGCTTTCTTCCTATTCAGATAATTAAGATACCATTGTGACCGACGATCTATTAAGCATTTGGTACAAGCTCGTTCGCAATCACAACCATTGAGAGTCTTATAAGCCAATTCAATTACCTTATCTTTATACTCCCTGAAAAGAGTTGAATATCCTGCTCCCCCCAGTGCAGTATCATAGATAAAGATCGAGTGGCTCGTACTATTATAACCAAAGTCAATTTCTCCATCATTGACGCCTAATAATTCAGTCAATTTCCGACTGAGAATCACACCAAGCGAATACAGTGTTTCTTGATTAGTAATTAGTAAATCGTCTTTATTATAAAACTTGATCTCAACAAAGTCTGTTTGGTATCGGCCAACTAAAAGCACATGCCTTCTAATATTGTTCACGCCTGTACACTGAGTGCCGTTTGTCAAATGCTTGTGATTGGACAAGACATTTTCATTGTCGGTAATGGATCTCTCAGATTCCATTCTGCCACAAATTGGGCAGAATGCAAACCCGAATCCACTTCGTCCACGATTGTAGAATAGAATCTCAGACTGAGGCGTAGAACAACGAACTGTAATCTTTGCAGACGATGTTTTCTCTCCCCATGGCTCCATTTCGAGTAATACCGGCTGAATGAAATCCAATGCACCGCTACCCTTCATTTTTCGAGTAGGTTTTGCTCCCCATGCTACAGTAAAAGCAGCAGGCTCAACAACCTCGGTAAAACGTCCATCGCTATTGCTGCTAATATTGTAAATACCATGCATTGTACTCTGTCCATTACACTTTGGGCAATCATTTTTGGCTGAGCCATAGCTAATTGTAGTGTAGCCGCAATTAGAACAATTCTGAATGATATACCTGGATGTGCTCTCTTCATATCGGGTTTTAAGGCGGATTCCTTCAGGCTCGTAAATCCATTCATTCTTTACGACCTGACTACCTGGTGCATAAGACGAAATTGCTTGGCTTAAATGCATCGTTGGATATTCTTTATAATTACGGTCATCTGACTTGAGCATACATTCAACTAGCCCAGTAGGAATGCCTGCACTTGGTAAGAATGATTGCTCAGCCAAGTAGCTCAGTAGAGATTTTTCTAAGAAAGCCGTTTTCTGAATTTCTATTGCCCTTGCAGCAGAGCCACCACCATCTTGGTTATCAGCTGTCCTTTTTGCTTTGTCAAAGTTCTCAACATTGATCATGAAGCCGTTATACACAGTTGATATATCTTTCTTGGTTGCCATGGCTGCATCTCTCAAAGAAAAGACACCCATGCCTGTTCCGTTAACTAGCTTCTGGTATGTTTTTTCCAAAACCTGTCTTTTCCCGCTGATGATAAGGTCAATATGATTCAAAAATTGGTCATAATATGATAATGTGTCATGAGCAATGAAGAAGTCATTCAACTGTGCTGTAACACGTATATTCCCTCCTTGTAAAGAAACAAAATCAGCAAAGATGAGCGCATTGACATGACGTTGTATGAGTTGTCGGCTTTCAAGCTTGAGTAAAGGAGTCTCTGTAAGATGGGTTATAGGATAATCTGGATGCTTCCAGGTGTAAGATCCGATAGGATTTGGGGCACAGAATGTAAGTGCCATTGCTTTAGATTCGTTACGGCGACCAGCGCGGCCAGCCCTTTGCAAGTAGTTGGAAGATTTAGGCGGCACATTATTCATGACGACTTCACTAATGCCACCGATGTCAACACCCATTTCCATCGTAGTAGAGCACGAGAGAACATTTAGCTGGCCATCATTGAACTCTTTTTCATATTTCTCAAGATCCTCTCTAGATTGTTGAGCTGAATGTTCGGCGGAAATGAATATAGGTTTCTGAATGTAGATTCGCTCATTGATGTCAGAGAACACGCCTGCATTCCTTTGTTCAGACATGTTTTGGTCAATCCAATCCATAATCTTTTTCTCAGATGGCTCGTCAGACCTGAAGGGATATAATGGATAGTCAAATTCTTTGGTTATCTTGAACCTGTCAAAATTAGCTTTTCCTAAATAGCCGTTCATGCGGGGGCTGTAGCCTCGGAATGTAACATCTGTAATTACATTGTCGACGGGACACAGATAACCCTTCTCAATGAGCTGCAGCTTTACCTTATTTCCTAAAAGGTCAAGCTTATAGCCTTTATGTTCTGTATCAACTGGGTCAAGAATGTTTGATGTGATGAAATTCCAAGCATTTCTTAAAAGGTCGTTGACGTTGGCGATCTTCTCTTCGTCAAAACTATCGACGTCGTCATAGCCCAAAACCGCGCATAGCAAGAGGACCAATCTGGATTGCTCCTCTTGGACAGAATTGGGTGTGCGTTTCACTGACGGCCAACGACTCACTGGTTTATTGTTTTTACGAAGTGTCGAATCGCTTGGGTATATCTCAGATGTATATGTGTTCTGTGTGAGATAATCCTGGTAATCACCAGAAATCATATAATGGCGACCACCACGAATAAAGTAGTCCAAGCAGATTTTCAAGAAATCTTGCCAGTCTTTATTATCGCACCCATTACTCCTCAGCAACTGCGGGCATATCGCTGCTCTTAATGCTGGATATACAAGACGCACAATACCCATGTTCTCTAATGAATTGGCGCGTTTCGGAATCCAACCAAACTGATCCACAATTAGGGCTTTAAGATAAGTATTGGCATTTTCAAATCTAATGCCGTCCCGGGCATTGCTCAAGTGTCTGAACAGTTTTCTGAAGTCGGAATTGTTTTCCAATTTCTGACTAATGGCATTCCATTCGATCTCACCAGGAGGTGGCACTGTTGCTGTCCCGTTTTTCTTTGCCTCCAACTCCTCTAATTGCTTTTTCACCATAGGTGGCATTGAGGTTATTGGCTGTAGTTTAAGGTAACTGTAAAGTTGTTCTTCTGCTTCATTTAGTCCCACGGTTGGCATGTTATCAAGACGAAGGTCAGCAAGTTTATGGAACACGGATGCACGAATCCATGCTCGTTCCACGTCTTGGTTCATACCCATAGCCGAGCGTGCAGAACCTTGACGGTTATCAGTAAAAGTGATGTATTTCTTACCGTCATAGAGTACTTCTGCATCATTTGTATCTACACCTTCTGCGTGATCAAGAATCAGAGTAGAAAGTACGCGGCCCATTTGAGTTGCACTTGCTCTCAAGTAATTAATATTGGTAATCCTATTGCCGCAGTGAGGACATAAATCCGCATTGGTGTCGCTATGTCTCAATGACTTGAAAACATTTATGCTATCGGTATCATCAGAAGCTTGTTCAATTTTGCAATTCTCATGGTTAAAGACGTGACCTGTTTCGGACGTGTGATGACGCAAACAACGTTTTTCGGGCTTTGCATAATAAAAAGGAGTAAAGCCCTCATCCTCGCGAATAGACGCGTTTCCTCCGGTTTCTTCTTCTGTGTCAATTAATTCTTCATCAGTAGTCTCATAGAACAAACTTTTATCAAGATCAACGGTATTAACCTTCATCCTAAACCCACTTATTGTGCTGCTCTCTCCAACAACAATGGCTCCACCGCATGACGGGCATGTAGCTAACTCAAGCATTCGTGACTTGCAAACAGGGCAGTCGGTGTTTTGGTAAGTGGTCAAATTACCGATACTGATTCGGGATTCTTTGTGTCTAGAGCATTCTGGATTGACACAAGCATACACACCACTAATTGATCGGATAAAGAAATGGGCCCTGCAAGGAAGCAGAGCTGCGGGTTTTCCATCAGCTCTATTCAGACCCTCGACTTTATCGGCCAGGGCATCAATGACTTCAAGTGATTTGACAGTATCATTGCTAATAGCGCTGTTTATAGACTTAACAATGTCTTTTGTTGACAAAACCGGACTTGAATTGAGTTTTTTTCTTAAACGTTCGATGTCGGGGAGGGTAATCTTGGTGCCAAAGCGGTCATTGACTCTTGAAATAGCCTCTTTAGCTAGGCTCTCATCCATCTCAGGCACGATGCGTTTACCACCGATAACGACAATGCTGTCAGCTGCTTTGCCGGTTAATTGTGAAACGAATGTCTTGAGCTTCAACTCAGTGGCAGGATCTTTCTCATCACCAATAGTTGCTGAGGTTACAGCAAAATTCACCTGGTCGATGGTCACGCCGAAGGCGTCAAGCACTCGTCTCAGTTGAAGTGCTAATTCTGCAGCTGATGAACCTGTGTAGGTGTGAGCTTCATCAAGCAGAATCCATTTCAGCTTTCCTTTAGATTGCTCGAGAATTGCACGGTCTTCAGATCTCACCAACATATAGTTGAGCATCGTTGGATTCGTAAACAAAATTTGTGGTGGAGTTTGACGAATTTGAGGACGTGTTACCAGTTGGGGATATTTCGGTTGGGTATATGTCTGTGGCTTTGATGATTTCTCTGTGTTACCGTTGTATATGGCATAGGTCACCTTTTCAGGGAGAGCATTGCACCAAGCATGAATACGCTTTTGCTGGCTTTTCATCAGTGCGTTCAACGGGTAAAGGAAAATTGCCTGAACGCAGTTCTTTTCGTTACGTTGTGCAATATCTTGTAAAACAGGAATCATGAAACATTCAGTTTTACCTGAACCAGTGCCCGAAGTAACAACAATGGTTTTCCCCTTATCTGAAAGCATCGTTTTCCAGCTCTTTGTCTGGTGCTTGTAAGGATGGCGATCTATTGGGAATCTATATTCCTTTTCAACTCGGTCGCTACTGAGGGCTTCAACAAATTCTGGTTTTAAGATTCCCAACTTAGACGAATGCTCGCCAAAGGTTTCTCTGCTTTCTTCCCATGGAAAGATCGATTGGAATACGGGTTCTGCTATCAATGGTTCCTCTTCGGTTAAAAGGTAGCGCAAGTACTCTTGCTCTTTTGGCTTTCCCTTGAACCACATGGAAACCATCGAGTCAACAAGCCTCTTTTGGGCCGTCGTATAGAAATCTTTGTAATTCATATACTTAATGCTATTTGGTGTTGATGATTTTAATTGTCCTAAAGAATATTTCGCTATATGTCTCTTTGAAATACTTTCTATAGAAATTGACTATGCTTGCGTGATCTCTCGACTTGAATAGATCGATATGGTTGTCTACGTTACAAGTGTTTTCTGCTGCACACATTGCTGACTCAATCATAACCTTGCAATACGGTGGCATTTCTTGCTTTGCATAATATTTTGCTCGGTTAACATGAATATCAATGGTCGGTAGATCTTGATTGATGTCATTTAATCCATGAACCCTCATCCTGAAGTTATTGAGATCAGAATGAGAGAAACGACGGCTATCTTCAAGCTTGACTCCTCCAGTTATATAATTCTTGAAATCTTCTGCTATTTCTGTGGAAACAGTAGAATTAAAAATGTCTTGAAGCAGTTCCATCAGGTCTGGCATTCTCTCTAAAAAGAAAGCCTGTAATTGAGTAGGAATGTTATCCATAAGATGGTTGATGGCTTCGTTCCAAGTCTTAGCGGGAATCCAGTGTAAGGCAATGACCATTTCCTGTTCAAATCGGTTGATATCTTGAGCCAGCACATCCTTATACTCATTGAGCCACATGGCGATAATAAAATTGGCTAATAATTTCGGCTCTTTAGATACTGCCTTTAATCCATCATAGGTTGTGAATGGCAGATTGTGTTGGCTGCATATATCGTAAGCGATGCACAAGTCAAGCCAATGTTTGCCATTATAAATTGGCTCGTCGGATAATATATCATACCATCTATCAATCAGATTGGCGGTTCGACCTGAACGAGTTCTCTTATCAAAATCATATTGGTCTCGATGGAAATACTTGGGAATAACCCTACGGCGGTCTTCTTCACTTGAGAACACTACCACTTCCTTATGCTCGAAATCCTCGGGGAAGTTGAATGTGTTTTCTTTATCCGGGTCTCTCTCAAGCTTGATAGGGAAGAATTCTTCTGAAGGCAAGGTTTCTCCAACAGGGAAAGCATACAAAGACCCGTCATACTTGAAGTCCACAGTGTCATCTTCGGTATAGTCATTAACAACAATGGACCCGTCAGATATTGTTGATTCAAGAACAAACTTACGAATGAATACCTGTTGGCCTGATATTGAAATGACTACCGAGCTGCTACGATCAAAACTGTTCACACCATATAGGTTGAACATGCGCATGATAAGGTCACTGTAATCTGCAAGTGAGACAAGACCATCAATGACTCTGCTACTTAGTCTCTTGAAATCTGGCTCATCTTCTTGATTGGATTGGTAATAGGTTACGTCGATAGTTCTGTTTCTCCCGTGATTCGTCACAAAAAAGTGAGTAAGGTTGGCAAAGGAGATAATCTTGCCATCTGGAACGATGTTACCATCAACGTCAGTAATTAAGATACCATCAAACGGAATAGCGACTGAAATTCTTAGGACAGGATTGCCTTGATTATACAATCGGAATGTACAGGTTGACGGGCATACATTTGAATCAGGCCTCCTGCTGATGCGCCAATGTCCGTTCTCTAGATTTTCAATATCAGCTGTCTCAAGCTTTTCTATTTCAGGACGCATCTCACCAGGGCTTGAGCATGTGATCTCGGTTGTGAAGGCTTCTTCATTACATGAGCCGAAAGATAACTCTCCGATGGAATAGAATGTCTCAATGATGGATTTGCCGTCTGGAAATTCTACCTTGATGTCTACTAGACCAGGGCGCAAGACACATGATGAATTGAGTCTGTACCAAGAGTCGGTGCCCCGCACTTTGTATTTTGTTTTGCATTTGGCTACCAGATTCTTTTCTTTATCATAGACCTTAATGATAGGTATTCGATTCAACAACTTGTAGTTTGATTCCTCGACCCATGGAATATAGTTTCCAGAGAACTCGGCTATATAGGGAGTGAACTCGTTGTCTATACGGATAGTTTCATTAGTTTCACCATTTACAAGCTCTATATCCTTTGAGAACTCAATGCAGCTGAGAGCATGGCCAGCAATATTGATGCTTTTTGCTCCGTCAATCTGCCAAACGTCCGAGAATATAGCAATATTGTTCTCTGAGTTTGCTGTTTCTGTCCTGCTATAGAGGTGTTCATCAAGCATTTGGAAAACCTGAGGAAACTCAAAGTTAGGTGGATAACAACCTGCAATCGTTAAGAAGATGCGCTCATCGTTGTCACATCTCACTTTGACCTCGACAACAGGCTCTCCCTTCCACAGGATATCTTTGTTCATGCCCACTGAAACCCTCGTATAATAAACGGTGTTGATGATGTTGCCCTCATCGTCACTTTTGATTATTTTGCGGACATATTTACCGACCAAGGTTCCCGCAACAAAGATGTCAAACGAGTAGCAAGTGGTTGTATTTATGCCGGGAATAGAATCAGAGGAAATATCCTTTACCACATCCATGTTGACGGACAGAACACCTCGTCCGTCATCGGTGGTTGACAGCTTCCAGTGCAATGACAGTGGCCTAAACCTGCGTTCATGTTTAGCGCGATCATACTCCTGCTGTAATGATTCGGTTAGTTCGACAAGAGACGCGTCGGTGTCATCATAAGGCAGGAGATCGGTATCATTAGCAATGATTGCATGTGCAATCTGCATGGAGACATCGTAGATGTTTTCGTTCTTGAATGACTTTGCCAGATACGAAACACAATTCAGTTGCTGAATAATTGAATTGTCCTCGTTGCTCCAATCGTAATTGATTGTGGACAACTCTCTAACAAGACCTTTCAGGAATCGAGGGTAGCTGCCAAGGTTGCTATCATTGTTCTTGATGTAATTGATAGGCAATCCTCCTTGATTTAGAAGTGTGCGGAAATACTGGGTGCCATGGAACGTGCGGATAAACCTGCAGTGACGCCTAATTAGGGCTGATTTTGCGGCCTTAAAAAGGTCTTCTGCATAATATCGGTCTAATCCAATACCGTATGCCACGTCCTCTTTAGAAGGCACATTGCCTCTAAAGTCCCTTCTCCACCATTCAGCATAACACAAAGCGGCCTCCATGCCATAGTTGTACAAATCACAGGGATGAGCCCTAAGCGTTTCTTTAAGACTCTCATACTCTTCTTGTGAGAGCTTTAGCTGCCACAGAGGAAGCGGGCATTCATCAAGCCCACGTCTCTTTAATATTTGCTCTAATTCAGTCATAATTCATGTAATTATATTTGTCAATTAATTATCAAAATTAAGTGGTACCCTATAAGTCTACGAAACTTTTACTGTCTATCTATTTATAGCCAGTTTTCTTCTGAACCAATAGGAAATACTATCATCAATATAAAAACTGTGATAGCCCATTCCTTTTAATTGCGGATTAATCTTCTGCTGCCACTGAATAGTCGTCGGAGAATTCGTTGTAGTATGTTGACGGTTCTCGAGTGGATCCGGCTATCTCTAGGTCGGAAATCAAGATGCCTGTAGCATACAAGTACATCGCAACAACGACACTGATTGCAGCATTGATCTCTTGCTCGGATGACAAGGGTGCTGTATGAGCACGGTCATTGCGCCAATCAATTACCATACGGAGGAACTGGGCGTATTTGCGTTGCTCATCATTAATATAGTTATTATAGTTATAAGCATTTCTAAGTTGTCTTAAGGGATAAATGGCGTAAATGGCATTCACAAGAGTCGGTTTACTTCCATCATAATTCTCTACTTCCTCGTTGTGAATCAAATAATACATTTTCTTAAGGTATACCTCATATTTAGATATAAGCGAGTTGAAATAGCGCACCTTGTCCACCATGCGGTTCTCAGGATTACGATAGATGTTATTCAAGTCGTCTTTAACCATCTCGTCAACACCGTCAAGTGAGGGGACACTAGGTTGACTGAGGATGTCAAACATCACATCCACGATATCCTCGATGCTTCTGGAGTGGCTGCACAGTTCAACAAGGTTGTCGCGCTGCTTGTCGACAATGATTTCCTTCAGTGCTCCCTCGTCATACTCAATGTGAGCTGTCCTGGCAGTACGGCTAGACAGGGCCTCAACAAATTTGGCGATAAGGGTGAGCGAGAGGCTTTGTTCGCGCTCCAGTACTTCGGCGAAGTTGTAGTATTTCTCGATTTGGGTGGCAATCTTCTCGTCAAACTTCTCCTTGACTAGGTTGATCATCACGTCAAACGTATTGTTGGCATTAAAGGCATCGTTGATTTCAGGATCAACGAGCAGCTCTTCCCAAATCTGCTTCAATATCTTGTCGTTCTCGTCAAGGAACTGCTCCCATGGGCTGTTCACAATGTCGAGAATCTCCTTAATACTGAGTTTGTCTTCTTCTTGTTTCTGGCCAACATCGCCGATACGGCTGCTCTTGAGCAATTGTTCCTCGTCTTCGAGTTCGAGCTGCCCCTCATAGCTCATCTGAATGCGGAGCTTATTCAAGTCGATGAGCTCCAGGATTTCCATGGGCAGGGTCTCCTTGGTATAAGGCAGATACTTGTAAAAGATCTTGCAGAACACATAGAACTTCTCAAGGTCAGGATCGGTGAAGTCCATCAGCTGGGCCATGAAGCCATATTGACGAATATAGCGGTTGACTAGCTTACGGTACCTGTCCTTGACATCATCCTCTAGGGGATTTACACGTTCTTCAACGATGTGCTTTAAGATGGCTGGCACATTCTGCACCTTGTCAGGGTTGACCATACCTTCGGCAACAGCGTTAACCTCATCATCGTTAAAGAGGTTGAAAACTTCAACGTCACCCTTAAGCGAGTAGAGGCGCTGAGTATCCACCTCGCCCACCAGCGTGGTTTCTGTATAATACTGCTGGAACGACTTCTGGATTTTATCCACATCGTTGCGGAAGTCAATCACCATTGTATCTTCCTTGCCCGGGTAGCAGCGGTTCAAGCGAGACAGCGTCTGGATACACTGGATGCCGCCCAATGAGCGGTCGACATACATCGTGTGCAGCAGCGGCTGGTCGAAGCCCGTCTGGAATTTCTCGGCAACCACAAGAATCTTATAGTCATCCTCCATGAACTTGATGCGGATGTCATCGTCCTTGACGTGGTCATCGTTCAAGCTCGACTCGCTGCAACGGCGCCCATGGCTGTCCTCTACCTCACCCGAGAAGGCCACCAGCGTCTTGATCTGTCCATCATACTGGTCAGCTATCAGGCGGTCGAGCAGTTGCTTGTAGTCAGCAGCTGCCTGGCGTGAGTCGGTCACGACCATGGCCTTGGCCTTCTTACCGATCTTGTTGATGCTGTGGTGCATGAAGTGGTCAAGCATCATCGTTGCCTTGCGCAACTTGATGTACATGTTCTTATTCAGTTCGTCATAGATGACACGAAGAGATTTTTTCTCCTCGAACAACTTGTCCTTGTCCGCTCCTTCGTTCTTCTCGATATACTCAAACATCGTGACATAGCTCTTGATGTTCTGCAGCACATCGAGGATGAATTTCTCGTCAATGGCCTGCTTCATCGAGTACAGGTCATGAGCTTTACCTTCGTTGTTGCCAAATAGAGCGTAGGTCTTGTCCTTTGGCGTTGCGGTAAATGCAAAGTAGCTTATATGTTTCATCATGCGCCGCATGACCTGCATATAGGCCATGAGAGCATCCATGTCACTATCATAATCTTCGGGATTGAAGCCTTCAATTGCTTTCAGGTCATCGTCGGTCGAGAGGGCGTTGACCAGATCCTTAGCGCTCTCGTTACCGATGGCGGTATGCGCCTCGTCAACGATGATGGCATACTTGCGATGCTGTTCACGCTTCAAGTCCTTGAGGGCAAAAGCAAACTTCTGCACCGTCGAGATGATGATGCGGTGTCCCTCGTTCAAGGCAGTGGCCAGGTTCTTTGAGCCACGGCGAATGTCCTTGACCGTTCCTGCCACGGTCTGGAAGTTCACCACATCGTCTGCCATGTTGCGGTTGAGCACAATGCGATCGGTGACCATGATGATGCTGTCAAAGATGGGTGTCTTGTCGGCATTGGTCATGTTGGCCAGCTGATGTGCCAGCCATGCCATTGACTTGGTTTTGCCCGAACCCGCACTGTGCTGGATCAGGTAGTTGTGCCCGGGACCATCCTCACGCACCATACGGCGCAGTTTACGAACAGCTCGCAGCTGATGGAAACGGGGGAAGTACACCACCGGTTTATTTTTCTCGTCATTCGCGCGCTTGAAGAAGTTCTCGATGATGTCAAGCAGCGAGTCGGCACCCAGGATATTGCTCTCGGGCTCTCCCTCAACAGGACGCCACATGTAGGCCGTGGCATATTCGCCATCGATGGGCGGGTTCACGCTCTCGCGGTTAAAGGGCAGGAAACGCGTGTTCTCGCCATCGAGTTTCGTTGTCATGAACACAAAGTTGTTATCCATCACGAAATGAACGAGGCAGTTCCTGAGCATTCGGTTCTCTGGATTGCGCTCATAACGGTACTGATAGATTCCGTGGCCGTAGTTCTGGCCTGTGCCCTCGTTCTTGAGTTCGCATGTGAGCAAGGGAATGCCGTTGATAAGGATGCACAAGTCAAGTTCGGCAAGGTTTTCTTGTTTGCTGCCATAAGTAGTTGCAGCTGTGCTGTAATGCATCTGCCGCACGACGCTGAAGCAATTCTTGCGATAAAGCTTGTATGGATCACTCTCGGGACCATCAAGTACGGGCTTGAACTGCACGAGTTTCACCTTGATTCCCTTGATAGTAAGTCCCTTTAGGAGCATGGTGAGGATGCTATCGCCACGATTGAGCTTCTTGTTATACTCGTTGATGACGGTTTCTACCTCCTTACCCGGGAAGGCGTGCGCGAGTTGTATCCACGTTTTGTTCTGGGCCCGCAAGAAGCGTTCCAGCATCTCCACGTCGCACAGTTTCTCTATGTTAAACTGTGCACTAGTGCGCTGATTATACAGATCACCTTGTGCCAAGCACTCGGCAATGTGTTCCTCAAATCTCTTCTCGTTCAATGGATTATTCATAGCTATCGGGTGTTAGTTATTATTCAACATACTTTGCGCTTTCCTGTCACCACTTCGGTAATGACACTTTGACGCAACTCTTGCAGCAGTTCAATCTGACGCTCAGCTTGCTGTAGCGCATGATCCACCTTAGTTGTCTCTTTCTCAATATAGGCAACGATTTCTCGCTGCTCAGAAAGAGGAGGAAGAGGAAGTCTTAGCTGCCTTAGTTCAGTCTTATTGAACTTCCCTTGTGCAGCAGCTTGACCAATAAGCTCTAATGACTTTCTACCACAAACACTTTTAAAATAATAGAAATAAAACAGATCGCACCATTTTGTTTTAACCATAATTGAGTTTGGTGCCAAAGTCATTTTGTCATAGAGGTCAATTGGAACCATGTAAACGTCACCTATTGACGCACCGATATTGGGCAATATAATCTCACCTCCAAATAAATTTGAATTTGATAAAAAGTCATATGATTGTTTTGAGACATATACCTTTGCTACATCTTTATTCTTTTGAGATAAATCTGCTGTTCTTACAAGCATCGCATAATCTGGCTCATCTAAATATGTCACATTTACTTTTAAATCGGCGAAACTACCACTTGCAACATAGTCAGTAATTACATCACACACATAATTCATTTTTGATATTTCCCAATGAGAAGGAATTTGGCCAATCCAGTCGATGCCTGAGTCACGTAGGGGGGCATCGGGATTAATGCCTCGGGTGACAGCACGTGTGATGATGCTTTGCCTCAGCTCCTGCAACAACTCAATGCGCCGCTGCTGCGTCGCTATCAATTTGTCAATCTCCCCACATTTCACATCAAGCCACTCTGCAATCGCCTTCTGTTCTCCTAACTCAGGCAAAAAGATTGATTGAGAAAGATATTCTCCAACTTTTAAGTTTTGAATACCAGTAGTTTGATTAAAATATAGCAAGTTTTCTTTATTCGCATATAATGAGTAGAAAAAATAATACAGGAAATTACTTGACGACGTTTCCTTAACAGATATAGAATGAATAAAGTTAGAGCAAGTCGCTATACCATCATAATTGAAGCGGACTACTCTACCAACTGGACTTGTATCGCCTCCACCTGATTTCTCAATGAGCAAATCTCCCATTGAAAGCAGGCGTCCTTCAAGTTGACCCTTTTGTATATTGCGATACGTTATATTATCAAATTTAAGAAAGCCATGGCCATAATCAAAATCGGCAATACGAAAACAAACAATGTCGTTTTCGTCTTCTTTTTCATCATCGCCCCAGACACCTGCAGCTGAACGAGAAAGCAGATACTTCAATCTATACTCTTTCCAGTGACTTGGTATTTCACCTATCCACTTAACGCCACTGTCCTTATATGAATCGTATCGTTTCATTGCTTAGTCGATTGAGAGTTCTGCAATTTCCTTGTCCATCTGGGCATCGAGTGCAGCGAGTTCCTTGAGAATGTCCTCACTGCTACGAAGGGGACGATAGACATAGAATAGGCGGGTGAAGGGGAACTCCACGCCCAACTTGTCCTTGGAACGGTCCATCCAGGCATCGGGGGCATAAGGCAGCACCTCGCGCTCGAAGTACTCGTCAATGTCCTGCTTGGCGGGAATCTTTTCGGTATCGTTAAGGGCACTATCTGCCACAGGGTTTCCCTTGCCATCACGCACGATGTCGGCTTCGGGACAAACTTCGGTAAAATATTTCAACAGCGCGTCATAGTAGGTTTTACTCCACTTGTAGCCATGTTTTTTGGATGCTGCTTTTGCATCCTCAATAAAAGCATTGAAATTGGTGTATTCCTTGCCATCGGTTTCCTCAAACAAGCGAGACAACCAATCCTGGCAGTCCTTGTACTTCTTATCGTTGATGCAAGTGGCTATACGGTAGTTGGTAACCTGAGCCTTGACACGCAGGGGGCGACGAGTGGCAACAGTAGTATATCGGAAGTCGTCGTAGTCAAGCAACTTGGCGATTTCAAGATGCTCGACCTCGCCTGTTTTTTCGTTGCGGATGTCACGTGAGCAAGATTGATAGTCCCGATAGATTTCAAGGATGTCAGCAGAGCCTTCTTCGCTCACCTCGTAGCGTTTTCTACCCAGGTTCTTTTGAAGTAGATTGAGATACTCTTTGTGAGCTGCATCAATAAAGAGTACTTTGTTTCGACGCTCATCAGGACGTTTATTGTCTAATATCCATAAGTACGTAAGAATGTCGGCTCCGTAAAACAGGCTTTTGGGCAAAGCAACAATGCAGTCAAGCAGGTTGCGGTCGAGCAGCATCTTACGGATGTTACTCCAACCACTGCCCGCATCACCGTTAAACAACGGTGAACCGTTAAGGACGATGCCGATGCGTGACCCGCCAGCATCCATCTTGCTAATCATATGCTGGAGGAAGAGCAATGAGCCGTCGTTGGTACTGGGCAGACCAGCCTCAAAACGACCTCCGGGGCAATTGTCGTCCTGAACACGCTTCTTTACATTCTCGTCCTTTCCCCAATCCACACCGAAGGGGGGATTGGCAAGCATGAAGTCAAAGGTTTTGCCAATCAGGCGGTCGTTGCCAAGAGTGTCACCTTGGTATAACTGCTCGTCAAGGTTCTGGTCATCACCCTTCATCAGCAAGTCGCTCTTGCAGATGGCATAGGTCTTCTCGTTGAGTTCCTGGCCATAAAGATAGACTTTCATGTCAGGACGACCAGAAAGTTCTTGCAGGTATTCTTTGCATACTGTGAGCATTCCTCCAGTTCCACAACAAGGATCATAGACGGTAAAATGCTTGCCGTATTCATAGAGCTTGCTCTCCTGGCCACACAGGGTGAGTGAAGTGAGCAAGCGAACAATCTCGCGAGGGGTATAGAACTGACCAGCCTTGGTGTTGCTGGCTTCCTTAGAACGACGGATGACAATCTCAAACACCGTTCCCATCATGGCGTTAGTCACCACATCGGGGTGCAGGTCGGCACGCTGTACAAACAACTGGATGACCGAGAACAGCTTGTTACCGCGCTCCAGACGAGAGTAGATGGGTGTCAAGTCAACAATCTCGCTATCGGTATCGCTGTGAACGAAGTTGGCGAGAATATCCTTCACGTTGTCGGTAAATCCATTGAGATAGGTCTCAAAGGACTGACCGATCTGCTCTGGAGCACCAAGCAGCCGCTCCAGCGAAAGCCCAGAAGTGTTGAAGAACGTGAGGTTGTGCTTTCTCATCTCGGCTTTAAGTTTGTACTTCTTCTGCACATCAGGCACATCCTGGATAGCGGCCATGATAGCCTCGCGATGTGAGTCGAGTACGCAGTCCAAACGGCGCAGGAGGGTAAAGGGCAGAATAACGTCCTCGACCTCGGCGTCATCATAGAGGTTGCGGATAATCTCCTTGATGTCCCAGATGATGTTGGCAAGTTCTTGCTCGCGTTGGGTGTTCTGATTGTTTGGCATAATCTAATTATAGTTACTTTGTTATTGTTCTCTTGCAAATTTACTCCCCATCTGTGCGACCTTTGTGCACAGAAAAATATTTATTGTAAGAATCTTCAACTTTTTTCTTGATCTGCTCCCGTAAATGCTCTGGCTCCAGCACCTCGATGTCGGGCCCGAAGGACAACAATTTTTGCTCCAGTTCGGGGTTGGGGGCGACATCAATACTCAACATGCACTGCTTGCGGTCCACAATGCGTTGTGAGGGATGGAGCGGCTTGGACCAGATGTAGGGGTAACGCTCTGGCGTGGTGCGGAACACGACACGCTTAACCTCCGGGTCGTTGGGGATAGTAACGCCGATAACGTTATCGAAGTGATGATCAAAATCAATCTCGGTGTTAACGATGAACTCAATTTCGTCACAGGGCTCAGTACCTTCTATCCGGTCGAGAGCCAGGTTCAGAATCTGACCTGTAGCATCATTGCGCCCGAAAGCGAACCATCGGTTATTGTATTGCTTGAGGTGATAGGGGTGAAAAATGAACTCCATATCACGCCCACCACGCTTGTAGTTATGGTAGTTGATTTTGAGAACCTTGTGCTCGGTGGCTGCGTCGATAAGCGGACCCAGATATTCCAACCCTTTTAGCTCGCGGTTCTGCTCAAAGCATACAACGCCCACGCTCTTGCCCTCGAGGTCAAAGCGGTGTTCAAGGTTGGTGATGACTTCCTCAATCCATTCATACTGCGGAAGGCCACGGAAGCGGGTCAGCGTGCTAATGGCTTGCTGCAACTGTTGAGCCTCAGCCTTGGAGATGGGCTGCTGGTTGATGCTTGTGTCGGGATCCTTATAACGGTAATATACTTTCTTGCCTTCGCGCAAGCGTTCTATCTCAACGTCGAATCCATCAACGCTCTCCATAAAGAGGATGTCATTGAATATCTGACGACGGCCTACGCCACCGTCAAAGTTGGCTGCAACCAAGGCTTCGGTACAGGCATCAATCAGATCGTCCATAAAGAAGCGTCGCTGCCTGTTGCGAAAACAGCGGTCAAGCGCGCGGTAACGTATGTAGGCATTCTTGTTAACTGGCATCGGATGACTGAGTTTATATCAAGGTTTATTCTGACTCACAAAAATACTAATAATTTTCGAAAATGCCAACAATCACTGTGAAATTAAGAAGAAATAGTGATAAAGGTTGGCCTTTATCTATCGATGTGGTGTGGCAAGTTTTTATTTGAGTTCCTCTCCCCAAATGAAATAGGCAATATTGCGCGCGGCATCTTCGGGATTGAGCAAGGACAAGTACATGGCGGGATTCTGGTCCTCACTGCCGTCTGTGTAGTATTTCCATTCGGTCTCAGGTCTGAGAGCGAAGGAGCGCTGCTGACCATCGTGGATGAAGGTAATGGTCTTTAATGGCTTCAAGTCATAGACATCAGGCAAACACAGCTCCACGGCAGGGCTACCTAGTTCAATAGCAAACGATCCGTTAGGTTGAAGCTTGTCCCAAATGTCCTTGATGACAGGAATGAACACATGGTCATCTTCGACCTCAACGCCTACCAACTTTACTTGATGGGTTGCCGGCAGGTTATTCTCGTCTAAATCATAGTCCCAGAGGTGGAGTTTGCCCTTCACGCCAGTGATGGGCTCGTCAAAGATGAAAGCATCCTTGAGGTGCCAGTAGTAGAGGCGTTCGTCATTACTCTCACCAGCCGCCCAAATACTGCTTGCATTGTCCTTGTCTACACTATCGACGGTCACGTAGCCGATGATAGCGCCATCAGGCATTTCGGGGAAATCGGGTAGATTGCCAAAGGTGATTTCGTTCAAGATCTCCTGCACCCACTCAACAGGCTCTTTGCCCATAGTGAGTATGGAGCACTTTTTACTGGCGTGGACGAGTATACGTCCAGGCATTTCCTTAGGTTTCCAGGTGCGGTTCTCCACGTCTTTGATTCCTGCCACGATGAGTGAAGCCCACGGCTGCTGTACTGATAATACTTTCATAGTTATAGCTTTTATTCGGTTAATATTTTGATTATGCACCGCAAATATATAATGAAACTGTGCAGTCTATCTGCACAGAAAAAAGAAAAATATGAAAAAAGCCGATGTCAACAAGCTGACGCCAATGCAGCCTCAGCAACCGACCATGGCCAAAACATGGCTATGATGCTGTCAATCAATAGGCTACGATTAATCAATCTCTTTATCAACCTTAAAGGTTATGAAGTTACGTTCCTTTTCTTCTCCTGTTATTGAGTTATGAATAACACCTTCATCTATATACCACCCCAAATCATAATAACCATCTATGGCAACCCCTATCTCTGTATCGGGAGGGGAGAGAAGGAATGAGCGCTTCTTGCCATTATGTGTAAAATGGATGCGATATGGTTTGCCAAACAGGTGTGGGATTGATTTGGTTTCTTATCAGCATTATGAGGGAAATCTGTAACTCGAGTTTGGTGAGTTAATGACGTACTAACTGATTTGCAAAAGATTACAGTAAATTAATGCCTTTGATTCAGAACAGAATCAAAGGCATTAATTTGTTTATACAATACTTGGCAACTAATTTTCATATAGATAAAAGTCTAATGAAACTCCAGGTTTCACACTAATGAATTTGCCTTTATAAATCTTGTGAGGACTTGAACTATTCTCGTATAATCCATCAAATCTCCCGATATATTTATCTCGCAGATATGCTTCAATTATACATTTACCCGTTTTTTTATTGTAGTGATTTAGTTTTAGAGTTCGTTGCACATTGTCGGCCCCTTTAAAAGTGTAGTGCCCAGTTGATCCGTCCATTATAAACTCTTTACATTGAGCCTCACCAATACCACCCAATAAATTCATATTAACTTCTCTTGCAATGTCCTCATCATTCTGAAATAAAAATGGTGGTTGTATATGAAAATACAATAAAAGAGCAATAATGCATGATATGATGGTCGCGCACATGGCGATAGTGCCTAAGCATGATTTGTTGTTCATAAAGCAAATACTATTTGGTTTTATTTGCAAAGGTAAGGTGTTTTTGGCTGGTGTCAAAGTTTTTCTACTTCTTTTGTCTGTCTATTAAGGTAGATATAGTAGAATACTAAATGCAACCTCTTTCTTATAAACCGTGATTGCAGTAATGCCATATTGTGTGTTAATGTATTCAATGGTATAGAGAAAAACAAATCCACCGCTCAAATTCTGGGCGGTGGATTTGTTGAAGATAATGATCATGTTCAATTCGTCAGGTACCAGCGGTAGAGGGCGGGGACGCCGTCGTCGAGTTCCATGGTGTGGTGCCAACCTAGGGAGTGCAGGCGGCTCACGTCGGTGAGTTTGCGCAGGGTGCCGTCGGGTTTGGTGGCATCCCATTCGATGGCGCCGCGGTAGTCTACGGTGGCCTTGACGAGTTCGGCGAGTTCCCTGATGGTGACTTCCTTGCCGCTGCCGATGTTGATGTGGCAGTTGCGCACCTCGTCGCTCGTGCCGCGCACGTCGTCAAAGTCGATGTGCTCCAGGCAATATACACTGGCGTCAGCCATATCCTCGCTCCACAGGAACTCTCTTATCGGCGCACCAGTGCCCCACAGGCGCAGTCGATCCTTGAGGATGCCATATTTCTCGAGCGTGGTGACAATCTGCTCCTCGGTGGCTTTGCCGTCGACGTGTTCGACGGGTCGGCGGTCCAGGTCGGCGCGGATGCCGTCGAAGTTGTCCTCGTTGAGCATCTTGGCCAGATGCATCTTCCTGATCATGGCGGGCATGACGTGGCTCGTCTCCAGGTCGAAGTTGTCGCGTGGGCCGTACAGGTTGGTGGGCATGACGGCGATGAAGTTGGTGCCGTACTGCAGGTTGAACGACTCGCACATCTTCAATCCGGCAATTTTGGCGATGGCATAGGGCTCGTTAGTGTACTCCAGCGGTGACGTCAGCAGGGTCTGTTCGCCGATGGGCTGGGGCGCCTCACGCGGGTAGATGCAGGTGCTGCCCAGGAAAAGCAGCTTTTTCACGCCGTGACGCCAGCTCTCGCCGATGACGTTCTGCTGAATGGCGAGGTTCTGGTAAATGAAGTCGGCGCGGTATTTCAGGTTCGCCATGATGCCGCCCACATGGGCTGCGGCAAGCACGACGTATTCGGGCTGTTCTTCGTCAAAGAACTGCCTGACTGCCACTGCATCCATCAGGTCCAGTTCCTGGTGGGTGCGGCCGATGAGGTTGGTATAACCCTTGCGTTGCAGGCTGTTCCAGATAGCGCTGCCCACGAGTCCGCGGTGTCCCGCTACGTATATCTTTGCGTCTTTATTCATTTCAGGTGATAGATTTTTTTGATGTGCTGCATGTCATGTTCGACCATGATGCGCACCAGGTCCTCGAACGAGGTCTTCTGCGGGTTCCAGCCGAGTTGTTGTTTCGCCTTGGTGGGGTCGCCCAGCAGCTGGTCCACCTCGGCGGGGCGGAAGTACTTGGGATCCACCTCGACAATCACTTTGCCGGTCGCCTTGTCGATGCCTTTCTCGTTAATGCCCTCTCCCTGCCATTGCAGCTCGATGCCGGCATGGTGGAAGGCCAGGGTGCAGAACTCCCTCACCGAGTGGCACTCGCCCGTGGCAATGACGAAGTCGTCGGGCCCGGGCTGCTGCAGGATGAGCCACATGCACTCCACATAGTCGCGGGCATAGCCCCAGTCGCGCAGGGCATTCAGGTTGCCCAGATAGAGCTTGTCCTGCAGGCCGTGGGCGATGCGGGCGGCGGCAAATGTGATTTTGCGCGTCACGAAGGTTTCGCCTCGGCGCTCGCTCTCATGGTTGAACAGGATGCCGTTGGCGCAGAACATGCCGTAGCTCTCGCGGTAGTTCTTCATGATCCAGAACGAGTACAGCTTGGCGCAACCGTATGGGCTGCGGGGATAGAAGGGCGTAGTCTCGCGCTGCGGCACCTCCTGCACCTTGCCATAAAGCTCACTGGTGCTGGCCTGGTAGATGCGCGTCAACTTCTCGCGGCCAGCAATGCGCACCGCCTCGATGAGGCGCAGGGTGCCCACGGCATCGGTCTCGGCGGTATATTCGGGCACGTCGAACGATACCTTCACATGGCTTTGTGCCGCCAGGTTGTAAATCTCGTCGGGCTTGATTTTCTCAATGATGCGGATGAGCGAGCTGCTGTCGGTCATGTCGCCATAGTGCAGGTTGATGAGGCGGCGCTGCTTCATGTCGCGCACCCACTCGTCAAGGTACAGGTGCTCGATGCGGCCAGTATTGAAACTGCTGCTGCGGCGCAGGATGCCATGCACCTCGTAGCCCTTGTCCAGCAGGAATTCTGCCAGATAGGAACCGTCCTGGCCCGTAATGCCCGTGATAAGGGCGACTTTCTGGTTGTTCTCGTTCATTGTTATTATAATGCGTTGTCTAGTTGATTCGGTTCGGGGTCGGTGATTTTCTCGATCATCGACGGGTGGACAAAGGTGGTGGCCACGGCGACCAGGCCCTCGACGTTGACGACCACGCGGCGGTCGCCCTTCACACGGACAAACACGCCCTCAGCTCCAGCAAACATGCCGCCGATGATGCGCACGCGTTCGCCCTTGGCAAAGTCGCCCAAGTCGGGATTGAGGTAGATGAGTTTCTCCTCAAATGTGCCCGCTACCTTGATAAAGTTCTCCATCTCGCGGGTGGGTACCGTGATGGGCTTGTGGGTCTCGCGGTTCATGATGTAGCGGATGGGCATGTCGCTGGTCTTCTTGTACTCGGCCATGTCGCTGGGCTTGATATAGACGAAGATAAGGTTGTGCACACTGGGCACGAGCCGCTTGAGCATCACGCCGTTGCGCTCCTCTCGCCGGTACTGCATGGGCACAAAACAGGTGATGCCGCGCGACTCCAGGTCTTCCTTGACCTTGAGCTCGCGGTGGTAGGTCACGCGAATGGCAAACCATACCTCCTTCTCCCGTCCTTTTTTGATGACTGTCCTTACTTCCACGTGTGCAAAGGTACTGCAAGCCGAGCGGAGTGCCAAACAAAAACCTCATTTTGTTTGGCACTCTCGAGGCACCGCCGAACTCAAGGCGAAGTCGAGCGGAACAGAAATTTTCGCAAAACTGTACCATTTACCTGTTTTCCACGTTATATAAATATAGTCTAGCAGTTGGTGAAACGTGATGTCAACGATTCACCGACCTTTAACCTGTTAAATGAATATGGCCAAGGAAATCAAGAAATGGACAACGCTCGAGAGCCGCTACATCATTCAGCGGCCGTGGCTCACGGCACGCGTGGACAAGGTGCAGCTGCCCGACGGCCGCATCAATCCCGAGCACTATGTGCTGGAGTATCCCGAGTGGGTTAATGTCATCACCATCACCCGCGAGGGCGAGTTTGTCATGGTGCGCCAGTACCGTCACGCCATGGACGTGGTGCTCGATGAACTGTGCGCTGGTGTGGTCGAGCAGGGCGAGGAGCCCATCGAGGCCGCCCGTCGCGAACTGCTCGAGGAGACGGGCTATGGCGGCGGTCAGTGGCGCGAAATCATGACCGTGGGACAGAATCCCAGCATCTGCGATAATATCACCCACTGTTTCCTGGCCGAGGGGGTAGAGCGCGTGTCGGACCAGCAGCTGGATGCCAGCGAGGACATCGCCGTGCTATTGCTCTCGCGCGACGAGGTCGAGGCCATGCTACGCGAGAACCGCCAGTTGCAGGCCTTGATGGCGGCACCCCTGTGGCGCTATTTCGCCGAGCATCCCACATCGGCCCGATAGCGGCTAAATGGAATTTCTTGGTTGCAACAGTGACTTGATTTCGAGTTTTTTTGTAAGTTTGCCGAAAAATTGAGTGTGACATGAAATGCCTGATACATATTGTGGCGGTACTGGCACTGCTGTTGGCCGGATGTGCCGAGAAAAAATCCCCGCTGGATGCCGAGGCGCGCGACAGCGGCATGAGGGCTGCGGCTGCCCTGGTGGCCGTGGACCACACCGACACCATGTCGATGGAACGTGCCGTGATGGACGCCAAAGCCAAGCAGAGCGTGTATGCCTTGAAGCGTGATTCGGCGGCAGTGCGTGCGTTTGACGAGGCCTTCCGCTCCTATCTCAAGGAGAAGGACCGCCCATTGTATAACTCCATATTCCCGGAAGACAAGAAGAAATGAAACGTTTGCCACTCTTATTCATCGGACTGATGCTGCTGTTGACCGCGTGCGGTGATGCCAGCCGTCGAGGCGAGGCCGCTGCGAGGGAGTTCCTGGCGGCTTGGGGCGACACGGCGGCGATGCATCAGGCGGTGCGGCATTTCAATGCCCTGCGTGACGACAGCCTGCGCTGGCCCTGGGAGGTCAAGGCGGCCAATCGGGCCTTTGCCGCTCCCTTGTTGGCCGACGGTCGCGACTCGCTGCTTCAGGCGGCCCATGTGATTGTATTGTCGCCCCGGGAACTGGCCCAACTCAAGGTGCCGCCCATGGTGGATTTGCTGATGAAACGCGAATTTGACACCGACTCGGCTGCCGATTACCTGTCCCTCATCCATTGGCTTTGCTACACGGTGGGCTATGACAGGCACGTGGAGGTCTTTGACAGCACGATGCAGGCGATAGTCGACGGCTTCTCAATCTATGAGCAGATGTGTGTCTATGTCCAGGCTTCAAGACCCGGAGCCCTGGGTGCCGCTTTGGCCAACGATGCCAATCAACCTGGAGCCGACATGGCCGAAATCAACGAACGCATCGACTGGCTCCGCAGCATGTATTCTCCCGGTGACTTCAATACCTTTGAGACGGCCTACAACGCCGCACTCAAACCCAAAAACTGAAAAACCGCCAATCCAAACAGATAATATAATGAAAACTTTCAAAGAATATCTCGATTCCGTCAACGAGGCAATCGCCTCCATTCCTTATCCCAAGGAACCCCGTCAGCTTTATGAACCCATTGCCTATCACATGGCGCTGGGCGGCAAGCGCGTTCGCCCCGTGCTCGCACTCATGGCCTGTGAAGCCATGGGCGGCAACATGGAGCGCGCCCTCGATGCTGCATTGGGCCTGGAGTTGTTTCACAACTTCACCCTCTTGCATGACGATGTGATGGACAATGCCGACGTGCGCCGTGGCAAGCCCACCGTGCACTTCCAGTGGAACGACAACACCGCCATCTTGAGCGGTGACACGATGTTGACCATCGCCACACAGTATATTGCCCGCACCGCCAACTGGCAGGTGATGGACCTGTTCAACAAAACAGCCATCGAGATTTACGAGGGCCAGCAGTGGGACATGGACTATGAGCACCGCATCGATGTGTCGGTTGATGAGTATATCAACATGATACGCCTCAAGACATCGGTACTGCTGGGCTGTGCCCTCAAGATGGGAGCGCTCATTGCCGGTGCCAGCACCGAAGATGCCGACAAACTCTACGAGGCCGGTGTGAACATGGGCTTGGCCTTCCAGCTCAGGGACGACATGCTCGACGTGTGGGGCAATCCTGAGACCTTCGGCAAGGAAATTGGCGGCGACATCATGAACAACAAGAAGACCTATCTGCTCATCAATGCCATACGGCTTGCCCAGGGTGACGATGCCGACGAACTGCGCCACTGGCTCAACGACCCCTATGCCTCCCGCGACAACAAGGTGGCCGGCGTGACTGCCCTGTATGAGCGCCTGGGCGTTCGCGAGATGATTGAGGAGGCCATTGCTCATTACAACGACCTGGCCATCGCTGCCTTCAACCAAGTGAACATGTCCGACGAAGACAAACAGGCCTTTGTCCAGCTCGCTAACAGGCTCGCAGGACGCCAGTTCTAACTATGATTGATAGTCATTCACATATTTATTGTGATGCGTTTGACGACGACCGTGACGAGGTTGTTGCCAGGGCTCGCGAGGCGGGTGTGAGGCACATCATCCTGCCCAACGAGAACCTTGAGAGTATTTCTCGCGTTGCGGCATTGCATGAACAGTACCTTGATTACGTTTCGATGGCTTTGGGCCTGCATCCCGAGGACGTGCACGATGATTATCTCGACGTGCTGGAGCGCATGCGCCCCTCGCTCGACCGCTATCCCGTTGTGGCGGTTGGCGAAATCGGCATCGACCTGTATTGGGACAAGACCTGGCGTGAGCAGCAAAAACATGCTCTCGACATCCAGTTGCACTGGTGCCATGAGTTGGGCATTCCGTTCATCATGCATTGCCGCGAGGCCCTTGACGACATCCTCGACGTCATCGACCATCTGGATTGTCCCGTACCGCAAGGCGTCTTCCATTGCTTTGCCGAGACGCCGGCCGACGTTGAGCGCGTTCGCCGTCGGGGCGATTTTTACTTCGGCGTGAACGGAGTGGTCACGTTCAAGAAGAGTACCGTACCCCAGTTGCTGCCCGTCATCGGTCTGGACCGCCTGCTGCTGGAAACCGATGCCCCCTATCTGACGCCAGTGCCGCACCGTGGCAAGCGCAACGAGAGCGCCTACATCCCCCATATCAACGACTTTATCGCCAAATCATTAGGCGTTACCCCCGAGGCCGTCAGCACGGCCACCGACCGCAATGCCGCCGCACTGTTTGGCCTGAAACTGTAACCGCTACTGCTATAGTATAACAATAAAGAGCCCACATGTTTGTGGACTCTTTATTGTTATTGGTGTAATTGTTGGATTACCAGATAATAGCGCGGTCGGCGGGATCGAGCCACATCTTTTCACCGGCCTTGATGCCGAAGGCGTCAAAGAAGGTGTCGATGTTCCTCAGCGTGGCGTTCACGCGGTAGCGGCCGATGCTGTGGGGGTCGCTCTTGGTCTGCTGGAAGATGGCTTCCTCGGTCATGTTGTCGGCCCAAATGCGGCCATAGCTCAGGTAGAAGCGCTGGGCGGGGGTGAAGCCGTCAATCTTCTTGCCGTCGCGGAACTGCTGTGTGGTCTTGAAGGCGTCGTAGGCGATGCGCAGGCCACCCTGGTCGGCGATGTTCTCGCCCAGGGTCAGGTGACCGTTGGCATGCTGGTCCTTAACAACCACGATCTCGTCGAACTGGGCAGCCAGCTTCTCGGCAGCAGCCTGGAACTTCTCGCTGTCTTCGTCGGTCCACCAGTCAACCATGTTGCCATACTGGTCGAACATGCGGCCCTGGTCGTCAAAGCCGTGGGTCATCTCGTGGCCAATAACCACGCCGATGGCACCAAAGTTGGTGGCGTCATCGGCCTCCACATCAAAGAAGGGAGGTTGCAGGATGGCGGCGGGGAAGCAGATCTCGTTGGTCGTGGGGTTGTAGTAGGCGTTCACCGTCTGCGGTGTCATGCCCCATTCGTCACGGTCAACGGGCTTGCCCATCTTGTCCAGGTTGCGGCGGGTCTCATACAGGCTGGCGGCCTTGATGTTGTCATACAGGCTCTTGCTGGGGTCAACCTGCAAGCCACTGTAGTCGCGCCACTTGTCGGGGTAACCGATTTTTACGGTAAAGGCGTTGAGCTTCACCAGGGCGTTGATCTTGGTCTGCTCGCTCATCCAGGTCAGGCCGGCGATGTGGGCGGCCAGCGATTTGCGCAGTTCACCGATGAGTTTGAGCATCTTCTCCTTGCTGCCGTGTGCAAAGTACTTGTTCACGTAAACCTCGCCAACGGCCTCGCCCAGCAGCGAGTTGGGGAAGCCCAGGGCGCGTTTCCAGCGGGGCTTGCGCTCCTTCTGTCCGCTCAGCATGCGGCCGTAGAAGTCAAACGAGGTCTCGCCGAAGTCATCGCTCAGGTAGTTGGCCGAACCCTTGATGAGCAGACCGGCCATGTAGTCACGCATCTGCTGCTCGTTGAGCTTGGTCATCAGTTCGTTGGCAACGGCCATCACCTTGGGTTCGGTCAGGATGACCCATTCCACGGTGGGAGTGCCCATCAGCTTGAAGTACTCCTTCCAGTCGATGGCGGGATAGTCCTTCTGCAGCTGCTCCAACGTGCGGATGTTGTACAGCTTGTTGTAGTCACGGGCCTCGGCACGGTCCATCTTGGCCTGGGCAAACTTGTACTCGATGTCATAGATGGTCTTGCAGGCGCGGTTGGCTTCCTTCTTGCTGTAACCGGCGAGCATAAACATCTTCACCAGGTAGTCCTTATAGGCCTGCTGGATTTTCTTGCTGTCGGCATCGGTGTTCAGGTAATAGTCTCTGTCGGGCAGACCGCTGGTGCCGGCGCTCAGCCACATCACGTTCATGTCACTGTTCTTGAGGTCGGTCTCCACACCAACGCCAAAGAACGGGTTGCTCAGCGTCAGGTGCTGATCGGCGATGAAGCTGGTCAGGTCTTTCTTCTTGAAAGCCTTGATCTTGGCCAGGTCGGCCAGCAGGGGCTTTACACCCTCACGGTTCAGACGGTCACTGTCCATGGCCATCTTGTAGAGGTCGGCAACTTTCTGGTCAACGGTACCGAACTTGTGATCGGTCTTGCCCAGTTCCAGGAACATGTCGCGCAGGCGGTTCTCGTTCTCCTCGGCCAGCACGTTAAACACGCCATAGCTGGCATACTCGGGATGCTTGCTCAGCGGGTTGGCCTTCATCCAGCCACCACCGGCATACTCATAGAAATCTTCACCCGGCTTCACGCTCAGGTCCATGTCGGCACGGTTCACGCCGTGCGTCACTTGTGCCTGCACACCAGGCACAGCAGCCATCATTATGGCCATAGCTAATAACATTTTCTTCATTGTTACTAATAAATATTATCTAGGTTAATCGGTTTAGCCAATTAGATTCCAACCCGCAAAAATAGTAAAAACTCTTGATAACGCCCTCTAGATGCTATGGATATTCTCGTTTCTCTAGAGATTTCAGCGGATTAGAAGGGTGTGTTGCTGTCTCCGGAATCTTGCAGGAAGTCGACATTGGGGGGTGGGGGAGTGAAGCCGTTGCCCATGGGGCCGGTGTCGCCGGCAGGCGAGGCGGGTCCCTGATTCATCTTGGATTCGTAGGTGTTCTCACTGCTCACGAGGTCCTGCTCGCCCTGGTTCTCGAAGCGGGCATACTTGCTCACGAAGTGCAGGTTGATGGTATCGGTGGCACCGCTGCGGTGCTTGGCAACGATGAACTCGGCCAGGCCGCGGATGTCGTTGCCCTGGGCATCCTCGCTGGAGTGGGTGTAGTACTCGGGGCGGTGAATGAAGCACACGATGTCGGCATCCTGCTCGATGGCGCCCGACTCGCGCAGGTCGCTCAGCTGCGGGCGCTTGCCCAGCTTGTCGTCGGCGGCACGGGTCTCGACGCTACGGTTGAGCTGCGACAGGGCGATGATGGGGATGTCGAGCTCCTTGGCCAGCTGCTTGAGGTTACGCGAGATGGTGCTCACCTCCTGCTCGCGGCTGCCGAACTTCATGCCGGTGGCGTTCATCAGCTGCAGGTAGTCGATGATGATGATTTTCACGCCATGTTCGCGCACCAGGCGGCGGGCCTTGGTACGGAGCTCAAAGATGGACAGCGAGGGCGTGTCGTCGATATAAAGGGGAGCGGTGCTCAGGCTGCGTGTGCGCGTCATCAGGTTTTCCCACTCGGGCTGGGTGAGCTGGCCGCTCTTGATTTTCTCACCCTCAAGCGAGCACACGTTGCTGATGAGGCGGTTCACGAGCTGCAGGCTCGACATCTCGAGCGAGAACACGGCAACGGGATGGTTGTAGTCAACAGCCATGTTCTTGGCCATCGACAGGACAAACGCCGTTTTACCCATGGCGGGACGGGCGGCGATGATGATCAGGTCGCTGTTCTGCCAGCCGCTGGTCAGACGGTCAAGTTTGTGGTAGCCCGACTCCAGGCCGCTGAGGCCCTCGGGACGGTTGGCGGCCCACTCGATTTTCTTGATGGCGTCCTGTACGGCATTCTCGATGGGGATAACGTCGCGCTTGAGGGTGTTCTTGGAAATCTCAAACAGTTTGCCCTCGGCTTCCTGCATCAGGTCATACACGTCGATCGACTCGTCAAAGGCGAGCTGCTGCACCTGGCTGCTGTAGCTGATGAGTTCGCGGGCCAGATACTTCTGCGCTACGATGCGGGCGTGGAACTCGACGTTGGCGGCGCTCGACACCATGCCTGTCAATTCACTGATGCGGATGGCTCCGCCCACCTCGTCGAGCACCTTGTTGGTGCGCAACTGGTCGGTCACGGTAAGCATATCGATGGGCTTGCCGTTAGCCGACAGCGTCTGGATGGCCTCGTAAATCTTTTGGTTCGCAGGGTTATAGAATGCCTCGGGCTTGAGGATTTCGCACACGTTGTTATAGGCGTCTTTCTCAAGCATAATCGCGCCCAGCACGGCATCCTCGAGCGAGGTGTCCTGGGGCGGCAGCTTGCCGAATTCGCCTATGATTTCGGGCTCATGGGTTGGGCGCGTGCGACGGCGCGCCTGTTTGCCTACTTCAAATTCTTCCATTATATCAGTATTATTTGTTGTCTGTCCGGTGTGTCTCACGCGAGGTCGCTAAGACACTAAGTATTTTCAAACGACATCAGCAACGGTTAAACCATGACCGCAACTATTATATTGTGTCGTTAGTTGGTTTTCATCGTTGTCGGGGTTGTTTGAAAATCGTGAGGGCAAAATTACAATAAATGCTTGGAATAAGCTATACCTGTTCCCTGACCATTATCTACAAACTATTGACATGATGTTGACAGTGTCTGCTGTTGCATGATGGGCAGGATGCCTTAAATGGCCCGAAAACTATGCTTTTCAGTCATATTTTAGCAAAAGTGTAAAATTTACGCAAATAAATTTGGCCGTTTAAAAAGATGGCATTATTTTTGCAGTGTAAAAAATACACAAAGACTTCTTGACGATGAAATATAACAAGAAAACCAAGCTATGGGAATCGCCCTACTGGCATCCGGCCGTGACAACCGATTCGGTGGTCTTGGGCTTTGATGGTAAGGAATTGAACGTGCTGCTCATCAGGCGCGGTTTGGAGCCTTACAAGAATATGTGGGCCTTGCCGGGCGGTTTTATGCGTCCCGAAGACAAGAGCGCTCACGATTGCGCTTATCGCGAATTGCGCGAGGAGGCCGATGTCGATGATATCTACATGGACGAGTTGGGAGTCTTCTCTAACCATGACCGCGATCCGCGCGAGCGTGTGATTACAATAGCCTTCTTTGCCCTGGTGGTCAAGAGCAAATACCATGTCAGGGGCGGTGACGATGCTCAGGAAGCCAAGTGGTTTCCGGTCAAGGAATTGCCGGCGCTGGCCTTTGACCACAAGACCATAATCGAGACGGCCCTGGAGCGATTACGCCAGCGCATCCATTTCGAGCCCATCGGTTTCCACTTGCTCGACAAGGAGTTCACAATGCCACAGCTGCACAATATATATAAAGCTATTCTTGACCCTCCCGACGATGATACCAAATTGAGTGACAGACGTAATTTCCCCAAGAAGATGTTGAAACTCGGGTATGTCAAGGAAACGGGCAAAAAGATGACAGGAAATCGCTATCGTTCCCCCAAGTTATACACCTTTGACGAGGACGCTTACCAGAAGGCCAAGAAGATAGGCATGCGCCTGGAATTCTGATCTGACGGCAAGTGACTGAATCAGTCCCTTTCCTTCCTGGTGACAGAGGGAGGGGTAGAACATAGACGGCAAATGTCAATGTGTAAAAATCACGCATTAATTTGCACCGGTAGCTGATAGTCAATTTTTCAATGTGTAAAAAATACATTTTCATATAGTATTAGATAGTCGAGTATTAACAGTTTAAAACAGCAATGAGTATGAACAATCCATTTAAAAACATCAAGAAAGAGAGCGGCCAGGCCGTTGACCCCAACAAAGCACACATTTATAACCTCATCATCGTGGACGAGAGCGGTTCGATGGGTGGACTGGTAGGCGTTACCGTCGGTGGTATCAACGAGACCATCGGCACCATCAGGAAAGCGCAGGAGGACTTTGCCGACAAGCAGCAGCATTTCCTCACCCTGGTCTGCTTTGATGAACGTCAAGGCAATGTGCCTCCCATCCGCACCCACATCGATGCTATGCCTATCGGCAGCGTGAGTGATTTCCATGATTACTGTCCCACTGGCTGCACCCCTTTGTTCGACGCGATGGTCGAGTCGCTGACCGCCCTGCACGAGCGCATCAAGGACGACGAGAACGCTACCGGAGTGGTGACCGTCATCACCGACGGATTGGAGAATGCCTCCCGCAAGTGGTCAGGCGAGGCCCTGCGCAAACTCATCGAGCAGCTTAAGGAGGAGGGCTGGACGTTCTCCTACATGGGTTCTTGCCACGATGTGGTAGAGGTGACCATGAAGCTGTCCATCGATCATGTCATGGCGTTTGACCACGATGATCTGGGTGCGTCCAACAGCTGGCACCGTGACAGTTCGTCCAAGCGCGCCTACTATGAGCGCATGAACCGTGACTTTAACGCTAACGAGAGCCGTGAGATGAAAATGGCCATGCACCGCGCCAATGCCCGTGCCTATTATGCCGACCGCATCACGCCCGACTGGATCGACCAGCTGGCCGACGACGAGGTCTTCGTCTTTGGCAGCAATCCCGAGGGAACCCATACGGGCGGTGCCGCGGCCTATGCCGTGAAGCACTTCGGCGCCATCGTCGGCCAGGGCGAGGGCATACAGGGCAAGAGTTACGCCATCCCCACCACTGGCGATTTCGATCTATTTAACGAGGCGGTACAGCGCTTCATCGAGTATGCTGCCCTGCGCCCCCACAAGCGTTTCCTGGTCACCCGCGTGGGTTGCGGCAATGCCGGCTACAGCGTGCGGGAGGTGGCACGGTTGTTCATCAGGGCCATCAGACTCGAGAACATTTCCCTTCCCGAGGACTTCTGGGAGATTTTGGGTCTCAAGTTGTATAAAAAGTGAGTCGGGAAGGACGCCCTCAAGGTTACAAATAGTATTGAATAACTGATTTACCCCGCACGACCGATCAACACACATCTCATGTTTATCCCCCTGCTTGGAGGGCTTGCCAATACGACCTTGGCGGGCCCTTCGTTTTTCGTTTTGGGCAACAACTGGTCGCCATCTCTGTTTTTTTGCACCGATTATCATCGTTTTGTTCAAGATTTCTCTTACCTTTGCCTCAATGATTCACAATTAAAATGCTAGAAAGATGAAACTTTACAGGACGATAACTGCGTTTGCCGTGGCGATGCTGGCAATGACAGCCATTGCCCAACAGGCGACTTTGACCATTAATGACGAGAGACTTCACTATGCCATCACTTTCACAGCCGTGACCGACGATATCGTGCGGGTGGATGTGGTGCCTGAGGGGTGGAACGGTACCCGGTTGCAGACCGTGGCCTGTGATAAGGCTTTGAATGGTCGTATTCCCAAAGTGAAGATTCTGGAAGACGACCATTCAAGCGCAATAGTCACCGAGAACGGTTTGAGTGTGAAAAAAATGATGAACCTGATAATTGTAAGTCACGGTGACACTCCTTATCTGCTTGACAGAATCCCTGGACGCGATTCGACAAAGGTTGTGCTGGCACATGAACCAGGCGAGTCATTCTATGGTGCAGGAGAGCGCGGTTACTCGTTTAACCTCGCTGGTGACACGCTGGTCAACTACAATACCCAGAACTATGGCTACCAGATGGGCGAGAAGCGCACCAAGCTCATGGGTATCACCATGCCGTTTGTGATTTCGTCCAAGGGCTACGGTGTGCTGTTTGACGACTTCTGCAAGTCGTCGCTCATCGTGGGAGACCAGGAGCTGAGTTATTCTTCTACCTCTCCGCAACCCATCTCGTATTACATCATCGACGGTAACGGCAGGGTCGAGAACGTGGTCAAGAATTTTACCTGGCTCACGGGCCGTCAGGAACTGCCGCCGCTGTGGACGCTGGGTTATATCACCTCCAAATATGGCTACCACGACCAGCGCGAGAGCGAGGGCGTGGTCGATACCCTCAAGCGCGAAGGCTATCCGCTCGACGGCATCGTCTTTGACCTGTACTGGTATGGCAAGGAGGAGGATATGGGACGTCTGGAGTGGGACAAGCAGCAATGGCCCGACCATCGCAAGATGCTGCGCGACTTCAAGGAGAAGGGCGTCAACGTGGTGACCATCTCACAGCCCTATGTGCTCACCAACGGCCGCGCCATCGACAACTACCGCCTGCTGGACCCCCAGGGCTTGTTCTGTAAGACCGACGGCACCGACACCACCCAAACGGTAACCATCTGGGTGGGGCAGGGCGGCATGTTCGACGTGTCAAATCCTGCCACGCGCCTGTGGCTGCGCAACCGCTACAAACAGCTCACCGACGAGGGCGTGACAGGCTGGTGGGGTGACCTGGGCGAGCCCGAGAAGCATCCGCTAGAAATACGCCACTTCAACGGCCTCACTGCCGAGCAGTACCACAACTACTACGGCAACGAGTGGAGCCGCATCATCTATGACATGTTCAAGGAGGAGTACCCCGACCGTCGCCCGATGGTCATGATGCGCGCCGGCACGGCTGGCCTGCAGCGCTATTCGGTCTTCCCCTGGTCCACCGACGTGTCCCGCTCGTGGGGCGGCATGCAGCCCCAGGTCAACATCATGCTCAACACGGGCTTGAGCGGACTGGGTTACATGTCTCACGACGTGGGCGGCTTTGCCGTCGATCCCGCTAATAAGCGTGATGGCGAGCTCTACATCCGATGGCTGCAGCTGGGCCTGTTCTCACCCATGCTGCGCACCCACTCGACCTACCAGGCCGAGCCCTATAATTACAAGGAATTTGGCGACCTCACGCTACGCATCATCAAGGACCGCTACAGGTGGTTGCCCTATAACTACACGCTGGCCTATGACAACGCCTGGAATGGCCTGCCCATGGTGCGCCCCTTGGGCATGTATGAGGACGACATGAACTTCGCCCGCTATGATCACATCAACGACCAGTACCTGTGGGGCCGTGACGTGATGGTGGCACCCGTGATGCAGCAGGGAGCTGTCAGCCGCGAGATCACCTTCCCCGAGGGCACCTGGGTGGACATTAACCATCCCGAGAAGTCCTATCAGGGCCACACGACCATCAACTACGATGCCCCCATCGAGGTGCTGCCGCTGTTCGCCCGTGCAGGTGCCTTTATCCCGCAGGCCAACTACGAGATGCAGAACGTGGGAGACTATGATCCTGACAGATTGGATATAGTTTACTATTCTAGTGACAATCCCTCGACCTACATCCTCTTTGACGACGACCTGCACTCGACGGGCACTCTGGCCAGAGACAAGCACCGCCTGATTCAGTTCACCGCCACGCCCCAAGGTCGAACCAATTACATCACCATCCAAGGTATAGGCAACATCGACGGTGACACTCCCAACAAGGCCTATCGCCTGGTCATCCCCGCCACCTTCAAGCCCAGCAAGGTGAAAATCAACGGCAAGAAGGCCAAGGGCATGAGCTATGACAAGAAAAGTGGTACATTGACCATCCCCGTCACCATCCCCGACGTCACCGCCACAACCATCATCGAAATCACTAAGTAAACTACGAATTACTCGCATTATCCTCATATGTGGCATCCGCACTCCAAAACAAAATGGAATGCGGATGCCCTTCGTTTAATCCGTTTAATCCGCCGACCTGAAGTTCGCCGACCTTTAAATAACTTAGCGTCTTCGCGTAAGGCCCAAGGATGCGGATGCCAACTAGAAACTAGGGACTAGAAACTAAACCGCGCCTTGGCGTGACGCCAAGAGCGCGGTTGCCCTTAGTTTAATTCGCGAAATTCGTAGTTTCTAGTTTTAGATGACCACGGCGGTGCCGCTGGTGGCGACCATGAGCATGGAGTTGCTTTCGCCGATGGTTTCGTAGTCGATGTCGATGCCCACGATGGCGTTGGCGCCCATAGCGTGTGCTCGCTCCATCATTTCTTGCATCGACGTGTCCTTGGCCTGGCGCAGCACTTTCTCGTAGCTGGACGAACGGCCGCCCACGATGTCGCGGATGCCGGCAAAGATATCCTTCATGAAGTTGGCGCCGATAATCGTCTCGCCAGTCACTACGCCCTTGTACTCTCTAATTGTGTAACCCTCTACTTGAGGGGTTGTCGTCAGTATCATATCCTTAAATCAATTTAAATAGTAAAACACATATCATAGTCACTGCAAAAATAATGCCAACAACCAGAGGATATTCTCTCTGGTAGTCGTGGGTTTTTTATATAATGAGAAACCAGGTGATTATTCTCTTGAAATGCAAACAAAGGTTAAATTTATCGTTTTTCGATAAAATTTTATCGAAATTTCTTGCACGGTACCAAAACCGTTTTTACTTTTGTATATCGAAAAACGATAAATAATTAAAATTAAACGAAAAATATTAATCTCTTAATCAATAATAATTATGAAAACTAAACTTAACATATTATGTGTAATAATTATCTCATTGGAGATTATTCAGTTTATTAGCGCATTCGCTACAGTCCCTGACAATATCTCTAAGTATGCTTACACCTCAATTGTCCGCCTGTCTCCTAATGAGATAAGTGACGAGAGCTGCGTGATAATGAAGGACCGATGGGGAAAAGATGTGAAAATCTGGCCTACTGAAGTGCGGGTTAAATTGTCACAACGAGTAAGGCAACCGCAAATTGTTAAAGGGCCGTTTTCGCAATTTCCTGGTTTCCTTAAGTTTATATTGATTTGGGCAATGGATATTTGTCTGTTTTACCTGATCATCGTTTCCTTTGTTAAATTCATAAAGGTGATTATTAATGTGAACAAGGGAATCATTTTTGATTGGAAAAATGTGAAATTGCTGAATTATGTTGCAGTGTGCATGTTAATACTTTCGGTTTATTCTATTGCCGCTAACTTGATAAATGATTATCATCAATCTGAATTACTATCCGTGGCAAATTACACTGTCGGTCATTCAAGCCTGTATTATGCTACATCAGGCACCGGTTTGTTTAGCGCATGCCTGATTCTTATCATGGCCGAGATTTTCGCTATAGGGCTGAAGCAGAAAGAAGAACTTGACCTAACCATTTAAAAAATTTGAACATGGGTAAAATCATAGTAAATCTTGATGTGGAAATGGCCAAGCGCAAGATTGGTCTGGGCGAACTCGCCGAGCGCGTGGGACTAACGCCTGCCAACCTCTCCATCCTAAAGACTGGCAAGGCCAAAGCCATCCGCTTCACAACGCTCGAGAGTATCTGCCGTGAGCTGGGTTGCCAGCCCGGCGATATCCTGGAATATCGCGAAGATTGAATAACGTAATTTAATAAGAATCAACAGTTTAAATCCGCCAATAAAGAATTCTGCCATAAAATGGCGATTGTAAATTGAAAAAAGTTGAAGTTTTCTGTAACTTTTTGATTGTTCAGTGGTGCGTCTAATGAACAAAAGAATGACAAATATCCAGGTGCAGAGTTACTCCATCCTGCCCGTGTTGAACATTGAGCAAAACGAGCAGGACCCGAAGTGTAAAAATATTTGACAGACGTGGGCAAAAAAAACGTCTAATCTGCATTTTTGTGCCGGAAATCGGTTGTCGGTGGGTGGATATGGCTTTATATTTGCAGAGTCACTTAATAAAGGGTTAATTAAACAATAAGGTATAAAACTATAGTGCGTGTTATGGAAACTGAAACAGTAAATAACGAACTGGACGAACTGATGTCGAGTTTCAAGGAAGAAATCGAACAGAGTCGATTCGTGCCCAAAAAATTCAAGAGGTTTGATATATTATTTGATCTCACTATCCTTATTTTCTTGCTTATGGTATTCTACGACGCTTACAGTCTGCAAGGATGGTGTTTCAAGTCTATCTTTATTTTGACCATAGCGTTGTGTATGCCTATTCTCCGCATTTTGGGCAAACGGTATGAAAAGCATTGGCTCTCAATAACCAATTGCGAGAGTGCCCAAGAACTGTGCGCTTATTATGATAAGTGCCGTAAGATGGATATGGGCCTTGTGGGTGTGATGGGTGTTATCCTGTTGTTTGTGGCCATTTTGATTGTCTTCAGGTCGGATGAGGATTGGATTGGAGCAATTTTTGGTGTTATTGGATTGGCATTGATGCTCTTTTCTATTGTCAGTTGTTTGACGGGAAGAGGAATTCCCAAGAACGAAAAAATCGAGCGAATGCGTGAGCTCATAGAGCAAGAAAGACATTCCATCATGTAGTTTCCCAACGCCGATGTGTGTCTGAGGTATAAAACAGTCAAATAACAATTCAATCATGTGAAATATGGAGCAAGAACAAATGAATATCGACAGGAGCGGTACAGCCGATAATCAGGCTGTCATAGAGGACGGGCGGCAGGAGTTGGTGAAGCGCATCAAGGATGATTGTCACTCAAGGTTAGACTTAAGCCGATGGATTTGCGGCTTTGCTTTGGGGATGTTCGTTGTGGAGCTGGTTTGGAAGCTGATTAATGGCACAGTCATTGAGGATCTCACCACGATATTAGTGATGCTGTTGTTAACGGTGATCATTATCATCAATTATATTTATATAAGATCAGTTGAGTCGATTGACGATGCCAAGGAATTATTGCGCCAATATGATAAGGCAACATACTCGAGTTTGACCGCTATTCTTATTTTCGCGGTCATTCAGGCCATCCGTTTAGGCTTGGAACACAATTACCTGCTGATTGGAAAAGCCGCCGCTGCTATAGCCATCGTTTCCTTGGTCGGCTGGATGTTTGGCGGGTTCGGTAATAAAGAAATCAATCGGTTGCGGAAGCTCGTCAAGCAGGAAGATAAAAAAAGTGGGGCTGGCGTATAGTAAATTGATGCCCCGGCACGTTTAAAGTAGTAAAGACGATTAATCTCAGAGGTTATGGAACAGGAGAAAATGAATATTGAAATCAGTGATGATCAGGAATCTATCGATACCAGGCAAGAGTTGAACGAGCGTATTGACCAGGCACTTGCCAAGATTGTGAAAACTTCAAGATGGAGTGTGGTAATGGCTCTTGCGTTGATTACTTCTTGCTTGTGGATGTCACTTTGTAATCGCCCCATTGGCGTTCAGCTGGGCTGCAAGATGATTCTTTTTGCGGTCATTGCACTTGTGCAAATGTTTATATCGGCAATCGACCTGCTCTGGGTAGGTAAGTTCAAGAATGCGACCCGACAGGAACAGCTCGAAGGGGTTTTGCGCCACAGGAAACGTGGGCGCTTTGCCAGCATAGTGTCGTTTCTTTTCTTTTTCCTCTATATTTTAGTGGATATTATTTTTGGTGCAAGCGGCATTTTGAGGATATTGTTTGCTGCCATAATCTTCGCGGTCTTTGTGTTTGTATACTGGGTAACATATGATAAAACGTCAGTCTACCAGCGAGCGGCAGCTCTCGAGGATGATGTTCGCCAACTGACAAAAAGAGAACAATAAATCAAGAAGAGATAACGAAGCCTTTTGCGTAACCCGACAACTATCATGAAACCTTATTTGATATCAAAGCTATTATGTGCCATCGCCGCGTTGATGTGTGGCATGGCGGCTGTTGCACAGAACAATAGCACAGCCATCCAAGGCGATACGTTGAGTTGCTCAACTAAGCAGAAGAGTGACACGACCTCGGTGTCGCGTCAGGCCGCTCCCGCCAGTGGCGATGACGACGATTGGGTCAATGACTCGCTGCTGAAGGTGTTTGACAACATCCAGCTCAAGGATGTGGAGGTTACGGCTCAGAAGCAGCTCATCAAACAGGAGGTGGACCGCATCGGCTACAATATCGAGGCCGACCCCGACAGCAAGACCAATACCGTCATGAAAATGCTGCGCAAGGTGCCCCTGGTGACCGTCGATGCCAACGACGAGATACGGGTTAACGGCCAGACCAGTTTCAAGATTTTCCGCAACGGCCATCCTGACCCGTCGCTCACCAACAATCCCAAGGATATTCTCAAGGCGATGCCTGCCAGCAGTGTGAAGCGCATCGAGGTCATCACCGAGCCGGGTGCCAAGTATGATGCCGAGGGAACGACCGTCATCTTGAATATTGTCATGGCCGACAACTCGACCCTGAAGGGTGTCTCGGGCATGGCAAGTGCCAATGCAGACAATCTGGGTTATCTGGGAGGTTCGATTGACCTGACTACGCAGCTCGACAAGGTGGTGATGTCGGTGGATTATGGCATTTATCACGGCATTGGGCATGACGATGAGAGCACCAGCTCGTCCTTGAACCATTACAAGGAGAGTGGTGCTGAGCTGGTGAGTGATGGCACCGATAAGACGGACAAGATGACGTCTCAATACGGCTACCTGAACGCTAGCTGGGAGCCCGACACACTGAACCTCGTGTCCATGTCGTTGGGCGGTCATCTCTATGACTTTGGCGATAAAGCCTTCTCCACTAATTTGATGCGTGACGCCGCTGGGCAGACCATCTATAGCTATGGCATTGACAATCATGACCGCTATGAGGGCTATAGCATGAGCACCCGCTTGGACTATCAGCGCAGCACGCGTCTCAAGGGCGAGACCATCACGCTGAGTTACATGCTCAGCGCTCAGCACAGCAAGAGCAAGGACAAATCGTTGTATACCGAGCCTTTCAATATGCCAGTGCCTTATAATGGTGTGGATCTGAACGACAAGCAGGACTTTGACGAGCACACTGTCCAGCTCGACTGGACGCGTCCTTTTGCCCAGAAGAAGCATACCATCGAAACCGGAGTCAAATACATCTATCGCATGAGCCGCAGCCACAGCATGATTGACTATCTGGGCATCGAGGATGACATGGACATGCGTTTCAAGCACGTGACCCAGGTGGGTGCAGCCTATGTGAGATATACCTTTGCCAGTGGCCCGTGGTCGGTGCGTGCCGGTCTGCGTTATGAGCACAGTTACATGCGTGCCTCCTATCCCGACGGTACACAGGAGGCCTTTGATGCGCAATTCGATGACGTTGTGCCCAGTGCCAACGTGCGTTATAAGATCGATGATGCAAATAGTCTCAAGTTCTCCTATGCTGCCAGCATCAACCGCCCGGGTATCAGTTACTTGAATCCCGCCGTGGTCGAGAGCCCGACGAGCCGTTCCTTTGGCAATACCGACCTGGGGAGCGTGCATCATCACTCGATGAGCATGACCTTTATGCATGTGGGATCGAAATTTACTTTCAATGTCACACCGCAGTTTTCTTTCAGCAATAACGGAATCGGCTCAGTCAAGTGGGCCGATGGTCTGGTTCAGGTTTCCACCTTTGCCAACACACTGAAGAGGCGTTCAGGCTATTTGTCGGCCTATGTGCAGTGGATGGCGCACGAGAAGACCAATATCATGTTCAATGGCTCGGTTGGCTACAACTACTTCAAGAGCAAAGAGTTGAATCTGAAGAATGATGGTTTCAGCCGTAGCCTTTATGTTAACGTGACCCAGTATTTGCCGTGGAGCCTGGAATTCACAGGCTATGCAGGCATGTGGGGCGGAGGCACTTATGACGTGTATGGGCACCGCTCGAGCACGTCGTTCTCCCATGGCTTTGGCTTGCAGCGTTCGTTCCTGAGCGAAGAACGCCTAACGGTTCAGCTCTCGGCAAGTAACCCATTCAAAAAGTACAGCAAGTACTCGCAAAGCATCGACCAGGGTGATGTGACCGGCTGGTCGAGCGGCAGATATCTACAGCGCAGCTTCGACATCTCGGTCAGTTTCCGCTTCGGCTCGCTCAAGGCATCGGTGAAGAGAGCCAATAACTCCATTCAGAACGACGACCTCGTGGGTGGCGGCAACTCCGGCGGTGGCTCATCAAGCGGTGGCGGCAAGGGTGGTCAATAATGCGTTCGCTGTGCTCACTGTTTAGAGTTTAGAGCGGCGTCCGCGTTCCTGTTGTGGGAGCACGGATGAAAAAAATATTGTTTTTTTTGAAGCTTTTTGAGGGTGCTGTGCGTCTAAGAGATAGAAACGAAAATAATTAAACCCAGAAAAAGGATATGAAACGTCAATTTTTGAACAGATTTTTGATTATCGCCGTGGTCGTCATGACGTGCCTCGCCGCAGTGGCACAGGACCTGAACGGCGCTTGGAAAGGAAGTATCACGGCAGGTCCTTACACCATCCCCGTTGTGCTGAACCTGCAACAGCAGGGCGATGAGATTACCGCTACGCTCGATTCGCCCGAGCAGAAGGCCTATGACATCAAGGCCAAGGCATCAATCAAGGACGGCAAACTCAACGTCGACATTCCCGAGATTGGCGCCAGCTACAAGGCGACCATCGACGGCAATACCCTTGACGGCACTTACAGCCAGATGGGCTATTCGACCTCGCTGAAGCTTACGCGTGAGGTCCCTGTGGCTGCCACCGATGATGACGATTGGGTCAACGACTCGCTGCTGAGCGTGTTTGACAACATCCAGTTGAAGGATGTGACGGTTACCGCCCAACGCCAACTCATCAAGCAGGAGGTGGACCGTATCGGCTACAGTGTGGCCGATGATGCCGACAGCAAGACCAACAACGTGTTGACGATGCTACGCAAGGTGCCCATGGTGAGCGTCGATGCCAGCGACGAAATCCGCGTGAACGGCCAGCAGAATTTCAAAATCTTCCGCAACGGCCATCCCGACCCGTCGCTCTCGCGCAATGCCAAGGACATCCTCAAGGCGATGCCTGCAAGCGCCGTGAAGCGCATCGAGGTGATTACCGAGCCGGGCGCGAAATATGACGCCGAGGGCACGACGATGATTCTGAACATCGTCATGGCCGACAATTCGACCATCAAGGGCGTTTCGGGCATGGCGTCGGCCAGGGCCGACCACAAGGGCGCCATTGGCGGATCGTTGAACATGACGACCCAGCTCGATAAGGTGGTGCTGTCGGTGGACTATGGCATCCATCACGATGGCAACAACGGGCAGGGCTATCGCTCGTCGAGCATGAGTGAGTATAAGCAAAGCGGGGCGCAGTTGCTGGGCGATACCAAATTTGATACCGACAAGGTCACCGTTCACTTTGGTGACGTGAGCGCCAGCTGGGAGCCCGACTCGCTGAACCTGTTCTCGTGGTCGCTGAGCGGCTTTGCCTACAATTATGCCGGCAACGGCGTGAACAACAACCTGATGCAGAGCGCCACCGGACAACCCATCTACAGCTACGGCATGGGCAACCACACCAAGGCCGACAGCTACAACTTCGACACCCGTCTGGACTACCAGCACAGCACCCGCCGCAAGGGCGAGGCCATCACGCTGAGCTATATGCTCTCGGCCTTCCGCAACAAGAACAATGACAAATCCCGCTATACCGACCTCGTTAACATGCCCGTTGACTACTACGGCATCGACCAGGACGGAAAAGAGAACTTCAACGAGCACACCGTGCAGCTCGACTGGAAACGTCCCTTGACCGAGAAGCACACCCTGGAGACCGGTGCCAAGTACATCTACCGCCTGAACCGCAGCCACAACGTGCTCGACTATCTGGGCGTCGACAATATCACCGACATGCGCTATAAGCACGTGACCCAGGTGGGTGCCGCCTATGTGAGCTACACCTTCCACAGCGGGCCGTGGGATGCCCGTGCCGGCCTGCGCTACGAGCACAGCTTCTTGCGCGCCACCTATCCCGATGGCCAGCAGGATCCCTACGAGGCCCACCTCAACGACTTTGTGCCCAGTGCCAGCCTGCGTTACCAGTTCAACTTTGCCAACAGCCTAAAGCTGTCCTATGCCGCCAGCATCAACCGCCCGGGTATCAGCTACCTGAATCCGGCCGTGATCGAGACGCCGACGACCCGTTCATTCGGCAATACCGACCTGGGCAGCGTGCACTACCACTCGGTGAGCCTGACTTATATGCGCGTGGGTCCCAAGCTGACTTTCAACGTTACCCCGCAGTTCCAGTTCAGCAACAACGGCATCGGTGCCGTGAAGTGGGCCGACGGACTGGTGCAGGTATCGACCTATGACAACACGCTCAAGACTTACTCGACGACCGTCTCGGCTTTCGTCCAGTGGATGATGACCCAGAAGACCAATTTCATGCTCAACGGCTCCATCGGCTACAACTACTACAAGAGCAAAGAACTCGGTCTGAAGAATGACCGCGTGAGCGGCAACTTCTTTGCCAACGTCACCCAGTTCCTGCCCTGGAAACTGCAGCTGTCGGGCTTCGCCGGCATGTGGGGCGGCGGCATCAACGACCTGTATGGCCGCATGGGAACGGTATTCTTCCACGGCTTCAGTCTGCAGCGCTCCTTCCTCAAGGAGGACCGTCTGACCGTCCAGTTGCAGGCCATCGTGCCCTTCGGCGGCAAGTACATGACGATGAAGAACTATGTGACCCAGGGCGACGTGACGGGTTGGACCCGCTACGAGCAGCAGGCACGCCGTTTCGGCATCAACATCAGTTACCGCTTCGGCTCTCTCACGACACGCGTCAAGAAGGCCGAGAAGTCAATCGAGAACGACGACCTCATCGGCAGCGGCAAGCAGTCGGGCAACACCACCGGCAACACGCCCGTGGGTGGCATGGGCGGCGGCAACTAAATCCCGTCACAATACATCCCGCGATATCGAAGAATCGTGCCTCCATGGGCACGATTCTTCTGCTACCGGGTCTAATTATTCCTAATTGTGTGGCACTTTTGCCATGTTTTTGCTAATTTTGTGCCCTAAACCGTTGTATTGTCAAGAGATATGGGAAAGATTTTCAAATGGATATTATTGCCTGTTGTGCTGATCATGGCGTTGGCATCGTGTGAGGGCGACCATGAGGTCATCGAGACCGACTGGACCACGCTCGAGACCGTCGAGCTGCAGAAGCATTACAACAAATACATGGACGGGAAATGGGTGTATCAGTACGATGACACTGTCCATTTCATCGAGATGTCCTACACCTTCAGCACCCAGGACAGTACCTTCACGGGCTACTATAACGAGCTGATCAACATGGGGTCAAGAGAGAATCCCGATTGGAGCCTGTTGTGGCAGGGTTCCTTCTCAGGAATGTGGGTATTGCTGCACAGTGTGGACCTGGACCAGGATTATATCTACATGGGCAACATGGTATTCGAGAATGTGCATGGTGTGTTGAAAAACTATGACGTGTTGGGAGGCCGCGTCCTGTTCTACGGAGCCAGCAAAAACACGTTGCGCGTGACCACTCCGCTCACCTTCAGGCGCATCGACATGCACCATCCCGCAGCCGAAGAATAACTCTAAACCCTAGACCCTAGACTCTAGACCCTAGACCTCAAGTTTCTTTGAAACTTGCCTCACTCTTTAGGCATGAAGCGCGTCGGGTCTTCCTTGTCCTCGACAGGCTCAACGATATGATCGTCCTCTACTGGTGGTACAGTGGGGGACGAATGTTGTTTGTGCTTGTGTGACTTGTGGGCGGCGTTTTCCAGGCGCTTGATTTCCTCGCGTACGTGGCGGCGGCCGTCCTCAAAGGTGTCGTCAACGGCCTTCTCGATGGTCTCGTTGAACTTGAACGGCAGCAGCGAGATCAGGGCCGACAGCAATGACAGGCCCGTCAGGACAAACGATAACTTGTGCCCAATTCCCAAGCCGATGATGGAGAAGCCTTCGCCCAGGTCATTGTCGGGCGTGATTTCGGGAGCGTGTTGCAGCCTGATGTCATGCAGGCTGTTGGTGTGCATGAAGAACCACAGCCACAATACGATGAGGGCAATAGTGCCGAGCACCCACCAGCGCTTTTTGAGGCAATTCAGCGCGATGGCGCCAAAACAGGCGATAAACGGCAACAATGCCAGCAGCACGTTATTCAGTGACAGGGATTGGGATATGGTGCCTGCCGTGAAGCCCAAACCCGTGACCGTGCCCAGCAACGAGACGTCGTAGAAAGGCAGGAAAACGTAGCTAATGAGCGCCAGTACAAGCAATATATTGGTTATCGGTCTCATAGAAATCAATCGTTAAAAGGCGGCTCAGGTGACCGCAAAGATTTGCGAATTTACAAATTATTGCCGAACTGCCCGCAGAATGAAACCAAATTTTACACTAATTCACGTTTGTTAGCGACTATACCACCACACAAAATAAATAGCTAAAATCCTATAGATCAACCCCTAGACCCGAACCAAAAGAACCGAAAGCGGATCCACCCTAAGCCCTGGCCAAAAGAAAAGGAAGCGGATGCTCCCTAAACCCTAAACCGAAAGAACCGAAAGCGGATGCTCCCTAAACCCTAAACTCTAGACCCTAGACCGCGAGCGCAGCTCGCATTAACTAAGTGCTGTGGTGAGTACCTGCTCGCAGAACTGCTGGTCGTGCTGCAGGCGTTCCAGAGCCTTCTTGGAGGCACTCTGGTGGGACTCTTTCTTGCTGTAGCCCACGGCGTCGCTGGCATAGATGCCGCCCAGGATAACGGCGGTGCGGAACACGGGGTTCTTGTCGGCGTCGGAATAGCTGTCCACCAGTTCAAATTCGATGGTAACGTGATACTTTTGTGTCCACTCGATGAGGCGCGACTTGAAATTTTGCTCGGTCTTGACCAGGTCGTTGAGGTCGAAGTGCTTTTTGATCAGGCGCTCGACGATAAACTTGCGGCAGCGCTTGTAGCCCTGGTCCAGATAGATGGCGCCCACGAGCGCCTCAAGGGCATTGCCGCAGATGTAGCTGTTGTGTGACGAGGTGTGCATCGTGGCCTGGACATGGCTGTCGAGGTGCAGGCTGTTGCCGATGCGGTTCAGGCTCTCGCGCTGTACAATCTTGGCGCGCGTCGAGGTCAGGAATCCCTCATGCTTGGTGGGGTAGGTCTTGAACAGGAAGTCGGCGACTACGTTGTCGAGCACGGCGTCGCCCAGAAATTCCAAGCGCTCGTTGTTGGCCCAGCGTCCGTCGGGCATCTTGGTGGGCTTGGAACGGTGAATCATCGCCAGCTGGTAGAGCCTGATGTCGCGCGGATAGTAGCCGGTGATGCGGTGAATAAAAACATAAAGCTCCTTATCCTTGACGAAAAGGAGCTTTATGAGTGATATGGCGTTGCTGAGCGGCATCGTCCCTGGCTTTTATTTCAGCCGTTTATTTCTGGTATTTCTTGACGATGATGCTGGCATTGTGTCCGCCGAAGCCAAACGTGTTGGAAAGTGCAATGTTTACTGTTCGCTTCTGTGCCTTGTTGAAGGTGAAGTTCATCTTGTAGTCGATGTTCTCGTCCTCGTCGCCATCGGCATGGTTGATGGTGGGAGGAACGATGTCGTCGCGGCAAGCCAGCAGACAGAAGACGGCCTCCATGGCACCCGTGGCGCCCAGCATGTGGCCCGTCATCGACTTGGTGCTGCTCACGTTGAGTTTGTAGGCATGCTCACCGAATACATCCTTCACTGCCTGTGCCTCGCTCAGGTCGCCCACAGGGGTGGACGTGCCATGGGCGTTGACATAGTCAACATCCTCGGGCTTGATGCCGGCGTCCTCGATGGCACGCTGCATCACGAGCTTGGCGCCCAGGCCCTCGGGATGGCTGGCGGTGATGTGATAGGCGTCGGCACTCATGCCGCCACCGATGACCTCACCATAAATCTTGGCACCGCGTGCCAGGGCATGCTCGAGTTCCTCGAACACGAGGCACACACCGCCCTCGCCCATGACGAAACCGTCGCGCGAGCCGCTGAAGGGGCGCGAAGCTCCCTCGGGGTCGTCGTTGCGCAACGAGATGGCCTTCATGGCATTGAAGCCACCTACGCCAGCGGGGAACAACGGGGCCTCGCTACCGCCGGTGACAATCGCCTTGGCCTTGCCCAGACGCACGTAGTTGAACGCGTCGATCAGGGCGTTGGTCGAGGTGGCACAAGCCGAAACAACACCAAAGTTGGGACCGCGGAAACCGTACTTGATGGAAATCTGTCCGGCAGCGATATCGGCAATCATCGTCGGGATGAAGAACGGGCTGTACATCGGGCCACGGTCCTCATGACGGGCGTAGTCGCCGGCCTGGTCCTCAAAGGTGTGCAATCCACCGATACCTGATGCGAAAATCACGCCCACCTCGTCGCGGTCGATACCGTCGGCCAGCAGGTTGGCGTCCTCAACGGCTTGCTTGGCGCATGCCAGCGCATACTGCGTGTACAGGTCATTGCGCTTGAAGTCTTTCACCTCGCGGCGGTCGTTGGGGTCGCTCACGTAGTTCAGCGGATCAAATCCCTTGATTTCGCAAGCGAACTTGGTCTTGAACAGTGTCGTGTCAAAATGGGTAATGGGTCCAGCTCCGCTCATTCCCTTCAGGGCGTTGTTCCACGTCGTCTCAACGTCCATGCCAATGGGAGTGATGGCACCCAGACCTGTTACCACAACTCTCTTTAATTCCATGTGGTAGTAGGAAGTTTATAAAAAGGTGGATGCCATGACGCACCCCGGGGTAGGGGATTATTCATGGAATCCACCTGAAAGTTCTTCTTATTCGGCAGCCTTAGCTTCTTCGATGAACTTGATGGCGTCGCCTACGTTTTGGATGGTCTCAGATTTGTCATCGGGGATCTTGATGTCGAACTGCTTCTCAAATTCCATGATCAGCTCGACGGTATCAAGACTATCAGCACCCAGGTCCTGGCTAAAGGTTGCCTCGGGAGTTACCTCAGACTCGCTAACACCTAATTTGTCAACGATAATTTGTTTTACTCTTTCTTCAATTTCAGACATAGTCGTAATTATTAAAAGTTTGATAAAAATTTATATTCACGTTTTTTATACGCTACCAGGCGCTATCTCAACTCAATCAGGCACTTACCTGATGATGCTTCGATTATGCCCCTAGTTTTGAGACTGCAAAGGAAATACAAATTCTTCAAATAATAAAGAAAAATTTACTTAATTTGCGCCCCGTTGGGTTATTTTTAGACTTTAGTGGGTTGAGGCACAGTGTTTTTAAGTATATTTTCAAAGTTTTTACTTTGCAGCACTGTTAAAAAGTGTAATAATTGTCGTTTTGGACCCTCGTCCCCTGTCCTCACAGGGGCATCCCTGCACCAAAATCATCGGTTGGACTGCAGCAGTTCACCAAGGTTTAATCCCTTTGAAATTTTTTTATCAACACACCAAACTACCCAAGCTGAGGAACTCCCAACTCCTAACTCCCAACTTCTAACTTCTAACTTCTAACTCCCAACTCACAGCTCGTTCAGGTCAATCGTGAGCCCCTCGTTGGCCAGGCGGGTGGCGGGGAAGATGCTTTGAGCCTCTTGCAGCAGCGGCGTCTCGTCGAGGTAGCGCTTGGAGAAGTGTCCCAGGATGAGGTGCTTCACCCCGGCCTCACGGGCAACGGTGGCGGCCTCGAGGGCGGTGCTGTGGTAGCGCTTGTGGGCCTTGACGCGCAGGCTGTCGTCGTAGGTGGCCTCGTGGTAGAGCCAGTCCACGCTCTCCACGTTCTTGATGACGCGCTTGGAGAACTTGGTGTCGCTGCAGTAGGCGTAGCTGATGGCGGCGTCGGCAGGGGTGGTCAGCTGGTCGTTGGGGACGACAATGCCGTCGGGGCTGACCCAATCCTCGCCCTGGCGCAGGGCGTTCATGGCGTAGTGGGGCACGCCCAGTTCTTTCACTTTCTCGCCGATGATATGGCGCAGCTTGGGCTTCTCCCTGAACAGGAAGCCCACGGCCGGCACGCGGTGAACGAGCGGGAATGTCGTTACCGTCATGGCATCGTCCTCCCAGATGACGCTCTTGTGGGTGTCGATGATATTGAAGCGCACATCAAACGGCCGCTCGCGGCAAAAGTAGTCCAGCATCTGCCCGAACAGCTCGGCTCCGTCCTTAAAGGTGTGGATCGTCAGCGAGCCCGTGCGGTTCAACAGTGCCATCGTCGAGACCAGTCCCGGCAGCCCGAAGCAGTGGTCGCCGTGCAGATGGCTGATGAAGATGTGGTTCAGGCGCATCAGCTTGAGATTCATGCTGCGCACGGCCAGTTGGGCACCCTCACCGCAATCGATCATCATCAGGTTGTCGCGCACGTTGAGCACCTGGCACGACGGCTGGTGGCGCGGCGTCATCGTCGCGCTCCCGCAGCCCAGTATGTTCAGTTCAAGCCTAGTCATTTGACTGTTGCTGCTTCAGCATCTCTTCTACCGCAGTGACGGCTTTTCTATATTGTTGGGTAGTGGAATGGTCTGCACCATAGTATTGTTCACAAGCCGCCAATGCTTGTCGGTAGCATTCCAGCGCTTTTCCTGATTCCTGCTGCTCAAGATAAACTCCCGCCATGTAGGTCCAGGTGTTGATGACGTAGGGATGCGCTGGCCCAAAGACGTCTTGATAGGCATCATGGGCTTTTTGGAAATAGATGAGCGCATTGTCCAAATCCTCAAGCTTGCAATAAAGCGTAGCGATGTTGATATAGGAAAGAGCTGTGGCATCGTGTTTTGGGCCAAACACTCGCTCGCGTAGCTCGAGTGCCTTCATGTGGTATTCCATCGCTTTCTCGTAGTCGCCCATTTGGGCATAAATGACGCCCAGATTGTTGTAGGACTGTGAGAAATCCTGATGATCTTTGTCCTGGATGGTGCGATTCCTGATGTCGAGTCCCTTCAAGGTGTATTCCAATGCTTTTTCTAGACTGTCTTTGGACGTGTAAATCCTGCCGATGTGTGTATAGACCAGTGCTGCATCAGGATTGTCAAGTCCTTCGGTTTGTTCATAGATGTCCAGCGCCTTGTGGTGCCATTCCAATGACTTGTCCATGTCTCCCATATGGTCGTAGGTCAGTCCGATGAACTCGCTGATGACTCCAGCTTCCTTGCTGTCCACTCCATATTGCTCCTGAGCGTGTAGCAGTGCCCGTTGATGATAACTCAATGCCCGTGGATAGTCCATGAGGTAGTGGTCGATGAACAAGGCGGCAAACTCTAGCATATCCACATTGGTGGTGTCGAGTCGCACGATGCGATCCAGATAGTAGGCTGCTGTGTCATTCTCATATTTGGAAACATGGATGGCGTACTTGTTATAGTAGTCACGGACAAGGTCTTCGAGCTCCTTGTCAATGTCTTCTTCCAGTTGTTGGGAAAGCTGCTCTGATTTTTCTTTGAGCTGCATTTTATTGAGCAATTCCTGCTCGCGCTTGTCAAAACTGCCCTTGCGGTTGATGAGTTCGTCGGCCTGTTCCAGGTCGGCGTTCTCGATGCAGGCCTGTATCTCCTGGCTCATTTCGTCCATGCCGCTGTAATCGGTCGTGGCATAGCGCTCGGCCATCTGGTCGATGAGCTGGATATAGTTATTGTAGTTGGAGCTCAGCTCCTCATATTTCGCGCGGTACTCCTGCTCACTGATGGTCTTTTGCTTCAACTGCTTCTCGAGGGCAACCACTTTTTGGTCATAGTTTTTCTTGGCTTTGTCATAGGCCTTGTCCTCGATGCGTCTCTTGTCGTTCTCGAGTTGGGTGTCCGAGACCATGACGATTTCCAGGGGAACCGATGACGAGTAGGCAAACCGGCGGCCTTTCAGCTGCTTGTCCACCAGCGAGTAGCCTTTCTTCTGTACTCGGGTCACAGTGAAAGATTCTCCTTGGCGCTTGCCGGGAATGGAGAAGGAAAACTTGCCGCCCTTCTTGCTCACGATAACGTTGGGGTATTCCAGTACATCGATGCTGACGCCAGCGAGGTACTCGCTGGGCTTGCTCGGGCGTTCCAGTGTCCTCACGATTCCCGATTGCTGTGCCATGGCACTCATGCCGATGCACAGGCCAACCATCATCCACAATACTTTTTTCATCATATTCATCAGTTGTCTTGAGTTTTACCTTGCAAATATACGAACAAAAACCGGTTGTCGGGGGTATTGAACAAAAAATGTGCGCTTGTTTCCCAACAACTCGCACACTTTAAACCTTAAAAATCTAATCCTATGAAAAAACTTGTCGCAAAGATACATATTCTTGCGGATTTGAAGCAAACAAAACTAACTAATATTTGTAAAATATGAATGAAAAATTGTTAAATTGCGCCCTATGATTTTTGGTAGCAGATTTTTGGAACATTTATGTGGAAATATGGACCACAAGTCAAGGGACAGGTGCCCTGTTGGCGCCTGCCCCTTGAAGGTAGAATTATCGTGTGTTGTGTTGTGACTGTATCAGTATCCGATCGACAGTGTCATGTAGTAGTGGCCCAGGTTCTGGAATGTTGACAGGGTAACCCATCCGTTGCCGCTGCCACCGAACCAGCTGACGCCGCGGCTGTCGCCGGTGATGGGGGGACCGTATACTCTGCACAGACTGTTGTAGATTCTGTCGTAGCGGTAAGTGTCGTTGTATGCGCTGTGGTAAATGAACTGTGCATTGACCAGCATGTCGGCATTATCGAAGCAGAGCATTACGTCTTCCCACAGGTGGTTGATCAGTGCTACATCTCTCAGGTAGATGACATGGTCGGCAAAGCCGTCAATCTCATAACCGTTGTAGTAGAGGTAGTCAATCGTAGTGTTAAAGAGCGAGCCGAAGCTGATACCCAGGATCCTGTCGATGACGGGAGCACCGGTGTAGTAGTGCCATCCGTAAGGAATCACAGGGCGATACCATTCTCTAAGCACAGGGCGATAGTAGCGTACGGGAGGGGGCAGGGGACGATGCCAGCTCCAGGAGTGGTTCGTGTGGTGCCTGCTGAACTCGTCGCGGTAGTGGTGGCCACTGTAGTCGTAGCGGTTCTTGGGATTGTAACCGTTGACGTTGCGGCCCCTGTCACCATGACGGCCCTTATCGTGACCGCCTTTGTCGATGCCACCGGGCTTGCCGTTGCCGCCCTTGTCGATACCGCCGGGCTTGCCATTGCCACCGTGCCTGCCGTTATCACCACGGCCGTTGTCACCTCGGCCGTTGTCGGGCTTGCCGCTGCCGCCCTTGTCGATACCACCGGGCTTGCCATTGCCACCCTTGTCATTGTTACCGGGCTTGATGTTGCCGGCGGGAGGGGTTACGCTGGGACGGGCATCGGTAGTGCGGTTGCCCACGGTGCTGGTGCGATCGCTCTTGGTGACTTTGTCCACCTTGCCGGCACTGCTGTCGCTGCGGCGGGTAGTGGAGGGAACGGTTACCGTGCCCTTGTCACCGTTGCCACGGGTGGTGGAACCTCCAACGTGGCTGCCTGCGTCACCGCTGCGGGTGGTGGAACCTCCAACGTGGCTGCCTGCGCCACCGCTGCGGGTGTTACCTGAGTTGCTGCGGGTCACCTGCGGGGTCGTCGTGCTGCGGCTTGCACTCGTCGTGCTGCGGTTGACCTGCGGAGTCGTCGTGCTGCGACTTGAGCTCGTCGTGCTGCGGTTGACCTGAGGAGTCGTCGTGCTGCGACTTGAGCTCGAAGTGCTGCGGTTGACCTGCGGGGTGGCTTCGCTGCGGCGGCTCATCGAGCTGCCTGCATTGCTGCTCACCGTCGGTGCCCCTGAGTTGTGTGAACGTGAGACAGCTGCCGACTGGCTTCTGCTGGCGCTGCTGCCTCCTTGTGAACGACTACGGCCCTGGGCCATGGCGTCTGATGCGCTGAAGATCAGGCATCCCATGAGAGCGAAGCTCATCATGATTCGTGTAACAGAAGTTTTCATAATTGTAACGTATTAAATGTACAACAAGTTGATTTCTTTCTGTCTTTTAGATGGCAAAATGTATGCAAAGTTTAATGCATTTATATGCCACAAACCCGCTCAATCTCCCTATTGGGCATAATCATGCGACAAACCGCCCAATTTCATAGATGAATCCCCCGCAAGAAAACGACGATAATCCCAACAGTGAGCCCTATGCTTGACCTTTGAAGGTGCAAACACAGGGCTTATCCGCTATAAAAAAGATGGCGTCAGCCTACAGGAAAATCAAATTAGTCGGCTGCTTTCAAGAGCAGCTGCGCGTCGCCGTAGCTCAGGAAGCGAAAGCCGTGGTCCATGGCATAGTCATACATGCCGCGCCACTTGTCCTGACCCACGAAGGCGGCCACCAACAGCAGCAGCGTGGACTGCGGCTGGTGGAAGTTGGTGATCATGCCGCTCACGATGCGGTACTCAAAGCCCGGGGCAATCATCAGCTGGGTGCTGCCCATGTAGGTGTCGGCATGGTGCCGGTCCAGATAGTCGACGATGTTCTGCAGCGCCTTTTTTGTTGAAATCTCGCACGGGGTAGTGTAGGGCATCCACTGGGTGACGGTGAGTGCCTCTTCGTCGGCATCGGGGTTCTGCTCGAGTATCTGGCCGATGTAGTACAGGCTCTCGAGGGTGCGCACGCTGGTGGTGCCCACGGCGATGACCGGTCCGGGAGCATTGATGATGTCCAGGATGACATCTCGCGGCACGCTGATGAACTCATAGTGCATCGGGTGGTCGCCGATGTGCTCGCTCTTGACGGGCTGGAATGTGCCGGCTCCCACGTGCAGGGTGATTTCGCGGCGCAGGATGCCGCGGGAGTCACACTCGGCCAGCACCTCGTCGGTGAAGTGCAGGCCCGCCGTCGGGGCGGCCACGCTGCCGTCGATGTGGCTATAGACGGTCTGGTAGTCGGTCGAATCGCTCTCCTCGGTGCCGCGGTTCAGATAGGGCGGGATTGGTATCTCGCCGATGGCCTCGAGCACGTCGGCAAAGGTGATGCTATCCTCGCGCTCACTACCGCCGCCGTCCCAGTCAAAGGCGATTTCCCAGGCGTTGCCGCGTTGCTCGCCACGTGTGGCGGCCAGGGTGACCTCACGGCCCTCGATGGTGACCGTCTGAGTCAATGCGCCTTGTTTCCAGCGCTTGCTGTTGCCCACCAGGCACTGCCACACGCAGTGGCCCGTGGTCTGGAAAATCTGCTCATAGTCGCGCGGTAGCACCGGCTCCAGGCAGAAGATTTCGATGGTAGAGCCAGTCTCCTTGCGGAACCTGAGTCGGGCGTTAATCACGCGCGTATTATTATAGATGAGTGTCGAGCGCTCGGGCAGCAGCGCGGGTACTTCCCAGAATTTCCTTTCCTCGATATCACCGTTATTGTAGTACAACAGTTTGCACTGCTCGCGCTCGGCGAGGGGGTGCTTGGCGATGCGTTCGTCGGGCAGGGGGTAGTCGTAGTCAGCGATGCGCAGGGCGCGGATGTCGTCGATCAGGGCCATGATATTACGAATAGATAATGAAGACGATGGTAAATAATAATGTGAAGATGAGCATGTTGCGTGCGGTAGCACCCAGCAGCGGGTTGAGGGCAGCGCCATCGCGGTGCTTGAGCTTGTACCAGGTGGCGGTGTGCATCACCAGGTACAGCAGGGGAATGGCAAAGGTCCACAGGGGGAGCATTTTGCCCCGGTTCAGGAAAATCATGAGCCAGAATGCCGTGAGCACGGCGATGCTGGTGTAGCCGTTCAGGAAGTAGGCAAAGGCGGTTGCGGGACGGCCCCAGATGACGGTCTGGGTCTTCTTGCCGGCGGCGCGGTCATCTTCCATGTCACGGTAGTTGTTGACCAGCAGCACATTAACGCCCATCAGTCCGATGGTGATGGAGAATAGGAGCACCAGCGGGTGCCAGTGCAAGGCCATCACATAGTAGGTGAGGTTGACAGGCACAACGCCAAAGAAGATGAACACCATCAGTTCGCCCATGCCGTGGTACGAGAGCGGGTAGGGACCGGCACTGTAGGCAAAGGCGCCCAGGGCGATCAGGATGCCAACAGGCAGCAGCCACCAGCCGCCGTAGGGGATAAGGCAGCATCCCACCACGCCGGCAGCAGCCAGCATGCCCAGGGTGGCATTGCGCAGCGTCGTGGGAGTGATGTCGCCCTCGGTAACGCCGCGGCGCGGACCCACGCGGCCGGGTTTGTCGGTACCCTTCAGGTAGTCAAAGTACTCGTTGGCCATGTTGGACACGATCTGTGCCAGCAGGGCGAAGGCCAGGCACAACAGGGCGGGCACCCACTTGAACTCGTGGTGCCACTTGGCCAGGCCGATGGCGATGATAACGCCGCTCATCGACACGGGTAACGTCCTGAGCCTGAAACACTCCAGCCATATTTTGATTTGTCGTTTCATGCGCTATATAGTTGTTTGAGGATGCAAAATTACAAAAAGATTACCTTGCGTAGGTTAAAAACCGCGCTTTTTAGTCTCTGTCGGGTGGCAAGCAGGGGAGGCAATGGCGATAAAGTGTAAAATTTTTAGACAAAATATGACCAAATATTCAAATAGACGCATTTTTTCGGCTTTAATAGTTTGATGCATCATCCAATAAGGTTTATTTTTGCACAACAAAGCAGATTGATAAACTAAATGGAGAGTTAGTTATGGAACCTGTTCAAGAACTGAATCATGATGCAAACCATGAGCCGCATTACAAGTCGGTGTCACACATCTTTAAGAACGGCTTCATACCCAGGTTGCGGTTCCATCAGGCTGTCGGCCGTTGCGTTAGCCGGTATGCGACATTCAAGGGGCGGGCTCGGCGCAGCGAGTTCTGGTTCTTTGGCTTGTTCGGGGTGCTCGCAGTGGTAGTTCCCCTTTTGCCGGTTTGTGTGTTGGGAATATTGGATGAGCGTGCTGTGATAGACTTGGAGTCCGAACAATGGATTGCCGCTGGGACGCTATCCATGTTCTTGGCGCTGATTGGCCTTTTTGCATTTCTGGTGTTGCTGATACCCACGTTGTCTGTACAGACGCGGCGTCTGCATGACGTCGGACTCAGCGGATGGTGGGTCGTGCTGTCGCTTGCTGTGGGCATTGTCGCTGGCATTGTCCCGTTTATTATATTCGGCCCCACAAGCCTGGAAATGAATGAGATAGAACTGTTTGTACTGGCATTCAGGGTGTCGAAATTTGCCGGAGCGTCATTATTGACGGCCTGTGCCGTGGATTACGCGTTGTTTTTCACGCTATTGGTGTTCTCGGTGTTTGACAGCGACAAGGGCATCAACAAGTATGGCCCATCGCCCAAGTACATGTGTGAGTAACAGGCAGTTACCCGTCTAAAAAGTGGATTTATAGTCAGTTGCTTAATAATATAAGATGAAACAGGCATTAAAATATTTCTTTATCTACCTTGGACTCATGCTCTTGGGTGCCGTGTTGTTTCTTTTTCCGGCACTCATCATCGAGATTATCACCAGTCAAGGCTTCTTGTCGTCCGATGGCGAAATCTCGCTTTGGGGAATGGCGTTCATCATGATTGGCAGCCAGATTCTGCCTCTGATTGTCTTTTGGAAACAGAAGTGGTGTGATTATTCGTTCATCAAGGGCGTCAACTATAAGAAACTCCTCCTCTTGTTGGCGCTGGGATGGCTCGGGTGCGTCCTGGTCGATGCCTGTGTTCAGGCCTATGCGCCGCGCTTCGATTGGGATACCGATATCTTGAGCAGTATCGAGGGCATGTCGACTAATCCGCTGGGTATCATTAGCATCTGCATCTTGGCACCCGTTGTCGAGGAGGGCGTCTGCCGTGGCGCCATCGAACGCAAACTGCTGGAAAAGGACTGGAACCCCTGTTGGGCCATCGTGATTTCGGCAGTGCTGTTCGCGCTCATGCACATGAACTTGACTCAGGGCATTATCGCCCTCATCCTGGGCCTGTTCCTGGGCTGGGTTTACTACCGCACCCGCAACATCTGGCTCTGCATCTTTGTTCATGCGTTGAACAATACCGTTTCCACTGTCCTCAGTCTTACGCTTAGCGACCCCGATGCCTTGTCCTCCTTCTCGCTGCCCGTCAATCTGGTATTGCTGTTGGCTGGAGTGGGCTTGGTGTATCTTGGGGCCAACTTAACCCACAAGACGTTGGATAGCGGAGGGCAATTATCTGCCTGAACGGGGAAATTTTAGAACCAGCGGTCATTTTTTCCATTGATTTGGCCGATTGTAAGAATTTGTTTACCTTTGTGGACTGCATGACACTGATTTGCAGTCAGCAAAGGTAAATTCACTTAAAAATCAAGGATAAGATGGAACAGAATCAACCGCAACCCCCTGTGTTTAATCCGCAGCAGCAGCCTCAGCAACCGGCGCCGCAGTATCAACCCCGCGTGACCGCCAGCCCGATGATGGATCCCGTCACGGCGGTGAAGACGTGCTTCATCAAGTATTTCGACTTCAAGGGACGTGCCCGCCGCAGCGAGTTCTGGTGGTTTGTCCTGTTTGTGATCATCGTGTCATCGGTGTTGTCGTTCTTTGGCATGTTGTCGCCCATCGTCGGCTATGTGAGCCTGGCGTTTAGTCTTGCTGTCCTCATTCCGGAACTGGCAGTGCTGTGCCGCCGTCTGCACGACACGGGTCGCGGCAGCTGGTGGGTGGCACTGATGGCCCTCTTGATTGCCGGCTATTATGGCTCGTTTGCCACGCTGATCGGCAACAACTTCACTGAACTGGCAACGACCAACCCCCAGGACGTGATGGCTATGGCTCAGGAAATGGCCAACTCGATACAGGAATCGCCCGGATTGGCTACCGTAATGATGATTTGCAGCATGGGAAGCATTCTCTTGGCTCTCATCATGCTTATCTTTACAATAAAGGACAGCGATTGGGGCGAGAACAAGTACGGCCCCTCGCCTAAGTACAAGTAAGGCTTTAGGCATTAAGCATTAGGAATTAGGGAGGCACAGCAGACTGCGCCCCCCTAATCTATTTTCACTACTCACTACTCACTACTCACTAGTCGCTAATCACTAATCACTAATCACTAATCGCTAATCACTAATCACTAATCTCTAATCTCTAATCTCTAATCTCTAATCTCTAATCTCTATTCACTAACCACTAGATAGAGAGTCTGCGAAGCAGGTCGAGCAGATTGCGGTCGATGGGTTTGTCGTCGTGGATGGCCTTGGAGAAGGGCACATAGACGATCTTCTCGTCATCGTCGCCAATCATGACGTTGCGCTGGCCTTCCAGCAGTGCGTCGATGGCGGCAGCGCCCATGCGTGAGGCCAGGATACGGTCTTGGGCCGTGGGTGAACCACCGCGCTGCAAGTGACCCAGGATGGTCACGCGCACGTCCAGTTCGGGATATTCCTTGCGCGCCCTTTCGGCCAGACCCATGGCACCGCCGGTGATGGGACTCTCGGCAACCAGGACGATAGACGAATTCTTGCTCTTGCGGAAACCGCTGCCAATCAGCTCTTTCAACTGGTCAACCTCGACTGATATCTCGGGGATGATAGCGGCTTCGGCACCGGTGGCGATGGCACCATTCAGGGCCAGGAATCCCGATTCGCGTCCCATTACCTCGATGAAGAACAGGCGCGAGTGACTGCTGGCGGTGTCGCGGATGCGGTCCACACACCACATGATGGTGTTCAGTGCCGTGTCATAGCCGATGGTGTGGTCGGTACCTGCCAAGTCGTTGTCGATGGTGCCGGGAAGGCCCACGATGGGGAAGTCAAACTCGCTGGCAAATTGGCGGGCGCCGCTCAACGAGCCGTCACCGCCGATCACCACCAGCGCGTCAATGTCGTGTTTCTTGATGACCTCATAAGCCTGCTTGCGTCCCTCCACTGTCCTGAACTCCTTGCAACGGGCGGTCTTGAGGATGGTGCCGCCGTGGTGCATGATGCTGGAAACGCTCTGGGTCTGCAGGTCGATGATCTCATCCTCTACCAGGCCCCTGTAGCCGCGGTAGATGCCTTTCACCTTGAATCCGTTGAAAATTGCCGTGCGGGTGACCGCGCGGATTGCCGCATTCATGCCGGGGGCGTCGCCTCCCGAAGTCAATACGCCGATAGTCTTGATTGCTGCCATGATGTATCTGTTTTTTGGTTTTGAAGATATCGGCAAAGATAAGGCTTTTTTTTATATCTGCAAATTATCGGCGAGGCACAGTCGGTTTGAGGCACAAAAAAAAACGGCGGCTACTCACGCAGACGCCGTTAATTCTCATGTTTTATTGCTTGCGTTTCTTAATAGGATCTAGACTTTTTAAGGTTGGGCTTTTAAATAATCATTTAATCAACATTAACTACCATCAAAAGATTTTCCTTAGCTTTATATATTATTTGATCAACTCTATTTGCTCTTTATTGATCAATTCTTCCAAAATCAAAAGATAAATTCGGAGAAATGCTCTTTGCGATGCAAAAGTACAGCCATGTCCAAATATTTTGTTATGAATAATAGTAAAAATCATTTGTAAGATTTGTTGTTTTTTTGACCTTAAACTTGTCAAAATTTTACCTGCAAAATATTTAGAATATTGATAATCAACAATATATAAATACAAATAAGGGTAATAGAAATCAAATCACAAAAGTCTAATATTTTAATAAAAAACAGGGTCGGAAATCTCATGATTCCCGACCCAAATTGTGGAAAAATTTCCTTAATTCGGCATTATTTCGCCTCGGTGATAATGGTCTTGCCAGCACTGTGGGCTGTCAACTGCGGAGCATACTGGCACTGGATGGTGGCGATGCCCGAAGTGAACTCGCCGGGGTTGGTCACCCACACGTCATAGCCGATGATGTGTGTGCCCTTGTTCAGGCTGTTGATGTAGACATTGGTCTGGGTGTCCTTGGTCTCCTGATAGAACCATGTGTTGTCCTCGCTGCGGTAACCCGACAACTGGTCAACGGGCTCGAAGCAGGCGGCGCGCTCGTCGGTCATGGTCACGAAGTCCATGTCCCTGTTGGTCTTGATGATGACGCGCACCTTGACTTTGTCGCCCACCTTGAATGAGGTGGCCTGGTGCAGTGAGCCGTCCTGGGCATACACGTAGTACTCCTTGCTGATGGAAACCTCCTCGATGGCCTGCTCCTTGATTTCGGTCATCGGGGCCTTGAACTGGCTGTAAACGGCGCCCCAAGCGGGTCCCTTGCCCGTGCGGTCGATGACGACGCTGCCGGCGGTGGTGGAAGGCAACGTGGTGCGGAAGTAACCCACATACTGTGCCATCTTGTCGAGGTTGACGGGTTGTCCTGCCACGGTGATGCTGGGCGTGGTGCTGCGTTCGAGCCACTGGCTGCCGGTGCTCAGGATGCTGTAAACGGCATCGGCGGCGAGGCTGTAAGTGCCCCAGTCGTTGCTCTGCTTCATCAGCAGCATCCACTTGCGTATCAGGTCAATCTCCTGCTGGCGGGGATCCACCTCGTTCATGGCCTGCAGGATGGTGCTGGTATAGGCCACCTTGTCCAGTTCCCACCAGCCGTAGCCCGTCTGCAGGTTGTCCCAGTACATGCCCAGGCTGGGCTTGACGATGGCAAACTGGCGGATGCTCTCGATGATGGTGCGGGCGGTCTTCTGGTAGCCGTTGCGGTTGAGCGTCATGGCGTAGTAGGCCTTCTGCTTGAGGGTGATGCCCTTGTCCCAGTTCTTGTCCATGTACTTGACCGTCTTCTTGAACAGGTCGGCACTGGCGTTGGACTGCTGCTTCACCTCGGGGAAGAGGGTGCGCGTGTAGGCATAGTCGGTGAACTGGCGGTAAGGCTCTTTGCTGTGTTTCTTGGCCTCGTTGAACAGGCGCACGTTCTCGCTGTCATAGTAGGCGATGGCGCGGCGGGTCATCTCGGCCAGGCGGTTGTCCTCGGGCAGGTAGCCCAGGTGCTTGATTTCGCCGATGAGCTGCAGCACGGTGCCTGTGGTCCAGGGGTTGGACTTGCAGCCGGGGTAGCGGAACCAGGTGAAGCCGCCGTCGCTCAACTGCAGCGACTGCAGGGCGGTGATGATCTTCTCATATTCCTTCTTGACGATGGCCTCGTCAAAGAGCTCGTTCAGCTTCGACATCCTCAGCGTCTGGAGGTCGGCGTCGCGCATCCAGGGCGATGCCAGCAGGGTACCGATCTTGAGGTCTTGGTTCTTCTCGAGCATCGACACCAGGGTGCTGTCCTCGTCATGCTGCTTCCAGTAGGTGACGGCCTCCTTGATTTGGGGCTGATCCTTGGCTACGCCTTGTGCTACCTGCAGCGCGAACAGGCTATGGGCAGCATGGGTGGCAACGTTGTAGTTGTCGCTGAAGATGGTGGGCAAAGCCAGTACGCAGTACCACACGGGGTTGTCGCAGTATTCCAGGGTCACGCGGGCATCCTTGGGGAACTTGGGCAACTGGGTCTCGAAGTGCCCTTGGGCGGCCTCGATGTAGAACGGCTCGGTCTCGATGACGGGCGAGATGGTCGTCAACACGGGCACCATCACTTGCTCGCCATCGCCAAAACTGCTGTTGGCGGCCTTGATGCGGAAGCCCATCATGGCAATGGTGTCGGGCACCTGCCAGTCGATGGTCACTGCCTGACTGCCGTTGGGGTCGAGTTGCAGGTTGAAGTTGCGGGTGGCATAGATGTCGCCCGAACGCGGGTCGAACAACTCGATGACAGCGTCACAGGCTGCCTTCTCGTCGGTAGCGTTCTGTACCGTGGCAGCCAGCGTGGCCTTGTCGCCCTGACGCAGGAAACGCGGCATGTTGCTGCGCACCATCAGCGGCTTCTGCGTCAACACCTCGGCTAGCCATGTGGAGCCGATCACCTTCTTGTCCCATGCCACGGCCTGGGTGATCCAGGTCGTGTTGAAGTTGGGCGCCTCAAACTCAACCTGTACATTTCCCTTGTCATCGCTGGTGAGCATCGGCATCCACAGCGCCGTCTTCACGTCGCTCTCGCGCAGGGTTACCTTGTCCAGGTTCTTCTCGTTGACCTTCGCCTCTACGGCTTCTTCAGCAACAATCTCTTCTTTGAGGGCCATGGTAACGACACGGTCTTCGGTGCCTAACTCATTATCCATTCGGCCAAATGCCGCATCAGTTTCATAGAGTTCTTCTTCCATCACCCCGGCATTCTTTGGGGCGGCACCCAGCGATTGCGATTTCATCATCCTCGTTGTGCCGAAACCTTTGCTGACGCTGTAGCGGGAGCCAAAGAAGTCTTGGTAGTACATATATAGCCATGGCAGTCTGGGCACTGCATCGTCAGCAATACCGTAATTATGGGCTACCCAATGGGCCCAAGTGGAGTTGCTGGAGCCCAGATAGTTGGTGTGGGCATTTACCACGCTGATGTAGCGCCTCCAGTTGCTGAATGTCCAGTCGTTGCCCTCGATGCTGGCGATGGCCTTATCGAACATGTCGAGCATCATCGCGCCACGCACGGGTTTGCCGTTCTGGTCGGTGATGTTGAATGTCCAGTGCTCGGTGTTGCCTGGCACGAGCTTGTCGCGGAACGACGTGGCGGTAACCTTCACGGCCTCGGCCTTGTAGGGATTCTGCAGCATGACGGTCTCTTCCCACAGTTTGGTGCCGTAGTGGGTGATAAACCTGACTGTCACGTCTTTTCCTGCCTCTTTAGGCAACATGACGGTAAAGTCGTGCATCCCCTTGTCGTAGTTGAGCCAGCCTTGGGCAATCACCTCGTCGGCTGTGCTTGCTACATAATATATATAGGCCTTGGGTGTGGATACGCCGATGGTGATGTGGCCTACATTTTTCTTGTCAACACTCTGCTCCAGCGGGTTAAGCCACAGCGGGCAGTCCTTGACGGGAGCCGTCTTGTCGCCCTTGCGGTAGAGGGTAATCACGCGCTCCACGTCCACGTCCTGCTCGCCTTCCTCGGCGTCGAGGATGTGGAGTTTCAGCTTATATTGGCCCGAAGGCAGGCTGGTCAGGTCGATGGTCGGGTCGGCAGTGCTGAGGTTGCCGGTCAAGACAGGCACCTTGGCGTCGATAGGGGTGACCTCCCAGGTGCAGTAGGTGTCGGGGTGTTCCTCGTCGGTAGTGTTGTACTTCAACGGCAGCTTGATGGGCTTGTCGTTGAGGTAGATGTCGTTGTTCTCGCTGCCCAGCTCGATGCCGCGACGTGTGCCCACGATGAACGAGGTACTCTCTTCGTGCGTTTCGCCGGCGTCGGTGGTGACGGTGGCGACAACCTCATAGTTATAGCGTGACCAGCAGCGCTTGCCGGGTTTGTAGCCGATGTTCTCCTTGAACAGCTCGGCAGGGTACTCGATGGTGAAGTTGCCCTGTTCATCGGTGACGACGGTGGTGTCTTGCAGGTGTTCGCCGTCATTGTTGCGCATGCGCCACCACCACCAGGACCACTCGTTCTGGACGAGCGACAGGCGCACCTCGGTGTTCTGCACGGGCAATCCGCTATAAGTCATTGCCTTACCGGTTACCTTCACGGGCTGGCCGGCCACATAACTGCGGCGCGGGTCGGGGAAGGTGACTTCAAACGTTGGCGTCTTGTACTCGCTCACGCTCACGTTGTGCCAAGCGAGATATTTGGATTTATTGTCTTTATCCTTCAGCTCGATGCCAAAGCGGCCATTCATGCGGTCCTTGGGCACGACAAAGTAGCCCTCGATGCGTCCGAATTCGTCGGTCGTCAACGTCACGCTGGCAATCGACTTTCGGTTGCTGTCCATGAAACTGGCTTCTATCGCCTTGCCGCTGAGTACACTGCGGCCCCTGTCGGTCGCATTATAGACGATGGCAGCCCAGTGTATGGTCTCGCCAGGGCGATAAACGCCCAGGTCGGTATAAACCTCGGCCGAATTGCTGTTGCTGCTGCGGTTCTCGATGGGAGAGTAGTAAGTGGTCAACCCGTAGCGGTCATTACCCTTGATGGCGGTCAGTTCCCGGCCAAAATCAATGGTATTGTTAGCAACGGGGTTGAGAGGTAAGGCGAGAGTGCCATCGGTGCCTGTAGTGCCCACGGTATTGCCTTTCTCGTTCTTGATGGTCACGCCCGACAGAGGCTTGCCGGTAGTGATATCAACGGCCACAAGGCGGTCCTTGTGGTCATTGCGTATGACGGTGAAGGTGGCAATGTCGGTCACATGCAAGAAGTCATTGCGATTGACGTTAGAATTAGTACTATTGTCCGTGTCTAAATTGGGATAGATGACATATAAGCCATAGGGCAGGGGAGGCAAGGTGGTCACTACGTCGCTGAAATCAAACGGCACGATGCCCTGCGCTGTTGCCGAATGGCGTGAGACGAGCTGCAACATGCTCTTGTCGAGCCGGTATTCCTTCAGCATGTTGTCGGGAACGCGATAGACCTCGATGGTGAACGACTTGGCATTCTTGCCATTGGCATGCACGGTGATGCTATCACGTGAGGAGCACGCCTCGGGATAATTGAGGTAAACCTCCTTGCGTTGCATAGTGATGATGGCATTTTTGGCCTCGGGCGAGTAAATCGAGTTGGGAAAGCGTTCCACATACTCCTTGAGCACATGGTAGCGCTCCTTGTCGCCAGCCCAAGTCGTGTAATGCAGCAGCTGGAAACTGTGCTCATTATCCTGGTATTTCCTGTAGGTCTCTAGGGTAATGGGCGACTGGATTTGGGTCAGTGCATAGATGTGTGCTGGCACATTGTCCTCGGTCGAGGTCAGCCAGTCGCTATTGATGCGCTTCTTCACGTCCTCGTTATCCGTCATCGTATGGTCGAGCATCTCCTTACCCTTCATCAGCATGAATTCATGCAGCGTGGGGATGTAGGTGGCGCCCAGTTTGTTGCACTTGATGATGTCGGGTAGCGAGGTCACAGCCACGGCCTTGAGGGCATCGGGCTCGGCCAGGCTTTTCTCGACCAGTTCGGTGATTTTCTGGTCAAACTGCTGGCGGTCCCACTCGCTGATGTCCTCGGGAACCTCCTCGGCGGGATTGTTGCGGTCGCTCCAACCGGTATAGCGGTCGCGGTAGCCCTTATAGACCATCGCCTCGAGGTGGTAGAGCAGGGCGCGGATGTGCGGGCGCTTCTCCTTGCCGGCGACCGTTTCGATGCGGGAAACGATGTCGGCCATGTTGTCCTGCGAGATGCCGCTCTGGGCGATGCTGTAGCGCACCAGGGCATCGACGAGCAGTTGCCCATCATCGCTGCCTTTCAGCGCCTTGTCAAGGTCGGCAAGTGCCTGCGTGCTCACGTCTTGCGGGAAATTAAAGTTAATTTCCTTCTCACTGCCCGATGAATGGAATGGGAATGCCATAAATAGTAGTACTATAGTTAAGATGTGAATGATTGTCTGCTTCATAGTCATTCGGTGTTGGTTTTGTTATATATAACTCCAAAGTTACATAAATAATGTGCAAACACCGCGCCACGGCTCTCTATTTTGCAATAATTAACGTCAAATTACTAGAAATAAATGACAGAACCGACACAGTGCATCGTCACACGTTTTCATCTAAAACACGAATGCCCATGAAATGTCCACGAATTTCCAGAAATAATATTCATGGCCATTCGTGGTGATTTATGGTCATTCATGTTCTTTTAACCCAGACGACGTTTTCAAGAAACACGAATGTCCATTAAATGTCCACGAATTTCCAGAAATAATATTCATGGCCATTCGTGGTGATTTATGGTCATTCATGTTCTTTTAACCCAGACGACGTTTTCATCTAAAACACGAATGCCCATGAAATGTCCACGAATTTCCAGAAATTAATATTCATGACCGTTAATACATAAAAATGGGAGCGCTGTGGATGACCACTGCGCTCCCGCAACATGAAACAAATCTTTTCTTCTCAGTCTTGGTTATGCTAAATGATATCAGAAGTAGTCGATATTAAGTCTCGCTACACTCGACTTAAAGTTTAGAGTTTAAAGTTTAAAGTTTAGAGGAGTTTGAGTCATGTGATGAGAGAATGCGTCAGCCTCTCTAAACCCTAAACTCTAGACCCTAGACTCCAGTGAGCCCGGCTCACTGGATAGCGGCGAACATCGAGCTGATGGCATCGACGGCACCGTTGATGCTGGCATAGATGCAGCTGATCAAACCGATGAAGATGATGCCCAGGGTGCACAGGATGAGACCTGCACGCTCGGTCCAGTGACTCGTGATCTTGGGAATCACGCAGTCGTCCTGACGCAGGAACATGGCCTTGACCACCAGCAGGTAGTAGTACAACGAGATGATGGTGTTGACCAGGGCGATGAGCACGAGTACGTAGATGGCCACCGAACCCTGATGGCAAGCGCCCACAAAGATGAAGAACTTGCTGAAGAAGCCTGCAAAGGGAGGAATACCACCCAGCGAGAACATCGCCAGCATCATCGTGAAGGCCAGCCAGGGATTGGTCTTGAACAGGCCGTTGTAGTCGTCCATCGTCACCTTGCCGGTCTGACGCTCGATAGCGGCAATCACGCCGAAGGCGGCGAGGTTGCTGAAGATGTAAACCAGCACGTAGTAAATCATCGACGACATACCCATCACGTTCACGGCAATCACACCGAGCATGATGTAGCCGGCTTGGGAGATTGACGAGAACGCCAGGAAGCGCTTGAGGTTGCGCTGACGGATGGCGAACAGGTTACCGATGGTGATGGTGAGCACGATGATGGCATACAGCATCCACTCCCACACCTGGCCGTAGGCCGAACCGAACACCTGCACCAGAATCACCAGGAACGAGAAGGCGGCAGCGCCCTTGCTGATGACCGACAGGTAGCTGGTCACAGCGGTGGGGGCTCCCTGGTAAACGTCGGCGGTCCACTGGTGGAAGGGAACAAGCGAGAGCTTAAAGCCCACACCGGCGATGACAAACGCCAGCGCCGCAATCAGCAGCGCCGAGTGGTTGCCCAGCACGCTGGTGGCGATGTCCTTGAAGTAGAGCGAACCGCTCATACCATAGACAAACGAGATGCCTAGCAGGAAGATGGCCGACGAGAAGATGGCGGTGAAGATATACTTCGCAGCCGCCTCGTGCGACTCGTAGTAGCGTTTTTCAAAGGCAGCCAGCGCAGCGATGGGCAGCGAGGCCGTCTCCAGACCGATGACGAACAGCAGGAAATGGCGTGCCGAGATCATGAGGAACATGCCCAGCAACGTCAACAGCGTCAACTCGTAGAACTCGCCGCGGCGAACGCTCACAAAGTCGCTGTTGGTCCATTTCACGGCCTGCAGGAGCACTAGCACGACGCCCACGTTGAGGATGTTCTTCATCACCCAAGTGGCCGTGTTGCTCTCGAACATGCCGCCAAAGGCTTCTCCCACCCCTGCAGGGCAGCAGAAACAGTATATCGTGTAGAGCGCCATCATCACGACCGAGAAGACGGGCATGTAACGCTGTGAGCGCTCAGGCATGAAAGTGTCATAGATGAAAACAAGCAGGAAAACCAGCAACAGGCCTATCTCCTGCGGCATCAACAAGAATTGTGAATAATCCATCATATCTATATTATGCAATTTTTATCAGGTTAAACACTTTCATCACAACACGGGCAGAGCAGCCTGCAGCGCCTTGACAACGGGAGCAAAACTGCTGCTGATGATGTTAATAAAGAAGTTGGGGAAGCAGCCGATGGCAGCCACGGCAAGAATCAGCGTGGCGGTCGAGAGGCGCTCCTCCCAGCTGGCGTCGGTCAACGAGCGGTGGTGCTCATCCTGTACCTCGCCAAACAGCAGCTTGGCGACAACGCGCAGGATGTAAACCGCCGTCACCACAATCGACGTGGTCGCCATGATGGTGAGCACGCGGTGGAACAGGTCGGTGTGCTGGAACGAGCCGAAGAAGATGGTCATCTCGGCAGCGAAACCGCTCAGGCCAGGCAGACCCAACGATGCCAGACCGGCAATCACATAGCCCACGCCCAGGTAGGGCATGATGTGCATCATGCCGCCCATGTCGCGGATGTCACGCGTGTGGGTGCGGCCATAGATCATACCGATGAGGGCAAAGAACAGGGCCGTCATCAGACCGTGGGACAGCATCTGCAGCACGGCACCGGTCATCGCCGTGGTGTTGAACATGAGGATGGCAAACAATACCATACCGCAGTGGCTCACACTCGAATAGGCGTTGATGTACTTGAGGTCGGTCTGCACACAGGCGCTCAATGCACCATAGACGATGCTGAAGCCCGTCAGCAGCAGGAAAATCCATGCCAGCTCGTTGGCGGCAAACGGCATCAGGTAGATGGCGATGCGGAAGCAGCCATATCCACCAAGCTTCATCAGCACACCGGCGTGGAGCATCGACACCGCCGTGGGCGCCGAGGCATGACCGTCGGGAGACCATGTGTGGAACGGGAACATGGCACCCAGCACACCGAAGCCGACAAACGTCAGCGGGAACAGCACATACTGCCAGCTGTGGGGAATGGCATTGTTATGGGCGATGTCCAGGATGTTCATCGTCAGGGGCTGACCCTCGGGAGCCGAGTGGAAGTAGATACCAATCAGGCCGAGCATCAGGAAGGCCGAGCCACCCATCAGCATCAGGGTCAGTTTCATGGCGCTGTAGTTCTTGTTGCCGCTGCCCCACACACCAATGAGCAGGTACATGGGAATCAGAGCGACCTCATAGAACATGAACATCGTGAACAGGTCGATCGAGATAAAGAAGCCGAACACACCCGTCGAGAGCAGGAAGAACCACATGAAGAACTGACGGGGCATGGGATTCATCTTCCACGAGGCGAACACACCGGCAAACACGATGAATGCCGACAGCAGGATCATCACCACGCTCACGCCATCGACACCCAGTGCCAGGTGGACGTTGAACGGGGCATACCACAGCACGTCGCTGCGCAGGATCATCTCGCTGGTGTCGCCGGCGCCACGCGTCTGCAGGAAGATGCTCACCAGCCAAACGGCAAGCACCATGAGCGCGCTGGCACCCACAACGGCAACGGTCCTCAAGGCCTTGATGCCGCGGTTGCTGCACAGGGCCAGGCCTCCGAGTGTCAACAGAGGCACGATCACAAAGTAAATCAGTATATTATTGAAAATTTCCATTTGATATATCCTTTCTATTTTGTTAGACCGTTGATTAGAAGATTACACATATCATGGTGATTGCGGCGAGCAGCAGGGCTCCCAGCAGATACACATACACATAGGCTTGGATGCTGCCCGACTGCAGACGGCGGATGCCGAACGACAACGAGTTGGTGGCATCGGCCAGCAGGTTCATGAAGCCGTCGATGATGTGACGGTCAAACCAGGCAATGGGAACGCACAGGCCCTGGAAAATCACCTTGTGGGTGATGAACTGGTAGAGCTCGTCCATGTAGAAGCGCTTGTAGCTTGCAGTCCACAGGCCGCGCATCGAGTTGGCCATGCGCTCGGGCAGCGGGTTCTCCTTGAGGTACATCACCGTTGCCAGGCCAATGCCCACGAGGGCGATGAGGACGCTCGTGCCAGCCACCTTCAGGTCGAGGGCGGTGTGCAGCTCCTTGCCGTCCCAGGTGACCATGTCGTGGAAGGGAACGAAGCCCGCAACACACGAGATGGCAGCCAGGATGATCAGCGGCAGCGTCATCGTCCAGGGCTGGTCCTTGGGAGCATGGTGTGCATCGTGAACCTCATGTTTCTTCCACCAGAAGATGAGGTAGTAGATGCGGAACATGTAGAAGGCGGTCATACCGGCCACCATCGACATCCAGATGCCCCAACCCAGGCCGCGCTGGTAAGCAGCGACGAGGATCTCGTCCTTTGACCAGAAACCGGCAAACGGGGGAATACCGGCAATCGCCAGACAGCCGATAAAGAAGCAGATGCTGGTGATGGGCATGAACTTGTGCAGGCCGTGCATCCAGGAAGAGCAACGCCTTGAACATAGCGTGGGTGAACAGGTGGAACATCGACGCCATGTAACCCAGGCCGTAACCCTCGTGAATCTCGATGAGCGAGTTCTGGTTGGACGAAACGGCCAGCGAGGTCATCATGAAGGCGATCTGCGAGATGGTCGAGAAGGCCAGCGCACGCTTGATGTCGCTCTGGGTGCAGGCGATGGCGGCGGCATAGAACGCCGTGAAGGCACCAACCACCAGGATGATGTTCATCGCGCCCTGCACGAGCACATACAGCGGGAACAGCCTTGCTACCAGGAACACACCGGCGACAACCATCGTAGCGGCGTGAATCAGGGCCGATACGGGGGTGGGACCCTCCATAGCATCGGGCAGCCAGATGTGCAACGGGTACATCGCACTCTTACCGGCGCCGCCGATGAAGATGAAGGTCAATGCCCATGCCATGACCGAGCAGCCCATGAAGGTAGCGCCTCCGGCAGTGCTGATGGCGCTCTGGGCCGTCTCATGGTTGGCGGCAGGCGTCGAGTAATAGAAACCGATGAGCAGGTAGGACGACAGACCCACCATCTCAAAGAAGATGAAAATCTGGAAAATGTTGGTGGCTACCACCAGACCCAGCATCGAGAACGTGAACAGCGCCAGGAAGGCATAGTAACGCTGGAATCCCTTCTCGGCGTTACCGTCGTGGTCGCTCATGTACCCAAGGCTGTAGAGGTGCACCATCAGCGATACCGTGGTGATGACCACGAGCATCATTGCAGCGATGGGGTCAACCAGGACACCCATGCGCACCACCAGTGTATCGGTAAACGACAGCCAGGCGGGATTGGCAACGACAACGGCCTGTCGCACACCGTCCACCATCTGGCCCTGGCCGCTACCGAAGAAATAGGTCAGCGCCACGCCATAGGCAAGAACGGTATCGACCAGCATGGCCAGCACGCCAATCACACCGGTGATTTTTCTACCCATTTTTACCCCGACGAGTCCCAGGAACAGGAACATGAACAGGGGCAATGCTACAACTACTATTGCTAAACTTAATGGCATAATCGTTAGAATTTCAGTTTAGTGATTTGGTTGATGTCCACGTTCCTGGCAATGCGGAAGACATTGATGATGATGGCGAGGGCAAGGGCCGTCTCGGCTGCCGCGATGGCAATCGCGAACAGTGAGAAGAACATGCCGTCCATCTGACCGGGGAACAGGTAACGGTTAAACACCGCAAAGTTGATATCCACCGAGTTGAGCATCAGCTCCAGTGAAATCATGATCGCAATCATGTTCTTGCGGGTGATGAAACCGTAAACGCCACAGCCAAACATGATGAGGCTGGGAATGAGATACATAAACAGTGTCAAATCCATAATCTTTCTCGATGTTTAGCGGCGACGGGCAATAACCACACCTCCAATGATACAAGCCAATAACAACACACTGATGGCCTCAAAAGGCAACAGATAGCCGAACTTGTCGGTACTCAACAAGAACTGACCGATCTTTTCCATATTGACGTCCACCCCGCTGCTGAGCAGCCTGCCACCAAAATCGGCATAGCTGAACAGGGCATAGCCGCTAACGGCGACTCCTGCCAGCGCGGCCGTCAGTCCCAGCCAGCGGCGATGCGTGGCCAGCGCCTCGGCACTCTTGCCGGGCTGTTGTGTGAGCATGATGGCAAACACAAACAGCACCAGAATGCCACCGGCATAGACGGCAATCTGCACAGCTCCCAGGAACTGATAGTCCATCTGGAAGTAGATGATGGCTGTGGCAAACAGCACAAACAGCAGATAGGTTGCGGAGCGCAAAATCTTGCGCGTGGTTACCGTCAGCACCGAGAACACGATGATGGCGATCGCAACGATAAAATACAAAATGATGTTACCTACTGATTCCATTATTCCTTATTTTCTTTGGTTTCTTGTTTGGGCGCCGGTGCAGGGGCCTCGGCAGGCTTAGCGGCCGGTGCGGGAGCAGGAGCGGGTTCGTCCTTCTCGGGCAGATAATTGAGCTGCTTGATGAGCTTTGAGCGGGTGAATACAGCCTGCTCAAAGTCGTTGCTGAAGCGGATGGCGTTGGTGGGGCACACCTGCACACACAGTCCGCAGAAGGTGCAGCTGCCCAAGTCATACATGTACTTGTCAAGCTTCATCTTCTTTTTGCCGTCAGGCAGGTCGACCATGCGCTTGGTGATGCTGATGGTTTGGTTGGGGCAGTTGCGCTCGCAGCTGCCACAGGCAATGCACTTGTGGCCGCCGTTCTCGTCATAGATGAACTCCAGCGTGGCTCTGAACCGCTCCGGGATGTGGAGCTCGGCGCGGTTCTCGGGATATTGCTCGGTCACCTTGGGGGTCACCAGCTCCACGCCGGTCACCTCCATGCCCTTAATCAGGCTGTGAAAGCCTTTAAAGATTGAGACGAAATACTCCTTGATATTCATAATATAATAGTTCTATTGTAATCTATACATTTCGCATTAGCGTTCCACCTGTCCGCCCAGGATGTCGAGCAGCTCGGTGGTGATGCCCTGTTGACGCAGTTTGTTGTACTCCAGCTGCAGCTCGTCGAGCAGCTCCTTGGCGTTGTCGCTGGCCGCCTGCATCGCCATCACGCGTGCGCTCTGCTCGCTGGCTGTGCTCTGGATGAAGACATCCTGGAGCATCGACTTGATGTGCAGCGGCAGCACGGTGTTGAAGATGGTGTTGGCGTCGGGCTCAAACAGGCAGGGGCTGTTGGCGGCGCGCGGGTCAACATTGTCGGCCAGGCCCTGGTAGCTCACGGGCAGCAGCTGCTCACGGGTGAACACCTGCTTGCCGGTGGAGATGAAATGCATGTACAGCATCTCCACGCGGTCAAACGTGCGCTCCAGGAAGCGGGTTTTCATCAGGTCGGTGAAGGCGTACAGCTCCTCGCTGCCACTGCGGGTGTTGAGGGCCACACGCTCCATCTGGATGTCCTTGCCGGTGATTTTCTCGACCGCCTTGGTCATCTTCTTGCCCACGGGCACGATGGTGATGCCCACCTGGTTGCCGTACTCGTTGCGCACCTCCTTGATGGTGACGAGCAACTGCTTGAATATGTTGACGTTGAAGCCGCCGCACAGGCCGTCGTCGCTACCGAAGACCACCAGGGCGACACGCTGCACATCGCGCTCGGCGATGAGCGGTGAGTCAAACTGTTGGTCGGTGACCAGCAGGTGACTGATGACGTGTTGCACCATGTGGCGGTAGGGCGACAGGCGTTGCAGCTGGCCAGTGGCCTTGCGCATCTTGGACGACGAGATCATCTTCATGGCGCTCGTCGTCTTCTGCGTTGAGGCTACCGAGCCTATTCGCGTCTTGAGTTCTCTTAATGTTGACATCTTGCGAACTTACTGTGATTGCATGATTAGCTGGCGGCAGCATACTTGGTAGCAACCTCGGCAGCGGCGGCCTTGAGCTTGGCCATGACGTCGTCGTCGATTTTGCCGCTGCGCAGCACGTCGAGAACGTCGTGCTGGTGCTTGCCGCGCAGGTAATGGATGAACAGTTTCTCAAATTCGGCCACCTTGTCCAGAGGCACGTCGCGCAGCAGGCCGTTCACACCGCAATAGATGATGGCGACCTGTTCCTCGACCAGCATGGGCGTGTATTGGGGCTGCACGAGCAGGCGCTCGTTTTTGCGGCCCGTGTCGATGGTGCGCGCGGTAACGGGGTCGATGTCGCCACCAAACTTGGTGAAGGCCTCGAGCTCACGGTACTGTGCCTGGGCAATCTTAAGGGTACCGGCCACCTTCTTCATACACTTGATCTGGGCATTACCACCCACACGCGATACCGAGATACCCACATTGACGGCGGGACGGATACCCGAGTTGAACAGGGCCGACTCGAGGTAGATCTGGCCGTCGGTAATCGAAATCACGTTGGTGGGGATATAGGCGCTCACGTCGCCGGCCTGGGTCTCGATGATGGGAAGTGCCGTCAGTGAGCCACCGCCCTTGACAATGGGCTTGAGGGGCTCGGGCAGGTCGTTCATCACGCTGGCCACAGTCTGGTTCTCGTTGATCTTGGCAGCGCGTTCCAGCAAGCGGCTGTGCAGGTAGAAGATATCGCCGGGATAAGCCTCGCGGCCCGAGGGGCGCTTGAGGATCAGCGAGATCTCGCGGTAGGCCACAGCGTGCTTCGACAGGTCGTCATAGATGACCAGGGCATCGCGGCCGGTGTCGCGGAAGTACTCGCCGATGGCGGCACCTGCAAACGGTGCATAGTAGCGCATCGAAGCCGAGTCGGCAGCGGTGGCGGCCACTACGATGGTGTAGGGCAGGGCGCCGCTCTCCTCGAGCTTGTTGACGAGGGCAGCTACGGTCGATGCCTTCTGGCCGATGGCGACATAGATGCAGTAAACCGGCTTGCCGGCCTCGTAGCCTGCACGCTGGTTGATGATGGTATCTACCGCGATGGCGGTCTTACCGATCTGGCGGTCGCCGATGATGAGCTCACGCTGGCCACGGCCGATGGGGATCATCGAGTCGATGGCCTTGAGGCCCGTCTGCAGCGGCTGGTTCACCGGCTGGCGGAAGATGACGCCGGGAGCCTTGCGCTCCAGCGGCAGACGCAGCTTCTTGCCGTCGATGGGTCCTTTGCCGTCGATGGGTTGTGCCAGAACGTTGATAACGCGGCCCAGCAGACCCTCGCCCACCTCGATCGAGGCGATGGCGCCGGTGCGGCGCACCTTCATGTTCTCGGTCACGGTGTCCACCTCGTCAAGCAGGATGATACCCACGTCGCTCTCCTCGAGGTTCATGGCAACGCCGGTCACGCCGTTCTCGAACTGCACGAGCTCGTTGGCCTCGACATTGTGCAGGCCGTAGGCATGAGCCACGCCGTCGCCCACCTCCAGGACGGTGCCTTCTTCCTCAAAGGCGACCTGACGCTTGGCGATGTCTTCGACGAGCTGTTGTTTCAGTATATCAGATATTTCACTGGGATTAATCATCGTGTTGTCTATTTCTTTTGCAGTTGAATTCGCAATTCGTTCAATTCTCTCTTTACCGACGCGTCAAGCACCAGTCCGTTGATGACCACGGTGAAGCCGCCAATCAATTCGGGGTCGATGACCTGCTCGATTTCGAGTTCCATCGCGCCCAGGCGCTTTTTAACGATGTCGATAATGGCATTGACCTCGGCCTCGGGCATGGGGACCGCCGTGGTGATGACCACGTGGGCGATCTCATGGAGCTCGCGGTAGAGATCGACATAGGCGAGGGAGATCTTCTGCAGATACTCGGTGCGGTTGTTGCGAACGCACAGCAGCAGGAACTTGTCCAGCGAGCTGCCGGGCTTGCCGCCGGCGAGTTTGAGCATATAGGCACCCTTGGCCTCGTCAGAGATTTCAGGATTGAGCACAGCGCGCTTGAGTTCGTCGATAGCGGTGTAGCGGAAACTCAGGCCCTTCAAGAGCTCATAAATCTCTTGTGCGTCACCAATCTCGGTGGCGTACTTGTACAACGCTTTAGCGTATCGGCGAGGAATCAGTCCGTCACTCATATCGCATTAGTTTTTAGTCTCAACCTCACTCAGATATTGGTCGACAAGCGCGCGCTGGGCATCGTCGCTGGCGATGTTCTTGCGAATCACCTTTTCGGCGATTTGCAGCGCCAGGTCACCCACCTCTTTGCGCAGCGTCTTCTCGGCCTCCTTGCGTGCCTGCTCAAGCGACACCTGAGCCGCCTCGGTCACCTTCTTGGCTTCGTCGGCTGCCTCGCCGTGGGCTTTCTCGATGAGCTCGTTGCGCATCTTGGCTGCCTCACGCAGGATGTCGGCCTGCTCGTTGCGGGCTTCGGCAATCAACTTGTCTGCCTCGGCCTTGGCATTGTCAAGATGTGCTTTGGCTTCCTGTGCATAGGCGACCCCCTTGTCAATCAGGTCGGCACGCTCCTCCATACTCTTGATGATGAAGGGCCATGCCCACTTGGCAAGGATGCCAAAGAGGCACAGGAATGCGATGAACATCCAGAACGCCAGGCCAAATTCAGGCTTGAAAAGTTCCATCTGGTAAACCGGTTAAGGGTGGATTACTTGATGAAGATGGCAAGGATGCAGACGATGAGTGCAAAGAAAGCAACACCCTCGATAAGAGCGGCGATAACAATCATGTTGCTGCGGATGTCACCGGTCGATTCGGGCTGGCGGGCAATAGCCTCCATGGCACTGCCACCGATTCTACCAATACCGATACCTGCTGCGATAGCTGCGATACCTGCTCCAATTGCTGCGCCAAGGTTGGCCATAGCCTCTAATAAAATCATTCCTAACATAGTCGTAAAGTTTTTTAGTTTGTTATTGTTATTTATTTGTTATTCTGTTATTAATTGTAATGCCTGGTGTTCAGCGCTCACTCGGCATGCTCGTGGACATGGGCCATCGAGATGAACATGGTGGAAAGAATCGTGAACACATAGGCCTGGATGAAGCTCACCAGCACATCGAGCAGGAGCATGAACAGCGACAGCGCTACCGAGAGCGGCGTCATGGCTCCGCCCACAGCGGTGCCGAACATACTGCCGAAGATGAAGATCAGCAGCATGAACACGATCACCACCATGTGGCCACCCATCATGTTGGCAAAAAGACGAATCATGAGGGCGATGGGCTTGGTGAAGATGCCAAACAGCTCGATGACCTGCATCAGGGGCACGGGGCACTTGAGCGCTGTGGGCACGTCGGGCCAGAACATCTCTTTCCAGTAGTGCTTGGTACCCGTCAGGTTGGTCACCAGGAAGGTGATGACCGCAAGCACGGCCGTCACCGCCAGGTTACCCGTCAGGTTGGCACCACCGGGGAAGATGACGATCAGACCCAGCAGGTTCATCGTCAGGATAAAGAAGAATACCGTCAGCAGGTAGGGGCCGTATTTGGGCGCCTCCTTGCCCATGATGGGGCGGATGGTGTCGGTATAGACAAAGTCCACTACCAGCTCCAGGGCTGCGGTAAAGCGGCGCGGTGCCTTCATTCCGTTCTTCTTGTACCAGTTGCGTATCTTGAAGACCATGATCAGCACCAGCAGGGCGGCAATGAAGATGCCGGCCACGTTCTTGGTGATGGACAGGTCCACGGGACGGTACTGGCTGCCGTCGGGCAGGATTTGGACCACCTTGTTGTTGTAGTCACCGCCCTGGGCAATCTGGAAGCCGTCATACTGTGCACCGTCCTCGAGGCGGCTCGACATGAAAGCATGCCACGAGCCGTCCTGGGCGCGCACGATGACGGGTAACGGGATGCGCTTGCTATGGTTGAACGGCACCTCCCAGCCATAGGCATCGCCCAGGTGCTCAAAGATGATCTCCTGGGGATCCACCTCGGTCTCGGCACCGCTGTGGGCGCGATGGGCTGCCGTGTCGGCATATCCCAGTGCCATGAGTGTGACGATAACGACCGCGATGATTGCTGTGATTGCTTTCTTCATAGTGTTGCGTTAATACAGGCAAACCGACACCACATTATCTTTAACATCGGCCACACCGCCGTGAATGTCACGCTCCACGGTGCTGCCATCGGCCACATAGCTCATGCGGCCGGCCTTGAGGGCGGCGATGAGCGCGGCATGGTTCTTGAGCACCTGGAACTGGCCCATGACGCCGGGAAGCGTCACCTGCTCGACGGTGCCTTCAAACTCGATTTGTTCAGCCGATATGATTTTGAGTGTCATGTTTATTATAGTATAATGTATGACTGAATAGATAGTAGTGCAATATTAGCTCTGTTCGAGCAGTTTCTTGCCCTTGGCGATGGCCTCGTCGATGGTGCCGACGCTCAGGAATGCCTGCTCGGGCAGGTCGTCCACCTCGCCGTCGAGGATCATCTTGAAGCCACGGATAGTCTCGGCCAGCGGAACCATTACACCGGGCAGACCGGTGAACTGCTCGGCCACGAAGAAGGGCTGTGACAGGAAGCGCTGGGCGCGGCGTGCGCGCGATACAACCAGCTTGTCCTCGTCACTGAGCTCTTCAACACCCAGGATGGCGATGATGTCCTGCAGCTCGTTGTACTTCTGCAGCAGGTGAATCACGCGCTGGGCGACATCGTAGTGCTCCTCGCCGATGATGTTCGGGTCCATGATGCGCGAGGTCGATGCCAGCGGGTCGACGGCAGGGTAGATACCCAGCTCGGCGATTTTGCGGCTCAACACGCATGTGGCATCCAGGAAGTTGAACGTCGTGGCGGGTGCAGGGTCGGTCAAGTCGTCGGCAGGCACATACACGGCCTGTACCGAGGTGATACTGCCTGTCTTGGTCGAGGTGATGCGCTCCTGCAGCTTACCCATCTCACTGGCCAGCGTGGGCTGGTAACCCACGGCCGACGGCATGCGGCCCAGCAGTGCCGATACCTCACTACCTGCCTGGGTGAAACGGAAGATGTTGTCCATGAACAGCAGGATGTCCTTACCGCCACCGTCCTGGTCGCGGAACTGCTCGGCC
>CADBDH010000008.1 GCA_902793405.1 uncultured Bacteroidales bacterium | reverse complement strand
CAAACTGCGGTAATAACCGCCCATGTCGGTCAGACACACAATCTGATAGTGCTTGTCGCCCAGCTGGTTGTACAGGTCAAGGGCCTCCTTGTATTTCCTAATCTTCAGGTCGGCATAGTTTGAATTGTCGGCATAGAGGGTCGCCAACCGCAGCTTGGCGAAGGCTTTGTTCTCCAGGTCACCATCTTTGGCCGCATTCTCGGCATCTTTATAGGACGCTATCGCCTTTTCGGCATCGCCCATCATCTGATAGACACAGCCCTGATAGAGCAGGGAACGGGTGTATTTCTCACGGTCGCCGTGGTGCTCAAAGTAGTCCACCGCCACGTTGATCACGGCATCGGTCGTGTCGTCGATATAGTTCTTGTAGTGCGATTGGGTGAGGAGCAGGCTATAATAGGCGCGCTCGGCCTGGTTCATGCCGTCGGGATGGAGAGAATCCAAACGATGCTGCGCCAAATCATACTGGCGAGCCTTTGACAACAGCGAGTCGATGGCTGATAGCTCACGCATGGTGGCAGTATCACCGCCGCCGTCGCAGCAGGCCAACGCCAGAGCGAGAACAACTATCGCAATAATGATATTTCCCTGTTTCATATTTCTTGTGGTTACTATGTCAATTCTGCCTATATGCATCACGCTAAGCCGCTAAGGCGCCAAGCCGTTTTATTTTGCTCTAAATGATTATAAAAAAACTTAGCGACTTCGCGCCTTAGCGTGAGGTTCGCCATTCAATTATTGGTTAAATTGGCTTCGCCGAGCTAAAGGTTCGTAGCAATTGAACGCGGATGCCAAATTAGTAAAATACGCGTAATTCGTAGTTTTCTACTCACAAAATTACTTCATTTTTTGGCAACAATTTCACCCTCAACTGGCCGAATTATGCCAAAATGAACTTTTTATTTTTCGGGCATCTGGTAATCAATGGTTTATGACCGTCAAAATGAAGTCACAATGAAGCCCGTTTTTCATCAAAAAACCGATTATTTACCGTAACTTTGCAGTGACTGGTTACCACGCAGTGACCGCTACATCACGATACAGAGCATAAACGCCCAAATGGGTATTGTTGGAAGAACTGCATTCTGTACTTTTGCCACGATAAAGAAACAATAACAATAAATCAGATAACGCTATGAACATGATTAAAACTAAATCTTATTTTTCGTCTCGTTGGGCGAGAATTTCTGTGCTGATGGCGCTGCTCATGAGCAGTCTGTCACCAATGGCCCACGACTTCGAGGTCGATGGCATATATTACAAGATCAATGGCAACGTGGCCGCTGTGACCTTCAAAGGAAATCAATTTGACAATGAGCATTGGTATTCAGGCTCTGTCATCATCCCGGCCACCGTCACCTACAATGGAACCACCTACCCGGTAACTGCTATCGGTACCGATGCGTTCTATAAATGTGTTGGACTGACCAGCATCGACATCCCTAACTCGGTAACTTCTATCGGTACCAGGGCGTTCGAGGGCTGCACAGGCCTGACCAACATAGTCATCCCTAACTCGGTTACTTCTATCGGTCTCAGGGCGTTCGAGGCCTGCACAGGCCTGATCAGCATCGATATCCCCAACTCGGTAACTTCTATCGGTTTCAGTGCGTTCCAAGGCTGCTCCAGGCTGACAGGCATTGTCATCCCCAACTCGGTTACTTCTATCGGTGACTTGGCGTTCGCTAACTGCACTAGTCTGACCAGCATCGACATATCCAACTCGGTAACTGAGATCGGTCCCTCGGTGTTCGAGTCCTGCTCTGGTCTGACCAGCATTGTCATCCCCAACTCGGTAAATTCTATCGGTGACTGGGCGTTCGCTAACTGCACTAGTCTGACCAGCATCGTCATCCCAAACTCGGTGACTGCTATCGGTAACGGGGCGTTCCAAGGCTGTTCTGGGCTGTCGGATGTATATTGCTACATTGCTGACCTCTCGAGAGTATCGAGCGGGAATGGACAATTCTATTCCTATTCGGAGGATGGTGATTACTCTGGTCGTACGCTCCATGTACTGCAGGGGACGGCTGATGCCTACCGGGCTGACGAGAACTGGTATCCGTATTTCGGACAGATTGTGGAAGACTTAATCCCTGAAACTCCGTCTGGCGACGTGAACGGCGACGGCGAGGTCAACATTGCCGACGCCAACAGCGTGATCCACATCATCATCAACGGAGGCGGTAGCGGCCATGGCCATGCACCTTGCCGAGAAGGCAATGACATCTACGGCGACGTGAACGGTGACGGCGAGGTGAACATGGCCGACGTCAACGCCATCATCAACATCATCCTAAGCCACTAAAGGTATTCCCATCAGATAACAATAGCAACAAAATACTAAACGCTATGAACAAGACTAAGACTAAATCTTCGATGTCGCCCCTCTGGGCTAGAATTTCTGTGCTGATGGCGCTGCTCATGAGCAGTCTGTCTTCGATGGCCCATGACTTTGAAGTTGATGGCATCTATTACAAGATCAATGGCAACGTGGTCGCCGTGACCTTCAAAGGTGCATATTATAATACATATGAAAATGAGTATTCAGGCTCTGTCGTCATCCCGTCCACCGTCACCTACAATGGAACCACCTACCCGGTAACTGCTATCCGTGCCGATGCGTTCTATAAATGTGTTGGTCTGACCAGCATCGACATCCCCAACACGGTAACTGGGATCGGTGAATCTGCGTTCGATGGCTGCACGGGGCTGACTAGCATCGACATCCCCGACTCGGTAACTTATATCGGTACCAGGGCGTTCGAGGCCTGCTCTGGTCTGACCAGCATCGTCATCCCTAACTCGGTTACTTCTATCGGTCTCAGGGCGTTCGGAAGCTGCTCGGGCCTGACCAGCATCGTCATTTCTAATTCTGTAACTTCTATCGAGGGTTGGACGTTCGCTGAATGTACTCGCCTAACCAGCATCGTCATCCCCAACTCGGTAACTCAGATCGGCGAATCTGCGTTCTCTGGCTGCAGGGGTCTGACCAGCATTGTCATCCCTGACTCGGTAACAAATATCGGCGTATCTGCGTTCTCTTGGTGCACTGGTCTGACCAGCATCGACATCCCTAACTCGGTAACTGTTATTGGTTCCAGGGCGTTCTGGAAATGTACTCGTCTAACCAGTATCGACATCCCTAACTTGATAACTTCTATCGAAGATTGGACGTTCGCTGAATGCACTGCTCTAACCAGTATCGACATCCCTAACTCAGTAACTACTATCGGCGACTATGCGTTCTATGACTGCAATAAGTTGACCAGCTTCGTCATCCCCAACTCGGTAACTTCTATCGGTAAAAGTGCGTTCGAGGCCTGTAGAGACCTGACTAGCATAGATATCCCCAACTCGGTATCTTCTATCGATGATTGGACGTTCGCTGACTGCACTAGTCTGACCAGCATCGTCATCCCCAACTCGGTAACTACTATCGATAACGGGGCGTTCTTGAGGTGCATTAGCCTGACCAGCGTAGTTGTCCCCAACTCGGTAACTTCTATCGGTCCCAGGGCGTTCGAGAACTGCACTGGTCTGACCAGCATCGTCATCCCCAACTCGGTAACTGTTATTGGTCCCAAGGCGTTCGAGGCCTGCACTGGTCTGACTAGCATCGTCATCCCCAACTCGGTAACTTCTATCGATGATTGGACGTTCTATGGCTGCACTGCTCTGACCAGCATCGACATCCCCAACTCGGTAACAAATATCGGCAAATCTGCGTTCTATGGCTGCACTGGTCTGACCAGCATCGTCATCCCCAACTCGGTAACTTCTATCGGTTACGAGGCGTTCTATGGCTGCACTGGTCTGACCAGCATCGTCATTTCCAACTCGGTAACTTCTATCGATTATGGGGCGTTCGAGGACTGCACTGGCCTGACCAGCATCGTGGTAGAAAATGGCAATCCAAAATATGATTCGCGCAACAACTCCAATGCAATTATTGAGACCGCCTCTAATACTTTAATTTTTGGCTGCAAGAACACGATTATCCCCAACTCTGTAACTTCTATCGGTTTCTGGGCGTTCTTTGGCTGCACTGGTCTGACCAGCATCGACATCCCCAACTCGGTAACTTCTATCGGTTACGAGGCGTTCTCTGGCTGCTCGGGACTGACGGATGTGTATTGCCACATTGCTGACCTCTCAAGAGTATCGAGCGGGGATTATCAATTCTATTTGTATGATGGTGATTACTCTGGCCGTACGCTTCATGTGCTGCCGGGGACGGCTGATGCCTACCGGGCTGATGAGAACTGGTATCCGTATTTCGAACAGATTGTGGAAGATATCATCATGGGAGACGTGAATGGTGACGGCGAGGTCAACATTGCCGATGTCAACAATGTGATCCATATTATCATAAACGGCGGTGGCGGCGGACACGGCCATTCTCCCGGTGATGATGACGGTACACTGGTTGGTGACGTCAACGGTGACGGCGAGGTCAACATCGCCGACGTCAACGCCATCATCGACTACATTCTATCAGGCGAATAATCATCGAGAACGGCAAGATAATCCTTGTTGAGTTGCAAAAAGAGTTCTAAACCAGAATACTTTATTACAGTCTTGTTGGCTCACCGATGACCTCGGTGGGCCTTTTGTTTCATCATAGTGAAAATATAAGACGGTTCGGATGAAAATACCTCACCGTGAAAATATCTCTATAATTCTCATGATAGATAACAAACGAGGTATTATCAAGGACACGTCAGAGAAGCTGATGATGTTGTGGCATCAACTGTAGTAACGTTGGCGTTTAAGCCATAGCTTGAAAAGGGAATCATTGAAAGTGACTTCATCATCGTTCACTTCAATCAAGTCACGCTTTACAAGTGATTTCTTGATGGCTTGGACATTGGCCGAGGTTTCAAGCCGGTATTTCCTGATGACCTCCTTGCGGGTTTGGCCACTGGTTACTCCATCGGCTACCGCTCGCAGGAAATTCAATTGCAGCTCGGTTAGTTGCTCGACCTCACGCTGGAAAAACACCTTATTCTGCTCCAACAGGTCGTTAATGGCCTCTTCTACGTCGGCATCAATGACGGTGTCGCCCGATTTATACCACACCACCCATGAGAGCTGTTGTACATAGGATGACAGGTTGTCGGTGGCTTCACAAATTCGATCTGCCTGCTCTGGCGTAATGCTTTTTCCCGTCTCACTGAACTTATCACAAATGAAGGGTATCCATTCGTCGGTTGGTATCTTCTTCAAGAACATCAGGTCGCCAAACTTGTAGAACGGCATACTCTTGTCATTAAAGATGTTTTCCAACAGATGCTTCTTGCTGCCAAACATGCAATAGGTGACGTGCTGCTGGTGCTGCCACACCGAGCGCAATTTCTTTTGAAAAGTGACCGAATCGGCAAATTCTGCCATCTGCTGGAACTCGTCCAAGCAAACGAGCAGACGGATTCCCCGCCGCTGTGCAATTTTCTCAGGCAACTGTAAGACATCAAGAATGGTATCATTCTTTTTATCCCATTCAAACGAGATGGAGAAATCGGTCATCGGGTCGGGCCCAAAGGTGAATTTGGGTGAAATGTTAGCCAGGAAGGTCTTGGCCATTTCGACCCATTCCTCCAATTTGGAAGCTGTTTGCTTAATAACCGCAGTCGCAAAAGCGCGATAAAACTCCCATTCCGATTTGCACTGGAATATGTCAAGAAACACTGTCTTAATCTCAGGATGATCAATTTCGGCGATGACTTTCTTGACCAATGACGTCTTGCCCCATCGCCGCGGTGAGATGAGAATCGTGTTGATACCGTGGGTCAAGTTAGCGGTCAAGCGCTTAGCATCTTCTTGCCTATCAGTAAAATAGGAGCCCTCTGCGGCTTTACCGAACACAAATGGATTGTCTGTTGCCATAGTTTCTTTTTATTTAATTACGCTGCAAAGTTAGGTAATAATTCTCTTAGTAACAAACTTATTACTAAGAAAGTTATTACTAAGAGGATTCTTACTAAGCAACTTCTTACTAAGAGGTTGCTTACTTTTTTTTGATGCCTGGCTGATGGGACTGATATTATGTTTGCGTAATTCGTTGATATCATATTAATTAGCATTAAAAACGTGGGCGGGCGAGAGGAAAAGTTGTTGTTATTTTGGTGTTGTGCGGTTTTTTAGCTAAATTTGTGGGCACAAATCAAGCATTATCAACTAATAACACTATCACAATGAAAGAATTAAAAGGAACCAAGACTGAGAAGAACCTGATGGAAGCTTTTGCTGGCGAGTCACAGGCCCGTAACAAGTACACCTACTATGCCTCTAAGGCCAAGAAGGACGGCTATGTACAGATTGCCGCCATCTTTGAGGAGACAGCCAACCAGGAAAAGGAGCACGCCAAATTGTGGTTCAAGCACCTGCAGGGCGGTGCCGTGAAGGGTACCATCGAGAACCTGGAGGACGCTGCCGCCGGCGAGAACTTTGAGTGGACCGACATGTACAAGCGCATGGCCGAGGAAGCCCGCGAGGAAGGCTTTATCGAAATCGCCGAGCAGATGGAAGGCGTTGCTGCCATCGAGAAGCTGCACGAGGAGCGCTACCTGAAGCTGTTGAACAACATCAAGGAGGGCATCGTGTTCTCGCGCGACGGTGACACCATCTGGCAGTGCAGCAACTGCGGCCACGTGGTCATCGGCAAGAAGGCTCCCGAGATGTGCCCCGTGTGCAACCATCCGCAGGCCTACTTCCAGATCAAGGCCGAGAATTATTGATTTTTAGGCTTTAGGTTTTAGGTCTAAAAACAGAAGCAACATGAATGCCGACGAGGGGAAGTCCCCTTGCCGGCATTCACTTTTATTTGAATTAGACCGTTGTCGGAACAAAACGTTGAGCTAAAAAATGTCGAAACGTGTTGATTGTCTTGAAGTTCGTCTTCGACGCACTTACCACTTTCAGCCATAAGACCAAGCTGCGAACCTCTACGAGGTTCTGGCATGGTCTTTATCTTAGAAATCGGGTCTCCGACCCGCTTGCGTCTTCGACGCTATCGCCTGAAAACCAGTACAAATCGATATTGAGCACAGAAAAATTGTTTCTGCCCACGGGTTTGATTTAAAATGCTTTTTTACTGGCCGCGGGCTTGTTCGCGGCGTTCCTTGAGTTTCTTTTGGATAGCTGATTCCACGTCAAAGAAGCGGTCAATCTGACGGGCATTCAACACGGTGGCAAATTTGTCGATGTACTTCATGCGGATGCCCTGGGCGCGCTGCTGCATCTCCATCTTGCGCTTGGCTATGGCCGCGGCATCGGTGCTCGTGCTGGGCTTGATGGGTTTCTTGCGGTCGTTCCATAAGGCGGTCATTTCCTCGCAATAGGCGCGGTACATGGGCTCAAACTTCTTTTGCTGCTCGGTGGTGATGTGCAGCCTATAGACCATTTCCCTTAACTTGGCTTTATAAAAACGCTCGTTGAGTGAGTTGGCGTTATTGTCACTGGCCATCGCGCTCAAGGTGACTAAAGCCATGACCATCGTTATCAATAGGTATCTTGTCGTCTTCATCGTTCTGTAGGTTTTAATATTCTGGGATTTCTTCAATCTCTATGTAGGGTAACTGGGCCACTTCCTCGTCGGTCAGGGAGCCCAGGAACTCGTCGATGGGGCTCTGGGTCTGGAGGGTCACGGCTGGGCGCTGGCTTTCATTGTTCATGACCGAAAAGCCGATGCTGACGAGCAGCAAGGCCACGGCTGCGGCCGATGCCGCCATCACCCCCCAACGGCGCTTGCCCCCTGCCACAGCATGCCGCTTGACGGCCTGCTCGGTAGCGCGGTCAATCAGGCTGTCGAGATACTCCTGGCTCTCGCTGTAGGGCATCTTCTTGCCTATGTCGTTCAATAAGTCTTTCATCTCGTCAAGTGTTCAGTGATGTAACTTTTCACCTTTTGGGTGGCATAATGGTAATTGGTCTTTAACGTGTTCACCGACTTACCGGTGATGCGCGCAATTTCCTCATAGCTCAACTCATCGTAGTAGCGCAGGTTGAACGCGATGCGCTGCTGCGTGGGCAAGGCGAGCAGGGCCTGCTGGAAGAGCATTGCGGCCTCGTTGCCATCGAGCGACGACTCGGCTTGCAGCTTTGCCGTGAGGGTGCCATTCAGCGAGTCGATGCTCTGGAACAGGTGCGTCTGCCGCCGCAGGTGCTGCAAGGCCTCGTTGGTGGCGACGCGGTAAAGCCAGGTCGCCAGCGGGCCGTCGCCCTTGAACGAGGCGATGCCGTTCAAGACCCTGATACAGGTCTCCTGCATGACGTCCTCGGCATCGTCATGTCCCACAACGATGCGGCGAATGTGCCAGTAGAGCGCTTGCCCGTACTGCTTCATGAGCACCCTGAACCCCTGGTCGCGGCGAACGGGGTCGTGGAGCATCTCTTGCAACGCACTGTCGTCGGTCATGGTTGTCATGCGATATAATGATGAGACAAAAGTACAAAAGTTAAATCGCGAAAGCAATTTTTCTGCCTAGGCATTTAACTTTCAGCGGAAATCTGCATCCTTTGAGTGTAAAAACCTCAAAAACTATTTTGTTATGGTACACAAATCCTTGCGTATTTTACTGCTCTTGACGAGCATGTGTCTTATGGCCCTGAGCGTCCAAGCCCAGACCTCGTCGTGCGATCCCGGCGGAGGGTGCGGCGAGGACGAGACTCCGGGCGTGTATAACGTGTTGGCGCCTGTGGGCCAGTCATCGGTCGAGATGATTGAGTTGGCACCCCGACTGGAGACCCTCGAGGGCAAGACCATTGCCCTGGTGGGCGGGTCGTTCATGGCCAGCGTGACCCATGTGGAGCTCAGGAGAATCATCCAGGAATTATACCCGACAGCAACGGTCTATCTCCTGAACGAAATCGGGTCGGCAGGCTTGTTTCCCGGTCCCCGGGTGCGCAAGCCCCAGGTGGAGCGTTTCCAGCAGCGGTTGCAGGAGTATGGCGTTGACCTCGTCATCTCGGGTAACGGCGGTTGCGGCATCTGCACGCCCAAGGAGACCGGCAACTGCATCGCCGCCGAGTACATCGGCATCCCGTCGGTGATGATCGCTGCACCAGGATTTGACACACAGGCCAAAACCACCGCCTATAACAACGGTGTTCCAGTCCTGCGTGTCGCTGTCTATCCTGGCGCCTTTGCCTCGCATACCGATGAAGAGCTCAGGCAGAACACCCGCGAAGTGCTATGGCCACAGATTCTGGAGATGGCTACCACACAGATTACAGCCCAGGAAATCATCGAGAACCAGCAACTGGAGCCCACCGACCCTCAGGAACCCGTCTTCAGCGGCACCATCGACGAGGTGAACGAGTTTTACAACGACATGCTGTGGAGCGACGGCATGCCCATCATCCCGCCCACGCTGGACCGCGTGCAGGAGTTCATGAATTATACCGACTACCGCTGGAACCGCACCATTGCCGTGCTGTCGCCGTCCTACCGCTCGACACTGGTGTGGCATGTGGCCGTCAACGGCGTGATGGCCGGCTGCAAACCTGAATACATGCCGTTGCTGATTGCCTTGACCAAGGCGATGACCTCGAGCGACTTTCGCCGCACCTTGGGCAGCACCCATGCCTGGGTTCCCTACTGCTGGGTCAACGGCCCAGTGGCCCGCCAGCTGGGTCTGGACCATGGGCAGGGACAAATCAACGAGAAGGCCAACGTGGCCATCGGCCGTTTCCTCAACCTGGCAATGCTCAACCTGGCGGGATACTATGTGAAACAGGACCGCATGGGCACCTTCGGCTATCCCGTGTCATGGTGCCTGGCCGAGGACGATGAGGCATGCCTGCGCGTGGGGTGGAACCCCTACCATGTGCGCCAGGGCATCGACCTCAACGAGAGTGCCGTCACAGCTGCCTCTACCCTGCTGTGGGGCAATAACATGCCTCCCGCCACCACCGACGGCGAGAAAATCATGCAGCTACTGGCATGGGACATCACCGAGCGTTGCCAGCTGGCTCTGGGCAGCGGCGTTCAGTACACCCACCGCACCATCCTCATGACCGAAGAGGTCGCTGCCCACCTCAAGGACACCTACGGCACGGTTGACAATCTCGAGGACCAGCTCATCGCCACAGCGCGCCGGCCACTGTATGAGCGGGCCTATGCCCACTACTATGCCAATCCGGGAAGTGCCATCAATCCCGACCACACTTCGCTGGATGAATATATGGCCCAGCTGCAGGACGAGGAAGACGCCGAGATGACCAACACGCCCGAGTGGTATTCCAGCGATGCCGCCCAGATGCTGACCATCCCCACCATGGTCAAGGGCGAAACGGCGTTCATCATCACCGGCGACCCCTCGCGCAACAAGATACAGACCATGCCCGGCGGTGCCATGTCGACCGTAGCCGTCGAACTGCCCCAGGCGTGGGATGACCTGATGGAAGAACTCGGCTATGAGCCCCTGCGCTCGTTCTATCTCGAGCCCATCGATGACATGGGCATCGACCCCATGACATCGGTCGATGAAGTGCCCGTGACACCGACGCCCGACGTCAAGTCCAAGGTACATTACTACAACCTGAGCGGACATGAGAGCGCCCGTCCGTTTGACGGAGTGAACATCGAGGTGACCACCAACAGCGACAATACCCGCAGCGCCAGGAAGGTGCTGAGGACAAAACACTAAATAGGACTCAGGATGAAACGCAATCATAAATACAACCTCTTGGCCATCATCTCATTGCTCATGATGCTGGTGTGGCCGTTGACGGCATCGGCGACGGGCAGCCAGCGGGGTGACGTGAACAGCGACGGCAACGTCAATATCGCCGATGTGACCTTCCTGATTGATTACCTGCTGAGCGGACAGGGCGAGGTGGACCCGGCCAGTGCCGACGTGGACCGTAACGGCGGCATCAACATCGCCGACGTGACCATGCTCATCGACTACCTGCTGGGCGGCGTCGAATTTCCGCCCGACGAACCAGAGGCAGAGGAATTTACCGTGGGCGACGTGACGTTTGCCATGGTGCCCGTCGAGGGGGGCACATTCATGATGGGCGCCACCAGCGAACAGGGCAGCGACGCCAACAGCCGGGAACTGCCCGTTCACCAGGTGACCGTGTCATCGTTCTACATCGGCCAGACCGAAGTCACCCAGGCACTGTGGCAAGCGGTCATGGGCGACAATCCCAGTTATTTCCATGGCCCGGATTTACCCGTCGAGCAAATCTCGTGGGAAGACTGCCAAGCCTTTATCGCACAACTCAACCGGCTGACGGGCTGCACCTTCCGCCTGCCCACCGAGGCCGAATGGGAATTCGCTGCCCGTGGCGGCAACGAGAGCCAGGGCTACAAATATGCCGGCGGCAACGACCCCGCCAGCGTTGCGTGGTACTCCTACAATGACTCCTGGGAACTGAGAGGAACGGGTTACTATGGCACTCATGCCGTAGCCACCCGGTTGCCCAACGAACTGATGCTCCACGACATGAGCGGTAATGTGCACGAGTGGTGCCAGGACTGGTATGGCGACTACAGCAGCGCGGCCGTTACCGACCCCACTGGTCCTGCAGGCGGCACTGGCCGGGTTTACCGTGGCGGCAGCTGGTACTTTGACGAGTGGTTCTGCCGTGTGTCGTTCCGCAACCAGTTCTCACCCACCTACCGCAGCTACGGCATCGGCATGAGGCTGGCCCTATGACAAAGCGACCTTAGGCAGTATAATTTCTTCAAAATCCCCCGCACGTGGCTCATGTGTCGGGGATTTTTATTACCTTTGCAGGTTAAAACGCTGATTTTATATGAAGAAAGACGACGACGAACTGGAAGGCATGGAGCAGCAAGACCCTGCCGAGGGCAGTGCCCAAGACATTGACAACGGTGCCGGAGCCGGAGCCCCCGATGGCGGTGATGACGGCGACGGTAGCGGTGAGCCGCAGGCCCATTCCTCTTACCAGGTGCCCAAAGATAAGAAACTGCAACTGAGCGGCATGTACGAGAACTGGTTTCTCGACTATGCCTCCTACGTAATACTCGAGCGCGCCGTTCCCCACATCGAGGACGGCTTCAAGCCCGTGCAGCGACGCATCATGCACGCCATGAAGGAGGCCGACGACGGCCACTTCAACAAGGTGGCCAACATCGTGGGTCTGACGATGCAGTATCACCCCCACGGCGACGCGTCGATCTACAGTGCGCTGGTCCAGCTGGGACAAAAGGAGCTGCTTATCGACACCCAGGGTAACTGGGGTAACATCCTCACCGGCGACGGTGCGGCTGCCGGCCGTTACATCGAGGCCCGCCTAAGCGAATTTGCCCTGGATGCGGTCTATAACGCCAAGGTGACCGACTGGGGCCTTTCCTATGACGGCCGCAAGCGCGAGCCGCTCACGCTGCCCGCCAAGTTCCCGCTGCTGCTCACCCAGGGCGCCGAGGGTATCGCGGTGGGTCTGTCGTGCAAGATCCTGCCGCACAACTTCAACGAGGTAATCGATGCCGCTGTTCATTACTTGCGCGACGAGGAGTTCCACCTCTACCCCGACTTCCAGACGGGCGGCTACATCGACGTGGGCCACTACAACGACGGCGAGCGCGGCGGCTATGTGCGCGTGCGCGCCAAAATCGAGAAACTCGACAACAAGACCCTGCTGGTCAAGGACGTGCCCTACGGCAAGACCACCGGCACCGTCATCGAGAGCATCCTCAAGGCCGGCGAGCGCGGCAAGATCAAAATCCGCAAGGTCGAGGACAACACCAGCGCCACGGCCGAGATCATCGTCTCGCTGCAGGCTGGCACGAGCAGCGACATCGCCATCGATGCGCTGTACGCCTTCACCGACTGCGAAATCTCCATCTGGCCCAACTGCTGCGTCATCAAGGACCAGAAGCCCCAGTTCCTGACCGTGAGCGACGTGCTGCGCTACAGCGTGGACCGCACGCGCGACATCCTGCGCCAGGAACTCGAAATCACACGCGGCGAGACCATGGAGATGCTGCACAACGTGTCGCTGGAGAAAATCTTCATCGAGGAGCGCATCTACAAGGACAAGGAGTTTGAGAACGCCAAGGACCAGGAACGTGCCCTCAAGCACATCGACAAGCGCCTGAAGCCCTTCAAGCCCCAATTCTACCGCGAGATTACCCAGGACGACCTGCTGCGCCTGCTGGAAATCCCGATGAAGCGCATCATCAAGTACAACAGCGACAAGGCCGACGAGAACATCGCGCGCCTGAAGGACCGCATCGAGGACATCGACAACAAGCTGGCCCACCTGACCGACTACACCATCGAGTGGTTTGAGGGCCTGAAGACCAAATACGGCGCCAAGTACCCGCGCCGCACCATCATCCGCGAGTTTGACACCATCGTGGCCAGCAAGGTCGCCGAAGCCAACCAGAAGCTCTACATCAACCGCGCCGACGGCTTCATCGGCACGGGCCTGAAGAAGGACGAGTTTGTGTGCAACTGCTCGGACATCGACGATATCATCATCTTCTACAAGGACGGCAAGTTCAAGGTCACCAAGGTCGCCGAGAAGATCTATGTGGGCAAGAACATCATCTACCTGAACGTGTTCAAGAAGGGCGATGACCGCACAATATATAATGTGTTGTACCAGGACGGCCGCGGAGGCACCACCTACATGAAGCGCTTTGCTGTCACCGGCATCACCCGCGACAAGGAGTATGACATCACCATGGGCAAGCCGGGCAGCAAGGTCGTGTGGTTCACGGCCAACCCCAACGGCGAAGCCGAGGTGCTGCGCATTACCCTCAAGCCCAAGTTCAGGCTCAAGATCCTGCAGTTTGACGTCAATCTGGCCGACCTGGCCATCAAGGGCAAGCAGGCCCGCGGCAATATCGTCACCAAGAACGAGGTGCACCGCATCTCGCTCAAGGAAGCGGGCCAGTCGACGCTGGGCGACCGCGAGGTGTGGTTCGACCCGGACATCCTGCGCATCAACTACGAGAAGCACGGCCGCTCGCTGGGCCTGTTTGGCGGCGACGACCGCATCCTGGTAGTGATGAAGACTGGCGAGTTCTACACCACGAGCACCGAGGCCAGCAACCACTACGACGAGGGCATCTTGCGTATCGAGAAGTATGTCCCGGGCAAGGTATGGACCGCCGTGCTCGACGATGCCGACCAGGGTCACCCCTACGTCAAGCGCTTTACCCTCGAGGACAACAACAAGAAGCAGAGCTTCATCGGTGCCAATCCCGAGTCGAAGTTGCTGCTGCTGAGCGATGAGCCCTGCCCGCGCTTCGAGGTGAAGATGGGTGGCGATGATGCCCACCGCGAACCGTTCATCATTGATGCCGAGGAGTTTATCGGCGTCAAGACCTTCAAGGCCAAGGGCCGCCGCGTGACCAACTGGCAGGTGGACAGCATCACCGAGGTCGAGCCGCGCGAGCCGGCACCCGTCGAGGAGCAGACGCCCACCGTGGCCGAGACCGACGAGGCGGACGATAACACCCCGCCCGCCGACGGCATCAGCCAGGACGAGGTGCTCGACAGCTTCACCGGCCAGCAGCGCATCCCATTCGACGAAGACTAAACTACGAATTAAGCGAATTTTACGAATAGGCATCCGCACTCAATTGTGGCGAATTACTCAAATAACGAATCGCGAATTTTACGAATGGGCATCCGCTTTCAATTGTAGCGAATTAAATAAACTGCATGATATATGATAATCTATCCTAAAGAGTCATACGATATCATTGGATGCATGATGACCGTTCATCGTGAACTGGGATGCGGCTTTTTGGAGAAAGTCTACCAAGAAGCGCTAGAGCGCGAATTCATGGATAAAGGAATTCCTTTTAAGAGAGAAGCCAATCTGAAGATTTTCTATAAAGGAATTCCTCTACAACAAGATTATATCGCTGACTTTGTATGTTATGATAAGATTATTGTGGAGTTGAAGGCTCTCAACAGATTATCAGATATCGAGAAAGCTCAAATAATCAACTATCTGAAAGCGACTGGCTATCAACTTGGGATTCTTGCTAATTTTGGTGAAACGAGTTTAAAAACTGAACGTTTTTGCAACATCCACAAGTAGTGCTGATGTGATTAGTTAAATTCGAAATAATAAAGTTTGCGGATGCTAATAATTTGCTTAATTCGTGAAATTTGTAGTTAATGACGAGGAAATTATTAATATTATTAGTAGTTTTTACGGCGTTGAATGCTGGGGGGCAGGAGGCGCAGTCGGTGTTGATGCTTGATGCGGGATATGCATCGGTGCATGACAGTTATCTCACGCCCATCACCTATGACGGGGTGGACCTGGCGTTGAGTGTTGAGGCAGTGCGTCCCATGCGGCAGGGCCAGTGGTTGTGGCAGCTGAATGTGGGGGCTGACTACAACTTCGTGGAGAACCCGAGCAAGAACAATGACCTGCACAAACTGATGGGTGACATCGCCTTTGACATGCAACGGTGCTGGAAGGGCGTGTTCAACCCCAAACTCAACCTGTCGGCCGGACCGATGGCCCAGCTGCGTGCCGGCATCGTCTATGACGAGGTGAACAGCAACAACCCAGTCACGGTGCGTGCCCACGCCAACGTGGGTGCAACGGGCATGGCCTGGTTCAACACGCGTCTGGGGCGCAAGCCCATCACGCTGCGCTACCAGCTGCAGCTGCCCGTTGCGGGGGTGTTTTTTGCACCCGAGTATGACGAGAGCTACTACGAGATCTACCTGGGCAACCACAAGAACCTGGCCCACCTGGGCTGGTGGGGCAACCGCCTGGACATGACCAACTACCTGGGCGCCGACCTCAAGATGGGCAAGACCACGCTGCGCCTGGGCTACCGCAACCGCCTGGAGCACTGGACCGTTAACCACCTCCACGTCCACGACGTCAGCCACTCCCTCGTCCTGGGCCTCTCTTTATAAAAAAACAACTCAAACAACTATAACAACTATGCTATCCAGATTCATATCCTGCGGAGCTGATGCGAATTACGCTGATTTCACGAATTGGTTATTAAAATTCGCGAAATTCGCATTGAAAAAAGAGCGCGGAAGCCATAGTATTTATTGTACTTATTGTCTTCCTTTTATCTGTTTGTTATTGTGTTGTGTAGGATGTGCCGAGAAGGATGAATTTGAACATGACCAGGTGGGGAATTTCGAGGCGTTGTGGTCAATCATGGACGAGCATTACAGCTTCTTTGACTACAAGCAGGTGGACTGGAACGCGGTGCACCAGCGTTACCGCGCACTGGTGTCTAACGAAATGACCGACAGGGAGTTATTCGACGTCTGCGGCGATATGCTCAAGGAGCTGCGCGACGGCCATACCAACCTGATTGCCAGCCACGACGTGTCGCGTTACTGGATTTGGGAGCAGTGGCCGGTCAACTACGATGAGCGCATCATCGACGAGCATTACCTGAACTTCGACTACAAGATGGCCTCGGGCATCAAGTACCAGATTCTGCCCGGCAACTTCGGCTATATGTACTACGGATCCTTCTCGTCGAACATCGGCGAAGGCAACCTGGACCTCATCCTGAGCTACCTGAGTACCGCCGACGGCCTCATCATCGATGTGCGCAACAACGGCGGCGGCCTGCTGACCAATGTCGAGACCCTCGTCTCGCGCTTTATCAAGGAAAAGACCCTTGCTGGCTACATCAGACACAAGACCGGCCCAGGCCATAACGACCTGAGCGAGCCCTATGCCTACTACTTCGAGCCTACCAAGAACCATATCCACTATCTCAAACCCGTTGTCGTGCTGGCCAACCGCGGTTCGTTCAGCGCCACCAACAACTTCGTGTCCATCATGAAGTCGCTGGGTCAGGTCACCATCGTGGGCGACACCACGGGCGGCGGCTGCGGACTGCCCTTCACGAGCGAGCTGCCCAACGGCTGGCGTGTACGCTTCTCGTCCTGTCCCATCATGGACGCCCAGGGACGACTCACCGAGTTCGGCGTGGCCCCTGACGTGCGCATCGACATGGACGACACCGACCGCACCCACGACGCCATTCTCGACGCCGCCATTGGCCTCCTGGCCGCGGGCACCAACGCCCCACGCTAAGTCGCTAAGCCGCTAAGTTTTCAAACAACTTACACAATGACCTGGTTAAACAACGGTAACAACTTTTTGTTTTTATGGCATCCGCTCTTGGGTCTCGTGCTAAACCGCTAAGGATCATATAACCCAACGCTCACAAGAAATTAAACATAATTATCTCAATTTGATTCAATTAGCCGACAAATAATATTTTTATAGATTTCTCGCCCGCCAGGGCGATTAAAAAACAAAAGAGAATGAAAAAGTTTATCTTTTTGGCCGTATTGGCCATCGTTACTGCTCTGGGCGCCAGCGCCGAGAAGGGTGACATCTCGCTGGGCGCACAGTTCGCCTATGCCTCCAAGCATTCCATGGCGGGCCTGGGCCTGCAGCTGCAGGTGGAACCCGTGAACCGCTTCCGCATCGCTCCCGAGTTCATGTACTACTTCAAGAACGACGGTGTGAGCGCCATCAACGCCAACGTCAACCTGCACTACGTGATTCCCACCAGCAGCGCCTTTGCCATATACCCGCTGCTGGGCTTCACCTATGCCAGCTACAAGGTTGATTATGGCGGCAATATTGACCGCTGCGGTGCCAACGTGGGTGTGGGTGCTCAATACCGTGTCCAGGACAGGCTCTACTTCTATAGCGAGGAACGCTTCCAGATCATCGAGAACTTTAACCAGTCGGTCACCGTTCTGGGACTGAAGTACACCTTCTGATCCAGGGCATCGCCCCCACCCTATCGCGTAGCCAAACGCGCCCCCTAACGGCTCTGCATCCCACCATTTCCAATAATGGCAGGGGCGTAGAAGCCGTTTTTTGCGTTTTTACCCGAACCCCAACTATACCAGATAAACACATCTTAAATAAAAATTCTTGTTTATTTTCTTGCACACGTCAAAAATAATGTATTATTTTGCAGCTTGGATAAGTAAAAGGTATCTATTAGCACAATGGAAAAGGTATCTGGATGTCTTCTATTTCCATTGCCCAGCCATCGATAGTGATGAATGGACTATGAAACAATGCTAAGTGATTAACACCCAGCAAGTAGCACCAGACCACCTCAACATAAACTATGTGGTATATACACAATTCACTTTTAACTTATATAAAAATTGCAGTTATGAAAATGAAATTAACAACTTTGATGTTCAGTCTTCTGCTAGCAGTAGGCTGGACAAGTCATGCTTCGGCACAGGCCTTGCCCCAAGGCGGCTATGCCGAGCGATTGGGTCTTGACGACGTCACTGCCACCCAGAGTGTCAAGGACATCGTGAAGACACAAAAGAAGAAGGTGGCTTCGTTCCAAACGCTGCCCATGAGCACCCAGGTGAACACCCAAGAGAGCACTCAGGAGAGCACCCCGATGATGGCTCCAAGGCGCGCTACCGGTGTTTCTTCGGTTGTGAAGAACAAGGCTTACTATCAGCAGTACAAGTACAATTGGACTGATGACGAGACAGGTGAGACCCACACCAATGTGGATCCCACCGAGCCTGCAACCAACGCCTATCAGATTTACGAGTTACTGCGCTTTGTCTATGGTAACCCCAACTTCCCCGGTCCCACCTACAGCGCCTACACACCTAACTATCAGCGCGAGGACGAGGTGTACTATGGTGCCATTAATGGTGGTTGGGACATCACCGCTGGTAGCGGTGGTGCAGCAATGATCACCCATGACATCACCATCACTGCAAGCAGTTATTATGCATCGTTCAAGTCCATCACAGTCTATGACATGGATGGTAACGTGTTGACCAGCTGGGATGCACAAACAGCTATCGATAATGGAGAGTACACAACTTATACCGCAACTGACGGTACCCGTTATCGCTACACTATGCCCGGTTGGAGCAGTGATTACTACATGGGCATCCTTAACGCTGGCACCGAAAGCAATATAATCTATGTAGGCTATCTCGCAAGCGGCACAACTACCCCTGGTACCATTACTATCCCTTATAGCCTGTTGAATGGCCAAACGCAGGTGCGCGTTGTCATTAATGCTAATCATGACTATGAGGAAGGTGATGAAGGTGACGCAAACCAGACGATAACAGTAAATGGTGAAGAGAAGGCTCTAGGTGTGGATTTTGCTGATTTCACTTGGACTCCCATCGTTGCCGAGCAGCCCGAGCAGGGTGCCTTTGTACAGGGCACCGTAGTTCCTCCCTACGAGGATGGTTATACCGTCGTGGTAGTTGCTCTGAAGGACCGCAAAGCAAAAGAAGAAGGAGATGTTGTCACATGGCATCTTGAGGATGAGATCTACCCTGCCAGCTCAACCCACTTTGAGCAGAAGTCTCAGTTGATCACCTATTTCAAGAACAACATCGAATACGTGAGACTGCTGACCGACGGTCTGCGCATCGGTAGCGAGGCTGACCACACCAGTGGTACCGTCTTCAATTGCGACGGCCGCCTTAACAGGTTCTTCTTCCTAGGTAAGGGTAAAGCGCGCAAGAAGGCACCGCGAATCCTGGACTTCATCAACAGAGGCACTGTTTATTTCGCCAGATTCACTGCCGAAAACGATCAATCATATTACGGAAACATACGTTACTATGACTGGTTCGGCGAGGATGTGCCCTTTGAGGAGATGTTCGAGCAGTTTAGCCCCACCAGCACCACTGTTAGTGACGAGAGCCAAACCACTGACCTCTTTGACAAACTGAGGGAAGGTAACGTCTATGACGTGCAGCACGACTGCGGTTCTGTCATGCAGGCCGAGCACGAATTCTCACTGTCAGGCAAAGACGGCACCGAGCACTACCCGTTCTCGGGTCTGAACTTCTTCTGCCCTGACTACCGCCTGCTGTTCTGGCCCAACACATTTAACAGCTACACCGTTGACGGTCGTGACAATGTTCCTTATGAGAGCGCCAATACAAATTATACTACACCTGAGGGGTCTCATGGCAGCTACTTCTCTGGCGTAAGCGATGATGATTCTGGTTATAACTCAGCAACCTGGTATAGTGCATGGTCGGCCTATTATGCAGTTTACAACAAGACCCATGCCCCCAAGGTGGGTATCTACAGGATCACCCTGGATGCCACCGCTACTCAGACGGGCACCACTCACAACCCTGACAACCTGAACTTTGATGTCACCCTGACTTGGGTTTCCTCACTTGACCAGATGTCGGGCCACACCGTGCCCCAGATTTACACCGTCTATCTCGTGGACGAGAACGGCAACCGCAGCCTGCTTGAGCCCGAGAGCGTTAAATTCTATGACATCGACGGCAACGAACTGACCGGTGACTACAGCAACAACCCCTTCGTTATTACCCAGGTGGTTTATAAAGTGCCTCAGAACGAGCACAGCTACACCCTCGAATATCAGGTTGATGGCGTGGCTCAAGAGGGCCCCGGATTCCATGCAACGAGTAACCGTGCCAGCGTGGTCATCCCCGGTTGGAACGACTTTGTCGGCCTGAAGCTCGACCACCACGAGAGTGACTTTGACCCCGAGTTTGAGGGCAATCGTGTGAACTTCTACCGCAACTTCCTGGCAATGGTTAACGAGGACATCTACAACGGTCTGACCATTTCCAAGATCACCGGCTATAATGAGGCTGATCCCTCCACTCCGCTGGAGAAGATGGACAAGTTCAACCTGTACCGCTTCCTGCCTGACGCTCAAGGTAACCCCACTACCGAGACCAAGGTGGCTACCATCACCTTCGACCAGGCAACTGCCGATCAGGTACACTTCAACGTTGTCTATGAGAACCAGGAGGTTGAGAACTACACCCTCACGTATAAGGAGAATAATCAGACATATACGGTAAACAATGCTTACACGCACGAGAATCTGGATATTCCCACCAGTGGTTGGGTGCGTGTTAAGGGCAATGGTGACATCGTCATCTGGCCGAACCGTTACACGGTGAACCTCAAGTCCATCACCGTCAAGAACGGTAACACCACCATCACCAGCTGGAACGCCTCGAGTGCCAACGTGGCCACCCAGAATCCCAACCTGCCCACTACTCCCTATAAGTGGGATGTTTCACCCGGTTCGAAGTTCTTGCCTTACACCACTTCGACGGGCAACGAGAAGGTTTGCTACATGGAGGGCGGTGGCTACCTGTACATCCCCGGTGTGCTGAAGACCTATCCTAACGCAACGGTAGTGATTGAGGCCTTTGGTGAGGCTGGTAACGTGAACCGCATCAGTGTCAACGATGCCTCTAAGGACATCAACGCCACTGCTGGCGGAACCACCTACACCTGGCCCACCGGCGACAATCCCCTGTCGCCCAATGCAGCGCCCAGACGCGCAACCAGCATCAACTTGCCGATTGAGATTACGGACATTTTCACATCCTCCTACTTAGGAGCTACGACCACTCAATATACTGGTTTCACAAATAAAACTCTTAATAGTGGCGCTATCATTGCCGGAAATACTGCAAGAAGCAATTCCACTTATGGAAACAGTATTCAGATGAGGAACAGTAATAGCAGCGGAATTGTTTCCACCACATCTGGTGGAAAGATCAAGAGCATTAAGATTGATGTCGCTGGTGGCACCAACACCATTGATGTGTATGGCAAGAACACAGCTTATTCAAGCGCTGCTGATCTTTATTCAAATTCAACTCGAGGCACCAAAATTGGTTCGCTGAGTAATGACGGCACTATTACCTTTACTGATGATTATCAGTATTTTGGTATTCGCTCAAATAGTGGTGCTGTTTACATCAATTCCATTGAGGTGACTTGGGAAACCGAAGAGACTCCTGCGTATGACAATCTGATTGACGATTGGGATTATAATGTAGATGGAACGACCATGCCCACGGGTTGGACAATAACGGGTGGTGACGCTACTACTGCTACTCCTCTGGGTTGGGGTGACAACGGTAACAGCATCTATATTAATCCTGAAGGCTATATCACAATTCCTGCAAACGTTGTTGAGAACTATGAGAATATCAAGGTAGTTGTCATGTACGGAACTGAGATTTCTTACACTGGTTCTAATTCGTTGAATGTATCTGTCAACAATGTTGATGGAAGCAATTCTGCCATTAAATTCAACACCTATGAATGGTCAAATGTGGATGCTACCAATGGAATAACAATTAAGCCCAATAGCGGTTGGGAGAACATTAAATCCATTAGGGTCTATGGCGATCCTTCTGGTGACGTGCCTCCCACGCCTGGTGTAGAAGGTGGTCTGCTGCGTCTGCACGTACTGTTCGCCGACCAACTCAAGGAGGAAATTAAGGAAGACAATAGCCATCCCGATGCTTATGGCTATATCCTGAGGTATGAGCCCGAAAGCGGCGACAACAAGGAGAGTGGTAAAGTCAGGGTTAACATCCAGAAGACCGACTGTGAGGTAATGGGTTATTACACCCTGGGCCAGATTGACCGCGATACCGACCGTGGCCTGGCTATGGACGTCCTCACTGCAGACGTGGAATATAACCTGACGAGCACCAACGACATGCTTAACTACTACTACCTGCAGGGTGCAAAGGACCGCGCTCCCGAACTGGGTGAGGATTACCTGAGCCAGCTCCACCGCCAGGAAGACTTCACCTATCGTGAGATGTTGGAGGGCTCACCTGAGTTTGACCATGTGGTTAACAGTGGCGAGCATCACTACTTCAACAGCACCGATGAGCCTATTATCGGTGAATATGGTAATGAAAAGAAGTATGTAAGCTACGCTCCCTCGGTATCGACATGGGGTATCCAGCGTCGCTACTTCGAGCTTGACGGTAAGGACAACACCTATGGTGGTCCCATCTGGAAGACTGCCGTCGGTAAGGCTCAGATGGGTCTTAATCCTGATGATCCCGACGCTAAGGAGTATAAACCGATTGTTGAGTTCCAGGAGGGTTGGAACACCAGCTGGAAGGATGCTAATAATGTGGGCTCTAACCTGTACATGCTTGACAACATCAATGCTCTCGGTTATCTGCCTCCCAAGAACTTGACCAAGGTTGAGTTTGAACCTTACATGTTCCGCGTATTCGTTGAAAGTGACAACGGCAAGTTGCGTCCCTACACGTTTGTGAAAGACGACAATGGCAATGATGTCATCACTGCTGGTGAAGGCTCAACCAACGGTCCCATCTGCGTATGGAGCGGCTACATCAAGCGCAACAGCGACGGTGAGATCATCAATGATCCCGAGAACGGTGTTACTGTTGACCGTATCGGCGCCGATGGCCCCTACACCTATACCAAGAATAAAGTGGATAGGACTGGTGGTTCTGATGCCGATCCGCTTGGTGAATGGGATAAGGATGAGAACAATGCCATCTTTGGTGCACTCGATGATCTGCTCCAAATCACCGGCTATGACGCTCAAGGCAAGCCCATCTACAAGGACATCCCCGAGGAAGACCTGAGAATCTTCGTTCGCTTCTACTTCAGCGTGAAGGGCGAGGCTGCTGACCACACCATTTGGACACGTTCCGAAGGCAGCCGCTCTGGTAACGGCGCTGAGTCGGACGGTAGTGCAGCAGGTGGTGTCGTTACTGCCGTGAAGGAGATTGCTTACCATGGTGAGGTTGTAGGTCAGACCTACTACAATATCCAGGGTATGGAGAGTGACCAGCCGTTCGACGGTGTGAACATCGTTGTTACCCGCTACAGCGATGGTGCTACCTCGATCAGCAAGGTCATCCGCTAATCGAACAGTCATCGGTTCTTGGTCCCTGGTTGCGCGGGCAACCTCCAACCGGGGACTGGGAACGAGAGACTGGACATCAAAACGATTATTCATTTTTTAAAAGTTAAATAGTAATTGTTTCATAGTAATTTTTCATAACCACAGTTAGAAAATGAGGATTATGAGCCAGGGGGTCGCTGTTGACAGCGCGTCCCCTGGTTTTTTTATTCCCACCCGAGATGGCTCGACGGGATGGATGGGATGTGAGTTCGATGAAAACAAACTACTGATACTCAATTCGTTCGCTATGTAGAGACGCAAAATCTTGCGTCTCTTGGTCAGCAGTTGGTAATGTTTAACGATTGGAGACGCAAGATTTTGCGTCTCTACTGGATTGACGGGGGTGGCTTCTCTCCTCTCATGATTAATGTGGGGGGCGCAGGTGGCTGGAAATCAAGGGAAAAGAGGGGCCTGTTTACCGAAATTTATAGGTTTTGCAAAAACATATCGAAAATAGTAGTTTTTTATCATTTTATTGTATAGTACAAAATCTTTGTATATTTTTGCCGCCGTGAAACAATTGCATTAACAATGCTGGAGAAAAGGTATCTGGCCGTTTGACGATTTCGATTGCCCAAACATTACCTAGGTAAATGCGGACTATGAAACAATGCAAAGTGGTGTCACTGTGCAAATTACAACCAGAATACCTGCATAACCAAAACGAGAATTGCAATTTCTAACTTTATAATTTTTATTTCTGACATTATGAAAATGAAACTAACAACTTTGTTGTTCGGCCTGCTGCTAGCGGTGGGCTGGACCAGTAATGTCTTCGCCCAATCGGCAACGTACAAGGCCGAAGACATTAAAGACTGGACTTACACGTGGGAGGATGCCGGTGGCAACACTCAGACGGGTAAGTACATCGACGAGGTCACTGACCCCTACCAGATGTATGGGTTGTTGCGCTGGATCTACATGGACAAGCGCTTCCCTGGCCCCTACTACAGTGCTTATGACAAGAACGGCAATCGTGAGCGTGAGGTCTATTACGGCGGTATGGACGGCGGCTGGGAAATCCCCGGCACTGCTCTTCCTGCCCCACCCACGACGACAACAACCGTTGTGGAGTATGTTAAGATCAACTCAATAAGCGAACTGACTAGTGGTGAAAAATACCTCATCGTGTATGAGGGTGGCAATCGCATCATGAACGGTAGTCTGACAAATCTTGATGCTACAAGCAACTACATCAATGTCACCATTAACGACGGCACAATTGCTTCCAATGCGACAATCGATGCTGCAACATTCACCATCACGTCTGTTGGTAATAACAATTACACCATTCAAAGTGCAAGCGGCTACTACATGGGCCGTAGCACCAACTCGAACGGTATCTCAACCAGCACAACGGTAAGCACTAATCTGTATAACACCATCCAGATAACCAATGGTACTGTATCGATTAAGGGTACGACTACACGTTACTTGCGTTATAATACTAGCGACAACCGCTTCCGCTACTATGGAACGACCTCCTATAATGTCGCCTACCCTCAGCTGTACAAGCGTGTTACCAGAACCATCGTCACTGGCGGCACCCTGGCCATAGGTGACATTAGTGTCGGCGGAAATAATACAAATGCAATGATTTACTCAATCACCGTAACATCAGGCAGCACGACGCTCTTCAGTTGGAGCTATGCCAACGATGGTACGGCGGCTGAAACCAGCACTGGCCATTGGCCCGTTGGCATGCATTATATGCAGTGGGGCAACTGGGGCAGCTCTGGAAATTATGTTGCTCTCGCATTACATGAAAATGACCCCATTATATTAGACGGCTACCTATTTGATGGATACAACACAGTTACCGTAACTATAAATGCACGAGCAGCCAACGGCGACAATTCCTCATTGATTGTCAATGGTGAAGAAAAGACTTTCACAACCAACTCTAATGTAAATTATACTTGGACCATCGACGCAAAGGGTCGTGTTGCTCCTGTGATGTATGAAGCTGACACCTACAAGCCAAACGAGGAAGGCTATACTGCACTAGTAGTAAAGCTCAAAAACAACTTGCAACTTGAGGAGGATGATGATGAATTTGATGCTAGCCTCTATAGCACCAAGGAAGAGATTATCCAATACTTCTCGAAGAACGTCAGGTCCATCCAACTGTTGACCGACGGTCTGCGTATCGGTGAAGGTGAGAACGTAGGTACCGTATTTAACTGCCCTGGTGAGAGCGATTACAACCGCTTCTTCTTCCTGGGTAAGGGACAGGCTCGCCAAAAATCCGACATAGTCCACAATATGCAAGTTTATAAAGAGCATCTGCTAGGCGAGTCCGTTCCGTTCCGTCAGATGTTTGAGCAGTTCAGCCCCACTGGTGGTAAGAAAGGTGACGACGTAAAGGACTTCTACAGCAAGATGATGAAGGGTCAAGTATTCCCTGTAGTTCATGACTGCCTCTCGGTTATCCAGAATCAGCACGAGTTCTCGATGTCGGGTCACGATGGTACGACTGCTTATGCAATGCCGGGTATGAACTTCTTTATCCCCGACCGTCGCCTTCAGTACTGGGAGCTGACTGACACCATCAAAGAAAATGGTCAACCCGTAGTCTACACTGTTGATGGTCGCGATATGAACCCCTATCAGCCAGCGAGTGCCAACAAATCAAATGATCCTTCCACCTTCCACAAGTCAGCCAGTAATCTTGCAGTATGGTACGCACAGTACGATACAGCTCACCATGCTCCCGTGACTGGTATCTACCTGCTCACATTGCAGGGTGAGGCCAACAAGGTGAGCGACTACAGTGAGCCTGACAACAGATATTATAATGTGGATCTCTATTGGAGGTCATCACTCAACGAGATGGCTGGCTCTGCCGTTGAGCAGACATATATCATCTATCAAGTAGTTACCGACCCAGAGACTGGCATCCGCAGGAGAGTTGCCATCGACACCGTCAAGAACTGCACCGACTTCCGTCCCCATCTGCAGCTTGACACGCTCTATCAGCAGCAGGCCCACAGCTACACCCTGACCTACATCATCGAGGGATCTCCCGTCGATAGCGACCATCCCGAGTTTATCGCTTGGAGTAACGAGGTCAAGTTGATTATCCCGGGCTATGACGACTTTATGATTCTCAAGTTGCACCACTACGAGAGCGACTTCGAGATCAGGGAAGTAGGCGATGAAGACTACAACGCCGAAAATGGAACTTATGACGAGAAGAACTACTACCGCAACTACCTGCAGCCCGAGAATGACATCGTTAACGGTATCTCGGCAGAGAGCATCCTGGGCGGTTATGACTCGTTCATGCTCTACCGCTCTTACACTGTAGATGGCGTACAGGTTAATGAAGCTGTCGCTAAGCTCAAGTTTGCTGTGGACGAGCAGGGTAAGGTTCGTTACAAGATTTCCTATGTCGACGACCATGAGAATTATCATGCTCCCAACTTCGACAACACGGAGCTTGTAAACATTATTAATCAACTCTTAAACAACCAGTAAGCGATGAAAAAGATATATATGATTCTGGCAGCCATCTCGCTGCTCTCACTGTCGCTTAATGCGCAAGTTGTGGAATCCAAGGCTTTTAACAAGAGTGGTGTGCACCCGACCCAAACGACAACAGTCGCAAAGACCAAGGCCCAGATTCCGACGATGAACGAGTTGCTCTCGGGCATCAATGGCATGTCGAGCATCCTGCAGGCAGCAAGCAACACCGATGCTGCCTCATCGGCAGCCGGTGCATGGCGCGCCCCGCTCAAGATCAACGCCGATGAATATACCGTTGGTCCCTTTGAGGGAGACAACGTGGGTAGCACAGCCATGGGTTACCATTCAGCTTATCCCGATCCCCAATGGATTACTGTTACAACCGAATTGACACGAGACGAGTTCATCAACTATGTGGGTGATGAGATTGTCGGCTTCCGCCTTGCACTGGGTGGCAACACTTCACGCATCCATAAGGTGAGTGACTTCATTGCCTATCCCCGCACTGCATCAAGTTTCGATATGGACAATATTCATACCTGGAACCTGCCCAACATAGCCGGTGCAGCTTCAGTTGACTCTTACGGTGACATCGTCATTGAAGCCAATAATGGTTATGTCGGTTTCAAGTCAATTATTGTATATAGCGGCTCTACTGTGGTTACACAATGGGTAGGAGCCACCGATGAGACCACAACTCCCTCTAGTTGGGTATGGACAAGTACTAGCCACTTTGCAAGCAACAACGATGGCAGTTATTTCATGACCTATGGCAGCTCTAGTGGTGGTGGTATTATTACCATTCCCTCAAGCTTGTTCAATGATAGAGGCTATAGTGGCGATCTCACAGTTGTCATCAATGCTGGCGTTGATGCTGGATACGGCACTCAAAACTTAGGAATCACTGTAAATGGAACAGAGAAAACCGTTACAAACGAGAATCCTTCGTTCCAAGATTTCACATGGACCATACCTCCTACCGGCTCGACGACTCCCAATTATGTTGAGCTGAATGGTGGTTACACTGGAGATGGAGGCAATTGGCATGAGTTCTACCTGCCCGAGCCGATTGTGTTCAATGTGGCTAGCGATGTCGAGGCCCTGAGGATGGGTTACACCGTTCTGCAGTATCCCACCAACGAAGAGACCTATTACCGTTTCCCGATTGGCTTGAATGACCAAAGCACCGGTCACAACCACTACGTTTTCAGGTATGGACCTGAAACATCAACAAGTACTGGAGAATTGACGGGGTGGTATGCATCTTCGGGCAGCTATGCTGTACCTAATGGATGGTCAGCACGCAACGGCAGTGGAACCGTAACCTCATTTTCTGATAACGATGATGGCAGTATGTGGCTAAGTGGTGGCGGTACCATCACCATTCCTGCCAGCATGTTGAATGGCAATAGTACTGTTCAAGTCATCATTAACGCCGCGAAATATTCAGGCAGTAACCGTACTTTGAGCGTGAATGGTGCTAGCCAGACTCTTTCTTCAACGACCTTCAGTGATTTCACATGGAATAATGTTGATGCGACCAATGGTATCACCATATCCTTGGGAGACTCTTATGTGAGCATTATGTCCATAAGTATCGTTGGCCAAGTAACAACCACCACTTACGTTCAGCAATGGTACACTGCTGACTATAGTGAACGTGGCGACCTGACCGTGCAGCTGATCTTCAAGAGCCAGATTCCCAAGACAGAGAAGCCGACGATTACCGTTGGTGATCCCACTGCTACTGATGTTACCGTAACCGCCACGGCTACCGATCCCACTGCTGAGGTAACTTTGACGATTGGTGACCGCACCGAAACGGGTATTGGAAGTGTCAGCATCACTATTGACCGTGGCACCGCTGATCAGAACCTGACCGCTACCGCTACCGCACAGGAAGACGGCAAACGCGTCAGCGATGAGGCAACCGCACCGGTATATGTTCCCGCGCTGCCCATCACAGCTACGCCCGTTATCACCTATGAGGTTGTTGGTAACAATATGGTGATTACCGCTACCGGTAACGGCACGGTGACCCTTGAAGCCGATGGCCAGAGCGCCAGTGGTGACGGCTCGGCACAGATCATCATCCCGCTCGGCAATGACGAGCGCACCGTGACCGCTACGGCTACCGCCATTGAGCCCAACCATCAGCGCAGTGCAACGGCCACCGAGACCATTAATATTCCCGAGTTTGGCCGCAGCCCGATGCCTAACATCACCATGACCAACAACGGTGACGGTACTTACACCATCACTGTAACCGGTACTGGTGAGGTATCGGTATATATCGATGATGCTGAACACGGCGGTACCGCCGGCGACCCGATTGCCACCGGTAATGGCAGTGTTTCGTTCACTGTTGAGGAGCACTCTCGCGAGATGACCATCACCGTCCAGGCCACCAACCAAGAGGGTGACCTGGCCGTCAGCCGCACGGCCGAGGAGACTTATACCATTCCCGCCATGAACATGAGCGGCTACACTCTGCTGGATCCTCAGCCCGAGAATGCTTCTACTCCTATCGACATGAGCAAGCTGATGTTTGTTGACCGCTTCTCGGTGGACATCCCCGAGGACAACAGCCACCCCTTCATGTACAAGTATACACTGAAGGAGACCCAGGTGCGTCAACGCTCGTCGAACGATGTCGAGGTATATGTAGAGAAGACCGGCTCGAAGGGCCAGGGCTTCTACACCTTGAAGCAGATTGACGACGACAAGGATGCCAAGCTCACAATGGACGTTGAGAATGCCGCTATGGACTTCAACCTGTCAGAGCTGTCATCACCCTTCTTCTACACTGTTGAGCGTGAGGAAGAAGCTGATGGTGAACGTTACTGGGGCTGGAATGCCATCTTGCAGCGCACGTCTATCGGTAACTACCGCCAGACGCTGAAATACGACGCCAAGGGTAATCTGGTTTACAACTACAATGACTCGGTTGCTCCCGGCCCGCACGTGCAGCTTGACCTTGACACCATCACTGGTGACTATAACGACTACAAGGCTTATGTGCCCGTTGTCTGGACCATGGGATTTGACCGCGTGAACTACGACGAGAACAATCCTACCCACAACAGCTATGGTGCTTCGGTTTGGACAACTGGTGTTGCCGACGTAGCTATGTCTTCTAGCGAAGCCCCGAAGGCTGAGCGCCAGACGAACAGTTGGAACTCTGTAAACTGGACAGCCGAGGGTGGTCCCGCCAGCCTCTACATCCTGGACAACGTTGTGGCTACCGCTACCATGCCCACGGTGAACACGCTGGATTATGAGCCTTACATGTTCCGCATCTTCGTCAAGAGTGATAACAACAAGCTGCGTCCCTACACCGTTGTTCCTGCAGGTGATGGCCCCTATGATGGCGAGCACCTGGATGCCGGTGAGGGTACGACCAAGGGCCCGATCTGCGTTTGGAGCGGCTATATCAACGACCCGAAGAACAATCAACCGAAGAAGTTGACCACCGAGGATGGCGAGATTGACAATCCTGATTACAACGGCGTTGAGATCACCGAAGGAACTGGTGATGGTGGTGCTGTTACCTACACCTTCAAGAAGATGAAGGTTGACAGACCTGCCGGCTATGATGAAAATGGCAAGCCTCTTGGCCCGTGGGATCAGGACGACGTGAATGCCATGTTCGGTGCTCTGGATGAGTTGGCCTACATGTCCAGCATCAGCCTCGCTGACCTGGAAGTGTTCGTTCGCTTCTACTACATCGTGAAGGGCACTGGCGAAGGCCACACCCCGTGGATTCCCACCAGGGCCAATGCCGAAGGTGATCCTGCAGGTTATGGTACCCAGTCGCCTGGTAAGGCTCCGGATCCCGCTACCGGCGTGATTGAGATTGCCAACCATGGCGAGATTGTAGAGACCATGTACTACAACATGCAGGGTATGACCAGCAACAAGCCGTTCGATGGCATTAACATCGTTGTTAACCGCTACAGCGACGGTGCCATTTCGGTGACCAAGGTTATCACCAAGTAACGCCCTATCTTTAGTCTCGACGTCTTTGGTCTTTAGCGGGCTTTCGCCCAGTTAGCTAAAGACTAAAGGCGGAGGGCTAGAGGCCTAAAAACGAAATAAAATCCCAAAATACTTAAATTAGTAATTGTTTCATAGTAATTATTTATACCACAGTTAAAAAATGAGGATTTTGATCCAGGGGGTCGCTGTCGACAGCGTGTCCCCTGTTTTTTTTACTCCTGCTGGATGGACTGGACCTGCTGGACCGCCGCTGAAGCGGCTTTGCTGGACGGACTGGATTTGTTTTTCTATTGCTGGGCATGAGACGCAAAATCTTAGATAAATTTGGCGGCATCTCAACCATCGATGGAGGCATTATGGTGTTCGGTTTGTACAGATTTTGCGTTTTACTGGCTATCGGGGGCCAACTCTCTGAGATTAATTGTGTAGTTTCGAAAGATTTAGTTATCTTTGCAGCCTGAGCAGCAACCTCTTGACAAGTGAATGCTCATATCCCGCCCGTTTGAATACTAAAATGTGGCAGGAGACCAAAACGATGCCTCATGGACCCCCAAAACTGTGATGCCAAGTAAAGAGGTGCTCGACATAACCAAAATCCGACAGAGCTTCAAATTGAATTCTGTACATTATTCATATAATTCTCAATTGAAATGAAACAATTAATGACTACCATCGTGTGCAGCCTGCTGCTGGCAGTGGGCTGGAATGGCGCGTGGGCTCAAGCGCCTGCCGGAACCTCGCCAGCGGCTCAACGCATCGGGCTCAGGCTGGTTGACAACAAGAGCACCTTTGTCAGCGATGCCGAGCGCAATGAGTATGAGAACGTCCTGGGCTTCTATCAGCTCAACAAGGACTACCCTATTACCGCCGGCATGCTCAACCAGGGTGACAACCTTGTCACCATCTACCGCCAGAGCGAGAACGACAGCGAATTCAGCCCTGCCGTCCGCCTGAACCTCTCGGCCAAAGACAGCATTCCCGAGCCTAAGTACATCAGTGCGCTGAGTTTCACAAACGCTCCCTCGAGCGAGACGACTATCACCGCCAGCATGTTGCCCGCCAACTGGGGAACCACGTCCAATGGCCTGATCTGGCAGACCAACGGGTCGGCCTATATCGCCGCTCAAGGAGGCCTCACCTACACCATCCCCGAGGGCTACAGTAATGCCACGGTGCAGCTCATCGTCTATGTGGGCACGAATGTGCGAGGCGGTTACTTCGGCACCAACCTCAATGGTGAGGGATGGTATGTCAGCTCAGAAGTAAGCGCGGGTGGTTCATACATTGTCAAGACTTTCTACAATGTGAGCAGCGGTCAGACCATCTCGATCTATGGTGGCATCCAACAGAATGGCTCCTACTATCTTAATCAGTCGCCCGATATCACTCAAATCGGCTTCCGCCTTATGCCTGATTCCTACATTCCCCTGATGACGGTGACACCCACCGCCAGCCAGATGGGTGACGATGGATGGAGTGACGAGAGCCCGCTCGACGTGCAGCCCCGCACCTACACGGTCAATGACCTGATTGACCTGGACGAGTTGCAGGTGAGTGACACCTTCGCCGAGAGCACGGCCAACAACGACCACCCGGGTTACTATAATTACAAGGCCGACTTCAATGCCAATATCGAGATTCCTGCCGGCAGCGCGGCGGGCACGGACTACTATGCCAGCGCCGATTTTGCCGCCGCCACCTCGGCCACCCCGAGCGCTGCAGCCTTTGTCGGCGAAAACAACTGGAATTTCTACAATACCAACGTCTATTCGCCCTCGGCCGGCCAGTGTGCCTACATGACCGCCTACGGCAGGATCGTTTACATGATGCCTGCCTACTTTATGGGCAAGAGCGTGAATGTGACCATGACCTCGAGCACGGGTAGCGACGGTGCCGGCGAGATGTACGTCAATGGCGTGTTGCACAATTTCAGTGCCGGAGAAACCTACACGTGGACGATTCCCGTTACCGCTGGCGGCGCCATCGAGTTCAGGGGCATCGCTACCACCTTCTCGATCGACTTCACCAAGATTGTCATCAGCAGCGGCAACGGCGCCCCCACGGGAGCCCCCCACCACGATATCACCGAGTCCCAAAGTGACCAGTTCAAGGGCATCGACGGCAAGACTATGATGGAACCCGTTGGGGAGAGCAAAACCGAGTCAAACAGCATGATCAGAATTAACGACTAAAACACCATCAAGATATGAAAACGATAGTGAACAAAATACGTTTCGCGCTGTTGCTCGGCTTTATGGCCATCGGCCTGACAGCGCTGGCGCAAAGCATTCCTAATGCCGAGAAAATGTCTATCTCGACCCTGATGTTCCTGGACGAGATGGCAGGCCGCATCAGCTTTGACGAGCCCACGCCCACCATCAAGGCAGGACAGCCTGACTTGATTCCCTTGCCCGAGGCACGCAACAAGCGCCCCATCGCCAAGCCCGACACCATCAACGGCAAGGTATATATCACGTCCTTCATCCAAGTGACCGGTGATGAATTCATCGCCGACCTTGAGAACTTGGGGGTTGACATCCTGGCCAACCTGGGCGACGGATTGTTGACCACCTACATCCCCATCGACATGATTGAAGAGGTTGCCGCTATCGAGGGTGTAATCCTCGTCGAGGTGGGCGAACTCATGCAAGAGGAAACCAACCTGTCCCGCCAGGCCAGCAATGTGGACGACTTGCTGACGCTGTCACAAGACGCGCAACTGGCTGGTTTGCAGCAGATATATGACGGTAAAGATGTGATTCTCGCCATCATGGACAGCGGCATCGACTTCCAGCACATCGCCTTCAAGGACAAGAACGGCAACTCCCGCATCAAGGGTGCTTATTGCTACAACGGCTCATCGGTCACCGCCAACTGGACCGGCAGCGGCTCGTTGCCCACTACCGACTCTTCGGACTCGGACCACGGCACGCACACCAGCTCGATTGCCGGCGGCTCGAGCGTCATTGTCAACGGCACTAACATCACTGTTACCGACGACCACGCCAATGCCACCTATGGCGGTATGGCTCCTGGCGCCGACCTGTACCTGGGAGGCTTCTATGGGCTAAACAACGTGCACATGGCCACGGCCTATCAGCAGGCGATTGATTATGCCAACGCTCAGGGGAAACCCCTTGTGGTAAGCAACAGCTGGAGTACTACCACCGGTCCCCGCGACGGCCACTTGGGTAGCACCATGGAAACCTTCATCCACAATAATTTTGGTGACAGCCACCCCAACAGGGTCTGCCTCTTTGCGGCCTCGAACAGGGCCGGCAATGCCATCCCCGGCGAGGGCGGCGGACTCTTTGTAAGCGGCACCTCGAGCATGAACAACCCTGTCGGTTCCATTCTGCGATATGAACGATACAGCAATGCCGACGGCGGATATTGTTATAACGGTTATGTGCTTGATGCGTGGGGACGCTCGACGACCCAGCTGGGTATTACCATCTATGTGCTCGACTGCTATACAGGCGAAGTGCTCAAGAGCGTGAGCTACACGCCCTCAGTCACAACCACAGTATCTGGCTTGAGCGATTATTATGAAGGCACATTAACGATTTATGTTGGTTCAAACTCCGTAACCGGCAAAAGGCAAATACGCTTAAACGCAAACGCCCTTAAATCGAAAAGCTATGACTACGAAGATAATTATTATCACAGTAATTACACGCTCGCCGTTGAGGTGTACCCCACGAGCGGCAGCTGCATCGTGGACATGTGGGGCGGTACCATTGCCTATTTCAATAACTCTTTGACCACCAGCGGTCACAACTGGCTGCAGGGCACTGATGACTGCAGTGCGAGTGATAACTCCATGTGGCCCGAGGTCATCTCGATAGGTTCATATATTACCCGCGAGGGAGGCTCAAGCGGCAACGAAGTGGGCGACATCAGCCCGTTCTCGGGCTACGCTATCGCCAGTGTGAGTCCTGGTGGTATTGATATCCCCTGGATTTCGGCCCCTGGACAGCTCATCGTTTCGGCATTCAACCACTTGAACACCGGGCGCTCCTCTACCCCGCTGATCAACAATGCCAACTATCCCTACGGCGCAGCCCAGGGAACGTCGATGGCGACACCCGCGGCAGCCGGTATCGTGGCACTGTGGATGCAGGCTGCGGCACAATGTGGCCACCAGCTCACCCATAGCGAGATCAAGCAAATCATGGCCGAGACTGCCATCCATGACTACTGGACCGATAACGGACCCAACGCCAGCCATTTTGGCAACGGCAAGATTAACGCGCTGGCAGGCGTCGAATACATTTTAAACCATTATGCCGTGCCCACCATCTATGCCAATCCTGCCAGCGTGACCTTTGAGGTAGAACCTGGCACGACCAACACGCAGACGGTGGCCGTTAGCGGCTTGATGCTCACGGGCAATATCACCGCCACGCTCAACGACAACACCGGCACATACAGCATCAACACGACCAGCCTGGGCACCGGTGGCAACCTGGTGATTACCTACTCGCCTGATAATGAGGGCACCCACAATGCCACTATCACGCTGACCAGCCCAGGCGCCACCCCTGTGACCATCACCATCAACGGCACATGCGCCATCAAGACCGACGCGACCATAGCCGATGGAACCGCAACCAATTATTATTTGCCTATCTATGGAAATCAGTATAGAAATAAGCAGATCAACCAAATGATTTATCCTGCCACCATGTTGGCAGAGATTGAGGGCAAAAAGCTGAAATCCATGAAGTTCTACTCTACGGGTATCAACTTCTCGGGCGGAGCATTCAATGTGTCAATGGGCACGACAACATTGACAACATTCCCTCAAACCAATTACTCCCGCATCACTGGCCTCACAACGGTTAAGACCGGGCAAGTTGCCGTGAGTGGCGGGACGGAACTGGTCATCACATTCGATGAACCATATGAGTACAATGGTGGAAACCTGGTGATTGAATTTGAAGTGACATCAACGGGAACCAGTAGCACAACGTATTTCTACGGCATCAATCCTGGAGGTTATACATCATTCAACTCTTATGGTACAAGCATCAACAACAATGGCAGGTATGGCAGTGGTTCTCGTCGCCAGTTCCTGCCCAAGGTGACCTTTGAGTGGGAGGTCGAAGTGGATCCTGTTACTGCCGGCACTGTTAGCCCCAACACGTTGGCTTATAGCGATGTCATCATCGGCAAGAGCAGGACGCAGACGGTGACCGTGACCAACACGGGCAACCAGAACTTCACCCCTGTTATCGACACGACGGGTCTGCCCAGCCAATTCACCGTGACGGGCAACGGCGAGGTATTGCCCAACGGCAGTATCAACCTGACGGTTACCTACTCACCCACCGATGAGGGACCGCACAACGGCTCGTTCACCGTGACCATCGGCGACCAGACCTACACCGTGACTGTGACCGGTAACGGCATTGTCGTTAACACCATCCTGGTCAGCAACGAGATTATGGTGCCCGTTTACAAGAGCGACCTGGAGTCGGCGGCCCACAACATCTACTCGGCCAACGACATCGCCAATGACGAGCACATGGCGCTCAAAGCCAACTGCGGCGACTATGTGAAAGTAATTGTCAAAGACGAGGAAGCCGTTACCCGCTATAATGTTGAGCGCAAGGCCAATAACGAAGACGAGTGGACCGTGGTAGCCATGGCCACCCACGAGGAGGGCAACACGTTCATGCCCCGCAACAACGACATGACGGCCCAAGGCGATGCCGTGACATTTGACGGCGGCGCGACCGAGATGTGGCTGCCCGTGCAGGACAATGTCCCCAACGCCAAGACCGTGACCATGTATGTGCCCGTCACCGTAGCCCATGGCAAGATCACCCAGGACAACACCTATGGCGCGGCTCGCCGCACCAGGGCTACCGACGACATCGCGATGACCATTCACGTGGGCGGTTCAAAGAGTGACAAACGCTGGGGCGGCCACTGGAATCAGGCCTTACCCGACGGCACAACGGCCGACTACTGCGTCTATACGCCAGTGATCACCATTACCACCAGTGACCTGGACGGTGAGACACGCGTGCCTTACATGTTCCGTGTATGGCTCATCAGCGAGGGGGCCTACAACTTTGACCGTGATCCCGAAACGACCGGCATCGTGGGCACCACGCCGCTCGAGAGCCCCTATCTGCTGGGTGAACAAGTGCTGACAGACGTTCCGTCGGTTCAGCAAGTGGTCATCGGCGAGAATTGGGATCCCGAGACCTCGCCCGTGAGGTTGCAGAACGCTTTTGGCGCTCCCGTCAGCAACGCCAGAATCGAAATTGTTGTCCGCGCCTACTATCACCTGGTGAACAGTAATGCCAACATGCTGCGCGACGCCAACGATGAAACGCCCATGTTCAGATTCTCACAAGAGGGCACCGAGGGCTACTTTGACCTGCCCACAGGCATCATCGACCTCATTGGCGACAGGCAGGTGGTGAGCGTGACCTATGTCAACACCCTGGGCATGCAGTCGAGCCAGCCGTTCGATGGCGTGAACATCGTTGTCACCCGCTACAACGACGGTTCCATCATGACCAGCAAGGTCATCAGGTAACAGTTGTTGAACGAACGGGCTTTAACGCCTGTTTACCAGCAATTTTTGACTAGAATCCCAATAAAAATGTCGGGGGACGTGCCATCAACGGTGCGTCCCCCTTTTTAGGTCCCGAGGATGCCAAAAAAACGAATAAAAAAAACGATTGTATGCAGGTTTCCGCCAGCAAGTATTTTTTGCTAATAAATTTTTACTTTTTTTACTGAAAACCTTTGGTTATGTCATTAATAATTCCTAACTTTGCAAACGATAAATTACAAATATTGACTTTTATTTCCATTCAAGCACGTTACGCTCGACAAAGAAGCGATAAGTAAAGGTATCTGAATAAGAATCCAATACCAAGACGTGGTTCTACGAAAGGTAATGTTCTTCGATATACGTAATGCATCAATACAATTGATTGATTTAATAATCCTATAGAATTCAATCTTTTTATTATTAACTTTTAATATTTAGGAAAACATGATGACTAAAAACTTTTTGAGGCTTTTTGCAGCCATGTTGATGACGCTTGGAGTCTTGAGCGCCCAAGCTCAGCCTGCGGTTCACCCCAAGGCATATTACGATGCCATCACCTATCAGTGGACCGACGCTAGCGGTGCTACGCATGAAAATGCTATCACCGATGTGGCAACCAATCCTTATCAGATCGTTGCCCTGTTGAAGAAGGTGTACTGCGACCCCAACATCCCGGGTCCCCATTACAGCGCCTATAAAGAAGACGGCATCACCCGTGAGCGCGAAGTTGACTACGGCGCCGTGGGCGGCGGCTGGAACATCAGCGCTGATGACGTGATCAAGCCCTACGAGGATGGTTACACCCTGCTGATGGTTTCTGTTAAAGAAAACCTTACGCTGCGTACCAATGACGATTACGGTAGCTACGAGTTCCCCAATGCCGAAGCACTGGTTACCTACATTGGCAACAACATTGACGCGGTGCAGTTGCTTACCGATGGTCTGCGTATCGGTGAAGGAATGCGTGCAGGTACCACTTTCAACATCAGCGGTGAATTTAACCGCTTCTTCATGCTCGGCAAGGGCCAGGCTCGCCAAAAGACCAAGTGGGTGACTGATGAAGAGGAAGACGATAATCGAACCTACGGCGAGCGCGTACCCTTCAAGTCCATGTTTGAAGAGTTCAGCCCCACCGACGGCTCAGTGAACAGCGAAATTACCGACTTCTATTTCCAGATGGTAGCAGGCGCTGCTTATCCCGTTGTTCACGACTGTGCTTCAGTTCTCCAAAACGAGCACTACTTCTCGATGGCTGGTAAAAACAGACACGAGAGCAGGTCGCTGACTGGCCTTAACATCTTCATCCCCGACTATCGTCTGTTGTACTGGGAGAGATATGATACCATTAAAAATGATTGGGGATGGGTGACCGCTATCAATCACGTTGCCGGTCGTATGATGAATCCCTATTATGACCTGAATGGCAACCAGATCCGTAGCAGACACAGCTACTTCGAGGTTGACTATGCACAGTACAACCCCGATTATGCTCCCGAGGTTGGTATCTATACCATCAAGCTAGAAGGCAAGGCTGAACCCGCTGCCGAGGAGAAGACCTACAATGTGACTCTCGACTGGACCTCGTCGCTCGACGACATGGCCCATGGTACTGTAGGCCAGGACTACATTCTCTACCTCGTTCTTACCGACGAGTATGGCAATGAGACCCGTGAGGAGATCATCACGACGACCGAGACCACTTACACCTATCCCGTGCCTCAGGATGAGCACAGCTACACCTTGAGCTACATCGTCTTTGGTCAGCCCAACGATGGCGAGCATGACATGTTCGTTGCATGGTCTAACCAGGTTGACGTTGTTATCCCCGGCTGGAACGACTTCCTGACCTTGAAGCTCAACCACTATGAGAGCGACTACAAGATCGAGACCGAGAAGAACTACTACCGCAACTTCCTGAACGTGATGAACGACGATGCCGCTAACGGCCTGACCACCGCCCGCGTTAACGCCGGTGAGAACAACTTCACGCTCTATCGCTATGACGTTGCTGCTCCCGACGCCATGGTTCCCGTTGCCACGATGGCCATCACTGCAGGCAACAACACCCGTTACAACATTACTTATCAGAACCAGGAGCCCCTGGCCAGCTACAATGTGAACGTGACCACGAGCGGCAACCTGAGCGTTGGCGCTGGTGGTGTCATCGACATGAGCAATATCCTGTTCGTTGACCAGTTCGCTGCAAGCACTGCTCTCAATGATCATCCCGTACGTTACGCATACGTGCTGATGCTCACCAATGGAGACAAGGGCACCAACACCGTAGAGGTTCCCGTCTTCAAGACAAATGCCAAGCTCGGTGGCTACTACACCGAGGAAGAGGTTCTGGCTGACGAGCACGAGCTCCTCGCTGGTGTGAAGAACGGTTCGGTAGATGTTAACCTGCAGCCCAATCCCTCGATTTACTACTACACTGTAGGTCGTGGTGACAACGCTCTGCCCGTAACCGAGTTCTCCAAGATGCAGCTGCGTACCGACGGTACCTTCATGGAGATGTCGGATGCCCTGGGCATGGAAGGCATGATTATCAATGCTGGTCCCAACAACTTCAAGGATCCTCTGACCGTTACTGGTGATTTTGGTAACTACATGACCTATCAGACTCTGATCTGGACCTTCGGTGATGACCGTGTGAAAAACGATCCTCCCGAACACATTGACAACTTGAACAGCTATGGTAGCGAGATCATGAAGACCGGCGTTGCTGGCCTGAATGCTACGGTTAAAGGTACCCGCAGCGAGGGTAAGTACACCAACTGGAAGGACGAGAATGACGAACTTTGCAGCATCTTCAATCCTGTAATCACCGTAACCGCTCAGATGCCCGAAGACGCCAGCGTAGAGTATGAGCCCTTCATGGTTCGCGTTTGGAGACAGTGCAACCAGATCCGTAACTCGATCATTGTAGAAAATGGCCAGAGGGCTAACGACTGGTGGTCGCCCCGTCCCGCCGACCTGCTCATCGTTGATGAGTTTGTTGACGGTACCCAGTTCACCTTTGGTGATGCCGAGGCCAACACGCTCGCCTTCGGTGCTACCTACAACGCCACCATCGGCTTCCTGGTACGCTTCTACTACAAGGTGCCCGATGCAGCCAAGGCTGATGGCGAGTTCAAGTACTACGTTGTTGAGAAGTTCATTCCTTGGGACAACATCGAGACTGGCGTAGCCGAGATCAGTATTGCTGGCGAGGGTGTGAACACCTATTACAACGCTCAGGGTCTGAAGAGCGACAAGCCCTTCGACGGCGTGAACATCGTTGTTACCCGCTACAGCGATGGCAGCACCAAGACCACCAAGATTGTTCGCTAAGCGATTAAGCTGAATCAGCTGCTAGCTGAAACAATTCACTCACAGGGGAGGCGCCCAGTCAAGGGCAGCCTCCCCATTTTTGCGTCTCCCCTTATATTATAAAATGTGGCAAACCTAAGGATTGATGAATTTCATCGGGGCCATCTTGAAAATCCCGTGAAAGAGTTGCACATTAATGAAAATGTCACTACCTTTGCGGCATGAAATGGACCTCGCTTTGCTAAAGCGCTAAAAATGAACACTTTTTGTTTATTCACATATTTCATTAACTTCTAAATTCATTCAATCATTTATGAAGAAATTATTTTCTCTCCTCACGCTTGCCCTGCTGACCATGTCGGCTTGGGCTCAGACGACCGTGACCTTTGATTACAATGAAGACACGGGAGATTGGACTGCTGCTGGCGAATTCACCGTCACCAAGGATGGTGTTACGCTGTCTTTCAGCAATGGTACTATTAATGCTGCCTATCGTGTCTATGCTGGTTCTACGCTGACCATCTCATCGACTGTTGGCAACATCACCGAGATTGCATTCACTTGCACTAGCGGTAACCCCGCCAGCAACTTCTATGCTCTCGATGGTTTCAACACCTCGACCGGTGTTTGGAATGGCAATGCTGAATCCGTAACCTTCACCGCTAACAAGCAGGTTCGTGCCACTCAAATTGACGTGACCATTGGTGGCGAGGTCGTTGAGACCGTAGCCGCTCCCACTCTGCCTGCCGCTCAGAACTTTGACGACAGCTTCGTGGTAGAGATCACCGACATTGCCGAGGGTGCAACCGCTATGTACAGCACCGACGGACTGGCTTGGCAGACCTACACCGCTCCCTTCACCATCACCGAGACCACCACGGTTTATGCCAAGGCTGTCAAGGGTGAAATCGAGAGCGAAGTCGTTAGTGCCAAGTACACCAAGAACACTCCCGTTACCGGTACTTGCATCGTCTTCAACTATGAAGACGATGAGCCCATCACCACTGCTCAGGAGTACACAGTCAGCCGTGTTGGTGCTTCTTTCACCGTTTCCAATGGTATGATCAATGGTCACTACCGCATCTACAAGAGCCAGACCATTGCCTTCACTTCGACCGCTGGTAACATCATCCGCATCGAGTTTGACTGCACTGCAAACGGCACAGCACAGTATGGTCCTGGCTGCTTTACCGTTAATGACAACAATGGTGACTATTCTTATGAAGGCAATAAGGGTACATGGACCGGTAGCGCCACTAACGTGACCTTCACAGCTAGCTCCAACCAGGTTCGTTGCACCGAGATCCGTGTTTATGTTGATGGCGAGCTGCCCAGCGACTTCGTTGCTGCTCCCAGCATTCCCGCTTCACAGAACTTTGACGAGAGCATCACCGTCGAGATCACCAACAACGCCGAGGGCGCTACCGTGATGTACAACACCGATGGTGAGACCTGGACGGCTTACACCGAGCCTCTGACCTTCACTGAGACCACTACCCTCCAGGCCAAGGCCGTTAAGGGCGAGAACGAGAGCTCTGTTGTTGTAGCTACCTACACCAAGAATGAGCCCGCCGAGGACATCACCACCCTGGCACAGGTTAACGCTTTGGACGACAACACCGAATTCGAGTTCAAGGGCGATGCCGTTGTTACCGCACAAGAGGGTCAGTACCTGTGGCTGCGCGACGCAACTGGCTACGGCTTGATCTACGGCACCATCGACGGTGAGTTCACCAACGGTCAGGTTCTGAGCCAGAACTGGACTGCTAAGAAAACCACCTTCAGGGGCCTGACCGAGTACACCAATGCTGCTAACCTGAGCGCCAGCGGTGTTACCAACACTGCTCTCGCTGCTGCACAGGAGATCACCGCTCTGAGCGAGGATATGATCAACGCCTATGTATTGGTTAAGAACGTGACCAGCTTCACCGTTAGCGGCAAGAACGTTACCGCTAACTTTGAGGATGGCACCACCATGGTAATGTACAACCAGTTCAACGTTGAGGTTCCCACCACCGAGGGTAACTATACCGTCGAGGGTGCTGTTGGCAAGTACAACGAGAACCTGCAGCTCTACATCCTCAGCATCGAGGGTTATGTTCCTGAGGAGCACAACGTGAACAGCATTGCCGAGGCTTATGCTCTGCCCGAGAATGCTACCTTCACTATGTTTGACGAGATGGTTGTTACCTATCAGAAGGGTAACCGCCTGTGGATCCGCGACACCGAGGGCACCAGCGGTATGATCTATGGTGACCTGGGTCTGGAAAACGCTCTGGAGAACGGCCAGGTTCTGACCGACGGTTGGAGCGCAACCTACGCTATCTACAATGACGTTCCCGAGTTCACCAATCCTGAAGGCGTTGAGCCCGACGGCACCAACACCCGCGAGGCTGCTCCCTATGAGCGCACTGCCATCACCAACGACAACGTAAACGAGTACATCATCATGAAGGGTCTCACCCTGCTTCCCGATACAACGAACGCAAAGCGCTTCTACAACGCTACCGACAGCCTGGTTATCTTCAACAGCTTCAATGTTGAGATTCCCACGGTTGAGGAAGGCAAGACCTATGACGTTACCGGTATCGTGACCATCTACTTCGGCGCTGCACAGGTTTACATCACCGAGATGACCGAGTCTGTTGCCGCTGGCTTGCGTGGTGACGTGAACAATGACGAGGCCGTGAACATCAGCGACGTTGCTGACCTGATCGACTACCTGCTGACCCATGATGCTTCCAGCATCAACCTGGACAATGCAGACGTTGACCTGAGCACCGACATCAACATCAGCGATGTAGCTATTCTGGTTGACTACCTGCTGACCAACGCTTGGCCCGCCAAGTAATCGACATCAGTGATAACATTAAAAAAACAGGATCCTTTTAAAGGGTCCTGTTTTTTTGTCGTGTAGCTAATAATTGGCTTATCCTACTCAAGCCTTCCTCTATAAATCGAAGAGGGTGGGCTGCGGGAGGAGTTGGAAGGTGTGGCGGTGATGGGGGGTGGCGCCGTATTGTGCTATGGCGGCGCGATGGTCGGGCGTGGGGTAACCCTTGTTCTTGGCCCAGCCATATTGCGGGTATTCCTTGTCCAGCTGGCGCATGAGTTCGTCACGGTGCGTTTTGGCAAGGATAGATGCCGCAGCAATGCTCAACATCTTGCCGTCGCCCTTGATGATGGTCGTGTGAGGGATGTCATGATAAGGGAAAAAGCGGTTGCCGTCGACGAGAATGCCCTCGGGACGCACCTGGAGCTGATCCAGGGCACGGTGCATGGCTGTAATGGATGCCCGCAGGATGTTGATGCGGTCAATCTCCTCGGGCGAGACCATTGCCACGGCCCAAGCCACCGCCTCATGCTCGATGATGGGGCGCAACAACTCGCGCTGGCGCTCGGTCAGCTGCTTGCTGTCGTTGATTAAGTCGTTGTGAAAATCGGGAGGCAGAATGACTGCAGCTGCTGTCACGGGCCCGGCAAGGCAACCGCGGCCTGCCTCGTCACAGCCTGCCTCGACACGTCCAGCTATCAGATACTGTTGCAACATAGTTGTTAGTTGTTAGTTGTTAGTTTCTAGTTTCTAGTCCCTAGTCCCTAGTTGGCATCCGCACCTAAAACCTAACACCTAACACCTAAAGCCTAAAACCTAGAGTTTGCGCTCGATGACGTAGTCAAAGATTTCGCGGAAACGGTCCACCGTTTCATCGGGCTGATAGGGCGAGAGGATCGCACTGGCTTCGTCGCGCAGGCGTTCCATGGTCTCGTAGGCATACTCGATGCCGCCGGCACGCTTGGCATAGTCCACCAGGCGGTCGATGTCCTCGCAGGTGAGCGTCTCCTTGTTGATGAGCGCAAGCATCTCGTCACGCTCGGGCATGTCGTCGCGACGCAGGGCATAAATCAGCGGTAATGTCACCTTGCCCTCGCGCAGGTCGTTGCCCGTGGGCTTGCCGATGATGGGGTCGTTGTAGTAGTCGAACGTGTCGTCCTTGATCTGGAAGCAGATGCCTAGCAGGCGTGCGTAACGGCGCAACTCGTCGATGGCCGTCTGGGGCGCATCGTTGGCATAGCCGCCCACGGCAGCGCAGCACTCAAACAACGAGGCGGTCTTGGCACGGATAATCTCCATATAGGTGGCCTCGTCGATGTTGTGGTTGCGTGCAAAATCCACCTGGTCAATCTCACCTAGCGACAGGTCACGGCCCATATCGGCCAACGCACTCAGGATGCGGCCGTCACCGGCCTCGACACCGCAGCGCAGGGCGCCCGTGACAAAGAAGTCGCCCACAAGCACGGCCACATGATTGCTCCACACACTGTTGATGGTGGGCTTGCCGCGCCGCTCGGTCGCCTCGTCGATGACATCGTCGTGGATGAGCGATGCATTGTGCAGCATCTCGAGGGCAGCAGCGCCCAAGAGGGCCTTGTTGTTGATGCCACCAAAGAATTGGGCACTGAGCAGTGTCACGATGGGCCTCAGCAGCTTGCCTTTGTTCTTGAGATAAGTTGATACAATGCTGTTAGTTAGCTCGCTGCCACTGGTCAGAGTGGTAACGATAATCTCGTTGAGCGCATCGAGTTGCGGTCTCAGTTGTTCTTGCAGATATGTCAGCGTGATTGCCATTAGAGTGCAAAGGTAGCAATAATTCCTGTGTATGCCACCATTTTTAAGAGTAATTTTGAGAAATTGAAACAAGGATTGACGATTCGGGCAGTTTGGCACTGAAAACCTGTGACTGGAAACCCGCAACTGAAAAAAAATGATTATCTTTATGCCCTGCAAAACAAACGCTACATTATGGAACCAAACAAGAAACTGTTGTTACTGGATGCCTATGCATTGATCTTCAGGGCATTCTATGCAATGATACGCAATCCCCGCGTCACCTCGACGGGTATCGACACATCGGCTGTATTCGGCTTTGTCAACACCCTGCAAGACCTACTCAAACGGGAACAGCCGTCGCACATCGCCGTGTGCTTTGACCCGCCGGGCGGCAAGACCTTCAGGCACGAGAACTACGAGCCCTACAAGGCCAACCGCGAGAAAACGCCCGAGGGCATCCTTATAGCCGTCCCCTACATCAAGCGCATCCTGCAGGCCTACGGCATTCCCATCTTTGAGGTCGAGGGCTATGAGGCCGATGATGTCATCGGTACCCTATCGCACCAGGCCGAGCAACAGGGATTTTTCACTTATATGGTCACTGGCGACAAGGACTTCGGCCAGCTGGTCACCCCCAATATCAAAGTTCTTGACCCGCTCAAGAAGGAAATTCTGGGAGTGGAGGAAGTCAAGGCCAAATACGGCATCCAGACCCCCACACAACTCATCGACATCCTTGGACTGATGGGCGACACCGCCGACAACATCCCCGGCTGCCCGGGCGTGGGCCCCAAGAACGCCGAGAAACTCATCCAGCAGTTCGGCTCCATCGAGAACCTGCTCGCGCACACCGATGAACTCAAGGGCGCACAACAGAAAAAAGTCGTCGAGAACGCCGACCAGATACGCATGTCAAAGTGGTTGGCGACCATCATCACCGATGTTCCCATCACACTCGATGCCGACAAGTTGAGCCGCAAGCCCGTCGACATGGCTGCCCTGCGTGAGGTATTCAACGAGTTGGAATTCCGCACCCTCACCCAGCGCCTGATTGACGGCGGCGAGGCCAACGCAGGATTAGAAAACCCTGCCGCACAGCCTATCGAGCCCGTTCCGTCCGCCCCATCAGTACAGCCGGCTCAGCCCGTACAGCCCAGCCAGGCAGCCAAACCCGCCAGCGGCCAGCAGATGTCACTCTTTGACCTGGAAGAACCCGCACCAGCACAAGAACCCGCACCAGCCTATCAGTCGCTGGCCGATATACCTCACAACTACCGGCTCATCACCACGCCCATCGAGGCAGCCACGCTGGTGAGCGCCGTACAAGATCAGCCACGTGTGGCCATCAGTCTGCTGGGAAGCGGTGACAACGCCATGCAGCTCAAGATAATGGGCATCGCCATCTGTGCACAGCAGCACGAGGCCGCCTTTGTTAAGTGTGACGGCAAGCAGGACATGCTGCGGGCACTGGCGCCATTGTTTGCAGGGCAATCTTGCATCGTGAGCAGCGATGTCAAGCGCACGATGGTCGCTCTGGACCGCCACGGCATCGCGTTCACGGCACCCTACTACGATACGGCCGTCGCCCATTACCTGCTACAGCCCGAGCGAGGCCACTCCACGGCCGAAGTAGCCTATGAGCTGCTGCATTACACCGTCATCTCTCCCGAGAGCCTGCTGGGCCCCAAGGGACGCAATCAGCTCAAGCCCAGCCAGCTGTCGCCCGAAGCCATCACACGATGGGCCTGTGAGGCAGCCGACGTAACCCTGCAACTGCCTGATGAACTCGACAAGGCGCTCAAGGAGCAGGGATTGTACACCTTGCTGACCGACATCGAGTTGCCGCTCATCAAGGTGCTGGCAAGCATGGAACTGGCCGGTGCGCGTATCGACGTGAAGGCACTCAATGACTACTCCGTTACCCTGACCGAGCAGATGAACCGTCTGGAAGCCGAATGCCATGAGTTGGCCGGCGTGCCCTTCAATACCGCGTCGCCCGCCCAGGTGGGCGAGGTGCTGTTCGATCACTTGAAAATCGACCCCAAGGCCAAGAAGACCAAAACGGGCCAATACAGCACCACCGAGGATATCCTGCTGAAACTGCGCAACCGCCATCCGCTGATTGACAAAATATTGGAACTGAGAGGCATACGCAAGCTGTTGTCCACCTATGTCAACGCCTTACCTGCCCTTATCAACCCGCAGACAGGCCGCATCCACACGACCTACAACCAGACCGTGACCGCCACGGGCCGCCTGTCCTCGACCAATCCCAACCTGCAGAATATTCCCGTGCGCTCTGACGACGGCAAGGAAATTCGCCGCGCATTCATCCCCGCCGAGGGCAACGTGTTCTTCAGCGCCGACTATTCGCAGATTGAGTTGCGCCTGGTCGCCGATTTGAGTCATGACAAGACGATGCTCGATGCCTTTGCCCATGATCACGACATCCACGCCATCACCGCCGCACGCATCTACCATAAACCGCTGGAAGAGGTCACCAGTGACGAGCGACGCAAGGCCAAGACGGCCAACTTCGGCATCCTGTACGGCATCAGCGCCTTTGGTCTGGCCCAACGCCTGAATATCCCGCGTGACGAGGCCAAGATGCTCATCGACGGCTACTACACGACATTCCCACAGGTGAGGGAGTACATCGACCGCAGCATTGCCCAGGCGCGCGAGAAAGGCTATGTGACAACCGTTTACGGCCGTCGCCGCATGTTACCTGACATCAATTCGAGGAATGCCGTGGTGAGGGCCTTCAGCGAGCGCAACGCCATCAACGCTCCCATCCAGGGCACCGCTGCCGACGTCATCAAGCTGGCCATGGTGCGCATCTACCGTCGTTTTGAGCAGGAAGGCATCCAGTCCAAGATGATTCTGCAAGTGCATGACGAACTCAACTTCGACGTCATACCCAGCGAGCTGGAGGCAGTGCAACGCATTGTCATCGAGGAAATGGAGGGTGTCTATAAGGGCCAGGTGCAACTCACGGCCACCCATGGCGCAGCCACCAACTGGCTCGACGCCCATTGATGGACAGGCGGTTATCCTATCCGGAGCAGGGTAATCGAGCATGGTCTTTAATGACTAAGTGAAATATTTTCGCTAAAATCTTGCGCTGTTTGAAAAAATAGCAGTACTTTTGCACCGCTCAAATGAGATTCGGGGTGTAGCACAGTTGGTTAGCGCGCCACGTTCGGGACGTGGAGGCCGGAAGTTCGAGTCTTCTCACCCCGACTCAAGCACAAGGTTAATGCAGTCTTGACTGCGTTAGCCTTTTTTTGTTTATCATGGTCACATACTTGCGATTATGAAAAAAAGTTGATAACTTCGCAGGCAAATAGAAAAGCGAAAAACAATGCAACAGCACAAAATCACCGAACTGGACCTGGATGACGTGCCACAGGTATACCATAACCTCAAGTACAATGACGGCGAAATCTATTTTGCCGACAACATCACGTCCATTCCCGGACTGATGAAACAGTTCAAGGTCAATTTCATCGCCTATGTCATGGTGACCGAGGGACGCCTCACCGTTGACATGAACAATGTGACTTACCAGCTGGACAAGAACTGTTCCCTGTTTGTTGACCGCAAGGTGGTGATTGACAACGTGAAACACACAGAGAACTTCAACTGCGTCATCTGCGCCATGAGCACCGACGTCGGATTCGGATTCTTCAACAAGAGTCTGCTGCAATCCATCATGCACATCATGGCCAACCCCGTCATTAAACTGGAACAGGCCGAAGCTGACTTGATGATGAAATACTACGAACTGCTCGTCTTCAAAATGGAGCACCCCGACATGAACTTCGGGCGTGAGACGGTGAGAGACATCATCCGCTGCTTTGCCTACGACCTGCTGTCCAATATCAACCGCCACCTCAACCAGGGCAACGATGACGACATGCTGCGCCAGAGCGACCGCATTTACCGCCGTTTCATGCTGCTGCTGGCCGACAACACCAACGTGAACCGCAGCGTCAAATCCTATGCCGACGAACTGTGCGTCTCACCCAAGTACCTGACCAGCGTGTGCCGCAAACACAGCGACTACACCGCCAGCGAACTCATCGCCACGGCCATCATCAGCCGCATCAAGCAGTTGCTGCTCTATAGCGACCTGAGCATCAAGGAAGTGGCCAGCGAGATGGGATTCGATAACCTCTCCTTCTTCGGCAAATACGTACGGAAACACCTCGGCCTCTCCCCCAACCACTACCGCAAAGCCAACGGCTACGGAAAGTGAGGCAGTTAACAGTTAATAGTTTACAGTTTAAAGTTTAAAGTTTAAAGTTTAAAGACAACTAGGAACTAGGGACTAGGGACTAAAAACTAGGGACTAGAAACTAAGGACTAGAAACTAAGGACTAGAAACTAGGGACTAGAAACTAAGGACTCTAGCATTTGGGCGGCAGTGAGGCCTGTGAGGGGATGGACCCATTCGGGAGCCAGCTCCATCATGGGGCGCAGGAAAAATTCGCGCTCGGCCAGGTGTGCATGCGGCACCTGCAAGTCGGGCGTGTCGATAACCATATCATCCACAGCCACAATATCTATATCCACCAGACGGTCGATGTAATTGTCCTTGCTGTCGCGGTGTGATGCACTGCCCAGGCGGCGCTCTATCTTGTGGATGCGGTCAAGCATCTTGTGCGGGGCCAGCTTGCTGCGCAGATGCATACCGATATTCAAGAAACCATGCTCACTCTCAAATCCCCAAGGCTCGCTCTCGACGATTGACGAGACGGCAAAGCCGTCATCAGCCAGGGCCGCCAAAGCAACGACGGCGCGATAAAGATTATCGCGCCGGTCGCCCATATTGCTACCTATATTCAGGTAATAGTTCATGTTACAAGGACTTGTGGACCTCGATTTCCTCAAAGGCCTCGATGATGTCCATCTCCTGCAGGTCGTTGTAGGACTTGAGGCTCAAACCGCAGTCATAGCCGCTGGTGACCTCCTTGGCATCATCCTTGAAGCGCTTGAGCGAAGCCAACTCGCCCGTGTGGATAACGATACCGTCGCGAATCACGCGCACCTTGCTGCCACGCTTGATCTTGCCCTCGATGACCATGGCACCGGCGATGGTACCCACCTTGCTGATGTGGTAAACCTGGCGCACCTCGGCGCTACCGGTAACCTCTTCCTTGATGTCGGGCTGGAGCATACCTTCCATAGCGCTCTTGACCTCCTCGATGGCGTCATAAATGATGGAGTACAGACGGATGTCCACACCCTCCTGCTCGGCAGCACGCTTGGCGGCTGCTGCGGGACGCACCTGGAAGCCGACGATGTAGGCATCGCTGGCAGCAGCCAGGGTAACATCGCTCTCGGTGATGGCACCCACGGCCTTGTGGATGACGTTGACCTGTACCTCGGGGGTAGAAAGCTTGATGAGCGAGTCGCTCAAGGCCTCGATCGAACCGTCCACATCACCCTTGACGATGATGTTGAGCTCATGGAACTCACCCAAGGCACGGCGACGGCCGATGTCCTCGAGGCTGACACGCGTCTGGGTGCGGCGGCTGAGCTCACGCTGCAGCTGCTCGCGCTTGTTGGCAATCTGGCGGGCCTCCTGGTCGGTGTCCATGACGTTGAACTTGTCACCAGCGGTGGGAGCGCCGTCCAGACCCAGAATCAGAGCCGGGGTCGAGGGGCCGCTCTCGGTGATGCGCACGTTGCGCTCGTTGAACATCGCCTTGACTTTACCGTAATGGGTACCGGCCAGCACGATGTCGCCCACGTGCAGGGTGCCGTTATCGACGAGGACGGTGGCGATGTAGCCACGGCCCTTGTCGAGCGACGACTCGATGATGGAACCCGTAGCCTTGCGGTTGGGGTTGGCCTTCAGGTCGAGCATATCGGCCTCGAGCAGCACCTTCTCCATCAGTTCTTCCACGCCGATGCCCTTCTTGGCCGAGATATCCTGGCTCTGGTACTTGCCTCCCCAGTCCTCGACCAGGTAGTTCATGTTGGCCAGCTCCTCTTTGATCTTCTCGGGGTTGGCACCCGGCTTATCAATCTTGTTGATGGCGAAGATGATGGGCACGCCGGCAGCCGAAGCGTGGTTCAACGCCTCGACGGTCTGCGGCATGACGCTGTCGTCGGCAGCGACGATAACGATAACGATGTCGGTGACCTTGGCACCACGGGCACGCATAGCGGTGAACGCCTCGTGGCCAGGGGTATCCAGGAAGGTGATGCGGCGGCCGTTGGGCAGCTTCACGTTGTAGGCACCGATGTGCTGGGTGATACCACCAGCCTCACCGGCAATCACGTTAGAGTTGCGGATGTAGTCCAGCAACGAGGTCTTACCGTGGTCCACATGGCCCATGACGGTAACCACAGGAGGACGCTGTACCAGGTCGGCGGGATCATCGGCTTCCTCGCTGATGGCCTCGGCAACCTCGGCACTGGTGTATTCGGTCTTGAAGCCGAACTCATCGGCCACGATGTTGATGGTCTCGGCGTCGAGGCGCTGGTTGATGCTCACCATCACACCCAGGTTCATACAAGTGGCGATAACCTTGTTGATGGGCACGTTCATCATGATGGCCAGGTCATTGGCCGTCACAAACTCGGTGAGCTTCAAGATCTTGCTCTGTGCTGCTGCCAGAGCGGCTTCTTCACGCACTTCCTCGCGATGCTCCTCACGGCGCTCACGGCGACGTGCGGCAGCCTTCTTGCTGGTCTTGGCGGTGAGGCGTGCGAGCGTCTCCTTCATCTGACGCTGAACATCCTCCTCGCTGACTTCGGGACGCAAGGGCTTGCGGTTGCCCTTCTTGTCCTTGCCGCGCTTGCCGGCATCGTCCTTGCCGCCACCACGGTTCTTGCCCGGCTGGGCAGGCTGGTTGCCGGCGGTCTCGATGTCGATTTTCTCCTTGCCGATGCGTTTGCGCTTCTTCTTGCCGGCGCCTTCGGCCTGAGCCTTGGCGATGCGTTCGTTGCGCTTCTCCTCCTTGGTTTTCTTGCGGGGACGGGTCTGCTGGTTGAGCGAGGTCAGGTCCACCTTGCCCACCACCTTGAGCTGCGGGCCGCCCACCGTCTGGGACACGGGCTTGAACACCTCGGGCTCATCGTCCTGAGCGGGTTCCTCCTGGACGGGCTCCTCGGCGGGAGCCTCGGGTGCTACTTCGGGTTCCTGGTGTGCGGGCTCGACGGACTCAGCAGGCTTGGCAGGTTCGGCAACGGGTTCCTGAACGGGAGCAACAGGTGCAGGCTCCTTCTCCTCGACGGGAGCGGGAGTCTCCTTAACGGTTTCCTCGACAGGAGCAGGTGCAGGAGCGGATGCAGGCTTGGGCTTGGGCTTAGGCTTGCCGGCAGCTTCCAGGTCAATCTTGCCCAGGATTTTGGGCTTCTGGCCCGGAATCTCGGTCTTGATCTCGTGTGATTCTGCCTTGGCAGCGTTCTGCTTGGCCTTCTCCTTCTGGCGCTCGTTGGCCATCTTGTCCGACTTGGATTTCAGGTCCATGTCGGGCTTGAATTCCTTGACAAGCATTTCATAGACATCGTCCTGGATGCGCGCATTGATGCTGGCGTCGATTTCGATGCCCTTCTTGTGCAGGAATTCCTCGATGGTCTGCCTACCCACGTTTAAATCTTTAATGACTTTACTTATCTTTATCGCCATATAATGTCATTTATCTCTGTTGGCTTTCAGCAATATGCTTCGGCTAAAAAATATTTGTTGTTTAGTGAGAAGTGATGATTAATGTAAAACAGTTTACTCTTGCCAGGGGGCTTAGTCCTCAAACTCGGCACGGAGCACGCCGAGCACGTAGTCTACCGTGTTCTCCTCGAGGTCGGCCTTGTCGATCAGTTCCTCGCGCGGGGTGCGCAATACCGACTTGGCAGTGGCGAGACCCACATTCTTGAGTGCCTCGATTACCCAAGCATCTACCTCGTCCTTGAACTCGTCCAGGTAGATATCCTCCTCGGCCTCGGTCTCCACGTCACGGTAAACGTCGATGCTGTAACCCGTCAGGATGCTGGCCAGCTTGATGTTCAAGCCGCCCTTACCAATGGCCAGCGAAACCTCCTCGGGACGGAGGAACACCTCGGCGTGCTTATTCTCGTTGTCCAAACGGATGGACGAGATCTTGGCAGGACTCAAGGCACGCTGGATGAGCAGCTGAGGATTGCTGGTGTAGTTGATGACGTCGATGTTCTCGTTGCGCAACTCGCGCACGATGCCGTGGATGCGGGCACCCTTCACGCCCACACAGGCGCCAACGGGGTCGATGCGGTCGTCATAGCTCTCGACGGCAATCTTGGCACGCTCGCCCGGGATGCGGGCAACGGCGCGGATAACGATCAGGCCGTCATGAATCTCGGGCACCTCCTGCTCAAACAGGCGGCGCAGGAAGTTCTGGCTGGTGCGCGAAACGATAATCTTGGGATTGTTGTTGGTGTTGTCCACCTTCTCGATGACGGCACGCACGACATCACCCTTGCGGTAGATGTCGGTGGGAATCTGCTCCTCCTTGGGGAGCAGCAGCTCGTTCTTGTCGTCGTCGAGCAACAGCACCTCGCGCTTCCACACCTGATAGACCTCACCTGCCACAAGCTGGCCCTCAAGAGCCTTGAACTTGTTGTAGATGGCGTCCTTCTGCAGGTCGAGAATCTTGCTGGCTAAGGTCTGGCGCAGGTTCAGGATGGCACGGCGACCAAACTTGGCGAAGTCAATCTTGCGGGTGTGCTCCTCGCCCACCTCACAGTCGGGGTCATCGTCGGCCTGGGCATCACTCAACGAGATTTGCTTGTTGGGGTTCTCCACCTCACCGTCCTCGACCACTTCCAGGTTCTGGTAAATCTCACAGTCACCCTTGTCGGGGTTGACAATCACGTCAAAGTTGTCGTCGTTGCCGAACATCTTGGACAACACACTGCGGAACGACTCCTCCAGCACGCTGATGAGTGTGGTCTTGTCGATGTCCTTGAGTTCCTTGAACTCGGCAAACTGTGCGGTCATGTTAACCGCTTCTTCTCTTTTAGCCATAATTTGAATTGTCAGACTTTTATGATATTTTTTGTTTGTTTAATGTCGCTGTAGCTGAACCGCTCCTGTTCCTCGACCAGCTCGGGGCGCTTCTTGCCCTCGAGTTTCTTCTTCACGGTAGTGGTCAGGGTGAAGCCTTCATCGTCGGCATCGGCAATAATGCCCTTGAGCTTGCGGCCGTCGGCGGTAAGCACCTCGACCTCGTAGCCCACATTCTTGCGATACTGGCGCGGCAGCAGCAAGGGCGAAGTAATGCCATAGGAGCCCACGGTGAGCTCGTAGTCCTCATCGTCGCGGTCAAACGCGGCGAGCACGGCGTCGTTTACCGCCACACAGTCATCAATGGTGATGTCCTCGTCGCTGTCGAGAGCCACATCGATGACGTTGTCCTTGCTCACCTTGATGGTGACCAGATACATCTTGGTGCCCTCCAGGGCCTCGTTAATCACTTGTTCCAGTGCCGTCTTGTCTATCATCAGTTCAGTTTATTATAATAAAAACGAGGAAGCCCGAGTGCCCCCTCTCACGAATGCTGGCGCAAAAGTAGTCATTTTCCCGCATTCACGCAATATTTAAGGTGAAATGACGCCATAAAACAGTCGATGTATTCACAATATTTAATATTATTTAACAGCATCACACCGTTTGCACTCTGAAAATATGTTAAAAACAGCATGAAAAACGGCTCTATCAACGAATATCAGTAACTTTGTAACAAGAACAGTGCACCGATGAAGAGAACGCGTCAACTCAAGAACGGTTCCAACTATGAGAAGGCTTTTTCATGGTTGGTTTTCCTGTTGTTTCTTGCCGCCACCTGCCTGAACAGTTTCGGTAAAATCCTTCATCGCGAATTCCTGCATGCCAGCTATCAGTCGTGGGAGATCAGCGAGTGGCTCATCAACTACGAGGGCGGCTTCGTCAGGCGAGGGCTCACGGGCCAGCTGCTGTGGTCGCTGGAGCAGTGGTTCCCCTACGATATCAGGGTGGCGCTGATGGGAATCTGCATCATCGCCTCGGCCATCTTCCTCTGTCTCATCCTGCGGGTTTTCAAGAAAGAAGGCTGGTCGCTGCTCATCATTCCCACGGGATTTTGCCTGGGATTCACGCTGTTCAACCTGTGGGGGCGACGCGACTACATCTCACTCATGTTGACGTTCTCGCTGTTCCTGCTCTTCAGGCATGTGCTTCGTCACCCTCGGCAATGGCTGGCATGGGTGGCCTTCTACATCCTGTCGGCACTGCAGCTGCTGATGCACGAGGCCTCCTTCTTCTACACCTTCCCCATCCTGATGCTCTACGGTTTCCATCATCATCGCAGCCAACGCCTGTCGATAGTGAGGAGCCTATGCACCAGCGCCTTGCAGTTCCTGCCCGTGGTACTGGTGATGGGCGCCGCATGCATCTTCAAGGGCAATGAAAACGTGGCACAGGCCATCTGGGATTCATGGGTGCCTGTCGTGGGCCGATATCAGGCCGACGTGTCGAAGATGGGTTGGGGCGTGTTTGCCTTGACCTGGTCGCCCGAGATGATTTTCCCCAGCCACTTCTCCACATCGCTCATGGGTGACGCCTCGCCCGCCGTCTGGAGGATTCCGCTCGTCCTGCTCAACCTGCTGGCCGGCTATTATCTGGTTACCCGCCTGAATGCCGTCGATATGGGGCTGTATCGTCCCAAGCCCATGAACCATGTCATGATGAGCAACGTGGCACTGATACAGTTTGTCGCCATGCTGCCCATGTTCACCGTCCTGTCATGCGACTGGGGCCGGACGATACCCTATTGGGTGATTTCGTCGTTGATGTTCTACTATGTCTTCAAGCAAGAGCCCACAACGTTTGCGTCGCCACTGACAAGCATGTCAAGCCGGATTCAGGAAAAGATTTCCAAGAGCAAAGTGCTGAGTTCCCACTACACCTACATCCTGCTGGTGCTGCTGGCCCCGGTGCCCACCTATAATGCGCCGCTCGACCACGTCAATACCTTCCAGCAGCGGTTCTTCACGATAATTCTCGATATGTTCAACCAACTCGCATCCCTCTTCTCATGACCTCCATACTCAAACTACTGCGCCCCCAGCAATGGGTGAAGAATCTGTTCGTGTTCCTGCCCTTGTTCTTTGACCGTCACCTGTTTGACGTCGAGTACCTGTTGCCCTGCGTGCTGGTGTTTTTTGCCTTCTGCTTTGCGGCCAGCGGCATCTACTGCCTCAACGACATCATCGACGTGGAGGCCGACAGGAAACATCCCGAGAAGTGCAAGCGTCCCATCGCCAGCGGCGCCGTGAGCAAGCGGGCGGGTTACATCATCATGGCCGTCTGCTTCATCATCTCGCTGGCCTTGCTGGTGTTCATCCATCGCCCCGACGGGCGCAACGGACTGCTGTACCTTGTCGTCGGCGGCTATGTGGTCATGAACATCGCCTACTCCCTGAAACTCAAGCAGCTGGCCATCATCGACGTGTTCATCATCGCCATCGGTTTTGTGCTGCGCGTGCTAGCTGGCGGTATGGCGACAGGCATTTTCCTGAGCCACTGGATTGTGCTCTTGACCTTCCTGCTGACGCTGTTCCTAGCCTTTGCCAAGCGTCGTGACGATGTGGTCGCCCTCGAGAAGAGCGGCGTTGCCATGCGCCAGAGCGTGAACCGTTACAATCTGCCCTTCATGAACCTGGCCATCAGCATCATCGCCAGCATCACGATGGTGTGCTACATCATGTACAGCGTCTCGCCCAGGGTCGTGGAGCGCTTCAACAGCCCATACGTTTATCTCACGTCGCTGTTTGTGCTGGCTGGCATCATCCGCTACCTGCAGATTACCGTCGTCGACATGCAGAGCGGCAGTCCCACCAAGGTGCTGCTCAAGGACCGTTTCATCCAGGGCTGCGTCATCTGCTGGCTCGTGACGTTCGCCCTTATCCTGTACCTGTAAGAACTTGCTGTTCAACGCGATGAGAGACACCCAGCTGGACATCTACCGAGCACTCCTGATGATGTATATCCCCTGCGTCATCCATGTCATGTACTGGCTGGGCAACGGGAGCGAGCCTTACCTGTCGCTCCTGCTGGTGGAGATGCCGCTCGTCTTTTTCCTGTCGGGGGCCGCTTTCTCGGTCAGCAGGTCGAGGCGAGGCCTGTGGCCCACATTCCTCAACAGGGTGAAACGTGTGGTCCTCCCCTACTACATCTATGCCGCCGTGCTGCTGGCCATCGGCCTGGTCGTCACGCTGTTGTGTGCAAAGGCAGGCCGGTTCACATCCTGGCCGATAGACATCACCCGTTATGGCTGGAAAGACGTCGCAGCCGTCCTGTTGTGCCACAACATCCCGCAATTCCCTTTCATCTGGCACCTGTGGTTCATACCGCCCTACCTGATACTGAGCTGCACCTTCCCCCTGCAGACCAAGCTGATGCAGAAAACGAACGCCTGGCTGTATCTGGCCATCTGTCTCGCGCTGTTCCTTATCGCGCAGGCATTGACCAGCAATTCGCTGCTGCGGCAAGTGCTGTGCTACAACATCTTTATGGTGAGCGGCTACCTCTTTTACAGGAAGCTGAACAACACCACGATAGCGCTGGCGGGAGCAGTGGCATTGGCCCTCGTGCTCGTGGGTGTTTGGGGACTAGGCTTGGACTTCTGCCCCATGCAGGGCCACAAGTTCCCGCCCGACTGGATGTTTGTCATGTACAACCTGTTTGTGCTATGCCTGATTGCGCTGGTTGTCAGCCATTTCACCATCAGCAACAATCGGTTTTTCAGGATTTGGAGCGAGCGGGGTTACAATATCTACCTGTACCAGAGTGTCGTGTTTGCCATCGTGCACGTGTTGAGGCAAAAGACCTATTGCGACCTGTCGGTACCCGTCAGGACGCTGCTTGATGCCGGCATGGTACTGATATTGTCAACAGGGCTGTCTTATCTGACCTATCCTATAGAACGGTTCGTCATGAAAAAGCTAAGATTCTAAGTTAAAAGCCAATGAGCATGAAAAGGAATATCGCCGTTTTTGATTTTGACGGGACATTGACCACCCGCGACTCGTTTCTCGCATTCATCAAGTGGGCCTGTGGTCCGGTGAGCTACTATGCCGGTTTCCTTAGGTTCGCCCCGCAGCTGCTGCTGATGTTCATGCACCTGTACCCCAACTGGAAGGCCAAGGAGCGCATCTTTGCCCATTTCTTCAAGGGATGGCAATACAGTTGGTTCCAGGCCCTGGGAGAGGAATTTGCGACCGAGCTCGACACGATGCGCAACGAGCCCGTCATCGGTCGGCTGAAAGAACACATCGACCATGGCGACACCGTCTATGTGATCTCGGCCAGCCTGCCCGAGTGGGTGGAGCCCTGGTGCCGGCAACTGGGTGTCAACGCCGTGCTGGTCACCGAAATCGAGGTCAATGACCAGGGACGCATCACGGGCCGTTTCAAGACAAAAAACTGTTTTGGCCAGGAGAAGGTGGACCGCCTCCTGAAGGTTGAACCCGAGAGGGATACCTACGTGCTGCACGCCTACGGCGACAGTCGCGGCGACCTTGAACTCCTCGCCTTTGCCGACCAGGCCACCCACGTCAAGAAAAATTAGCCAACTTGCGGCAAAACACTTGATTATAATTATAATTTTTTGCTAAATTTGCAGCCAATAAATCCAATAATCATATACTCTTATGAATAATCAGTCTTTACTCATTCGGATTGCCGTCCTGATAGCGGCCGTGATGTGTACCCTCGGTGCCAGAGCCCAGGAGGCCTATGCCTGGTACTCGCCGGGTTCCAATTCGCTGACGTTCTGCTACGACAATGAGCGCAGTATCTGTGTAGGTACGACCTATGACTTGAACGATGGCACCACCGAGCCAGGTTGGATAACTGATGGCAACAGCACCTATGTGAAGTATGTCTCCTTTCACCACTCGTTCGCCGATTTCCACCCGACGTCGACCTACCACTGGTTCTACGAAATGCGTAACCTTGAATCCATCACTGGGATGAGGTACCTGAACACCAGCGAGGTGACGCGCATGGATAACATGTTTCATGCCTGCTATAAATTGACGAGCATTGACTTGAGTTATTTCAACACTACCAATGTGACCAGCATGTCGGGCATGTTCTCGCGTTGCTCCGGTATGACGGTACTTGACTTGAGCAGTTTCAACACGGCCAATGTGACCAGCATGGAGTACATGTTCAATGCTTGTACCAATCTGACAACCATTTATATCGGTACCGAGTGGAGCACAGCGGCTGTGACCAGATCTACAGACATGTTCTATAACTGCACCAGCCTGTTGGGCGGCAAGGGCACCCCCTACGATGCCGACCATGTGGATAAGACCTATGCCCGCCTTGACGGTAAAGATGGCTTACCGGGCTACTTGAGCGATATCGTTCCCGGGCCCTATGCCTGCTACACGACGGCTGACAAGACGCTGACGTTCTACTTCGACAACCAGCGCAATACGCGCCCGGGCAAGACCTATGACCTGAACGAGGGGAGAAACAATTCTGGTTGGAGAGACGATGGCACCAACGACAAAGTGAGCAAGGTGGTGTTTGACCCGTCGTTCGCCGAGGCCCGCCCGACGACCACCTATGGATGGTTTTACGGCATGCAGTGGATGAAATCCATCGAGGGCCTCGAGTATCTGAACACCAGTGAGGTGATTCTTATGAATTATATGTTCTATGACTGCAGTGACTTGACGAGTATTGACTTGAGTCATTTCAACACAGACAAGGTGACACACATGCCTGGCTTGTTCTCCTACTGCCAGAAACTTAAGAGCCTTGACCTGAGCACCTTCAACACCGCCAATGTGGAAGCCGTGGATTATATGTTCTCGATGTGTGTAAATCTGCAAACCATCTATGTCGGCAACGGATGGAGCACCGGGTCTGTAGACGATTCCTATGATATGTTCTATGGCTGTGTGGACCTGGTGGGTGGCAAAGGCACGGCCTATACCAGGGACCACATTGGATCAGAATACGCCCACATCGACGGCGGTGAGAGCAATCCGGGTTACTTGAGCGATATCACTCCTGCGCCCTATGCCTGCTATACGGCCGAGGATGCGACGCTGGTATTCTACTACGATAACGTGCGCGGTCCCCGCCCGGGCAAGACCTACGACCTGAACACGGAAAACAACGAGACCGCTTGGCGCGCCGATGGCATCAGCGCCAATGTGTCCAAGGTGGTGTTTGACCCGTCGTTCGCCGAGGCTCGCCCGACGACCACCTGCGGTTGGTTTGACAATATGACGTTGCTTCGACCCATCGAGGGCATAGAGTATCTGAACACCTGTGAGGTGACCAGCATGAAACATATGTTCTATAACTGCAATGAATTGAGGAGCCTTGACTTGAGCCGTTTCAACACAGCCAAGGTGACAGACATGTCGGGCATGTTCTCACTCTGCGTATACTTGACGAGCCTTGACTTGAGCACCTTCAACACTGCCAATGTAGCGGCCATGGATTCCATGTTCCATGCATGTATCAGCCTGAAAACTATCTATGTGGGCGACGGATGGAGCACAGCGGCTGTGACCGAATCCGGGAAAATGTTCAATGACTGTATCGACCTGTCGGGCGACAAAGGCACGAGCTACGACCGCAACCACATGGATAAAGAATACGCCCACGTGGATGGCGGTCCCAGCGACCCGGGCTACTTGAGCTATATCGCGCCCCAGGCCTATGCCTGCTACACGGCCGAGAACACGACACTGACGTTCTACTACGACTACTATCGCAATGGCCGAACGGGCATGACCTACAACTTGAACAATAGCGCTGTCAATCCCGGTTGGACAACCGATGGCACCAATGCCAAAGTGACCCATGTGGCCTTCGACCCCTCGTTCGCCGAAGTCCGCCCGACGTTCACCTGCTACTGGTTCTACGAGATGAAGAAACTTGAATCCATCACTGGAATGAACTACCTGAACACCAGCGAGGTGACACGTATGGATGCCATGTTCTACCGCTGCTATAAATTGACGAGCCTTGACTTGAGCAGTTTCAACACCGCCAATGTGACGGACATGAGTGAGTTGTTCAGGGGCAGCAGTGCTCTGCAGACCATCTACGTGGGAGATGGCTGGCAGATGAGTGACATGGCCCTAACAGTCTCTAGAAATCTGTTCAATGACTGCACCAGCCTGGTGGGTGGTCAGGGCACGACCTACGACGCTAACCACGTGGATGCGGACTATGCCCACATCGACGGTGGCCCCAACAACCCGGGCTACTTCAGCGAGAAACCTGTCTTCACCCGTGGCGACGTGAACGGTGACGGCATCGTGAACATCAACGACGTAACGGCCCTGGTTGACCTGCTGCTTGGTGGAGGCGCCATCACCAGTCCGGTTGCCGACTGCAACCAGGACGGCACCGTTAACATCAACGATACCACTGCGCTGATCGACTACCTGCTCTCAGGCCAGTGGTCGAATTAATGGATATGGGATAATTGTTAGTATCCGCATTACTGAACTGCACCCCAAGAGTCAGACACAAGACTTTTGGGGTGCAGTTCATTGCATTTTTTGATGGATTTTTGGTAAATTTGCGGCAAATTTCAACTAAAAACCTGTATTGTTATGAAACTTAATTATTTACTTTCTAGATTGATTGTCATGGTAGCGGCCATGACATGCGCCCTCGGCGCCAGCGCCCAAGAGGCCTATGCCTGTTTCACATCGGATAACACTACGCTGACGTTCTACTACGACGACGATCGCAATGTCCGCCCGGGCACAACCTACTTTCTGAATACCGATAACAACGATGCCGGTTGGGACACCGATGGCACCAAAGCCAATGTGACTCGAGTGGTGTTTGACCCGTCTTTCGCTGATGCCCGCCCGACGACCACCTACGGCTGGTTTTATGGCATGACGAATCTTCAATCCGTCGAGGGCTTCGAGCATCTGAACACCAGTAAGGTGACCCGTATGGATTATATGTTCTATGACTGCTACAGATTGACAAACCTCGACTTGAGTCATTTCAACACAGCCAAGGTAGAACGCATGTCTGCCATGTTCTCTCGCTGCTCTGGTTTGACGACCCTTGACTTGAGGCATTTCAACACAGCCACGGTAGACAACATGGAGTATATGTTCAATGCCTGTACGAATCTGAGAACCATCTATGTCAGCATCGGATGGAGCACAGCGGCTGTGACCGGGTCCTTAAATATGTTCTATAACTGTACCAGCCTGGTGGGAGGACAAGGCACGACCTTCGATTCAGGCCATGTGGATGCCGGCTACGCCCACATCGACGGTGGCACGAGCAACCCGGGCTATTTCACCGAACTGAAAGAGGCCTATGCCTGCTACACACCCGAAAACACGACGCTGACGTTCTACTACGACGGCCTGCGCATTGGCCGCCCAGGCAGGACCTATGACATGAACGAGGGAGAATACGATACCGGTTGGGACATTGATAATACCAACCACGAGGTGACCAAGGTGGTCTTTGACCCCTCGTTTGCTGATGCCCGCCCGACGACAACCTGGGGTTGGTTTTACAGAATGTGGAATCTTGAAATCATCGAGGGCCTCAAGTATTTGAACACCAGTGAGGTGGAAGTTATGGCTTTCATGTTCGATAGCTGTTATAAATTGACGAGCCTTGATTTGAGCAGTTTCAACACGTCTCAGGTCTACGAGATACGACAGATGTTCGTCAATTGCAATAATCTGCGCACCATCTATGTGGGTGATGGCTGGACGACGGCTCACATGCGCTACACTTGGGACATGTTCAAGGGTTGTACCAGCCTGGTGGGTGGCCAGGGCACGACCTACGACGCCAACCACGTTGACAAAGAGTATGCCCACATCGACGGCGGCCCCAACAACCCGGGCTACTTCAGCGAGAAACCCGCCTTCATCCGTGGCGACCTGAACAATGACGGCGCCGTTAACATCAGCGACGTGACAATCCTGATTGACTACCTGCTCAACGGCAACGCCAGCAGCAATCCTGCCACCGACTGCAACCAGGACGGCACCGTGAACATCAACGATGCCACTGCGCTGATCGACTACCTGCTCAACGGAGTGTGGTAATGCGAGCTGCGCTCGCAGTCTAGGGTCTAGGGTTTAGGGTCTAGAGGGGCATCCGCGCTCTTGGCCTCATTCTAAACCGCTAAGTTTTAAAGGTCTACGAATTAATCGAATTAAGCTAATTGGCATCCGCGCTCCTGAAGCCGCGATAAAGCGCTAAGACTTTTCAGATTTGAAGACAAGAAGGACAAGAAAGACAATTGATTTCTGTTTGTTGAAAATCAATATTTTTGTCCTTCTTGTCTTTTTTGTCTTCTCATGACAAGCATCTGCATTGATGCATTTTTGTTTTTACGCTGATTTTTGCGGATTGCAAGATAGCGCTAATCCGTTTCATCGGCTTAATCAGCGTTTGATTAAAAACATGGGCTTGCGCGGTGAGCATCAAACTAATTGTAGTATCTTTGCGACAAAAATAAGGAGAAACGACGATGAAACCGGCGATGATACTGTTGGCGATACTGGTGGTGGGCGGCGCTATTGTGTGGCTCATCGACAAGCTGTTTTACGGCAAAACAGCCGAAAACGCCGATGAAACCGAAGAAAATGCCACTACAACGACGGCCCAGGGCTGTACCGACGAATCCTGCGGCATCCGACCCATCTGCCCCAGCGAACAGCTCCTCATGGGCGAATGCAAACAGGTAGTCACCTACTATGACGACGAGGAGCTGGACGCCTTTGTGGGGTGTGATGCGGACAGTTACACCGACGAGGAAGTGGAACAGTGGCGCGATGTGCTCTACACCTTGCAGCCCGCCGACTTGCTGGGCTGGGGACAGAGCATCAAGCACCGGGGCCTGGTCATGCCTGCGGCCATACACGAGGAATTCCTGCAACTGGCAGCGGAGGTCAGGCGTTAGTTAGGAGTTAGGAGTTAGGAGTTGGGCTACCCTAAAGCCTAATGCCTAGAGCCTAAAGCCTAAAAGCTAGAGAGAAAACAATAAAACGGCACATCGTGCGTTTATTAGATACATACAACAACTCAACTGAGATTTGAACAGGACACGACGCTTCATACCATTGATGATGATTGCGATGCTGGTCACGCTTGCTGCTTGCAGCAACAAGACCAACACCGCGAGGTCACGTTTTTGGCAATCCTTCACCACCAAATACAACGTCTATTTTCACGGCAAGACCAATTACGACGAGCAGATGAAGGCCATGATGGATGCCTACGAGGACGACTATTCACAGCACCTGTACATGCATCCTGCCGAAGCGCGTTCCAACCCCAAAGCACCGCAGCCCAGCGGCAGCTTTGAGCGCACGATCGAGAAAATGGAGAAGGCCATCACCCTGCACTCCATCAAGAAGAAACCCAAACGCAAGAGCGGCAAGAACCGCGACCCCAAGTATCAGGAATGGCTCGCACGCGATGAGTATAACCCCTATCTGCACAACGCATGGCACCTGCTGGCCAAAGCGCAATACATGAAAGGCGACTTCCTGGATGCCGCTGCCACATTCCGCTACATCACACGTCATTTCTCCTGGAAAAAGGACCTGGTGCAGGAGTGCCAGATTCGTGAGGCATTGTGCTATTGCGCCCTGGGCTGGACGGCCGAGGCCGATAACGTGCTGAGCCGCGTGCACATGGACGAAATCACCAACAAAAAGGTCAGGGCACTGGCCAACGCCGCATTTGCCGACTACTACATCAAGGCTCAGGAACCCGAACAGGCCATCCCCTATCTGGCCAAGGCCGTCAAGGGCTTCAAGGGCAGTGACAAGGTGCGAATGAGTTTCCTGTTGGGACAGCTATATGAGGACATCGGTGACAAGCACAGCGCCTATCTGGCCTACAAGCAGGCCGGCAGCAGCAGCGGCTCGACCTACCGCACCAAGTTCAACGCCCGCATCAAGCAGAGCGCCGTGTATGAGGGTGCTAACATCGCCAGCGAGGTCAAGGCACTCAAGCGCATGGCCCGCTACGACCGCAACAAGGAATACCTGGACCAGATCTACTATGCCATCGGTAACCTGTACCTGTCGCACGGCGATACCCTCACCGCCATCGAGAACTACAGGCTGGCCGCCGAGAAGAGCACCCGCAATGGTGTGGACAAGGCCATCAGCCAGCTCACCCTGGGCGGCATTTACTTCAACCGCAGGCAGTATGACTTTGCACAGCCGTGCTATGCCGAGGCTATCCCGCTGGTCAATGAGGACTATCCCAACTACAAGCTGCTCAAGAAGCGCAGCGACGTGCTCGACGAACTCGCGGTCTATTCCCAGAACGTCGCCCTGCAGGACTCGTTGCTCACACTGGCCAAGATGACGCCCGAGGAACAGAAGGCCGTCATCGCCAAGATCATCGAGGAATTAAAGAAGAAAGAGAAAGAGGAGAAGGAGAATGCCGAGCGCGAAGCCTATCTCGCACAGCAGAACGCCAAGGGCAGCCAACTCAGGGACCAAGGCAACAGTCCCACACAATACACCATGAATACCGACAATTCATGGTACTTCTACAATACGGCCACCAAGAATGCCGGTAAGACCCAGTTCCAGAAAACGTGGGGTAGCCGTAAACTCGAAGACAACTGGCGCCGCTACAACAAGACCACGTTCTCGTTTGACGACGAGGAAACCGACAGTGCATTATTGGCCTTGGCCGACAGCATGACGGTCAACGAGAACGGCGACACCGTCAAGGTGGATCTCGAAGCCTTGAAGCGGGCCGAAGACCCGCACTTCGAGGAATATTACCTCAAGCAGATTCCCAAGACCGAGGAAGACATCCAGACAGCTCACGAGATTATCCAAGAGGGCCTGTACAACATGGGTATCATCCTCAAGGACAAGATGGAAGACTATAACGCCGCAGCCTATGAATTCAAGCAGCTGCTGGAACGCTACCCCGACAACACCTATCGACTGGACGTCTTCTATAATATGTACATGATGTTCATGCGCAACGGGCAGGATGCCGACGCGCAGCCCTATCGAGACAGCATCCTCACCGAGTTTGCCGACTCGAAATACGGCATGGCGATGCAGGATCCCAACTACCTGGAGAACCTCAAGAACATGAACAAGGACCAGGAGCACATGTATGAGGCAGCCTATGCCAACTATCTGGCCAACAACCATAGCGCCGTGCATGAAGCCTATGCCGAGATGATGCGCAAGTACCCCTTGTCCAAGATCATGCCCAAGTTCATGTTCATCGACGCGTTGAGCTACCTCACCGAGAAGGACCATGACAAGTTCAAGGAGACGCTCAAGGACATGCTGCAACGATACCCGCAGACCGACATCACACCTGTGGCCAGCGAAATCGTCAAGCATCTGAACCAGGGCAGGCGCCTGGAGGGCGGCGGCAGCAACATGCGCGGCATGTTGTGGTCGACCCGATTGAGCAACGACACCACTCCTCAGGCACTGGAACGCACATTTACACCTTTTGCCGAGGACAACGATAAACCGCAGGTATTCATCCTGCTCTATCCCCAGGACAGCATCAACGGCAACATGCTGCTCTATGAGGTAGCGCGCCACAACTTCAATTCGTTCCGTGTCAAGGATTATGACATCGAGCAGATGAGTTTCGGCTCGCTGGGACTGCTCGTGGTCAAGACGATGGACAACTTCAAGGAGGCCGTCAACTACCGCAGCGTGTTTGAGCAGGACCAGTCCATCACCATACCCCGACAAGTGCACTATGTCATCATCAGTGTGGACAACTTCAACCTGCTGCTGAACGAGGGACGCACCTTTGAGGACTACTTCAACTACCTGGAGGAGAAGAACGACAAGGAACACAGCGACCTCGAGAAGCAAGAACTCGACGAGGCCGAAAAGAAGGCCATGGAAGAGGCCGAACGCGAAGCCGCCATCCAGAGGGAGAAGGATCGCATCGAGGCCGAACAGCTCGAACGCGAAGCAGCCGAACAGGCACGCCTGGATGCCGAGGCCAAAGCCCTGGAAGAAGCCGAAGAAAAGGCCCGTCTTGAGGCCGAAGCCGAAGAAAAGGCACGCCTCGAAGCCGAGGAGAAGGCACGCAAGGAAGCCGAGCGCAAAGAAATCAAGGCAGACAACTACCGCAACCGCGCGGTCGAGACAACCACACAAGCGCCACTGAGCGAGAAGGAACTCAAGGCACAGGAGCGCGCCGAGGAAGAGCACCTGAAGCAGCTCGAACGCGAAGCCAAGGCCCGCGAAAAGGCCGCACGCAAGCGCCAGAAGGAAATCGACGACAGCATCAAGAAGGAGCAGAAACTCCAACGCAAGCTGGCTCGCCTCGAGGAGATTGCCGAACAAGACTCCATCGAACAAGCCGAGAAGGAGAAAGAGAAAGAACGTGACTTCCGCTACAAGTGGCGTGAAGACTCGGCCAGGGCTGCCTATAAAGCCGCCGAACAGGCTAAGAAAGACGCCAAGAAGGCCAAGGAGCAGGCACGCAAAGACAAGGTCAAGGAGCGCAAGCAACAGGCCAAGGAGCGTGAGCGTGAGCGCAAAGAAAAAGCCAAAGAACGTGAGCGCCAGCGCAAGGAAAAGGCCAAGGAGCGTAAAGAGCAAGCCAAGGCTCGCGAACAGGAACGCAAAGAGCGGGCCAAAGAGCGTGAGCAAGAACGCAAGGAAAAGGCCGAAGAGCGTAAGCAACAGGCCAAGGAACGCGAACAGGAGCGTAAGGATAAGGCCGAAGAGCGCAAAGCCGCTCAGCAGCAAGCCAAGGAGGACGCCAAGAACAAGGCTAACGAGAACAAGGGCAATAAGGGCAACGAGGGCCCTAAAGGCACCCAGCCTACTCAGCCTGGCAAACCTAACAAGCCGAATGAGCCCAGCCAGCCCAACCAGCCCAAGAAGCCCGATTAAGACAACTAACAATCACGACATAACGTTGAAACATAACACATGAGTAAAGAAAGAATCCTTTGGGCCGACGATGAAATCGACCTGTTGAAGCCGCACATCCTGTTCCTGCAGAACAAAGGCTACGAGGTCGAGACCGTCACCAACGGCCGTGACGCCATCGACTGCCTCAGCAACCAGATCTTCAACCTAATCATCCTCGACGAGAACATGCCGGGCATCAGCGGACTCGAGGCCCTGCAGCGCATCAAGATGCTGCAGCCCAACGTCCCCGTCATCATGATTACCAAGAGCGAGGAAGAGGACATCATGAACCAGGCCATCGGCAGCGAGATCGCCGACTACCTGATCAAGCCCGTCAACCCCAACCAGATTCTGCTGTCGATCAAGAAGAATCTGCACAGCGACGCGCTCATCACCGAGAAAGTCACCGGTGACTACCAGCAAGAATTCATGCGCATCAGCCAGATGATCAATGCTGCGCAAAGCATCGAGGACTGGTATGAGCTGTACAACACGCTCGTGCACTGGGAACTCACCCTGTCCAACACCGACACCAAGATGGACGAGATGCTGCACATGCAGAAGGTGGAGGCTAACAACGCCTTTGCCAAGTTTGTCAAGCGCAACTATGAGGACTGGATGACACAGGCCGAGCACCCCCTGCGCAGCAACGAGCTGTTCAAGACCAAGGTGCTGCCCCTGCTGGACAAGGGCGAGAAAGTGTGCTTCGTCGTCATCGACAACTTCAGGCTCGACCAATGGCGCACCGTTAGACCCCTGCTGGCCGATTATTTCAACATCGAGAACGAGGAGCTCTACACGACCATCCTGCCCACGGCAACACAGTATGCCCGCAATGCCATCTTCTCGGGACTGATGCCCGTTGACATCGAGAAGATGTTCCCCGACCTGTGGGTGGATGAGGAGAGCGAGGAAGGCAAGAACCTGAACGAGGCACCGCTCATCCAGACGCTGCTCGACCGCTACCGCCGCAAGATACACTTCTCTTACAGCAAGATGAACGACAGCGCCGCCGGCGAGCGCGTGATGCAAAACTTTGGCAAATTCAAGAACTATGAGCTCAACGTGCTGGTCTTCAACTTTGTGGATATGCTCTCGCACGCACGCACCGAGTCCAAGATGATTCGCGAGCTGGCCAACTCCGACAAAGCCTACCGCTCGCTCACCGAGTCGTGGTTCAACAACTCCAATGTGCTCGAGATCTTCAAACTCATGGCCGAGAACGGTTACAAGGTCGTGCTCACCACCGACCATGGCACCATCAAGGTGGACCGTCCCATCAACGTCATTGGCGACAAGAACATCAACACCAACCTGCGTTACAAGGTGGGCAAGAGCCTGACCTACAACGGCAAGCAAGTCTATGAAATCAAGCAGCCCAAGCGTGTGGGTCTGCCCGCTCCCAACATCTCGAGCACCTACATCTTTGCGATGAACCGCGACTTCTTTGCCTATCCCAACAACTACAACTACTACGTCTCGTATTACAACGACACGTTCCAGCACGGCGGCATCTCGATGGAAGAGATGCTCGTGCCCATCGTGACGCTGGCACCGAAGTAGTTTCTAGTCCCTAGTTTTTAGTCCCTAGTTTTTAGTTTATTTAGACATAAAATGTAGCTGATATATGGAAGATAAGAAAGTAATTGAAATAGCAATTCCTAATCTGGAGGCCCTCGAGGAGGCTGCCTACAAGTTCATGACCGAGATGGGCGACCTGACCGTCTATGCCTTCTACGGCGAGATGGGTGCCGGCAAGACCACATTCATCAATGCGCTGTGCAAGCAGCTGGGCGTCGAGAGCGACGTGACCAACTCGCCCTCGTTTGCAATCATCAACGAGTACCGCAGCGATACCACGGCCGAGCTGATCTACCACTTCGACTGCTATCGCCTGGAGAAGGAGGAAGAAGCCGTTGACCTGGGCGCCGAGGACTACTTCGACAGCGGCGCGCTGTGCTTTATCGAGTGGCCCGAGCGCATCGACGGCCTGTTGCCCGACGATACCGTGCGTGTCGATATCACCGTCAATGACGACGAGAGCCGCACCCTCAAGATGACCTTCCCCACCGTCTGACCATGCCACATTACATCAAGGTCAGCCAGACGGCGAGCACCAACACTTACCTGTCCCGCTTGGCAGCAACGCTGCCGGGCGGTACGGTCATTTATACCCCCAGCCAAACGGCGGGCCGAGGCCAGAAGGGCAACTCCTGGGAGAGCGAGGACGGCAAGAACCTTACCTTCTCGCAGCTGCTCAAGCGTCCGCCTGTCAAGGCGCGCGACCAGTTCTACTTGAGCGAGGCAGCTGCCCTGGCGGTTGTCGAGGCGCTGACGGCCGAAGCTGGCGACGGTTTTGCCGTCAAGTGGCCCAACGACGTCTATTGGCAGGACAAGAAGGTGTGCGGCATGCTATTGGAGAACTCGCTCGACGGCAGCGACATCGCCACGTGCATCGTGGGCATCGGCATCAACGTCAACCAGGAGCATTTCGTGAGCGATGCGCCCAATCCCGTCTCACTCGTGAACATCACGGGCCATGAGCACGACCTGATGGCACTGCTCAAGCGCGTGTGCTCCCGCATCGAGGAACTGGTGGACTCGCTGAACGATGACAAAGCGCGCGACGACCTGCATCAGCGCTACATGGAGGCCCTGTACCGCAACGACGGGCAGCAGCACCCCTATGAGGGCGCAGCAGGCCACCGATTCATGGCGAGCGTTGCCGGTATCGCCCCCGACGGCACCCTCACCCTACGCCACGAGGACGGCACCACCCATAGCTACCTGTTCAAGGAAGTCAAGCACATCATCAACGACACCGTCCTCTAAAAACAAACTACGAATTACGCGGAATAAACTAATTGGCATCCGCACTCGTGATTATTTCAAATTTCACTAATTGACATCCGCGACATGGTTTCGTGAAATTTGTGCAATTCATAGTTAAAATACGACAATGTCCTCTGAGTGAGGAGTGTGGAGTGACTTTCAGGCGATAGTATCCCTACTAACAACTAAAAACTAACAACTAAAAACTAAACAATGACCATTGTTGTCTATTGCAGCTCGCAAGCGGGGCTGGAGGAGAAATACCAGCAGTTGGCCCATGACCTGGGCACTTGGATTGGCCAGAATGGGTACACCTTGCTCTACGGAGGCTCCAACGCGGGGCTGATGCACATCACCGCAGCCGCAGCCCACGAGGCCGGCGGGCACGTTATCGGTGTAATCCCCGAGATGTTCAGGCACCGCATCGACCCCTTGTGCGACGAGGTGGTCTATACCGCCAACCTGGGCGACCGCAAGCAGTACATGATTGAGCATGGCGACGTGTTCGTCGTGATGCCCGGCGGCATCGGCACCCTCGACGAGTGGATGTCCACCCTCGCCGTCATGACCATCGGCAATGACGACCCGCGCCCCGTCATCGTCGCCAACATCGACGGCCTGTACGACGCCACCGTCCAACAGCTCGACGACATGACCCGTACCCCCTTCGCCCGCGGCAAGAACCTGGCCCGCACCCTCGTCGCCCCCACCGCCAGCGACCTCATTGCAACCCTCAACACCCTGGCCCCACGCTAAGATTTTAATGGTCTGCGAATTTAACGAATTAAACTAAGGGCATCCGCGTTCTTTTGCCTCATGCTCAGACGCGCTTTTCAAACAACTTAGACAACTAACTAATTAAACAACCGTTACAACTTTTTGTATTAGACATCCGCACCCTGGGCCACCCTCAGACGCTAAGATTTTAATGGTCTGCGAATTTAACGAATTAAACTATGGGCATCCGCGTCCTTTTGCCTCATGCTCAGACGCAATGTAGAGACGCAAAATCTTGCGTCTCTGGGGCAGCTCTCGGTAAGATTTGACGAATGGAGACGCAAGATTTTGCGTCTCTACTGGCCAACACACTGAGAACTCGAATGGTTTATTTCGTCGATTTTACTTTATATACGGTTTCACGAAGTCGTCGAGGTTGTTGACGCCAAGTTTCTTGGCGATTTGGATTCTCTTGTTATAGACAGTACCGATGTTACCGTAATCCATCGTCACCATGATGACCGTGCGCGAGAAGCCGCAGCAATACAGCGCCAGATAGTTCAGCTCGTCATCCCTGAGTTTACCTCCCGCTGCCTCTTGGGCAGCCACCAGCACGTTGTCATACAGGTCGTTGACCAGCAGTTGCAGGTTCTTCCAGTAGCTTTTGTCTTCGGCACCCCGCAGGGTCATCATCTCGTTAAATTTGCGGGTAAATGTCTTTTCGTCATGCTGGTAAGACCACTCCAACAACTGGTGCACGGTCTGAATCTGGTTGGCAATGGCGGCTTTCAGTTCGTCGTTGCGCGGACTTGTCTCCACCTTGTTCAAGCGCGTCTGCATCTGCTCCAGGCTCGCCAGCGAGCCGTCCAGGTCGGCCTTGAGCATATCGACCTCGTTTTGTCTCATTTTCAGCTGGTTCCTGTACCGCCACACCAAGAAAGTAGCCGCCAGCAGAGCCAAAGCCAGCAAGGCCGCCAGCAACATAGCCCCTCTCAATCGGGATTCGTTCTTCACCTGGTTCAACTCCGCCAACTGCACATCATATTTCTTCTCGACGCCACGCAGGCGGTCATTCAGTCCATTGATGGTCAATGAATCTGCTATAGCATGAGCCGATTGGATATAGTTTTTGGATTTTTCCTCATCTTTCCAATACCGATGCTCCAGTTCGGACATAAGTTCGAAATAAACGATGCTATCCCTAGCATTACTGGCACGCGGAGCCTGTTTCAAACAATAAATCGCCGAATCGGGTTGTCCAAGGAACATATAAGATGAGGCAAGTCGATAATGTGCACGTGGGTGGTCGATGATAGCCGGATTAACCGAGATGGCTTGCCGTGCCAACTCCTTGGCTCGCTGATAATCTTTTTCCCTGACGAGATAATACTCTGACAGGATATAACTGTTAGCGAAGAGACTATATTGATCATCCATTTCTTGGGCCAAGTCTATGGCATCATTCAAATAGATAACTGCCGAATCATGTTTTTCATCAATATTCCGATAAATACCACCAATACTTGACAGGCACACCAGTTCGTAATGCTTGTCTCCTAGGGCTTTGTAAATAGGCAATGCATCCTTGTATTTCTCCAATGCGATTGTGTTGGTCCCTATCACCTGCGATTGGTATAGTGAGCCCAATCTCAGTTTTGCGTAGGCGATCATCGAGCTATCGGTGGCTAACGGGAGCGCTTCGGCATGATGGTAGCTGTCAACCGCCTTTTCAAGGTTACCCAAATCCTCGTTGACGCATCCCTGGGCGATGAGGGCTTTTAGATACTGCAAGTCATCTCCTGAACGCTTATAGTAGTCAACGGCCTTGTTGATGGCCGAATCGCTGGTACACGGCACATAGTTCTTGTACATCGCCATTGAAAGCAACACGTCATAATAGGCTCGCTCCCCTTTGCTGAATTGTGCAGTATTCATCTGCTGCAGCAAGGGCAATGCTTCCCTTTCGCCTTGATGATAGACCATCGAGTCGATGCGTGACAGTTCCTGCATGGCAGCACTATCGTGACGGCACCCTGCCAGCATGAGAGCCAAGACGGCCATGAGTGGAAAGAAGATGCTCTTGGTGGTTGACATGAGGTAATCGATTTTTGTGCAAAATTACTCTTTTTGACGCAATGAAACACGTCTGCGAAAGCCAGATTATGCCCAAATGAGATTTTATTTTTTTAGATGCAAGACTTTCAGCAATTTGCAATTTTCTAAATGAGGTGCGAATGTGGTGCCTTTTTCGATAGTTATTAGTAATTTTGCAACAAATCATTTTGTTTAACGAGAAATAAAATCATGCTTATGAAAAAGACATTACTTATATCACTTTTCGCCCTACTGGGCATGATCCAAGCTGTGGCTCAGGAATACGAGTACGTCCCCTTCGTGCGCGAGGGCGTCAAGTGGGTGTACTTTTATGACAATCCTATAGCAGGCATGAGCTATGAGGATGGCTTCATTCCAGAAGGACGTCATTATTATTCATTAGAAATGAAAGGTGACACTGTCATTTATGGAAAAGATTACAAACCAGTTCATCTTTACAGTGGCACGTCCATTAACAATGAGAATGACACAGTTCCTGTCTATCTGCGCGAAGAAAACAAAGTGGTGTATGGCATAATTCCTAATGAAACAAGATATTGGGAATGCCCGATAGGTATTGGGACCATGATCTATGATGCTAAATTATTCTCAAATATCAGTACTGGGGTTGAATTTGTTCTTTACGACTTCAATGATCCGGAGAGTTTTTATACCGACTATGTTTCAAACATCACGATGTACCAACTGCACTTTATGGGTTCAGAAACCATCCTCATTGGTAATCAACTGAGAAAGAAATATGTCTTTAACCACGTTAATTCCTATGATAGCTATGAGTACATCATTGAAGGATTGGGGTTTGTGGGGGATTCTCCAGGTATGCCACTGAATTACTTTTATGGTATAACTACAGGGATAACTCAGGTAATGTATTATTTTAGCCATGCCATAGAAAACGGCCAAATCATCTATAAAGGCATCTACTACAACCCTGACTTGTTTGGACATACTCGTGCACCCGCCGCCGACGCAAACGATGACGGCGAAATCAACATTGGCGACATCAACTACATCATCAATTTCATCCTGAATGGAGAATAGAAACGGTACTTCATTATTGAACACGAATGGCCATAAATAGCCATGAATGACCATTAAATATTTTATTCATGATGATTCGTGGACATTTCTGGGCATTCGTGTAATTCAAAAAAACAACAACTTCCAGTTAACTTTGCAACATTTCATCACATTCAATCAAAAATCATGCTTATGAAAAAGACATTACTAATATCACTTCTCGCCCTGCTGGGCATGACCCAAGCTGTGGCACAGGAATACGAGTACGTCCCTTTCGTGCGAGAGGGCGTAAAGTGGGTCTATTTTTATAATAATAGGGGTAATCAATATTATCCTCCTGATCCTGATTTGCAGACTGGAACGGTTTATTTGAATCTGGAATTTAAAGGTGACACCGTAATTAACGGCAAAGACTACAAGGCTCTGCATAAGTATTACAGGAATGCCATCAATGAGGTGAATGATACAATTCCAATCTATCTTCGCGAAGAGAACAAAGTGGTTTATGGCATTGTTCCCGATGGAAAAACTTATGCCGACTGTCCGATTGGAAACATTTGTGAAGGAGGTGTTATATTTGAAGACATTCGCGATGGCAATGAGTTTGTTCTTTATGATTTCCAAGATCCTGTCGCCTATTGGGACTCTCACTACAATATCAGTCCGTATTACCAATTATTATCAATTGATACCATTGCAATAGGTAATCATCATGTGAAACAGTATACCAATACTCTTGGAGGTCCCGAGCCGTTCTATATCATAGAAGGGATCGGCATTGACGCTCCTGGTGATAGCTATACGTTATTCCCTTGTCGTCCAGGTTCCACAGGTTATTACGATACCAGTTTCCATTTTAGCCATGCCATAGAAAACGGCCAAATCATCTATAAAGGCATCTACTACAACCCGACATACTCGTGCACCCGCCGCCGACGCAAACGATGACGGCGAAATCAACATTGGCGACATCAACTACATCATCAATTTCATCCTGAATGGAGAATAGAGACATCACTTCATTATCGAACACGAATGGCCATAAATGACCACGAATGACCATTAATTATTTGAAAATATCGTGGGCCTCATGAACTTTCGTGCGACTCACAAAATTCAACAAATTTTAGCTCACTTTGCAGCAAATCATTTTGTTTAACGAGAAATAAAATCATGCTTATGAAAAAGACATTACTTATATCACTTTTCGCCCTACTGGGCATGATCCAGGCAGTGGCACAAAATAACCCTCCCATGCCTCTTGTTCAAGAAGGCATGAAGTGGGTCAACGAAAAGGTCATTATCAATCATGGTGACACTACCAGCTATTATTACACCTATGAAATTCAAGGCACCGATACGGAATGGCATTGGTATTCAGGAGGAAATGCAAAACTATGCCATTACTACACAGGGAACCATATTGATTTTAGCAATGACAGTATTATCAGTTCGCTTGAAGAGGATCCAGGTCTGAAGATAGACTGTTACAACAATTGGGCTTTAGATAAGGTCGTTCAGGAAGGACGAAACATCAGACCTCACATGTTCTATGTTGGCATTGAAGATGGAGAAGCTTTATATTTCTTTTACCATGATTTTCCAGAGTCTATTATTCTAGGAGGTTACTATACTGACTATCAGGTTGATACGATTTTAAACGATGAGAACTTCATAATGACTGAACCAATTGTAATTGATGGGTACAATTGTAACCGTTATGCCTATGTGAAGGAGAATGGGGACACGATGTGCTATGTGGTCGAGGGCATCGGCTTTGACAGCCGCAACATGGGTGACCTGTTGACGCCGTTTACCCGCGAGCCTGACCCCGATGCCGACTACCAGGAGTATTGCGGTTTGAGTCACGTCATCAAGGACGGCAAAATCATCTATAAGGGCATGCGCTACAACCCGGCCTTGTTTGATATTCCTGGTGACGTGAATGGCGATGGGGAGATTAATATCGCCGATGCTAACAGCGTGATTGACATTGTCGTCATGGGCGGCAACGCGGGCCACACTCGAGCACCCGCCGCCGACGCGAACGATGACGGCGAAATCAACATTGGCGACATCAACTACATCATCAATTTCATCCTGAATGGAGAATAAGGACAGTACTTCATTATCGAACACGAATGGCCATGAATGATCACGAATGGACATGAATGTTTTTTTTGAGGATTCGTGGGCATTTATGGGCATTCGTGTGATAAACATGGTGGATTTATGGTTGGATTGTCTGATTTGTTCTATCTTTGCAAAGAATACACTATCAAATACTGTGAAGATATGAAACGAATCATTGTCATGCTGGCTTTGTGCCTGCTGGGCGGTACAGCTTTTGTACAAGCTCAGACTCAGAACAAGAAAGAGAAACAAGAGGTGGTGAAGTTGAAAAATGGCCACCGAGTGAGGGGCAAGATTGTAACCTATGCTCCGCTGGACTCGCTGGTCATCCAGGAAGATGACGGCACGCTGAAGACCATCTACTGGGATAGCATCAAGCAGATCACCAAGGAGGACTGGCAGCCGCAGCAGTCGATGGGCAGCAACTTCACGCCTGGCAGAGGGCCGCAGAAGGGTTACCGCGGCTTTGTTGACCTGGAGTACTATAAATCCATCGACGCCATTTCACAGGACCACTTCGGCTTCAGCACGGTCCATGGCTACCAATTGAAGCCATGGTTGTTTATCGGTGCTGGTGCTGGCATGAAAATCAGCCACAACAAGCATAGTAAACCTGATTTCGCCAAAAAGACTGATTTTTACATGTTTCCCGTGTTTGGCGACGTTCGCTTCGACCTGTTGAAGAGCAAATTTTCGCCTTTTCTGGATTGCCGCTTAGGTTACACTCTGGGCAATAAAGCCTATGGACTGATGTTCAACCCCTCGCTGGGCTGCCGAATGGGGCTGACAGACAAACTGGCCATCAATGCCTCGCTGGGCTACAGCATGCAGAGTACTGATCTCGCTGTTGTAACTCAAAAGCAAACCGCCATCTGGCACCACAAAGGCAGTAACGAGCAGAACAACCCCTACCACTGCCTGTCCATCAAACTCGGCATCGAGTTCTAGGGCACGAATCGACAGAAAAAACATCTAACACGAATGACCAAGAATACTCACGAATGGTCATAAATATTTTATGATAATTCGTGGACATTTCTGGGCATTCGTGTCTTTTATCTTAGCATGAATGGCCATGAATTACCACGAATGATCATTAAATATTTTATTTATGGTGATTCGTGGACATTTACGGGCATTCGTGTCTTTTATTTTAACATGAATGACCATCAATTACCATGAATGGGCATGAATATTTTATTTATGATGATTCGTGGACATTTCTGGGCATTCGTGTCTTTTATCTTAGCATGAATGGCCATGAATATTATTTATGATAATTCGTGGACATTTACGGGCATTCGTGTTTTAATTTAAGCGACGGGGTTGAGTGGGCATTAATTTCCATGTCATTACGTCAGTTGTCGGCGGAATGGCACGTTTCTTGCTGGTGATATAACATTGGCGGGATTTATCCGTTAAGAATAAAACGACATTAACAACAATAACCGAATACATCACAATGAAAGGTAAAGTTTATACCCGTACCGGCGATGCCGGACAGACGTCGCTGGTGAGCGGCAACCGCGTGAGCAAGGACGACGTGCGCGTCGAGGCCTACGGCACCGTCGATGAGCTGAACAGCAACATCGGCGTGCTGATGCACAGTACCAAACTCGATGACCAGGAGATTATCGCCCTGCTGCGCAAGGCGCAGAACAAGCTGTTCAACATCGGCGCCTATCTGGCCAACGATGCCAAGGATGCTACGCTCTATGGCCTCACTCAGGACGATGTCACCGCTCTGGAGCAGATGATGGACCGGATGAGCGAGGAGCTGCCGCCCATGCAGGGCTTTATCCTGCCTGGCGGAACACGCCTGTCGGCCCAGGCCGACCGCTGCCGCACCATCACGCGCCGTGCCGAGCGCCGCGTTGTCACGCTGGCCCGCACCGCTACAGTCGATGCTCTGGTGCTGGAATATCTGAACCGATTAAGCGATTTCTTCTTCGTTTTCGCCAGATATAACAACATTCACAACCAAGTAGAGGAAATTTATTGGGATAAGAATGCCTAGAATTGAAAAATAGTATTACTTTTGCACACAATTTTTAAAACACAGGATATTTTCATAAAAAAGCGAACAAGAAAGAACTATGTATTGGACACTTGAATTGGCTACCAAACTCGAAGATGCTCCCTGGCCCGCAACCAAGGCCGAGCTCATCGACTATGCCGTGCGCAGTGGCGCACCTCTCGAAGTGATCGAAAACCTGCAGGAGATTGAAGATGAGGGCGATACCTACGAATCTATCGAGGACATCTGGCCCGACTATCCGACCAACGACGACGACTTCTTCTTCAACCCTGACGAATATTAGCCGGTTACTTTTTATTGAGAAGATAACGGCGGCCCAATCAGACGTTTGTCTGGCTGGGCCGCTTTTTCGTTGAATGGCTCTGCAACGGGCCTCTAGAAGAACACACCGCTGGTGTAACCGAACCACCGCAGCACGGTCTCTCCCCACAGGATAATCATGAGCCAGCTGATGAACATCATCGTGATACCGAACTTGAAGGTATCGCTCCAGCTGTACTGGTTGGTGGTGTAGAGCAGAGCCGCCGGCTTGCTGTTGAAGGGCAGCACATAGACGTGTCCCACAAGCAGCGCAACAGGGAAGGCCAAGCTCATGATGGGATAACCGTTCTTTTGCGCCACACCAATGGCGATGGGGATGAAGATGAGCGTGAGCATCGTCTTGGACTCGAAGACGAGCGAGAACAACAGGATGCCCGCCGTCAGTATCAGGTATATCGTCCAGAACGGGGTGGACTGGGTGATGCCCAGACCGGCAAACAACGCCTCGACCATCGTGCCCGACAAGCCTGTCGCGTCAAGGCCCGCACCCAACGTATAGGCGCCAGCCGAGAACAGCAACAGGTGCCAGGGGATATCCACATCGTTCCACTTGACGATGCCGATGCCCGGCAACAGGGCCACCACAGCACCCATGAATGCCACAGCAGTCTGGTTGATGCCGTGTTGTTTATCGGTCGCCCACAGCAACAGCACAACGACAAAGATGGCGATGGCCTTGTACTCATCGATCCTCATCTTGCCCAGTTTCTTGAGCTCGTCACGCAGGCGGTCCATACCGCCGGCAATCTGCGGCACACGCTCTTCCTTCTTGAGCGGGAAGTAAATCTTGGAACCAACAAACCAGCCGATGAAAATCAGCAGCACGTTCATCGGAAAGGCGACCTTGAACCAGTCCTGATAACTGAAAGCGCCCCATCCCATTGCTCCGGCGATGATTGAGCCTGCCAGCAGCGTAGCACCCGAACCGGTCAGGAACGAGTTGGCGCCCAAGTTGATTTGAAACAGGTTCTGCAAAATCAGGTTGCGGCCGAAGTTGTTGCGGTTCTTACCGCCCGTTGCGCCATAGATGGCTGCGATGACCATGAAGATGGGCAGCAAGATGGCCGCCTTGGCCGTCGTAGCCGAGATGAAGGCCGAGAGCACCAGGTTGATGACGATGAAGCTGATCATGATGCCGCTCGCATTCTTGCCGAACTTGAGCACAAACCAGAGGGCAAACCGCTTGGCCACCTGTGTCTTGACCAGCATACTCGCCAGAATAAATGACAGAATGTTGAGCCACATCACCGGATGGCCCAGCTGGGCATAGGCGGTCTTGTCGGTGGTGACGCCCGTAAGCACAATCGACAGTATCACAAGCAGCGACGTGAGGTAGTTGGGGATCGCCTCGCTGATCCACAGGATAATAGCCGCCACAAAGATGGCCAGCATGGCATAGTTGATGCGGATGAACTTGTCATGCGCCGCATCGGTGATTTGAGCCTGTTGCTGCTCGGTGAGTTCATCGGCTTTGACCTGCTCGCCGTCAGGGGTCTTCAATTGCTTGAGTTGCGTCTCAGCTATCTGGTCATAACGTTTCATGGCCGACTCGGTGAGCGTGGTGGTTTCGCTATTGGTGTCGATGCGGTTGATGAACGGGATGTCGGCCAGCCAATAGATGGCGATAAACGCCAGTATAGCCAGCGGCGCACCAATGCGTTGTAATATCTTTTCAAAACCGGACTTCTGCATCTTGGGCAGTTTCTCAATCCGGTAGTTGTTCATGTCCAGCGGGTCAAAAGCCGGTTGCTGGTCTATTCGCTCCTCAGCCATTTTGGTTATTCTGTCTTAAAGAAAAAAGGTGGCGCACGACGTGCCGTCGCACGCCACCAGAATGAATTACAATAAAATAGTCAGCGGTTATTTCCAGTTCTTGAAGGGATTCTTCATGAGCATGGAATTGTAATAGCGCGGGTCACCAGTGACCTCCTCGCCCAACCAGTCGGGACGCTCAAAGGCGGCGTTCTCGTCGGGCAGCTCGACCTCGGCCATCGTGAGGCCCTCGTTGTCGCCGTAGAACTCGTCTACCTCGAAGGTGAATTCACCGGCCTTGACCAGATAGCGGGTCTTGTCGATCACGCCGGGCTCGCAGATGAGCAGCAGCTCCTTCACCTCCTCGACGGGAATCTCCTTCTCCCACTCGTAGCGGCTGGCGCCACTGGCGTTGCCGATGCCCTTGATGGTGATGAAACCCTTGTCGCCCTTGATGCGGACACGCACCGTGCGCTCGGGAACCGAGCTCAGGTAACCCTGGGTGATGCGGGTTGCCTTGAAGGCCTCGTTCTTGAAATCACCCTTCACCAGAAATTTTCTTTCAATCTCTTTTGCCATATCCGTTTAGTTTGCTAAGGGTTTGTTAATCATGCCAATCACACGCTTGATGGCCTGCAGGTAGTTGATGTTCTCAACGCCCTCCAGACCCAGGTCGGCCAGGGTCTTCTTGATGTCCTCGACCTCGGTCGATTCAGAGTTGATGGTCCTGACCAGGGCACCGTTGATATAGACGTCGCCCGTCTCGCAGATGGTGTCGTTAACCATGTAGCCATAGCGGATTTTCTCCACGCTCACGGCCTGCAGGTCGGGATGTGCATCGATCATCTCCAGGAATTCCTCCAGAGTGTAGGTGTCCTTGGTCAATTCGGGCATGCCGTCCACCTTAAAGGCGGGGAACACCTCGTCGCGCAGCACCTGGGCAGCAATGGGGAACTCGCCCTTCATCAGGGGATTCCACTGCTCCAGCCCGTCGACGGTCTGGACATAGGTCTTGATGTCCATCTTGCCGTTGCGGATTTTGGTGTTGTTCACGTCATTGGTGCGGCTCACGATATAGGTCTCGGTGCTGTGGCGCTCCCACACCTTCTCGGGCACGGGAACACTCAGGCGGGCCATACGCTTGCCGGCCTCGCAGAAACAACGTCCGAAACTGCGGAACTCAAAGCGGGGCTTTGAGATTTCACCAATCTTCAATTCTTCTTTTGCCATTTTGTTTTCTTGGTTTGATTAAGTGATTTATGGTTATTAAATAATTACTTCTCGTTGTTTAGGGCGAATAGATGCCAAAGGTGGAGAGAGTCTCTAAACTCTAGACTCTAGACCCTAGACCCTAGACTTCAAGTTTCACATGGGTGAAACTTGAATTACTGTACTACAGTGGGATCCTCGGTACCGGTGTCGGGATTCTTTGCACCCAGGGTGGGCGTGTCGGTAATCATGAACTTGCCGGTGCCGTTGGGACAGCGGCTCCATGAACCGGACACCTTGGCCAGCGACTGGTTGCCCCAAGCGTCTTCCTTCTCGCCGCGCTGGAATTTATCCACCAGATTGTTGTTGGGATCATAAATCTCGACAAGCACGCTCTTCTTGCTGGAGAAACCGCTGGAGAAACCGCGCGGGGTGGTACCCTTGGCACCCACGATGGTGAAGAAGCTGTGACCCATGATGACTTCGCCTTCCAGGCCCCTCCAGGTCTCTTCCTCATCCTTCTTGATGACAACACCCTTCAGCTTGATGGGATCGTCGCCGTTGTTGTAGAGTTCGATGAACTTATCGGCATCAGCGTCGGCAGCGCCATAGAGTTCGTTGAGTACCAGCTTGGTGAAGTCCGAGGGTTTGTCGCCCACGGTAAACTCCTTCTCGGGCGAAACGGTGGTGTAACCGGCCTCATTGACTACTGTAACGGTATAAGTCACCTTGGTGCCATCGGGCTGGGCGGGAATCGCGGCCGTATAGGTATTGCCACTGCCGGCCATGGGCAGGCTACCTGACGTTGTACCTGCTTTATAATTCAGCGTAGCGGTTTTCACTGCCTGAAGGCCCGAAACGGTTACAGTAACCACAACGTCGTCGAACGAGGTCGGAGCCTCGGGCGACATGGAGACGGCATCGATTTTGGACGGGCCTTCATACACGTTATCTTTTACACACGAGGCCAGCAATACCACTGCCAGCAGCATGAATGCTAATTGTATCTTTTTCATTGTTGTAATGTCTTTAAAGTGGTTGTCCATTAGAAGTCAATCTCGAAACGCAGGCCCAGCATGTGGTAGCTCACACCGCCTTTGCCCTTGCCCTCTACAGCCTTGGTGTAGTCGGTGGTGGGGGCGCCGGTGGCATCGTGGCCGATGAAGAGTTTGCCCTTGCCGTTGGCATAGCGGTCATTGTTGCTGTACTGGTAGTTGAGGACAATCTTTACCGAGTTGCCCAGGTAGAAGTTCAGACCGGCGGTGTAGTTCTCGCCCGAACCGCCGTAGATGTCGCGATTGTTCAGGTCCAGATAGTCGTAGCGCAGGGCCAACTCGATGTCGCCCCACTTGCGGCCCGTCGAAGGCTGTGTGAACTCGCCCTCGGCAACGTTGAAGCGTTGCTGGCCACCCAGCAGCAGGTAGGTTGCAGCAACATACCAGCCACCAAAGTTGTAGCTGTTCTTTGCAGCGCTCACATGGCTGCCGACCCACTCACTCTGGATGCGGGCAGGGCCGAAATAGGCAGCGCCTTCGAGACCATACAGCCACTCATGATTCACATCGGTAATCACATCGGTGTCGAGGTATTTCTTGCGGTTGATGCTCGTGGCATTGCGCGTGCTGTAGCGGATGCCGCCATACTCATTGGTGGCCATGTCGGTCTTGGGCGTGCGGTATGAACCCTTACCACCCAGGTACAGACCCCAGTAGCGGTCCTTGCTGTAGGGCATATAGCCCACCTTACCGGTGAACGAGTAGCCCTGGCTGCGGCCAAAGTCCTTGTTGTTGTCCTGCACGTTGGTCACTTCTTCAGAGCCGGCAACCGTCTGGAAGAACATACCCAGCGATGCCCTGAAGTGGTCAAGCAGGTATTCGCCCTGGATACCGATGTGGCGCGAGGGCACCAGTGCCTTACACAGCATGGGGCGTTCCATAAAGGTCAGGTAACGTGACGTCGTGGTCTGCTCCATCGAGAAGTCCTCCTTGAAGTTACCTGCCTTGAAGGCGAAGTGCTCCAGACCGTCATACTCGATGATAGCGTCCTTGAGTTCGAACACGCCGTCGGCCATATCCATATCAATCTCTCCATACCAGTCGGGAGTCACTTGTGCCTTGACGGCAAAACGTGCACGCCTGATGGACACACCGTTACCGATGGGATTGTAGTCAGAGTGGTTCTTGCCGAAGAAGGTGGCACCATCCACCTGGACACGGTTATCAAACCACACCTTGTACTTCTTGCTCTTGGATTCCAGCACCAGGATGTTGTTGCGCTGCTCGGCGTGGAGTGCCTCACGATCGACACGAACACCATACTGATTGTAGGTCACCTCTTCCTCTTCGGTGTCCTGGGCCCACACACTTCCCGTTAGGGAAATGGCAAGTCCAATCATCAATGTCAGTAATTTCTTGCTCATAACTAGTTGTTTAAAAGGTTTATAAAATCATTAAATGTTATATGCCTGCTATCGCTTGTCTTCCGACAAAATGATTGCAAAAATACTGATAAAATCAAAAAATACAAGCATCTTTCTTAAAAAATCTAAAATAATCCGTCATTTTGCCAAATCAGATATCGTTTTTTTCATAATAAATAGGCACGGTTTTTGCAAGCTTTGGACTAAATTGCACTACCTTTGTAACCCAACAAGACAACGATATGAACTATACATGTCCCAAATGCGGTAAAAAGATGGACCTGAGCACCGAGGTGCTCATCAACAGCAACTACAAGGTCATCTGCCCCCAGTGCCTGTGTGAACTGCAGATTGTGGGCGACTATGCTTACATCCCGCACGACTCGCTTGAGCTGGACACCAGCGTTGAGCCGTCACACACCATCAGCTGCCCCAAGTGCGGACACGAGGCCAACAGCAATGCCCACTTCTGTCCCAACTGCGGTGCCAGCTTCGATACCGCCCCCACCCCGCCGACAACGGCTGTTGATACGGCTCCCGAGGACGTGACCGTGCTGCCGCCGCCCCTGCCCAACAGCGACCCGCTCTACAACGATGCGATACAGTTCCTGATGACCTGCACGTCGATCACCCCCATGATGTTGCGCGACCATTTCCAGATCAGCAACGAGCGTGCAGCCGAACTCATCCGCCAACTCGAAGCCGGCGGTGTCATCGGCCCCTATAACAACGGCGGCCCCCGCCAGATTCTCATTCCCCACCGCGGCTTGTACACGATCCCCAACCCCTACGGGCCAGATTCGGGCCAGGTAGGCTCTGATCCAAGTTCAAGTCCCCGCCCGCAGCCGCGCAGGTTCAGTTGCCTGACCGCCGTACTGATTGCCATGCTCGTCATGTTCCTGATCAAGGCTTGTGGCGGCTAAGGCTATCTTCTGACCATCATTCTCAACCCGACCGAGTTAAAACAATCAAGGGCCTGCAACATTCTGCAAGCCCTTGATTGTTTTGTTGTGACGACCGGGTCTTAATTGCCCAGTTTGTCGATTTGCTGCTTGGCCCACTCCTTGGCCATGCGTATGGCCTCGTTGGCCATCTGGTTGACCATGGAATCCATGCCCTCGGGAATCTCGATGCCCATGACGCTATCGGGAAGCATACGCGGGTCGGTAGCTGCCTCTTCGTCCTGCACATCGGCATCGGTGTCCTCATCGGCCTGGGGAGCGGGTGCAGGAGGCGGAGTGATGTGATGGTTGGCCTCATAGTCGTCCATCGCACGGGTCCAGGCCTTCTCGATATCCTCCTTACCGAAGGTGAACACATGGCCAAAGACACCCAGCGACACCATCTTCTCCTCGTTGTCGCCGATGCTCATGCGGCCCACCGAGCACACGACGTAGTTCTTGACGTCGAGGTAGTTGGAGATCACCTGGTCGGTGCCAAAACCCGTCAACTGCTTGAGGGCCTTGTTGATGAGGTCTCCAAACACGCCACCAACGCCGGTGATGCTACCCAGGTTCTCGTCCACCTTGTCGCCCACCCAAGCCTTGGTGACCTCCTGGATGGCTGTCTCATGGTCTTGACGGTTGGGGCAGGTGAACACCATCGTGGCAAACAAGATGGCCAGTACCAGGGCGGCGATGAGCCACGGCGTACAGCCGCTTTTCTTCTTCACCTCGTCCTGCACGGGCATGCGGGGCGGCACTTGAGGCGGCGCCTGGGTGGGAGGCACCACGGGGTCATAGGGCTGGCCCATGGTCGCCTGGTTCTCGGCGGCACGGGCGGCCTGCTGCGAGGCCTCAAACTCGGCACGCTGCAGCACGGCGGTCAGCTCGGGCACGTCGCCGGCCTGCATCCAGTCGGCCATGCCGGGAGCCCACACTTCGCTCTCGGGGGTAATCCCCTGCTGCGACAATTCTTCGACGGTAAACGGACCTTCCTGTTTTCCGTTTCTAATCAGATGAAATTCCATTTTAGTTTCTAGTTGTTAGTATTTAGTTTCTAGTTTCTAGTCCTTAGTTATTAGTTGGAATCTGCTTTTATATGGCTCAATTACAAAAACCATGCCAGCAGCAGGTTATCCAAAGGTGCGCGCCAGCCAGATGCTCATGAAGCGGTCATAGACGATGTAGCCACGCGGCGTGCGATAGACAATCTCTTTCTCGACCAGGGCGCGCAGGGCCGACTGGACGATGCTCGCGCTGGCCATGTTGTGTTCGCGGATGAAGCGCGCGCCAGTAGGTTCCTTGACGATGCCCTCGATGGCGATGGCCTTGAGCAGATTGAACTGGTTGGAGGACAGGAACTGCGCCAGACTCTCGTATTGCGGCGAGCGCGACTCCACCAGGTTCACCGTCTCGCGGTTTACCTCCTTGATGCCTTTAACATGCAGGCAGGTGTCATACAGACGGTTCAACACGCTCTGGATATACCAGGTGTGCCCCTCGAAACGGTCATACAGTTCCATGAAGGTGTCGCGGTCCAGGCTGCCCCGTTTTTTCTCAAAAAAGCGGTTGGCAAACGCATAGTACACATCCTTGTCCAGTGGCTGGAGGTCCATCATCTCGGTGCTCTGGAAGAAGGGGCGCTGCGGTGATCCGAACATCTCGGCCATGAGGCGGTACTTGCTGCCGGCAAAGATGAAATGCACGTTGGTGGCAAACTGGATGTGCGACCGCAGCATGGCTTCGGTGCCGCTCTCGGGGTAGTTAGCGATCTGCTGGAACTCGTCGATGGCGATGTAAATTTCACGCCGGCTTTGGGACAACAGGTCAAAAATCTGCTGGATGGTCAGTTGGGAGCGCGAAGGATCGACGGTTATCATCATCTTGGGCATACCCGTATAGGGGTCGGTGCTGAAGACCGGTCGCAGGCTGCCCAACAGGGTCGCCGCCTTCTGCATGAACGACTTCTCCTTGCGGGCAAAGCCATTGAAGACTACCGAGCCGAACATCTCGGTAAAATCCTGCAGGTTTTTGGTCGCATAGATGTCCAAATACAGGCAAATGGCATTCTTGTCCTGCCCTTCTATATGATAAAACAGGTTCTTAATAAGGCCTGTTTTCCCGATTCTGCGTGGTGAAACCAAAGTGATATTGCGTCCATTCGCGAAATGACTGAGCATCAATTCAGTCTCCCGCTCACGGTCGCAGAAGTACTCAGGACTGATATACCCCTGGGACACAAAAGGATTCTTTGGTTTTAATGACTTTTTATTTGCCATATATATTATCGAAAATCCATTATTAAATTTTAATAATGCAAATTACGTAATATTTTTTTAATTACGCAAATCTTTGGAAATATTTTTTCATCCTCACCCTTCTTCCGATAGACTTATAATAAAAATATACATGACCATTCGTGGGTATTCATGGACATTCACGTTAAATGGAAAACACGAATGAACAGAAATGACCATGAATCATCATTAATAAAAATATTCATGACCATTCGTGGGTATTCATGGACATTCACGTTAAATGAAAAACACGAATGGCCAAAAATATCCATGAATTATCATTAATAAAAATATTCATGACCATTCGCGGGTATTCATGGCCATTCATGTTAAATGGAAACACGAATGATCAGAAATGGCCATGAATTATCATTAATAAAAATATTCATGACCATTCGTGGGTATTCATGGACATTCATGTTAATTGGAAACACGAATGAACAGAAATGGCCATGAATTATCATTAATAAAAATATTCATGACCATTCGTGGGTATTCATGGCCATTCATGTGAAATGGAAAACACGAATGAACAGAAATGGCCATGAATCATCATTAATAAAAATATTCATGACCATTCGTGGGTATTCATGGACATTCATGTTAAATGAAAAACACGAATGACCAAAAATATCCATGAATCACCATTAATTGGAATCGAAAAAAAAACGGGCTGCGACATTAAGTCCAACCCGTCCACTATATCACTCGTCAAGCAAGTCCTTTCTCTATTTGTTGTTGATGAAGTCCTGGAAGGCTTGCTTGTAGCTGTCGCCGATGGGGATATAGACGTCGCCAAATACGATGCGGTTGCGCTCGATCTCGCGGATTTTGCTCTTCTGGACGATGAAGGAGCGGTGCACCCTGATGAAGCGCGAGGCGGGCAGCATCTGCTCGATGGCCTTCATGTTCATGAGCGACAGGATGGGATGCGGCGACTGCTCGGTGTAAATCTTCACATAGTCCTTCAGGCCCTCGATGTAACGGATGTCGTCGAGGTTGATCTGCAGCAGCTTGTACTCGCTCTTGACGAAGATGCTGCGCGGCTCCTCGGCGCTGGATGCGGCGGCAGGCTGCTGCTCGCTCTGCTGCACCAGCTGGAACCACTGCAGGGCCTTGTTGCAGGCCTCCATGAAGTCGGCATAGCTGATGGGCTTGAGCAGATAGTCGAGCGCGTTGGCACGAAAACCGTCCACGGCATACTGGTCGAAGGCGGTGGTGAACACGATGCGCGTGTTCTCCGAAACCATCTTGCTCAGCTCCAAGCCGTTGAGCTCAGGCATCTGGATATCGAGGAAGAGCAGGTCGACAGGCTGCTCGCCGATGCCATGCAGGGCGTCGGTAGCATTATTGTACTTGCCACACAGTTCCAGGAACGGTATTTTTTCCACATAGCTCGCCAGCAGGTTCACTGCCAACGGCTCGTCGTCAACGATTGCACACTTGATGATCATGATTCCTACTTCTTGATAATGATTTTAGAATAATACTGCTGCCCATCGGGGGTCTTACCCTTCTCCCAGGTATAACGGTCGGGGTACATGAGTTCCAGCCGACGGCTCACCTGGTCAAGACCGATGCCCGAGCCGCTCTTGTCGTTCTCGCGCTTGGGGTAGCAGGTGTTGTGAATCTCGCATGTGATGTCGCCATCCACCTGATTGAGGTCGATGGAGATTTCGCCCTTGCCCTGCGGCGAGATGCCGTGCTTGAAGGCATTCTCGATGAGCGAGATGAAGATGAGCGGAGCCACTGGCGTCGAGTCGTTGGGCTGAATGTTGATGTTGGTGTTGATTTTCACGTTATCGGTCACGCGAATCTTCATCAGCTCGATATAGTTGCGCATGAAGTCGGCTTCCTTGCACAGGGGGACAAAGTCCTGCTGGTTCTCGTAGAGCACATGTCGCAGCAGCTTGCTCAACTCGCCCACAGCGGTCTGCGCCTTGTCCTGGTCGAAGGCGATGAGGGCATAGATGTTGTTCAACGTGTTCAACAGGAAATGGGGATTCAACTGGTTGCGCAGGTTGCTCAGCTCGGCCTCGGCACGGGCGGCCTCGGCCTCCTTGCGCGCTTCCTCGATGTGCTGCCACCGTTGTATCATGCGCACTGCCACCGCAAGCGCAATAATCAGGATAAGCGTCATCACGGCCCAGAAGTAACGCGGGAACTTGATAAACGGCCTTTTGGGGCCATTGCTGTTTATCTCGGGCCAAATCTGTATCGAGAACCAGTGCCAAACATCCATGAGAAACAGCCCTGCCGTGATAACCAACAGGTTGGCAAGGACAAACAGCTTCCAGTCACTCTTCTTGAGCAGGAAGTGCGGCACCAACCACAGATAGTTCAGGTAAAACACCAGTATATAGGACAACGGCGACCCGAGCCACCTCAAATAGCGGTTTCTCACCACCAGCCAATCCTCGGCAGTGTTGTGAAAGAACAAGGGAACGATGATGAGTACCGACCAGCACAACAGATGAAGAATCAGGTACCGGTATTTGGGTTTGGATCTATCTAATTCGCTTGACATGACAACATTAGTTTTATGTTTATGTATCGCAAAGATAATCAACTATTCGTGCATCAACAAATATTATAGACAAAAAGACACTTCGCCTCGACAAAAAAGTTTTCACCTGTTTTTTTCAAAAAATGGCACAAATGTTGCAGATGTTCAGCAAGTAATTCGTAAATTTGCGTTTTGTATAACATCTATTCACCTTAAAATATTTAGAAGAACAATGAAAAAAGGATGTATTGGACTGATTGTCCTGGGCGTGATTGCCCTCGCGTTATTTGGATGGGTAAAGAGCAGCTATAACGGACTCGTTGCCGACCAAGAGAGCGTTGAGACCGCATGGGCTCAAGTGGAGAACGTGTATCAGCGCCGCGCTGACCTGATTCCCAACCTGGTAGAGACCGTTAAGGGCTATGCCAAGCACGAGCAGGAGACCCTGGAAGGCGTTATCGAGGCTCGCGCCAACGCCACCAAGGTGACCATCGACCCCACCAACATGACTCCTGAGGACCTGCAGAAGTACCAGGCTGCCCAGGGCGATGTGACCAACGCACTGAGCCGACTCATCGCCGTGGCCGAGAACTATCCCGACCTGAAAGCCAACCAGAACTTCCTGGAACTCCAGAACCAGCTCGAAGGCACCGAGAACCGCATTGCCGTTGAGCGCAACAAGTTCAACGAGGTAGCCCGCAACTACAACACCAAGCGTCGCACCTTCCCCACCAACATCATCGCCGGCATCTTCGGCTTTGGCGACAAGCCTTACTTCCAGGCACAAGAGGGTGCCGACAAGGCTCCCAAGGTGGACTTTGGAACCAGCGAGGGCAAGTAACCGATGGCACTGGCCGATTTCATCCCCAGTGAGGGCCAACGGCGCATAGCCGACGCCATTACCGATGCCGAGCGTCACACGACCGGAGAAATCTGTGTCCATGTGACGCCACGGTGTCGCGGCGATGTGATGAAGCGTGCCGTCAAGACCTTTAACAGGCTGCACCTGTACACCACCAAACGCCGCAACGCGGTATTGATTTTCATCGCCTACGACGACCGCAAACTGGCCATCCTGGGCGACACGGGAATCAACAATGCAGTGCCCCAGGGGTTCTGGGACGGCGAAGTGGAAGAGCTGACGCGTTACCTGAAGGCTGGCAGGCCCGTTGACGGCCTGTGCGCCATCATCGCCCGCATGGGCGAGCGCCTGTCACAATACTTCCCCGGCGAACGCGACGACGAGAACGAATTGAGCAACGAGGTCACCTATGATGACCTTGACGATGCCGATGAAACAGAAGATGCCCATGACGAAGACTATGGCAATATGGAATAAGGCCCGACGGCTCATGACAGTGGCGCTGTTGCTGTGCGTTACCACGCTGGCAGCCATGGCGCAGGTGCCCGAGCGCCCCAACCCGCCACGGCTGGTCAACGACTTTGCCGGCATCTTGGGCGATTGCCAGTGGCTCGAAGACTCGCTGGAGCGCATTGCCATGGAGACCAGCAACCAGATTTGCGTGGTCACCATGAACGACTTTGGCGCTTATGACAAAGCGTGGATGGCATACAGCATCGGCGAAAAATGGGGCGTGGGCAAGAAGGGAAACAACAACGGTGTTGTCATCCTTATCAAGCCCAAGACCGAGGACAGCAAGGGCGAAGCCTTTATCGCTCCGGGATATGGCCTGGAAGGCGCCATCACCGATGCCACCAGCACTCGCATCGTCAACCAGGAGATGATTCCTTACTTCAAGGACAACGACTACCTGGGTGGCGTGTGGGCTGGAGCCAAGGTCGTGCGCGACCTGGCCACGGGCGAATTTAACGAGGAGGACTATGCCCAGCAGGACGGCGATGACGCCTTGTTGGCCCTCATCCTGTTCATCTTCATCTTCGCCTTCTTCATGTTCCTGGCCCACAAGAGCAACCAGAACAATAATGGCGGTGGCCACCGCAACAACGGTGACACCGGCACTTGGGGCGGACCCATCATCTTCACCACTGGCCACGATTGGGGCCGCGGCGGCTCGTCATGGAGCGGCGGCGGTGGCGGCTGGAGTGGCGGCGGTGGCTGGGGAGGCTTCGGCGGCGGCTCGTTCGGCGGTGGCGGTGGCGGCGGCAGCTGGTAATCACCCTACCCTACATCAACGATAAAACTAGACAATGGCAGCGTGCCACACGGGGCGCGCTGCCATTGCGGTTTCTTACGGCGGACGGTGTCCCGATACTAAAGCCCGTGGGCTTCTGAGTCTTGTACGCCGGTTTCAGGCCTTTGGGCCCGAATGTTATTTGTTCTTTGCCTCGTCGGGGGCGATGCCTACCAGCTCGGGATCGATGAGGATGCGTCCGCAATACTCGCAGACGATGACCTTCTTGTGCATCTTGATCTCCATCTGACGCTGGGCGGGAATGCGGTTGAAGCAGCCACCACAGGCGTTGCGCTGAACGACCACAATACCCAGACCGTTGCGGGTGTTCTTGCGGATGCGCTTGAAGGCGGTGAGCAGGCGCTCTTCGATCTTGTTCTCCTGCTTCTTGGCCTTTTCACGCAAGGTCTCCTCCTTCTGCTTGTTCTCGGAGACGATCTCGTTCAACTCGCTCTTCTTCTCCTCGAGGGCGTGCTCACGGTCGGTGCACTGCTCCCTGGCCTTGTCGATTTCGGCCTTGAGGGCCTCGGCGCGACGTGCGGCCTCGTTCATCTTCTTCTCGGCGAGTTCGATGTTAAGGGTCTGGTATTCGATCTCCTTGGTCAGGTAGTCATACTCACGGTTGTTGCGAACGTTGTCCTGGTCGTTGGTGTACTTGTCGATCAGTTCCTCGGCCTTGGCCTTGATGTCGCGGTTGCGGGCCAGTTCGTCCTGCTGCATGGCCACCTCGTCCTCAAACTTCGATACGCGTGTGTGCAGACCGGCGATTTCGTCTTCCAGGTCCTGAACCTCCTGGGGGAGTTCACCCCTCAGGGTCTTGATGGCGTCGATTTCGGAGAGTTTCTGCTGCAAGTCATAGAGGGCCTTGAGTTTCTCTTCAACGGTGAGTTCTTTCTTCTGTGTTGCCATAACCTTTTGATTTATAAATAATTCACTTGATTAGTTTCATTTTTTGCGAAAGCGACTGCAAAGGTAGGACTTTTTTTCTGAATAATCTCTAAAAAAATCTCTTTTGTGTAATGCTCGCTCTCATAGTGCCCGATATCGGCCACGACAATGCGCTGGCTATTGTCCAGGAAATCATGGTAACGCATATCGGCCGTGACATAGAGCTGGGCGCCTGCTGCAACGGCCTTGTCGAGCAGGAAGCCGCCGGCGCCGCCACACAGGGCCACACGGCTCACCATGCGGTTGCCGTCGCCACTGTAGCGCACTGCGCCCACCTCAAAGGCCTGCTTGACGCGCTTGAGCACTTCGCTGGCCGGTGCCGGCTCAATGTCGCCGACGACGCCGCAGCCCGCAGTGGTGCTGCCCTGGGCGCCATAGGGCTCCACAGCGTTGGCGTCGAGAAACTCCACATTGGTCATCCCTATTTTCCCGGCCATGTGGAACGATACACCCTGCCAGGCGCTGTCCATGTTGGTGTGGGCGCTGTAGATGGTGATGTCGTGCTTGATGGCCATAGCCACGGCGCGCTCAACGGATGTGCGGCCCATGATCTTCTTGAGACCGCGAAAGATGAGCGGATGATGCGAGATGACCAGGTTGTAGCCACGCTCAATGGCCTCGGCCACAACGGCCTCGGTAGCATCGGTGCAGAGCAGGACGCCCGTGACCTGGGCCTCGGGGTCACCCACCTGGATGCCCGCATTGTCCCACTCCTCCTGCAAGCGCAAGGGAGCGTATTGCTCGATGGCGTCGGTGATTTCCTTGATTTGCATGGTTGAGGTTGATAGTTGTTAGTTTTTAGTTGTTAGTGCGATTACAGCCGCCTGAAAAGGCGAGGCAGAGGTAATTATACTAAGAACTAAAAACTAACAACTTAAAACTTTACTATTAAATTTTGTTCTCGGCTTTGAGGCGCTCGCGGTCCACGTTGATGTAGAGTTCGTCGAGCTGGCTCTGGTCCACGGGGCTGGGAGCGTCGAGCATGACGTCGCGGCCACTGTTGTTCTTGGGATAGGCGATGCAGTCACGGATGCTGTCCAAACCGGCCATGATGGACACGAAGCGGTCGAAACCGAAGGCCAGACCGGCGTGGGGAGGTGCACCGTACTTGAAGGCATTGATCAGGAAGCCGAACTGAGCCATAGCGCGCTCGGGGGTGAAGCCCAGGATGTCGAACATCTTGGCCTGCAGCTTGCCGTCGTGGATACGCAGGCTACCGCCACCCACCTCGATGCCGTTGCACACAAAGTCATAGGCCACGGCGCGCACCTTCTCGGGATGCTCGTCGAGCAAGGGGATATCGTCGGGGTTGGGCATGGTGAAGGGATGGTGTGTCGCCATCAGGCGCTGCTCCTCGTCGCTCCACTCAAACAGCGGGAAGTCCACAATCCACAGGCACTCGAACTTGTTCTTGTCCCTGAGGCCCAGACGCTCGCCCATCTCCAGACGCAGGGTGCACAGCTGCACGCGCGTCTTGTTGGCGTTGTCGCCGCTCATGATGAGCACGAGGTCGCCATCGTTGGCACCCATCTTCTCCTTGAGCTGCTGCCAAAGGGCGGGCTCATAGAACTTGTCGATGCTGCTCTTGACGGTACCGTCGGCATTGAACTTGACATATACCAAGCCCTTGGCACCCACCTGCGGACGCTTGACGAAGTCTACCAGGCCGTCGAGCTGCTTGCGGGTGTAGTCGGCACAGCCGGGAGCGCAGATGGCGCCGATGTAGTTGGCCTCGTTGAACACGGGGAAGGTGCCGGTGCCCTTGAGCACATCGTCGACCTCGACAAAGGTCATGCCGAAACGGCGGTCAGGCTTATCGCTACCATACAGACGCATCGCGTCGTGCCAGGTCATCTGCTCCAGCTTCTCGGGCAGGTCCACGTTGCGCACCTTCTTGAACAGGTGACGGGCCAGTCCCTCAAACACCTCGAGCACATCCTCCTGGTCCACGAAGCTCATCTCGCAGTCGATCTGGGTGAACTCGGGCTGACGGTCGGCACGCAGGTCCTCGTCGCGGAAACACTTGGCAATCTGGAAATAACGGTCAAAGCCGGCCACCATCAGCAGCTGCTTAAGCGTCTGCGGGCTCTGCGGCAGGGCATAGAATTGACCGGGATTCATGCGCGAAGGCACGATAAAGTCGCGTGCGCCCTCGGGGGTGGAGCCGATAAGGATAGGCGTCTCGACCTCCAGGAAGCCCTTATCATCCAAATAATTGCGGATGAGAATGGCCATGTCATGGCGCAATTCCAGATTCTTGCGAACGACATTGCGGCGCAAGTCCAGATAGCGGTATTTCATCCTCAGGTCGTCGCCACCGTCGGTGTTGTCCTCGATGGTGAACGGCGGAGTGATGCTCTCGCTCAGGATATTCAACTCACTGGCAATAATCTCGATATCGCCTGTGGGCATGTTGGCGTTCTTGCTGGAACGCTCGGCCACGGTACCCTTGACCTGGATAACGAATTCACGACCCAGGTGGTTGGCCTGCTCACAGAGCTCGGCGTTAACCTCATTGTTAAACACGATTTGGGTGATGCCATAGCGGTCACGCAGGTCCACAAAGGTCATACCACCCATCTTGCGGGTGCGCTGCACCCATCCTGCCAGCGTCACGACTTCGCCCACATTGGCCAAGCGAAGTTCGCCATTAGTCTTGGTTCTGTACATTTGTTGTAGTATTGAATTGGTTGTTTTATCGTTATTGTCGTTTTAAACATACAAAGTTACTACATTCTTGCCACAAATGCAGTGCGTCATGCCAAAAAAATATGAAAATCATCGGTTTTGACTTGTCATATCTAAAAAATGATGTACCTTTGCACCGCTCAAAACGAGAGCATCGGGGTGTAGCGCAGTCCGGTTAGCGCGCCTGCTTTGGGAGCAGGAGGTCCCTGGTTCGAATCCAGGTACCCCGACAAAACGATAACACACACTATGTTGCAACAGCAGCGGGACCAATTCATCAAGAGATGTTTGGTCCCGCTGTCTTTTAGTCAGTCACTCCTTGAACTTACCAGGTTCCTTTCAACAGGTAGTCGATGAGGAGGGCGACATCCGAGATGGTGACAATGCCATCACTGTCGCAGTCGGCAGCCTCGGGGTTACCGCTCGTCGAGCCATCGGTGAGCAGGTAATCGACAAGACGGGCCACATCGGCAATGGTAACCTCGCCATCACCGTCAACATCACCGATCACAAATGCGGGCTCGTCAAACTCACCCAGTTTGCGCTTATTGGCGTTGGTGACATAGAGGTCCCTTATCGAGTTGGGACGCAGGGGACGGCTGATGAAGGCAACAACGTTCAATTTGTCGGCATTCCAGTTCTCGGGGATGGTGTAGGTGAACTCGTTCTTATAAGTGTCACCATCCTTGTTGAGGGCAACACCCTTGACCGAAACGAGCGCCGTGCGCAGGACACCGTTGTGGACATAGTCGTACTCTATATTACCCTGGTTGATCTGAGGTGCCACCAAGTTGTCCTCGGTAATATATACAGTGAGCCTGCTGTCACCACCCATGAAGTCCTCATAGTGGGACGCCAACTTGCCGTCAATGGTAATGACAGCATCGCGTGTCTCGGCATCAAAGCGGCTGTTCACATTTACCGAGGCCCAAGAGGGTTCTTTCGCATCAAGGTAGTCAAAGAAGGCGCTCATCGTTGACGCTTCAGTTCCTGACAGGACAGTGAACAACTCTCCGGCATTGCCGATGCCCATACTCCTGTCGAATGTGCCTTCGGGATAACCGTCAATGCCCTGATAAGCAGAAATCGAGTCATTCTGTACAGTGGCAAATGGATCTACGGGGCTGCCAAACAACACATGCACACCCACCCAAGCGACGTCGTTACGCATTGTGATCAGGTTCTGCAGATTGGCCGAGCCTACAGGGCACCAGGTGCAGCCTGTCGAGGTGAACTGCTCCACCAGGTGCATCTGGCGCTCGAAACCTTGGTCATAGGTCTTGAACTCGGCAGTGAACACCCTAGGATTCTCGATGGCTTCTCCATTGGCCATGACAGGGCTGATAGTCAACGTGTGCTTGCCCGGGCTCATGCCGGTAGTAGCAATCACACCATTCATCGTGATGTAATTGTTGGACAAGTCAACAGGGTTGGTCAGGGTCTCGATGAGCTGTCCATCAACAGAGACCTCATAGGTGCAATTGCCAGCTCCCACCTCAATCGAGCCCAGGTTGCAGGTCTCGAAAGTGTAAGGAATGTCGGTACCCGTCTGCGTGAACTCATTCAGGGTGATGTTGCGCACCCAGATGGGATACTTGGGGAAGTGGTCGTTCTGAACAACCAACTGCATGCTCAGGTTGCCCTTGGAGCTAAAAATCAAAGCCTTCCAGGTGCCATCCAGATAGTGGTAGGTGGGGCAGGTCACGCCCTCTTTAACGACCGACAGTGTCTTGGACGATTTGGTAGGCTGCTCATAGTCAAAGCCGATTCTGAGCCTATAGCCATCGGGGGCTTCAATCCTGTAGGGTGTCTCCAATTCGATCATGTTCCAGCCGGCATTGGCCTCAATGTCGCAAGGCCATTCGGTGATGTCACTCCACAACACGTTGCCATTGGGATCGACCGGGATAACAAACATGCGACTGATCGTCGTTGCCTCAAACAGACCAATCCTGAAAGCGACAATATCACCATCCTGGTATAGAGCGAGTTGGTCGGTAGTGAAGTCGGTGGCTACAGTGGCAACTCCCATGAGGTTGGGATAACCCCAGCCCGACGTAGCCAAAGCATCGGACACATAGTGACCCATGAGCATCTGGTTGGGAGCAAGGTCCACAGCACCCGATGCCAGCGGCAGCATCATGGCTGCCATTAAAAGTGATAACAATTTCTTCATAACGATGACATGATAAATTAAATAATATGAATTAAGTAGTCAATGTTCGATTTTGTGGATTCGTCTCAAACGACAGGCAAAAATAGTCATTTTTTCAGAAAAAGCATCATTAAACTATTATTTTTCACGATTAATGACAGCAATTATAAAAGGCAGGATTTCCGTGCATGGAAATCCTGCCCATTGATAGTGCTAATGAATCAACCCATTACTCGGACCAAACGCCACTCAACAGGTAGTCGATGAGCATGGCCAAGTCCTCGATTGTAATCAAGCCGTCCATGTTGCAATCGGCACCCTCGGGGTTAACGGGATCGGTGCCTTGGATCAGGGCATCAATCAATCCGGCTACATCCTCGATGGAAACGAGTTCGTCGCCGTTGGCATCGCCACGCAGTACGGTAACCTCGTCAAACTCACCCAGTTTGCGCTTGTTGGCCTGGTCAACGTACAGGTCGGTGTACACACCGCTTGCACCATTCTTCAAGGGACGGCTGATGAAGGCCACCACATTGAGGTTATCGATGTTCCAAGCGCTGGGAATAGTATAGGTGTACTCGTTCTTATAGGTGTTGCCGTCACGGTTCAAGTCGTTGCCCAAGGCCGAGTTGAGAGCCCTGCGCATGACGCCGTTGTGGATATAACCGTTAATCCAGCGACCATTGTTGAGCTGACGGGCCGAAACACCATCCTCGGTAATGTAAACGGTGAGTTTGCTGTCGGCACCCAACATCTGGTCAAAGTCGGGCGTCAGTTCGCCATCGATGGTGATCACAGCCTTGCGGGTATCGGGGTCGATGGTACTGTTGATGTTGACGGTCGAGAAGGCGGGAGCCTCGTCCATCTCGTCAAAGAAGCCGCTGATTTCCTCGGCTATCAACTGGTGATAGGCCTCATCGTATCCCAGACCGATAATAATCGCATCGTCCGAAGCCAATCCTGTAGCACGATCAAACGAACCCGAAGGATAGGAATCACTACCCTGATAAGACATAATGGTGTCACATTGCAAGGTTCTCATGGGATCGGTGCCACTCATGTTGCCGTGGATACCTACCCAGACGAGGTCATCACGCAGGCCCGTGAGAATCGTGAGCATGGAGGTGCCCAACGGGCAGTAGGTGCAATAGGTCGAGGTGAACTGCTCGATAAGGTGCATCTGGTGGGGGAAACCGTTCACATAAATGGTGAAGGTGTAGCTGGAAGACATGGGCACATCGACAGGCTCACCGTTGATAGCGTTGACGGTAACGGTGATGGTGTGCTTGCCAGGTTCCAAGCCAGCCGAAGAAATGGCACCCGTGATTGCCACATCGCTGCTGCTCAGGGCACTGGGGTTGGTAATGGTCTCAACAACCTCGCCGTCGATGAGCACGTCGTAGGTGCAAGCGCCTGCCGTAACAGGGGCAACACCCCTATTGCGAGAGAGGAACGAGTAGTTGATGTCATCACCCGTCTTAACGTAATTCTTGGTGCGGACATTGCTGACCGTAACCATGTAATCGGGGAAGGATTCATTCTCAACCACACACTGGAGGCTCAAGTTACCGTAGGAGGACAGACCCACATCTTGCCATGAACCATTATATAAGATATATGAGGGATAGATGTCACCCACCTCTACCGCCGAGATGGGATAGTTGCTGCTGGTCTGCTGATAGTCAAATCCGATCAACAGCGAGATGCCCTCGCCCAGATTGATGTCGAAAGGCGTAGGGAGTTCAATCTCGTTCCAGCCTGCCATGTTTGAGCTGCAAGTCCACTCGGTCATGGGGCCTATGCTACCCGTAGCGGTAACAGGAGCAAGAAATACGCGCGAGATAGCGGTTGCCTGTGCCAAGCCCACACGGTACTTAACAATCTTTCCGCCCTGGAACATGGCGAGCTCGCTGGGCGTGATAATGGTGCCGATAGAAATCACCCCGGGCAATCCGGTAATGCCAAGTCCCCCGTCACTGGAGGCCAAATCATCGGTGTCATAATGGCCCATAATCATCTGGTTCTCGCCCAAATCGACACGTGCAGGAGCCATCATGCGATGGTTAAAGGTCTTGAGGGCATAGGGAGCATGATGGAATTTTAACTCTTGGGAGCCAAGCAATTGGGAGCCTATTGCAAATGGGAGCAATAAGGCGACTAAGGTAAGTAATAAAGCTTTTTTCATTGTTGAATAATGGTTAAATGATGAATAAATGTTTGATTGTGAAATATTTAGTCTATAAGAAACGAATTTCGGTTAAATGTTTTGGCAAATGTAGTCCATTTCAGTGATAAATGAAAGCATTATAGCACTTTTTTTTTATATTGGTGTCAAGTAAAACCCGCTTGAGACCGAAAGCATTTAACAAATCCCGTTGTTGAGGGCCTGAGACTCCCGTTACCTGAGTTTCAATAACAGAGCATCAACAACAAGAACAAAAGCATGCATTTTATGGGATACCAATAGTTCACCCTAGGAATTATTCTTACCTTTGCACCCGAATTATGAAAATGTATATTCCAACTTAAGTGTTATGAAAGTCTTATTTACTGTTATCACTGCCGCATTATTGACGTTGTCGGCAGAGGCAAGTCTATTGAACGAAGGAAGAAATTACAATGTAACTGAAACGGAGCCTGAATTGGTGTACCACACGGCAGCTCCAGGCATGATTCTCATGCCTCGAAACGACATGAGCCTGATGGTGGTGGCCTATGACCTCACACTCATTCCACGAGAGGGCATGGCCTTTGTGCGCTGGGGGCACCTCGATGAGAATGGCGAAGGAGAAGGTTTATGGACAAAATGGCGCGATTATGATGGCGTGATTTCATATACCACCCCCGGCAGATACGTCCTTGAGGCCTTTGCCGAAGCAATAGGAAAGGATAGAAGTTCGATGATCAAGGCATCCTTCAAGGTCGATTACCTGGGCATGACTACAGCCCCTGGCATCTCAATGATGCCCGTCGGTCAAAGGGGTTACAATGTTTCGCTGACCTCTCCGTTAGGTTATGATATCTATTACCGCTGGAGGCACTATGACGACGGTGCATGGAACAGCTGGCGCCTCTATACCGAGCCCCTACCTTTTACCGAGGCCGGCACCTATGTCATTGAGGCCAACTGCGAAGGCGATGTGTTGAGCGCTTATATTGAAGTGCCCAGCGTAGATTACTACATTACAGGAGACGTGAACCACGATGGCAATGTGGCCGTCGATGATTTGACCTCACTCGTCGACATGATGATGAACGAATTGCTCCTCATCGGTACAGGAGATGTGAATAAGGATGGCTCGGTAAACATAGAAGACGTTACAGCACTCATCGACATCTTGATGAAACAGCAGGATTGAGCATGCGCCTGTAGTAGGAGCCACGCTAGGCAAACCGGTTTTTAATAAGGGCAAATGAGCAACTGCGCGCCGCAGTCTCGTTGCCCTTATTCTGTCTGGTCAAGGCTTTTGGGGTATAAAACAACAGGAGACATCCTTGCGGACATCTCCCGTGCGGTGTGTACGTGACTCGAACACGCGACCCCCTGCGTGACAGGCAGGTATTCTAACCAACTGAACTAACACACCAGTTAGCATTTTTGCGAAATGCGGTGCAAAGATAGTGCAAAAGTTTCCAATCTTGCAAATATTTCGTCATTTTTTTCACCCAAAGGGTTATTTTTTTGTCTTTTTGGGGACTGCTATGGCCTATTTCTTATCATCCTGGCCCATAATCTCCATGCGGATGAGTTCGATGCGTGCAGCCGTCTTGCGCTCGATGGTGAAACGGTAAGGTTCCAGGTCGATGACGTCGCCCACGTTGGGGATAGCCTCTTCCTCGGCCAGCAGATAGCCTGCCAGTGTCTGGTAGTCGTCGCTCTCGGGCAAGTCGAGGTGGAAACGCTCGTTGATTTCCTCAATTTCCATGCGGCCCGAGAACTCGTAGGTCTTCTCGTCCAGCTGCTTGGCGACAAGGCGGTTGCGGTCGTGCTCGTCCTCGATTTCGCCGAAGATTTCCTCTACCAGGTCCTCGAGGGTGACCATGCCGCTCGTGCCACCAAACTCATCGATGACGATAGCCATCGAGCGTTTCTCGTCCATGAGCTGCTGCATCATCTTGCGGGCCAGCAGGGCCTCGGGGGCGAACACGACGGGTTTGAGCCTCGTCTTCCAGTCTACCGTGGTAATGAATAGCTCACTCACCTGGATGAAACCGATCACATCATCGATGCTGCCCTTATAGACGACAATCTTGGACAAGCCCGAGCGGGTGAACAGTTTCACCAGGTCGTCGCGGGTGGTATCCTCGACATCGACTGCGACAATCTCGTTGCGGGGCACCATGCAGTCACGCAGGCGCGTGTCGCTGAAGTCCAGGGCGTTCTCAAATATCTTGACCTCGCGCTCCACGGTCTTGTTCTCGTCCTCGCGCTTGTCGATGTTCTCCTGCAGGTAGGCGTCAAGCTCATCGACGGTGAGCAGGCGCATCCTGGTCGTGTCGATCTTGATGCCGAACAGCTTCATCAGCATGGCCGACATCCACTCGGTGAAACGCGAGATGGGATACAGCACACAGTAAACCATGAAAAGCGGTATCGACGCCGTGCGCAGCGATGCATTGGGATTGATGCGGAAGATCGACTTGGGGACAAACTCACCAAAGATGAGGATAATCAACGTGGCAATGAGCGTCTGTGCCAGCAGGAGCAGCGCCTCGTTGTGTATCCACTGCTGCAAGGGGATGGTCAGCAGCTTGGCCATGGCCATCGAATAGACGATGTTGGCGATATTGTTGCCGATGAGCAGCGTGGAGATGAACATCTCGCGGTTGCTGTAGTAGATGTTGAGGATGCGGTTGATGATGCCGCCGCGGGCCATCTCAATCTCGGCACGCACCTTGTTGGAAGAGACAAACGCAATCTCCAGGCCCGAGAAGAATGCCGAGCACAGCAGCGCGATGAGCGCTATAATCAATGGTGTTGTATATATCGGATCCAAAATACTATATTGATCAAGCTATTGTTAACTCTATTGCATGGTCATCGGTGCGCGATTGCCGCTTCCCGGGTGTGGCATGCGTCGCTCGTCGATGGGGAAAATCGCCTCGACCTGCCTCAATTCATAGGTTGTGAGCTGCTCGTTGGATTCATAACCATATCCCTCAATGATGCGGCCCTGTTTCTCGATGTGGATAAAGGCGTCACTGTAGAGCCGGTGGGCATGCTGGTCCCACATCAGCTCGTCGGTCAGCACGACGTCGCCCGTTGCAGTGGTCATGCGCACGTTGCCGGTGAGGGTCCACAGGGATTTATCCTTATCGAAATAGGCCGAGTCGCACTTGATGGTGGACATCGTGTTGAAGTTGGCATCCAGTTCCTCACAGGTCACCCCTTTGGGGAATGTCCAATGCGGCTCTTGGGCCTCTTCATACATGTTCCACAACTTGGCGGCAATGCGGTAACGCGTGTGGCCCGAGTCACTGATGACCGTCTGGACGTCGGTCGTGGTCATTGTGGGCACCACTTCGGGATCAGTAGCGTGATCCTCGATAGTGGTCGAGCTCTCCTTGCAGGAAATCACGGCCATCACCATCGTCAAGGCAAATGCTATGTTGAGCAGTTGTCTCACCGGTTAGCGGATGCGGCTCTTCCAGAACCACAACTCATTGAAGTTCACGCCTAACGTGATATTCAGGTAATTCTCGGTAATGAGTTGCGTGGGGCTGGTCTCGCGATGGCGCCACTCCACACCCAGGTTCACCGTGGTCTTGCCATTGGGGGCGGGAAGGCCCACACCGATGCTGGCACCGTAATCACGCACATTATTACCGTTGTAGTTCAAATAGTCGTGGTTATAGAACACACCTGCACGGAAGGCCATGGCACCGAAATAACTGCCACGCTTGTTGGGAGTGAACTGCAAGCCTGCAGCCACCTTCCAGCGGTCGTCAAACTTCATGTTCTGGGGCTCAAATCCGTCGATGGGCTGGTACTTGGCCTTACTCCACTTCTGATAAGTGTAGTCGGCCTCGAGGGTAAGCTTGCGATTGATGTTGTAGCTCAAGCCCACGCCGATAGACACCGGCTGCTCATACTTGCCTTTCATCGACGTGAAACCGACGGTGTCCACCTTGGTGTCCTGGCTGTCATAGCTGGTGCCCCAGGTGTCGCCGTGGAAAGATTTCTTGGGTTGGAAAGTAGCGCCCAGGGTGATCAAGTCGCGTCCGTTGACCAATGGCAAACTGTACTGGATACCCACCTGGGCGTTCCAGTCGCGAAGCCGCATGTTGCGTGAGAAGTAGCTGGTCGAATTTGAGGTGATGAGCGTCAGGTTGGACGTGGTGCCAAACAGGTAAGCAAAGTTCACGCCCACATTGAAGCTCTTAAACGGCTGATAGCCAACACCCAAATACAGCTGATTCAAACCACCGCTGCCACTGCGCGCTTCGCTGCCGCCCTCGATGGTGCCACCGTAGGCATAACCCACCGACGAGTATGGCAAGAGGCCGAACGATGCGCCCAGACCCTTGGCCACCTTGAAATGGCCCGTCAGGTAGTCTAATCCGCCGCCAAAGTTGTAACCCTCCTTGCCGTTCTCTTTACTCCACAGGTTGGTGAGGTCAATGCCTACATCCCACAGGAAAGTCAACGAGTCCACGTCGGCATAGGAAGCGGGATTCATCACATTGACGATGCGGCCGCCCTTCATCGCATAACCCACGCCACCCATCGAGCGCTGGATGCTCGACACGTTGTCGCTGAGCATGCCGTAGCCCATCTTGGAATAGGGGGTGGTCACGATTTGGGCCATTGCAGCGCCACAACCCAGGGCCATGGCGATGAACAATAACGATATCTTTTTACTTATTTTCATTAGCTTGGTTATAGAGTTGGATGCGGTTGAGACCTTCAGCCGCAAGGTGTTCGTTGAAAATGAAATCCTCTTGTCCCAGGCGGTTGTGCAGCAGACGGCCGTCACCACCGGTGATAAACACCATGAGATTGGGATGAGAGAGTTTCAGGTCGGCAATGTAGCTCTTGACCTCGCCCAGCAGACCCAGCAGCACGCCGCTGCGGATGGCCGTTTCGGTGTCGTAGCCCACCACCGGGGCATCACCGTCGGCCTGGACAAGGGGTAACAGACCGGTGTGTTCATGCAATGACTTGAAGCGCAACGCCAGTCCGGGGGCGATGTTGCCGCCCACAAAGCAGCCGTCGCTCGTGATCAAATCATAGGTGATGGCCGTACCGGCATCGATGACCAGCACGTCACAGGCATTGTCCAGCCGCTGTGCAATCGTCCATGCGCCCACTGCGGTGGCAATGCGGTCACGACCCAGCGTTTGGGGCGTGCGGTAACCCAGCCTGATGGGCATGGGGGTCTCGTGGGTGAGATGAATCACACGACGGCAACGCTCGTCGACCAGTTGCTCGATGCGCTGGCTGGCAGGGCTTGATGCTGTGCTGCACACAATGGCTGTATCGGGTTTGTAAGTGCTGATGAAACGCTGCAGCAAGCGCACATCACGGCGTACAAAACGGTTGGTTGCCACGATCTGAGGGCCGATGAAAAAAGCCACCTTGACCGAGGTGTTTCCGTTATCTATGGTGAGATTTCCTTTCATTAACCTGCAAAATTACTTAAAATTTGGCAATTACAAACAACGATTCATCGGGTTAAGATTATTTATCAGTTTTCTCGGTTTCGCGGTCAATCATCCAACTGGCATAAATCTGCATCACGAGACCGGCCAGCAGGAAGGCAATCCAGTCGTTGGTGCCACTCGAGATGAACATCATCAGCGCACTGGCGCAGTACAGGATGCCGCTGGAGATGAGGATGCGGTGCAGGCGCTTGACGCGCAACGACGGGCCACGGTAAATGCCCAGGATGCGTGCCACAAGCACGAGGACGGCACCCACGGCAAATGCCCATCGCATCCACTCGTGGTTGATATTGAGCAGGGGCAGTAATGCCATCACTGCCATGATGAGCAACCCGATGAGTACCAGAATGTTGGATAAGTTGCTGCGGTTATTGTCTTGTGTTGCCATTGTCTATCAGGGAATATCGGTGATGTAAACTTCCTCGTTGACACGCTTCATGCCGTACTTCTCACGAACGAGTCGCTCGAGCGTCTCGTTGTCGGTATTCAGCTCGTTGACCTTGGCATCGTAGAGGGCTGCCGAGTCCTCGTTGTTCTTGATCTGGCTCTTGAGGTCATTGATTTGCGAGCGGTACTTGCTGATGCGCATGTAATTGTTGTCGCCGAAGAACAACAGCACTACCACAAAGCCGACGAAAATCAGCAGTGGGATGTTGAGCCAGCGCGGTATCCACTTGGGACGTTGAAATTTGAAAGGAGACATATTTTAGTTGCTAGTTGTTAGTTGTTAGTTTTTAGTTAGTTGTTAGTTAGTCTTTCAGCAGGTTGGGACGCAGACGGCGGGTGCGTTCGAGCGACTGCTGCATCTTCCACTCGGCGATTTTGGCCTGGTGGCCGCTGAGCAGGATTTCGGGGACGTGCCAGCCGTTGAACACCTCGGGGCGGGTATAGACGGGCGCCTCGATGAGTCCGTCCTGGAAGGAGTCGCTCAGTGCGCTCTGCTCGTCACCGATGGCTCCGGGCAGCAGACGCACCACGGCATCGGCGATGACCGCGGCCGGCAGTTCGCCGCCCGTGAGCACATAGTCGCCAATGGTGATTTCCTTGGTAATCAGGTGCTCGCGGATGCGGTAATCCACACCCTTGTAGTGGCCGCACAGGATCATGATGTTCTCCTTGAGCGACAGGGCATTGGCCATGGGTTGGTCGAGCTGCTCACCGTCGGGCGAGGTAAAGATGATTTCATCATACTCGCGCTGGCTCTTCAGCTCCTCCATGCAACGCCACACGGGCTCAATCTGCATCACCATGCCCGCCTCGCCGCCAAAGGGGTAATCGTCCACCTTGCGGTGCTTGCGCAGGCTCCAGTCGCGCAGGTTGTGCACGTGAATCTCCACTAGGCCCTTGTCCTGGGCCCGTTGCAGGATGGAGGTGTGCAACGGCGACTCGAGTGCGTCGGGCATTACTGTCAGTATATCGATTCGCATTTAGCTATCAGTTGTTAGTTTTTAGTTGTTAGTTGCTAGTTACTGGGAATCAGATATTTAATTCCTTATTCCATATTATTCTCGTCCCACGGATAGGTGCGCTTGGGGTTGCGCGGGAACCAGCCCTTGCGCACGCGTTCCTGCTGTTCACGCATCTCCTTGATGCCCCAAAAGCACGAGAACGCCCCCACTCCCATCAGCGCCGACAGCAGCACATTGTCCACCAGCAACGAGCCGATGCACAACAGCACGCCCGCCAGCAGGAACACCCACTTGAAGGGCTGCCCGTAGTGGTACTCACCCTTGATGACGATGGGGTGGCAGATGCCGATGATTAAGAACGAGCAGAGGCCCAACACCAGGCCTTGCAGGTGATATGTCGATAGAAAATCCATCATTCGCTATGTGATTTTTGCCGCACGTCAGGGCCATTACAGCACCCTGACCGAAAATGTCCTGCAAAGATAATCTATTTGCCCGACATCCCCGCGTGAAATATCCTTAAATTGTGTTATTCTGCTGGTTAACGGGCAAAAGCGCGGGCGGTGTGTTTGTTAATAACTTTTTTGGGAGAATTTGTGTGGTGGAGTGGCGGGAAAACTGTAACTTTGTTGTCGGCCTTGCTGCAACTGGCAGCCGGGATATATCAACTTGCTAATTAGCATCTTACCGACAACGAACATGAACGGAGTGGGAAAATTATATTTCAAGTATGGCACGATGGGCTCGGCCAAGACGGCAATGCTGCTCACTCAGGCCTACAACTTTGAGGAGCGCGGCATGCAGTACCTGTGCATGAAGCCCATCATTGACGACCGTGAGAAGGACAACGTGATTCGCTCACGCATCGGCATCGAGCGCAAGTGCTCGTGGATATACCCCGAGAGCGACCTGTACGAGATGCTCAAGGAGATGTTTGAGAGAACGCTGGTGGTCAAGGATTGGATCCTCATCGATGAGGCGCAGTTCCTGTCGGCCTCACAAATCGACCAGCTGGCACGCATCGTCGATGACTACGGCGTGAACGTGGTGTGCTACGGCCTGCGCACCGACTTCCAGTCCCACTTGTTTGAAGGTTCCCGCCGCCTGTTCGAGCTGGCCGACACCATCGAGGAAATCAAGTCCACCTGCTCCTGCGGACGCAAAACCATCATCAACGCGCGCATCGACTCGAGCGGCAACATCGTCACCGAGGGCAGCCAGGTCGAGATTGGCGGCGACGACAAATACGTGTCACTGTGCCGCCGATGCTGGCGCAACCGCCGCATCGAGAGCACCAGCCGTGGCGCCATCAAGTTTGAGGACGAATAACGTTGCCTGTTGTCAGCTCTTGGGCGGGAAAAGCAAGTGCAGCGCCCAGCTCACCAGAGTCAACACAATACTGAATCCCATAGCCCACCAGATGCTCTGCACCACAAAGTGCGGGCCGATGATCCATGAACACAGCAGTACCATCAGGGCATTGATGACAAAGGTGAAGAGGCCCAGCGTCAGGATATTGATGGGCAATGCCAGCAGCTTGACCAGCGGACGAATCCATGAATTGATAAACCCGAGCACGATAGCGACAATCACTGCCCACCACCATGGGTCAACCGTCACGCCATCGAGTGTGAACGACGTGATGAGTACAGCAAGAGCAGAAATAAGAAGTCTAGTAAGCATATTTTAGTTTTTAGTTTTTAGTTTTTAGTTGTTAGTCCTTAGTCCTTAGTTGTTGGCCTTTAGAGCAAAAAGGCACGCTAAAGGTACAATTTTTTCCATACCCGCACATCATTAATCGGTTAAAATCAACGGGGATACTGAAAAAAGAAGTAATTTTGCAGCAAATAACTACTATTCATTATGACTGACTCGACGAAAAAATACATCAAGTTGGCCCAGGATTATGTCATGATTACCTTGGGTCTGTTTACCTACGCCTTCGGTTTCACCGCCTTCATCCTTCCCGAGAAGATTGTGATTGGCAGCGTGACCGGTTTGTCCTCATTGATCCACTACTGGGTAGGCTGGAACGTGGCACTCACCTACTATGCCATCAACATTATCCTGCTGTGCATAGCCTTCCGCAGCGTGGGCAAGCAGTTTGTGTTGCGCACCATCATCGGTGCCAGCATCAGCACACTCTTCATTGGCGTGTTGCAGCCCATGTTTCCCCAACCCATTGTTGAGCAACAGACCTTTATGAACGTCATTCTGGGCGCTGTGCTGTGCGGATTGGGCCTGGGCGTGGTGTTCACTCATGGCGGCAGTACCGGTGGCACCGACATCATTGCTGCAATGGTCGCCAAACACAGCACCATCTCCTTTGGCCGTACCATGATGTACTGCGATGTGCTCATCATCTGCTCGTCCTATCTACTGTTCCACTCGATTGACAAGATTGTATACGGTCTCATCTTCATGGTCATCTACTCGGTGGCTGCCGACCGCGTGATCAACAACACACGCCAGAGCGTGCAATTCCTCATCATCAGTAAGAAGTGGGAAGAGATTGCTGATAATATTAATAATGTGGCGCACCGCGGTTGCACCATCCTGGACGGTATCGGCTGGTACACCAAGGATGCAGTCAAGATCGTCATGGTCATGTGCCGCAAGCACGAGAGCGTGAACATCTTCCGCATCATCAAGGAGACCGACCGCGAGGCCATCATCACCCAGAGCAACGTCAACGGCGTTTACGGCTTCGGCTTCGACGAGCTCAAAGTGCGTGTTCACAACAAGAAATCGGATACCAATACCAAAAACGAAATCACCACACAAAACGAGGTTGAATAAGAGTAACAAAAAACAAGATTTTTAGCTCATTTTGCTACCATAATCAAAAAATTTTAGGCACGAAGAACAATTTTCGTGCCTAAAATTGTATATTTGTAAAAAAATTAATATTTTTGCACGCTTTTCGTACTCTACTGTTTACTTGAAGCATCTTTTAAAACATCAACTACCTACCATAACATTAAACATTTAGACTAATTTTTGACATGAGAAAAATCGCTATTGTAGCATCATTGCTGGTGGCGGCAACAGCATTTGCCGCGCCTGTGTTGCCGAGCAAGGCACTACAGTCAGCAGGCCATTTTCTGCGTCAACACCGTCCTGGTGTAGCAGTAAAGTCCACCCCTGCCAGCACTCCCCAAATGAGAAGCAACGGCCAACAGACGCCAAGTTATTACATCTTCAATACCGAGGGCAACAAGGGTTATGTCATCGTTTCGGGTGACGACCGCACTGTCCCCATCCTGGGCTATATCGACAAGGGCTCGTTCGACCCCAACCATGTGCCCTCGAACATGCAAGCCTGGCTGGAGAACTACAGCGAGCAGATTGCGTCCCTCGACGCACTGGGCGTGACCGAGACCTATGAGGCCAGCTTTGCCATGAAGCCCACACGCAACAGTATCTCGCCGCTGATCACCAGCCACTGGGACCAGGGCGCACCCTATTGGGAGCACTGCCCCGAGTTCATGGATGTTACCGAGGACGGCGACACCGTTGGTGAACTGGCCTACACGGGCTGTGTAGCCACGTCGATGGCCCAAATCATGAACTATTACAAGCACCCGCTCTATTGCAGCCAGACGATTCCGTCCTATGTTGTCACCTTCTATTGGCAAGAAGAGTACGGTGCATTCGATACCGACCCGCTCCATCCCATCATGTTTGACTGGGACAACATGCGCGACAACTATACCGGTGCCGAGACTCAGGCCGAGAGGGATGCTGTAGCATGGCTCATGCTCTATGCCGGCTGTGCTGCCCACATGCAGTATGGCTTGAACGCATCGAGCACCAGCGACCCCTACATTCCCACAGCCCTGAACGATTACTTCAACTATGACGCCAAGCTGGTTTACCGCAGCGACTATGAGCAGGGTGACTGGGAAGACCTGATTTACAACGAGTTGGCCGAGGGCCGTCCCATGATTTACAACGGCCGTGCCGGCACGGGCGGCGGACACTCGTTTGTGTGCGACGGCTATGCCTACGGTGACCTGTTCCACATCAACTGGGGCTGGGGTGGCCTGGGTGACGGCTACTTTGTGCTGTCGGTGCTCAATCCCTATGCCGGTGGCATCGGTTCCACGACCAGTCTGGAAGGCTACAACATCGACCAGACGGCCGTCATCGGTATCCAGCCAGGTTACAGCGGTGTACCCGAAGAGGTTGACCACCGCCTGACCGTCTGGAACATGTACTACACGGGCACCCGCACCTTTGAGCGCAGCGACGACGGCTCGTTCAAGCTCAATAAGCGCCGCTATATCAAGGTTACTGCCGAGGACCATATCGACGATGGCACGAAGTACCTGCGCGGTATTGCTTTGTATGACAGCAATGACAATTTCATCGACATCATTGCCCAGACATATTATGGTTCAAGTTTCCTCTCCATTACCGACAGCTGGCCCGATACCCAGAGCTCAGTTACCTACCCCTTCGGCCAAAATCTTCCTAACGGCAGCTACAAGATTGTTCCTGTGAGCAGCATTCCCGGCAGCAACGTGTGGGATCCCATGATCGAGAGCGACCGTTACTACATCGAGGCTACCATCAACGGCGACTGGATTACGATGGCCGACCACCCCGTTGTCGACCTCCAAGCCACCAACTTTGAGTTCACCGGTGGCGAGAAGGTTGGACTGGCCGAGCAGTGCCATGTGACTGTAAAGAACAACAGTACCGACCGTTATAGCGGCAGGTTGTTCCTCTTTGTGGACAATGAGCCCATCGACGAGTATGGCGAATATACCACTGTCGTCGAGGCCGAGATTCCCGCTGGCGGCACCAAGGTGGTGACCTTCAACTTCACTCCGAAGAACGCCGGCACCAAGAGCGCTCACATTTCATCTTATGACACCTCTTGGAATCCTGCTATTCCCGGTACGGGCTCGGTAAACATCGCCGGCTCGGTAACCTACCCGATGAACCTGAGTGTGGACATCAATGCCCTGAACGCCGACGAGGACATGAACATCTATGACAGCCATATCAAGTTCAAGGTCGATGTGACCAACAACAACACCGAGGGCGAGTACAACCGCTATATCCTGGCTCCCCTGTTCATCGTTGACGAGAACGGTCATGGCACAATGGTGACCTACCTGAGCCGCAACGTGGTCATCCCCGCAGGCGAGACGCAGACGTTCTTCTTCGAATTCGACAACCTGGCCTTCGGCTCGATCTATGCACTCAACATCTTCGGCCGCAACGAGAACGACTCCACCAAGAACCTTGTGAAACCCGGTGAGTCCAAGTTCTATACCATCAACCGAGGTATGGTAGTTTGGGACGGCAACGGCAACCGTGTGGGTTACAAGCCCTATAACGGCATCCGCGTTCCCGAGAATGCCGCAGCGGTAAGTCTCGAAGGTCTCAACCTGACCTCTATCATCCCCAACGACAACCCCAATGCACTGTACTACATCGGCAACGGCGAGAGATACATTCCCGCAGGTCTTGAGGCCAGGAATGTCATCAAGAACAATGTCGCACAGACCGACATCGTGCTCCTGCACGGCTATGATTTCTACGCTCCCTACCGCTTCAGTGCCGCCAACATCAGCTATGAGCGCACCTTCACCCACGGCCGTCATGCCGGTCAGCCGGGTGGCTGGAGCACCATGGTACTGCCCTTTGCCGCCACTAACGTTACCGCCGATGGCGAAGCCATCGACTGGATGCACGGCAAGGACGACGCCAAGGGTCTGTGGGTTTGCAACTTTGCTCAGGAAGAAGACACCATGGACGATGCCCAGCTGATGGCCAGCTACATGGGCAATGAGCTTGAGGCCAACGTGCCCTACTTCGTAGCCCCCTATGACGGCGCACACGGTACCGACATGCGCGGCAAGACCTTCGTCTTCAGCGCCAACGATGTAATCGTGAAGCCCAATCCCACCTCTATCACCAGTGGCACGCACCACATGGTTGTGGGTGAGTTCACCCAAAAGGCCATCGAGAACGCGTTCTTCCTGAACGCTGCCGGCAGCCACTTTGTGAAGGCCGCCCAGGGTACAGTCAACGCATTTGAGGCCTATGCCAACAATGTCAAGACGAGCGCTGCCACCCAGTTGCAGATTATCCTCGACGAGAATGCCGAGGATGTTCCCAGCAGCCTGCCCGGTGATGTGAACATGGACGGCGTTGTCACCATCTCGGATGTGACGACACTGATCGACTACCTGCACGACAACAGTGCGGTGACCATCGACTTTGATGCCGCCGACTGCCATATTGATGGCGAAATCAACATCACCGATGTTGCAACGCTGGTCGACTACCTGCTCTCCGGGGCCTGGTAATCCATCACAAGCCGACAAGTAAATGACGAGGGCGCGCCACATGATTGGCGCGCCCTCGTTATGATTACTCGATAAAGATTATCGCAGGATTGCGGGCAACTGGCGGCGGGAATAGCATCGGTCGATGAGCTGCGAGCAGCGGTAAGTGAGGATGTGCACGCCGTCGTAATAGCTGTGCAGGTCGTGGACGAGCTCATCGTCACCGCTGAAGTCATTGACCCTGTCCTCTCCTATGATTTCGCACAGGACGGCATGATCGATGGCCGAGAGCGCCGATTTGCGGAATTGAGGCGGGACGATAATCACACAGTCGATGTGGTGGCTGTTCACCAAATCGGCTATCTCACGCAGCGTCTGCTGCGCCTCATCGCCGATGCTCAACGGCTTGGGGTCGGGTGTGGGCACCATCTCCACCAGCCACATCCTCTCGCCGTAGTACTGCTCGGGGTTTCCCAGGATGAGAGAATCCAGTCCGCGGCTGGAATCCTCGTTAATCAGTTCGTCACGGCCGCTGGGAATGGTGGACATCTTGCCGTCCTCGACCAACTTGTCGGCCAGGCCCTGGGTGGGCCACAGCTTATACAGGAAGAGGTAAGGGTCGCGGAAGGCGTTAAAGTGCAGACGGTGGAAATGCAGACGTGTGATGGCAGGCGACACGTCGTAGTGCGGCACAAAAGGCATCTCCTCGTAGCGCTTGGGACGGCTGAACATCTCCTCCTCCATGATCATGAGTGCATGGCGCACAGGAATGTCATGGTCGATGAGGTAGCGCAACTCGTCACGGATACCCGACAAGGTCTCAGCACCGGCGGTGAAGTGGTAGATGCTGGCACTGTCGGGCAGGTGCTTGGCCCAGGCAGCTGCGGTGAAATTGGACGAAATCGACGACCCGAAGATGAATGAGTCGTAATGCCGCGTGGGATTATAATACTTCAAGCCCTCGACAGCGACATAGCGCTTGTTGGGCATGCGCTCAAGGGTCTCGCCGGGGGCAATCGAAATGCCGTCATAGGGGTGCACCACCTTGAACGGGTCCACCACAAGGTAAATCACGGCGAATAGCGCCACCGGCAGCAATGCCAGCAACGAACGACACACAAACTTCTTGATGCCCGGTTGCCTACCCATAACGCTAGAACTGGAAATAGATGAACTGCATGTTGCGGTCAAGGCTGGCAATGGAAATACCGGCCAGTAGGCCCCAATAGATAATCCAACGCACCACAGTGGGGAACGGGAGCCGCTTCAACGGGAATTCCTGCTTGCGGCCCAGCCACTCGATGATGAAGAACGGCACGATGTAGAAAATGGGCTGCCCGAAGACGGGACGCTGGCGCCACGAGCCGTTAACAATCACGTCACAAATCTCGCCCAGGTGGGTGATGCCGTTGGCACGGAAGGCGATGAATACCATGGCAAACAAGAAGAACGTCAACAGGCACTGCGGCAGTTCGCGCCACGTGGCGTGTTCGCTCAGCCGCTTGCGGGGCAGGAATACAAAGGGCAACAGCAACAGGCCATTGACCGTGCCCCAGATGACGAAAGTCCAGTCGGCACCATGCCACAGGCCAGAGAGCGCAAACACGATCATCACATTGAGCGCCGTGCGCCACTTGCTGCAGCGTGAACCGCCCAAGGGGAAATAGACATAATGGCGGAACCACGTCATCAACGAGATGTGCCACCGCTGCCACAGCTCCTTCATGTTGCGGGAGAAAAACGGGTAGCGGAAGTTGGGCTGCAACTTGATGTTGAGCAGGCGCGCCGAGCCGATGGCGATGTCGCTGTAACCCGAGAAGTCGGCATAAATCTGCACGGCAAACAGGATGCCGGCCCAAATCATGCTGGGCGCGGCATAGTAATAGGGGTTGTACAGCAGCTGGTCCACATAGTAGCCCACACTGTCGGCCACGATGACTTTCTTGGCAAGGCCCCACAGAATCTGACGCATACCGATGACGGCCGTGTCATAGTCAAACTCCTTCTTTCTCAAGAACTGGGGCAGCAGATTGGTTGCCCGCTCGATAGGGCCGGCCACCAGCTGCGGGAAAAAGGCGATGAAAACACCGAAGGCCACCGCGTCGCGCGTGGGCTTGACCTCGCCACGATACACGTCGATGGTATAGCTGATGGCCTGGAAGGTATAGAACGAGATGCCCACGGGCAACAGGATGTGCAAGGTGGGCCAGTCGGGGTTTATCCCGAAGAGCCCCAGCAGGTGCACAAAGCTGTCCCGCATGAAGTTCAGATACTTGAACACGGCCAGGATGCCCAGGTTGAGCACGATGTTGGCCGCGGTCCAGGAGCGGTCATGGCGCGAACGGTCGCCGCGCATCATCAGCGCCGTGCCAAAGGTGGACACCGACGTGAGCACAATCAGGCCCAGCATTTTCCAGTCCCACCAGCCGTAGAAAACGTAACTGGCAATCAGCAGGAACAGGTTCTGCCACTTAAGATGGCGACGCAAGCCCCAGTAGATGAAAAACACCAGGGGCAGGAACAGCGCGTATGTGTAAGTGTCGAATTGCATAACTCGGTCGCAAAGGTAGTAAATAGTTTTTAGTTGTTAGTTCTTAGTTGTTAGTTTTTAGCCGGCGTGTGGCAGTAGGCACGGTTTTTGCGTTTTGCTAGGGTGATGTTTATCTACACCTATACCGACGTTGAAGGAAGCGAGTCACAACGCGTGGCTGGCGAGATTGATCATGTGATGAAACCCGCATTTGGCGACAGGCCAGGAGTGAGCGGCCGTCAAGGCACGGGTCCACGCCTGAGCGCACGCATGTTACAAGAGTATGAAGCAGCACATCGCGCACTCGTCAATGGTATCGTGACCGACGATATGGTTCAGCTGGTCGACAATGGCAATTATGGCGTGGGGATGAATGTAAAATCCCCATGCGGACTGACATTATGTCATGCCGTGCAAGGCAATGCCGTCACCACAAGCCTTAATATCGAAGATATGCACTACCACCAGCAGTGGACTGGCGCCCCGATGGAGGTCATCGACCGCAGCCGCCTGGTCGAGGCGAGCCAAGTGTTTCTGGAACATGCCGCCCAGTGGCGCGAACAGATTGCCGCAGCCTTTAAGGCCGACAGCAAGGGCGTGAAGATGCGCAACATGGCAATGAACAACATGGACGCCTACCTGGCACGCTACTTCGACGGTACGGGCATCACCTATTATTTCGACAAACGGCACGTCGACGGCCACAAGTCGCACCTGTGGGTGCGCCTGAACGCCTACAAGACGCTGGACCTGCCCATTCCCCACGACGATTTCATCAACCATCTGGACCTGGTCAAACCCCACATGGTGGAGTTTGCCTATATGGCCCGCGACGGACGTTTCACCGTGCGTGGCGAGGTGCGTGACGACTGGCAAACGGCCCCTGCACCGAGCAACGAGCCCACCGTTGAACAACCGCGCCCCCACGGCGTCAAAGGCTGGCTGAAGCGGATGCTAGACGGCAGCAACAGCGGTGACAAGACCGTCCAGACGGTCAAATCACCGTTGCAACGCAGCATCGACGAGTATTTCCAGGGCAAGCGCATCCAGTACCACCTCACCGAGGACGAAGAGACCGGCCAGTGCCTGCTGCACATCCGCCTGAACCACGGCCGTGCCATGGTCATCGACTTGAAGCAGGCCGACAACCTCGAGAAACGGCTACAGCACGACCTGGGCTACATACCCCGCCTGATTGAACTCGGCGATATGTTCCCCTATCGCCTGGTCGGCCCCCTCAAGAAGGCAGAGTGGATCACCGCCAAAAGCGAACAATAGTGCCCGCAGTCTAGAAACAACTAAAAACTAAGGACTAAAAACTAAGGACTAGAAACTAAGGACTAGAAACTAACAACTAAAAACTAAATATGGCTATCACCATCAACACCGGCGACCTCAAGACCATTCTCGAGACCACGCCATCGACACAGAACATCCTGCTCGTGGGTAAACACGGCATTGGAAAGAGTGAAATCATTACCCGCCACTTCGAGGACCAGGGCATTCCCGTCATCGCCCTGTTCTTGGGACAGATGAGTGACCCGGGCGACCTCATCGGCCTGCCCAACAAGGACGAAGCGACCGGCAAGACCGAGTTCATGCCGCCCTACTGGTTCCCCATGGATGACAAACCCGTGGTACTGTTCCTGGACGAGATGAACCGTGCGCGCCCCGAAATCCTGCAATCGGTCATGGACCTGTCGCTCAACCGTAAGCTGGCGGGACGTTCACTGCCCCCCGGCAGCCGCGTCATCGCCGCCGTGAACGATGGTGAAGAATATCAGCTGACCGATCTGGACCCCGCCCTGGTGTCGCGATTCAACGTGTACTTCTTCAGCCCCACGGTGGGCGAGTGGCTCTTCTGGGCCAAGCAGAACGGCATCGACCAGCGCGTGATTACCTTTATCGAGGAACATCCCGACGAACTCGAGAAGAACGTGGATATCAACAAGGGCACCTTTGACAAGACGCCCGACCGTCGTGCGTGGGTGCGCGTGTCGGGGTTGCTGCAGTCGTGCGGCAACATCACCGACATGAACCGCCTGGCCAAGATGATTACCGGCGTGATCGGTGCCCGTTCGGCATCGATGTTCATGCAGTCGCTCAACCAGTCGCGCATGCTCAGTGCCCGCGAGGTACTGCAAGACTTCATCTCGTGCCAGAACGAGCTGGCCACCTATACCATGCCCCAGATTGCCATCATCAACGAGGGCATCTACCAGGTACTGGAACTGGGTGTAAACAAGGAGGACAGCGAAACCGTTGGCCGCAACCTGGTGCGCTACATCCACTGGATGCTGGGCAACGGACGCCAGGAGGCGATTGCCCACTTCGCCTCGTTCTTTGAGAACGCAACCTATCCCAACGCCAACGCCTACATCATGATGGACTGCCGCGACGCGCTGACGTTGATTAACCAGATGATCAACGACCTGTGATGACCGTCGGCGAACGCATAAAAACCCTCTCGCAAGACTGGTTCCTCACCGAGCCGCTCCTGTTTGCCGTGCTGTGCACCCATGCCCTGAAACGCAACGACAACATGGGCTGCGACATGCGGTGCGGCAAGGGCGTCATCGAGTATAACCCCGAGCGGTTGGAGCACTTCGATGACAACCAGCTGGCACTGCGCCTCAAGGCCGAGGTGGTGCGCATCATCCTCAAGCACCCCTACCAGCGACAGCCCTACAACCCGCGCCGCGACGTGATGCGCCTGTCGAGCGACCTGACACTTTGCGACAACCTGGAGGGCATGGACACCATCGGGCTGGAACCGCCGCGCATTTTTAACATTGAGCGTGACCAGGCCTTTGAGCAGTATTACTCGCTCATGGCGGGCCAGGTCATTCAACTCGAGCAAAATGCCGACAGCGACGGTATCCCCATCGACATGAACATGCCCAGCAGCATGCAAGGCGATAGCAAGAATCTGACCGACGACCTGCTGGCAGCCGACGCGGGAGCCTCGCTGTGGGAAGAAGACGAACTGATGAGCGAGAAGGTCAACCACGAGATTGAAACCGCTCAGCGGTGCAACCAGTGGGGCTCGCTGAGCGGAGACCTCAAGGCGCTCATCGAGAGCACCTTGGTGAGCAAGCAGAACTTCAGGGCCATCCTCAGCCAGTTCCGTGCCAGCATCCTGAGCACCAAGCGCCACCTGACGCGCATGCGTCCCAACCGCCGCTACGGCTTCGACGCCATGGGCAGCCAGTATGCCTACAGCACCCGCCTGCTCGTCGCAGTGGACGTGAGCGGCAGTGTGCCCGACGAGGACATCCGCAAGTTCCTCGCCGTCATCAACCGCTTCTTCAAGCAGGGCATCGAGAGCATCGAGGTCATCGAGTTTGACAGCAAAATCACCACCGAGCAGCCCATCCAGCTCAAACAGGCATCCAAAACCATACGTGTGACCGGCCGTGGGGGCACCAATTTCCAGCCCGCCATCGACTTCTACTACGAGCACGAGGAATATGACGGCCTGGTCTTCCTGACCGACGGCTACGCCGCCATCCCCAAGCTGCCCGACGACAAGCGCCACAAACCCCTAGCCTGGATCCTTACCACTCAAGGCGGCAATGAGGATAACCTCAAGCCCCTGGGCCCCGTAGTCCGCATCACTGGCCTGTAACAGCCGCTGTGTCATAATTCAATGATGCTCAATCCATTCGCTATGTAGAGACGCAAAATCTTGCGTCTCTGGGCGTCATTTGGTAATGTTTAACGTTTTGAGACGCAAAATTTTGCGTCTCTACTGGGTATCTGGTAGCTAACTCGCTGAAATCTAGAATAGAATTTAGTCGAACTTACGATAATAAAGGGGCAGCCGCTGTAATGGCGGCTGCCCCTTTGTTGATGGGTTGATGAACGGGTTACTTGATTTCCTTGACCAGGTAAATCATGGTGGGGAAGTGGTCGCTGTAACCGTTCAGGAAGACACCGGCCGAGAAGGTGCGCAGGGGATAACCCTGGCGGTCGCCCTCGTTGCTGCGCAAGAACTTGCGGTTGAGCACCTCGGCACGCGAGAAGGTCAAGGTGGGCTTGTCCTTGCTATCGTAGTTCTTCAAGAAGTAGTCGGTGAAGATGATCTGGTCGAACAGGTTCCAGTTGCCCTTGTAACCCAGGGTACCGATGCCCCTGTTGAGGATGTTCCACCACGGGTTGAAGCAGGTGCCGTCGCCCGGGCAGTCCTTGATTTCCTTCTTGGCACCAATGGCCTCGCTGCAGGACTTGTTCTGCGGGTCGTCGTTCAAGTCGCCCATGAAGATGATGCCCTGGTTGGGGTCATCGAGCAGCAACGAGTCCATGGTAGCACGGGCCATGCGGCCGGCTGCCTCGCGCAGGTAACTTGACTGTTCCTCGCCACCCAGGCGTGAGGGCCAGTGATTGACAATCACCGACACCTTCTCTCCAGCGAGCATACCGGTAACGCACAACTGATCACGCGAGCGGAACTCGGGATAGTCAGGCAGATACTTGTTGATGCTCTGGTTGGTGACATTGAGCACCTTGAAGAAACGGGGGTTGTAGAGCAAACCTACATCCACGCCACGACGGTCGGGGCTGTCGTGGTGCACAATCTGATAGCGGCGATCTTTCAGTTCGGGCTGACGCACGAGGTCTTGCAGCACGGTGATGTTCTCAATCTCACTGACGCCGATGAGGACGGGACCCTCGGCAGGCGAGCCCTTGACTTCCATCTGGCTGATGGCATAGGCCATGTTGTGCTGTTTTTGCCAATACTTGGTACCATTCCACTGGCGAGCGCCTTCGGGCGAGAATTCCTTGTCATAGACGCCATTGTTGTTGATGGTGTCGAACAGGTTCTCCAAGTTATAGAACATGACGCCATACATCAGGTAGCGGCGATCCTGTTCGGGCTGCTCCTGGTTTTCATCTTGGGCCACTGCCAGCGCCGGCAGCAATGCCACCAGCGCCAAGGCCATCCATAATGCTTTCTTCATCATAATGATTTCGTTTTTAGCGGTCAGGATTGATTACTGTTCCCAAACCAGGTTCCAGATCGATACACGGTCCTTGTTGCTCGTCGAGTTAGACGGGCACAGGTTGGTGATCTCGATGGTAAAGTCACCCTTGATGTCGCAAGTCTGCTCGAAGGTGTATACCATAAACTTCACGGCGTCGGTCCTGGTCTCAGTCCACGACTTCACCACGCTGCCGTTCTGCTTCACATCGACGCGGAAGGAGAGGTTCTTGTCGGTAAACGGAGCACCGTAGCTGAAGGTGAGTTTCTTCATACCACCCTTGAGAACCGGCGACACGATGGTGCCCACGCCATTGGTCTTACCATTGAGCGTCGGAGCCATAGCATACTTAGTCTCGGAACCGGTCATGAAGCCGATGAACTGGAACCAAGGATTGTGGTCGGTAGCATCGCCGCAGAAGAGGTAGCTGTTAGTTGCCACCCATCCCTTGGTCGAGGTGTGGGTACCGATCTGACCCGAGGGAGTACCCATCGTCTCGAAGTCAGCGCGGGTCGAGGGCACTACATCGCCATAACCGAAGGCGACGTTGTCGAGACGCCAGGTAGCATATCCCGAAGGACAGTTGTCGGCGGTGTAGTGGAAACCGATGTAATAGCAACCATCGTCCCATGCACTCAGGTCAACATCACCCGACGACTGCCACTCACTCCAACCGCTCGTGTTCTTGGGCAAATTAGGATTGAGTTTCTCCTTGACAGTAGCCTTCTCGGGATCCTTCAGATTGAGGATATAAACCTCAAACTTGTCGGTCGTGCCGTTATACGGGTTCATGTTGGTGTCGAAGGTGAGAATCTTGCTCTTGGCATTCTTGATGTCGAGTGCCGGGGTCAGCAGCCAAGTGTCATAGGGAGGATTCTTGCCCTGATAACCGCTAGCCGAAGCAAAGAAGTCGGTGGGACTATTGCTGGGATAGGAATACCAGAACCAAGGCTTGTCACCCTTAGGAGTGATGATGGTCCACGTGTTGGGGATCTCGGTGTCAAATGTTTCTAAGTACTTGGTCAGGCCACTGCTGGGCGGCAGGAGAGGCAATTCATATTCACCCTTGGAGCCCGTGTTGCCCGTGATGCCGGCAGCACCCATATAGGTAGCCAAGACACCTTTGGCCTTGATTTGCTTCTTGTAGAGCAAAGGATTATCGCTGAGGTTACCCTCGGCGCGGAAAGGTGAACCCTGAGCCAGAGGAATGATAATGCACTTGGTGTAGTCCTTGCACTCGGGATCATCGGCCAGGACAAGGGTATTTTCGAGCGTGGTAGGAGCCTTCCACTCGATGTCGCCATTGCCGCTGACACTGGTAACCTCGGGAGCTACAGCACCCACTACATAACCGGTAACCCAACCCTTAGAGCCATGGTTCTGTGCTGCGATAGCAGCTGCGACGGTATAGGGATTGGTCTTGCTACCCGGTGAAGCATTGGTGATCACGTCGCTGGCACTGCGCAGCAGCAGGAAGAAGCCCTTGCTGGCAGTATAGCTCAACTGGCCCACGACATCCACGGTGCCCTTGGGCAGGGTGTCGGCACGGAACGATGCGTAGTTGCTGTTGCTCACGACGAGCGTGTTGCCCGACTCGTCGGTGATTTCACGATCGGTGCTGTTGTCGGCTGCCGAGAAGGGCTGGCCGGCATCGTTAAACGTAACACTGTTGATGCGAACCAAGCGGCTCATGTACTTCAATAACGTCTCGCGGTCCGAACCCTTGATCTCGCTCAGTTCGATCTCGGTAGTGTCCACTTTGGAGACATCGGGCAGGCCATTGATTTCGGCCATCGTTTCCCACAGCTCCATGGGCATACGGTTAGACTCCCAAACGCCCTGGGCTGAATACCAATAGGGAACACCCAGGCACAACAGGCCGTTGAATTTGCCAATGAAATAACCCTTCATGGGAATGACAACCTCCTGGCCAATGCGGTACTTGGTATAGATACTGCTCTGGTCGATAGAAACCGTCAAGCCAGCAGTTCCATCACTGATGTAAAGCTGCTTGTAGATATTACCGTCCTCGTCGCTGCTGGTAATCCAGCCATGAATCACCTCGTCCTCCTTAACGGTGTCGATGTAATTCCTGTCATCTTGCCAATGCTTGGCTTTAAATTCAGCGATGGTCATGTTGGCAGTGTGCTCGGCAGTGGGGATCACCATGGGCGGCTGGTCAAACTCATCACTGCAGGCAGCGGTGAACACCAACAGAAGCATCAGGCTGAGATAAAAATTAAAACGTTTCATAATGTCGATTGTATTGTTTGTTTTATTGTTATCTGTTTGATTATTGAAATTGATTGCTTGATTAGAACTTCAGACCCAAGTTAAGGAACACCTTGAATCCCTGTGCATAGTAGTACTTGTTGGGGAACTTGTTGGCAGTGTTGGTGATATCCTTGGTGTCGATACGACCCTGCTGGTAACCACCGGTCTGGATGTCCTTGTTATCAAGAATATTGTTCAAGTTCAAGTTGATGTTAAACGATGCCGAGCGGTTGATATAAATCACATGACCGATGCTGGCATTGATGACTAAAGCCTCGTTGAGTTTCTCCTGAACGCTCAGGTCCTTGATGATCTGCTGCAAGTGCTCCTCGCTCTCGGCCAACTCGTACAGGTTGGAAATGGCCTCGTGGCGGATGGGCGAGATGCTCACATAGGAGCGGTTCATCCAGGCGCCATTCAGTTCGACGTACCAGTTCTTGGGACCTGCCCAGTTGAAGGCCAGTGAGTAGCATTCCTGGGGCGTACCGGCCACATAGAAGTTCTTGAGATAGATGACCGAAGTCACATCGGGGTTAGAACCATTCTCATAGCTGCGGGTGCCGAGGGGGCGGTTCTTGTACTGATAACGGGCAATGTTGGCGGCAGCACTCACGGTCAACGAGGGAGACAGCTTGTAGCTGAGGCCCACCTCGACGCCCTTGTACTGCTTGTGGACACCCGTGAGCGCAAAGTTCATAAATGTGCTGCGCACATCATCATAGAAGGAGTTGCGCTCGGTGTTGTCGCGCTGATCGGTATAGAATGCGGTGAAGATACCCTTGAAGTTGCGGAAACTCATCACATAGCTCAGGTCGGCCGAGAAGATCTTCTCCACCTTGAGGTCGATCACATCGTCCTTGGTGCGCGATGAGATATAAGCGTCATAGGGACGCGGAGCCTCGGTGCCATAGAAGGCATGGCCGACGAAGCTGTTGCGGCCGTCGAGCTTGTAGGTGATACCGGCCTTGGCGCCATAGGTCAAGAAGCGGTGAGTGTCACCCTTGCCGTAGGAATTCTCGGGAGCACGGCCGTTGCGCATCTTACCGTCGCGCTGGAACTGGAAGTAGTTACCCTTGACGCTGGCAAACATCTCCCACTTGGCCAGGTTGAGCACCCACTGGTGCCACAGCTCGGCCTTGAAGGTAAGGATGTTGTAGTCATAACCGAAACGGTCACCCTTGAGTACATGGCGGTTGGGGTTCTCCATATCGTTCTGTGCCATCTCGGGAGAATCGGGGAAGTCGCGCTCGGCAAAGTTGTCGATATCCAGCCAATAGCGGCCACCCAGCAGGTCCTTGATGGTCTTGTAGTAGGACGATACCGAATAGTTGGCATTGGCACCGGTCTGCATTGACAATCTGTTGGAGAAATGCTTGTTGAATACCGACGACAGCGTGAAGCTCGACTGGTTGCTGTGACGATTCTCAAGAATGTAGGTCGAACCCTGTTCCACACCCGTCTGGTCGGCAATCTGGTTATTCAGATAGTTGGACTGATACAGGTTGTCCCAGCGGATTTGCGTGATGTCACTCTCGCTGGTCCACAGGTCGGTGTAGAGTTCCTTGGACAAATCATCGGTGAAGTAGGACGGCAGATAGCGGTAATAGTCGGGACGGGGATCGGCTGCCCTGTACCAGTTGAGCGCTGCCTTGCTGTAGAAGGACTTGTGATAGGCTAAACCCGTGTTGAGTGAAGCGTTTTTGCTGGGCTTCCACAACCAGTTGAGGATGACGGTGGGGTCAAACGACTCGACCACCTTGGAGTTGCGCTTCTTGCCTTCCTGCCAACCCCAATCGGGACTGTACATGTTGCTGCCCACCAGCTGAGCACACTCCTCATAGATGGCCGAGTTGGCGGCGCGCTTGGTCGGTGCGCCAAAGGTGGTCAGCGACAGGGAATGCTGCAGGTTAAAGACCTTTTCAAGTGAAAGGAAGTATCCCCAACTGTTGTAGAACGAGCCAGGATATACACCCTCGTCGGCATAACGGGCCACAGCCGAAACTGTCATTGCCCATCCATGCTTGTTCAAGCCAGTGGCGTGAGTCACCATGCCACGCCAGCGGTAGTTACCGTTGGTGTAGGCAAGGCTCAGGCGGGTACCGGGAGCATAGTCAGAGGCAAAGGTCTTGATGTTGTTGGCACCGCCAATACCACCAAAGCCGTAGGTGTTGTCCTCCAGACCCATACCGATGGTCTTGTTCCTGAAGGCCTGGTTCAGGCCACCCGTCATCGAGTAATTGAACGAGAAGCGGATAGCATCGTTGAACGGGATGCCGTTGATGTAGGTCTCGGTCTTCTGGTTCTCATAACCGCGAATGCGGAAACGTGCAGTGCTAAAAGTGTAACTCGAAGCCTGATAGAAGGGGTTGTCGGTGGCACCGCTCAGCAGTGCAACCTCCTGGGTGTTGCCTTCCTCGTCCTCGAGTTGCGACTCCGAGAGGGCCATGTCGGCCATGGAATTGCGGTACTCCAGCACCTCGGCAGTCTCAAAGGACAGTGGTTCCAACTCGATGGAACCCAAGTCCTCAACGACGTCGTCGATAATGGTCACTGGCTGCATCCAGTCCTTGAAGCCGTAGCACAGGACCAACAGTTCGTCATTGCCCTGATGGGCCTCGTCAATCAGGAATTGACCCCTGACATCGGTGGTCGCCGTGATGCCCTGATTGTCAAGCATGACTGTAGCACCCACGACGGGCAGGCCGCTCTTGGCGTCCATCACCACGCCCCGCACACCCGTGTGCTGCGCCAGCAGCGGCAGGGTAGCAAAGAGTGCTAAAAGCAAAAACAGTTTAAGTCTCATAAAAACAAAAGTATAAAATCGTTATTAGTCCTTCCAGTTTCTCAAATAGATACTTTTTTAGTTAATTTAATGAAAAACCCTTTAGGGTCTCAGACCGTTCAATAAAATTTTTTCAAAGGTACGTTATTTTCCCGACCCTTCCAAGAAAAACCTTGCTTTTTATTTTTTCTTGAAATAGTCATTATACATCTTGATGCCAAACACGATGGCGCTCGAGACAGTGGTAATCACGTTGGTGATGAACAGGGGCCAGTTCTTGAGCAACAGGCCCTGGATGGCAAAGAAGATGCCACCCAAGCCCATCATCAAGAAGGTGGGAAGGGCAATACCATCGGTATCATGGGTGCGGATAGTATAGATTGCCTGGGGCATGTAACCCAAAACCAGGCAAATTGACGCTGTGTAACCGATGATGTCGGTCAAGTGAGTAGTAATGAATTCCGTCATAACAAGTCGTACTAATACAGTTTATATTTGGTCTTGATACTTTATATCATATATGCAAAATGGGACCCGTTTTCGGGTCCCATTGAGTCACATTATTATCTTCGTATTGTGGAATTTCTTGGACAGGAAAGGCACAGAAAAGAGCCGCGTATTACGCATAATCTGATCGAATATTTTGCTCACGTTTAACATCTTCTCTCAAATTTTGCCCACAAAAGTACAACAATTCCACCATGTAGCCTCAATTGATTTTTGTCTTTAACCTAATTTAATAAATCATCATTTTAGGCCGCACTCGCGCATCAACTCTTCGACGGCAGCCTTGAGCTGCAGGTCCTCGCCGTTGATGACGGTCTCGGGGTTATTGGCTATCTTGATATCGGGTTCCAGTTGCGTGTTCTCGAGGTAATTGCCCTCGGGCAGCAGGTAGCCGATGATGGGAATACCGAACACGAGCGATGAGTCTTGCAGGCGTTCCCACGACACACTCGTCATGGTGCCGGGAACCGGCATACCCACCAGCTTGCCTAACTTGTCGTGGCTGTAAACCCATGGCGTGCCGTGGGCGTTACTGTAGTTGGCCTCGCACTGCAGCATGATGCTGGGCTTGTTCCAGCGGCGGCTGGGCATGTCGCAAGCCTCACGGCCGCGGATGACCTGGGTGAAGTACTTCTTGCCGCTGAAGAGCACCTCGATGTCCTCGTGCAGACGGCCACCGCCGTTGAAGCGGGTGTCGATGACGATACCGTCGCGCTTGTTGTATTTACCCAGCACATCGCTGTAGATGTCGCGGTAGCTGGCGTCGTTCATCGACTCCAGGTGCACATAACCCAGTCGGCCATTTGACAGACTGTCGACGATGTGGGCGTTGCGTTTTACCCAACGCTTGTACAGCAGGTCGTTGAGGGCGCCCTTGGTGATGGGCTTCACCACCTCTTCCCAGCGCTTGCCGGTCTTGGGGTTGTAGAGCGAGAGCAGGGTCTTCTTGCCGGCCTGGCCGTTGAGCAGCTCGGTATAGTCGTTGTCCAGGTCGATGGCCACGCCATTGATCTTCTCGAGGATGGTACCGGGCTTGATCTGGCTCTTGGCCTTGGCCAGCGGGCCGTCGGCAATCACCTCGTCCACCTTGAGGCCGTTGCCGGTATAGCTCCAGTCGTAGATGAGGCCCAGGTCGGAGGTAGCCTCGCCGCTGGTGGGATAGAAGCGGCCACCGGTGTGTGAAGCGTTCAGCTCGCCCAGCAGTTCGCTCAACAGGTTGGCGAAATCCTGGTTGTTGTTGATGTGGGGCAAGAACTTGCGATAGGTCTCCACATTAGCCTTCCAGTCACAGCCGTGGTAGTTGAGGTTGTAGAAGCGCTTAGAAATCTGCTTGTCCACGTGGTTGAACATGTACTCGCGCTCGGCAAACAGGTCCATCTTCATGTCGGCCTTGTAGTCGATGCCCGTGAGCTTGTCACTGGCCACGGTGAGCTTCTGCATCCTGCTGCCGCCCAGCACAAACAGCGTCTTGCCGTCCTTACTGGCCTGGATGTCGGCACCACCGCCACCCATCTTGTTCAACAGCTTGGTCTCGTGCTTGCGCAGGTCCATCTTCCACAGGTCATAGCCTTTCTCAAAGGCTGACAGGTAATAGAGCGACTCGCCGTCGGGGGTGACCATGCAGCCCGAGATGTTGCTCGAGTTGGGCGTCAGGCGCACGATGCGGTCCTCGATACCGTCGAGTTCCACCTTCAGGCCCTTGTCCTCGGCCTTGGCGGCAGGAGCGGCTTTGCCTTTCTTCTTGCTGTCCTTGGCAGCCTCGGCTTTCTTGTCTTCGGCCTTCTTGGCCTCCTTCTCGGCCTCGGTCAGCAGTTCATAGTCCTCCTTGTTGAGGTTGTAGCGGTCGAGTGCCTCCTGATTGACGAAGGCCAGGAATACGTCATCCTGCGAGCCCCACGAGGCGTGGCTGCGCATACCGTAACGGTTGCTGCGGAACATGATGGCGTTGCCCTCCATCACCCAGCGGGGACCCTCGCTGATGTAGGCGCTGCCGGTGATGTTGGTGATGGGGCCACCGTTGGCCGACACGATACCGATGTCGGTATAGGGGTCGCGCTGGTTGCCGATGAACTCGAGGGCAAACCACTTGCCGTCGGGCGACCAGCTGTAGTCAAAGCCGCCGTTGGTCTCATACCAGGTTGAGCCGTCGGTCACCTGGGTCACCTGCTTGGTCTTGAGGTCAAGCACCTTGAGGTAGATACGATCCTCGATGAAGGCCAGTTTCTTGCCATCGGGCGACAGACAGGGATACATGCGCTCGACCGTGGTCGAGGGCAGCAGGATTTCTTCCTTGATGAGGGTGGCATTGGGGAAATTGGGGTCATCCTTGCGCTCGATAGTGGCCAGGACGAGTTCCCAGTTGCCGTTGCGCTCGGTGGCATAGGCCAGCGTGCGGTTGTCGGCGCCCCACGATACCCAATTCTCGGCCTCGGGGGTATTGGTGATGCGCTTGGTGGTGCTGTATTCCACCGAGGTCACAAAGACCTCGCCGCGCACTACAAAGGCCACCATCTTGCCATCGGGCGACACGGCAGCATCGGTAGCGCCGCGGGTGAACGACAGGTTCTGGATCTGGTCGCTGTCGTCATGCCACAGGCTGATGTTCACCTTGCTGGGCTGGCCGCCGGGACGCATGGTGTAGAGTTCGCCGTCCTGGGTGAAGCACAAGGTGCCCTTATTGTCGATGGAGAGGAAACGCACGGGGTTGACGGTGAAACTGGTCATGGCCTTCAACTGGCTGGGATGGTCCAGCGGCATTGAATAGACGTTCATCGAACCGCCGTTGCGCTCGCTCAGGAAATAAACGGTCTTGCCGTCGGGGCTGAGGACGGGATTGCGGTCCTCGCCGCCGATGTTGGTCAGATTGGTGTGATGACCGGTCTTGGCGTCATAGCACCAGATGTCGCGGGTAATCGACGAGGTGTGGTGCTTGCGGTACTCGTCCTCACCGCCCTTGCGGTCCTGATAGACGAAGTAGTCACCGGTCTTGTTCCAGCAGATGTACTCGGCAGGGGTGCCCAATTCACGGGTAGCACGGCCACCCTCGACGGGAACCTTATAGACCTCGGTCAAGCGGCCGCTGGGAAACAGCATGCTGCTGGCAGGGTCCTGAATCGCGGCGCTGAAGTAGATGTACTTGCCGTCGGGGCTGAAGGTCCACGGCGTCTCGGCAGCGCTGTTGCGTGTAAGTTGCTTGGGTTGTCCGCCGTCGGCAGGCATGACAAAGATGTCATTGTTGCCCTTACGGTCGCTGGCAAAGGCGATTGTCGTGCCGTCGGGGGACCATACGGGCTGGGATTCATAACTCGACTGTGAGGTCAGCTGCACAGCCTGTCCGCCTGTTGAGGGCACCACATAGATGTCGCCCTTGTAGCAGAACGCAATCTTGTTACCGTCAGGCGAAATGCTCGCATAACGCATCCACAACGGCGTGTCGGCCATCGCGGTCATTGCCGTCAGCACGGCGAGAAAAAGCAGGATTCTCTTCATCTTGACTCAGTTTATGTTGGGTTTAATCTTGCAAATTTACAAAAAAAGCCATTACACTACCTTTTTCTCGCAGAAAAACGCTAAAAAAACTGTATGCATCTATATGACATCAGCCGCTGTTTCGATGACACGGACAGCGGCTGATGGGTATTATAAGTGACGGCATCACTCGTCAGGATTTTAATCCCTAAGTGTTAATATCTTCAATTATTCGGGTTGATAGATTCAAAAAGCGACTCAACGAATTTCATGAAGGCTTTAGGGTCTTCGCTTTTCTTTGCGCCCTGCTCCTCCATCCATTCCATGTATTTGGAAATAGCATGTGCATTTTTTAAAGATTCCATGTCGGTTTTGCTCGGATCGTAGTTTTGGAATTTACAAAAGGTCTCGTTGGCAAAGAGTTTGGCAGCATAGTCAAGGTCTTCAAGGGTTAAATTGCCGTAAGCATTATTCAGCAACATTGCGGGCAAACTCTTAGTCATCCAATCTTTAACTTTCTCTTGAGACTCTTTCCTAATGGGCTCATCGATGGATACGCAGTCCATCCCCTCATCCATCCTCTTGAACATCGCATCTGTCATGGTCTTTACTAAAGACGACTTCATCATAACAATATTGAATTTCTCGGCATACTCGGCATCTATTTCGGCATTGGGCTGAATGGGCGACTCCATACGAGACAAGTATTCTGATTCCTTGTACTTGTATTCACCGCTTTCCAACTGCTCTTCCATATTCCTCATGGATTCCATGAGCGGCTCCAGCATACAGGAGACGAATCCCACCATCCATTCTTTGCAATGGGCGTCAAATACCTTATATTGTGGAGTGGAGAACAGTGATGACAATTCTCTCAAATCGGCCTCGGTCATGCCTTGTTCTTTCCAGGCTAAGGCATAGCAGTCAATCATGTCATCCTCATAGCGTTCATCGAGATAGCGTTGTGTCAACTGGTCAATGTCCACGTTACCACTCCTATCAAACATCATACTCATAGTTGAGATGTACGCCTTTTCCTTTTCAAATTGGCCAATAGCTGCCACGTAATCCTTTACAGCCTGGCGGTAGCTGTCCTGGGCATAGCCGCTAGCGGCAACCAGCATCACCAGCAGGGCAATGAGTAATCTTGTTTTTTTCATAATCATCGTTTTTTATTAGGTTTATTTAGATATTTATGAGTTTCAATTCTATTTTGCAAAGATAAACAAGATTATCAAAACATACAAATACTGAACGCTTTTTCGGCCCATAATCATAAAATAATATTAAATTCCCCGCGTTGAGTTTGTCCCACCAAAAAATGTTCCTAATTTTGCAGGTTAAACCACAAGAAACATAATATGACAATGACTAAACGGTTTATAATAGCATTATTCGCGGTGTGCCTGGTGACCATCGGCGCAGTGGCCGACGACAGTTTTGCCAAGGCAACGTTCGAGGTCAAAAGTCATGACTTCGGCACGATTAAAGAGGCTAATGGCCCCGTGTCTTGTACCTTTGAATTCACCAACACGGGCGACAAGCCGCTGCTCATCATCGACGCCACGGCCTCGTGCGGCTGCACCCGCCCCGAATACCCCACCAAGCCCATCAAGCCGGGCAAGAAGGGCAAAATCAAGGTGACCTACAGTCCCATCGGCCGTCCTGGCGCCTTCAAGAAGACCGTCAAGATCAAGACCAACGGCAAGGAACGCACCACCACCTTGCGCATCGAGGGCACCGTCATCCCCAAGAAATAAGTGAGACAAGCGCTGACCATAGCATTGCTGGCCATCATGGCCATGACCGCAGCGGCACAACCCGAAGCCACCTGGCTGGAGCGGCAGCATGACTTGGGCGTGTTCATGGAGCAGGACGGCAAGGTCACTTGCCACATGCGCGTGCTGAACACGGGTACCGAGCCATTGCTCATCGTCAAGGCACAAGCCGGCTGCGGCTGCACTGCCGTCACCTATCCCGAGACGCCCATCGAGCCCGGAGACACCGCGGCTGTGGGCATCACCTACAATCCGTCGGGCCGCCCTGGTCAGTTCACCAAGCAGGTGCTGATTTTCACCAACACGACGCCCAAGCGCACCGTGCTGGAAATCACGGGCAACGTCATCCCCACCCCCGAGACGCTCGACAATCAGTACCCGCTGCAAGCGGGCTCGCTGCGCATCAGCCAGCGGGACATCCCCCTGGGCGAAATCGTCAAGGGCAAGAACAAGACGGAATATCTGAGCGCCTATAACGCGTCGACCGACACCATCATCGTCAGGGTAACGGGCGAACAACCCCACATCAGGCCCGTCTTCGTCCCCGACACGGTGCCGCCTGCCCGCGTCACTGCACTCACGGTACATTACCTGTCGGGCCATGCGCCCTTGTGGGGGCTGAATACCGACACGCTATCGCTGTCTTGCCAGCCGATGAGAGAAACCGCATCGGCCACTGCCGGAACGGCCGACATCCATGTGATGGCACAGGTCATCGAATCATTTGACGGTCTCACCGACCAGCAACGCGCCGATGCGCCTGTCCTAGGCGTGGATTGCGGTGACCGGCTAGACTTCGGCACCATGGTAGCGGGCCTGACCGTCAAGCGGTCTTTTAGCATCACCAACAAGGGCAAAGACCGGCTCGCCATCCGCCGCCTGTGGGTGCCCGATGGCGAGGGCATCACCGTGCAAGTCAACAAGCAGGAAATCAAGCGGGGAAAAACGGCCACCGTCACCGTCACGGTAGATACAGCCAAGCAGCGCGGCAACATGCTCAACGTGCCGCTCACACTGATGACCAACGACCCCGAGAAGCCACGCTCCACCGTGCGCCTCGTGGGCATTATCGACAAAAAATAACTCAATACAATACATGGCAGATAAATCAAGAATCATACAGCACACCGAAGAGTGTCCCAGCCAGCAGCATCCCGAGAATGACGAACAGTTCGCCGGGCTGCAGGTCAACAGCGGCGTCGAACAGCCGCCCATCGTCAACCCCTACCTGAAGCGCAAGCGCAAGCCGCAATTGACGCCCGCCGAGTATGTCGAGGGCATCCGCAAGGGCAACCGCGCCGTGCTGGGTCAGGCCGTGACGCTGGTCGAGAGCCGCAACGCCGAGCACCAGATCATCGCCCAGGAGGTGATTGAGAAGTGCCTGCCCTACACGGGCAACTCGCGCCGCATCGGTATCACTGGCGTGCCCGGTGCCGGCAAGAGCACGTCGATCGACTCGTTCGGCATGCACGTTATCAAGCAGGGCCACAAACTGGCCGTGCTGGCCATCGACCCCAGCAGCGAGCGTTCCAAAGGTTCCATCCTGGGCGACAAAACGCGCATGGAGCGCCTGGCCATCGAGCCCGACGTGTTTATCCGCCCTTCCCCCTCGGCCGGTTCGCTGGGCGGCGTGGCACGCAAGACGCGCGAGACCATCGTGCTGTGTGAGGCAGCGGGCTACGACACCATCTTTGTCGAGACCGTCGGCGTGGGACAGAGCGAGATCGCCGTCCACTCGATGGTGGACTACTTCCTGCTCATCCAGCTCGCCGGCACGGGAGATGAACTGCAAGGTATCAAGCGCGGCATCATGGAGATGGCCGACGGCATCGTCATCAACAAGTGTGACGGCGACAACGTTGAGCGCGCCAAGCTGGCGGCTGCACAGTTCCGCAACGCCCTCCACCTCTATCCCCTGCCCCCCAGCGGTTTCCTGCCCGAGGTCATCACCTATTCGGGCTACTACGACCTGGACATCGACAAGGTGTGGGACATGATTGACCGCTACTTTGCCCACGTCAAGGCGAATGGCTATTTTGACGACAAGCGCCACGAGCAGGAGCGCTACTGGATGCGCGAGACCATCAACGAGCAGTTGCTGGCCCGCTTCTACTTCGACCCCGAGATCGAGCGCCTGCTCAATATCAAGGAGGAGACCGTGCTCGCGGGCAAGCAGACATCGTTTGTCGCTGCCAGCGATGTACTCAATTTCTACTACGAAAAAATCATTAACGAGCGCACCAAGTCATGAAAAGGATAGCATTGATTCTTGCTCTGGTCGCCGTGGCCGTGTTCAGTTGCCACTGTGATGCTGCCAACCCCTTGAAGAAAGCCAAGAAAGGGGCCGTAGAGGCGCCATTCGTGGTGCTGAAGAACTACCACGTGCGCAACGATGTCGATTGCAGCAAGGCACAGCAGCTCATCATCGACAACGAGGAGACTTTCAACAAGTACTTTGGCCCGGCCCCTCTCATGGGAAGCGCTCCTACCGACATCAACTGGAAACACCAGTTTGTCATCGCCATCCTGCTTCCCGAGACCAACAAGGCCACGATGGTTACCCCCTTGAAGGTGAAAGAGAGTCCCGGAAACATCATTTTCTATTATCAGGTGAACAGGGGGCACAAAACGAGCTACACGCTGGTGCCCTTTGCCGCTATCGCTCTCGAACGGGCAGAGAATACACAACACGCCCGCGTTTTCTATATTGAGGAATAAAGTCATGGAAGGAAATTACTGTTACCGATATCCGCATCCTGCAGTCACTACCGACTGCGTTGTCTTTGGTTATGATGGCCTGCGCCTGAACGTGCTGCTCATCGAGCGCGGCGGCGAGCCGTACATCGGCTGCTGGGCTTTCCCGGGCGGTTTCCTCAACATCAACGAGGATGCCCCCGACGGCGCACGCCGCGAACTGAAGGAGGAAACCGGCCTGCAAGTGGCCAACATCGAGCAGTTGGGCGCCTTTACCAAGCCCGACCGCGACCCGCGCGAGCGCGTCATCTCCATCGCCTTCTTCACGCTCACACGCGTGCAGGAGGTCCTGGGTGCCGACGATGCGCGCACCGCCCGCTGGTTCCCCATCAGCCAGTTGCCACCGTTGGCCTTTGACCACCAGCAGATGTTTGAGCAGGCGCTGCAGCGCTTGTCCGACTGCCTCAAACTCAAAACCGGCAATTTCTTCAGCGGCGACTTCTCCTACGAGGAAATCGACATGATCTACTTTGCAACGCTCACCAATCGGTAAGTCAGCAGATTTGTTAAAATATGTATAATTTGCAGTAAATGGTGTATTTACTGCAAATTTTTGTTAATTTATGGCCGTTTTATGTCTTAAAATTATGTTGTAAAACATATTTTGCACTACTTTTGCATTGGTTTTTCATGGTATTAGTTTTTAAGGTTATGAGATTTCAGGTGCCGCGAGGCAGTTGTCTTTTCAGTACAGAAACAAGAAAGATTGTTTAAAGGTTTATGTTAATGGTATTAGAAGGTTAATTAGTTAAGCAATCCCCGACGTGAGTCGAGGATTTTTTTTGCCCCTATAGGAACGGAGTATCAGAATATTATATAACTTTGCCGAAACAAAACTAAACAAATTAATGACTATGAACAAGACTCTTCTTTTCGCTCTGTTGGCCATCTGCGCCCTGTGGTCGTCCTGCAGCAATAACAGTAACACCGGTTCAGCAGCAACTGCTGTTGACAATCCCAAGGTTACCGACAGCACCCTGTGCCAGTTCAGTAACATTGACATTGACAAGCAGTTCTCCTACATTGACGAGGACGGCGACACGCTGTATTTTGATAACTCATTCTCGGCGTTCTGGCCCCAGATCATCAATGGCAAGCCCTGCCCCAACCTGCAGCAAGCCCTGTTCCGCGCCATGACCGACAGCGCCGAACTCAACCAGCTGGACAAGGTCACCGACTTCCTGCTCAATCCCGGCAATTATACCGAATACGACGCCAACAAGTTCACACCTGTCACCCAGGTCAAGGATAACGGCAAGTTATCGACCAGCGAGGTGGACGTGATCATGCAAAGCATGACCGACCGCCTGCTCCTCTACCACCTGGGCACGTATTCCTATATGGCCGGCGGTGCACACGGCATCTACGCCAACAACTACGTCACCTACGACCTCAAGACCGAGAAGGCCGTTTCACTCGAGGAGATCGTCGCCGACACTACCCTGCTGCGTGAAACCACACTCAAATCCATCTCGGTTACCTACAACTACGGCAAGGATGACCTCTTCCTGCCCGACAACGGTCTGCTGCCCCTGCCGGGAGACTTTTATATCGAAGGCTCGGCACTCCATGTCGTTTATCAGGTTTATGAGATTGCCAGCTACGCCCAGGGTATGATCGACGCTCCCATCTATCCTCATCTGCTCAAGCCCGAGGAGATAAAACAGCTCTACACCCCCTACGGCCTGGAACTCCTCGACCTAGCGGAGTAATTACCTCAGATTCTATAATAGCCCCTGATTGGTGGCAACAGTCAGGGCCTCGGTAATGCTGCGCACACCCAAGCGCTCAAACAGCGCACGCTTGTAAGTCTTGACAGTATCCACAGCGCGACACATCCTATCGGCTATCTGAGACACGGTATATCCCTGAGCCGACAGGATAAGCACTTGCTTTTCCTGCCCGCGCAGGGTCACGCTTTTACGTTCCTGCCAGCGGTGAACGTCCAAGTCATATTCCCAGTAAATGGATTGACCCTTCTTGCGGAACTCTATGTGGCCGGAAGTGGTGTGGTGCGACAATGACACGACACACATCGCCAGCCAGGCACGTCCGTCGGGCGCAAGTGCAAACGGTGTAATCTTGTGGTTTACCAAGTAGCAGTCTTCGCCATTTACAATATGGAAATCGTAGCTCATGAAGCAGCGGCTGCGCTCAGTCATGGGCTCCTCGTTGAAGCGCTTGAAGCCCACCTCGTTGATTTCAGTGAGCATAATCTGTTCCTCGGCAGGGACGTGGTCAATATACAGGCGGTAGCCCATCTGGCGCACCTCCTCGGCCGTGTGCCCACACAGGAATAGCGGATTACTCGCTACATGCAGGAAACCATGCCTCAGGTAGTCGATGACATAAATGCTCTGGTAGGTCGCATTGGCCATCGCATCGATGGCTCGTATCATGGGCTCAAGGTGGCAGTATTGCTCATCATCAATGCCCTCTACACTGTTGGTCAACGTGAAGAAATCCTCAATTCTAGCCATATCGGTCATGCTGGTTAATAGCCTTGCAAATGTACCCCAAATGCCCAATTCCGACAAATGGTGAAACTTAAAAAGCCTTATCCTTAAGAAGTAGTAACATGCCACAAGGCAATTTAACACCCTAAAGTGTGAAAATGCGATTTCAGCACCCCGATACTGCAACTTTTCACCCTTTAGTGCGTGTCTCTATTGAGGTTTGCCTCGATAATTTTGCACTCGAACAACCAAAATAGAGACATTATGATAGAAAGAACGATTATCATCATTGTAGAACTTATTGTGGCTTTGACAGCTGTTGCAGGTACGGTTACAGGCTGCGTGCTGGATGAGAATCAGGTGCCGATGCCCTATGTGAACGTATTATTGCTCAACAGTGCCGATTCCACTTTTGTCCAAGGCACCGTGACTGGTGAAGATGGTGCCTTCTCAATTACTGGAGAGTTGGAAACTGGTATATTGAAAATTTCCAGCGTGGGATACAAGACCCTGAGCATTGACGTGACTCCAGGTTACGTGGGTAGTATCGTAATGGAACCTGACGCGGCGATACTCGGCGAAGTAGTGGTCAAGGGGCACCGTCCCGTCCATAAATTAGGCAAGGAGGGGTTACTTACCACTATCGAGGGTTCGATTTTGAGTCAATTGGGAACTGCTGAGGACGTATTGAGAAATGTTCCCGGTATCTTGAGCAAAGATGGCGGCATTGAGGTGTTTGGCAAGGGCAAACCTCTCATTTACATCAATAACCGACTGATGCGTGACGCGTCGGAACTCAACGAATTGAAATCACAAGACATCGTAAGTGTCGAGGTCATCAACACCCCCGGCGCCAAGTATGATGCGTCGGTACAGAGCGTGATTCGGATTAAGACGCGCAAGCCACAGGGTGAAGGATGGGGCGGTCACCTGCGCAGCAGTTTCTTCCAGGGCGAAATGTCCCGCACCTATAATGCCTTCCTGTGGAATTACCGACACCGGGAATTGGATGTCTTCGGTACAGTCAGCGACTATGAGAACGGCTGGTTGCAGAAATACCGCATCACCCAGGACGTCGCTGCCGACACCTTGTGGCATCAGGACAATCACGGCCGCAGCCAGGGCAATTACAACATTTTGCGCTTGGTTATTGGAGCCAATTACCAGTTTAATGATCAGCATACGATGGGCATCCAATATAACAGCAGCATCCGCCTCAAGGATGTTGACAAAGGCTTTTTTGCTGCTGACGTGACCGCCAACGGCGCTTTCTATGACAACCTGATAACCAATAATAAGAATAAAACACGGCACAACATGCCGCACTCGCTCAATCTCTATTACAATGGCGAAGTAGGCAAGACCAATATCGACTTTAATGCCGATTACTATTTTACCAAGAACCGTGAGAGTGAGTGTAGCCTTGAGGAGAGCCAGGAGTGGGAAGACCGCACAGTGACCAGCGTGAATACAGTGAGAAATGAGCTATTTGCCGGCAAACTCGTGCTCTCATGGCCATTATGGGGCGGTAACCTGTCGGTGGGCAGTGAGATTGACTACACCCACCGCAACGATGATTACCTCAACCCCGAGCAGATTGTTCCGTCAAGTTACACCGAGGTTAAGGAGCGCAACTACAGCGCCTTTATCGAGTATAGCCGATTGACACCTATCGGACAGCTGAGCGGTGGATTGCGTGACGAATATGTCACCACCGACTATTACAGTCAAGGCGTTCACATCGACGGACAAAGCCGCCATCAAAACCATCTGTTTCCCAGCCTCTCGTTATCGACTCAGGTGGGCAACGTCAATGCTATGTTAGGCTATACGATGAAAATTCGCCGACCGACATATTTTGAACTCAGCAACAAGACCTATTATTCTAACCGCTTCACTTGGCAGTCAGGCAACCCGTTCCTGAGACCCACCATCATTAACAATGTGTCGCTGGATGCCACTTGGAAATTTCTCTCTCTTAACGTGAGCTATTCACACCTCAAGGATGTAGTCTTGCAGTTGGGACGCCAAATTGAGGGACATGAGGCCACAACGCTCATCATACAAGAGAATATCGACAAAAAGGACGTGTTGACCCTCAGCGTGACAGCTGCACCACACATTGGTATCTGGAACCCGCAACTCACGGTCGGTATGATGAAAGAGTGGATGAAGATTCCTATGCCTGATGGCTTTTATAGTCCGTCAAGGCCCGTCTTCATGGCACAGTGGAACAACAACTTTAAATTCATGCCATCATTCACTGGTTCGCTCAATCTCGATTGGCAGGGCAAGGGTGACAGCGAGAACATCAGCAGCTGCAGCCATCAGGTTGACCTGTACATCGGTTTGACCAAGACGTTCCTGGATGACCGCTTGTCGGTCAAGGTGGCTGGGCATGACTTGTTTCATCGCAATGGCCAGGACGTGCTGGTGCACTTCGGTGAATTGACCCTGTGGCAGCACCGCACTAACGAAACCCGCTATGCAGAAGTGACCGTGCGCTACCACTTCAATTGGACACGAAGCAAGTACAAGGGTACTGGCGCCGGTAATGAAGAGAAAAACAGACTATGAAACAGGAATTGAAATATATTGACCTATCATGGGCCGTCGTGGCTATGTGCGAGAGTGATTCATTCACTATCGATCAACTCGTCCATGACGATAGTGTAGAGCAAGCAGTAGAGCGTTACATTATCGGTTATATGGCTTTCTGGCAGATAGCTTTTATAGAAAAAGAGCGGCTGGTTCCTTGCGATGACGAGACATTGCGTGCAGCCGCCCGCAGTAAGATTGACCGCTACATCGTCGAACACCCGCCAGTTGAATGCCTGCCACGTTTCTACATAGTGCTGCTACAACAGTCCTTCGCACCCTTGGAGCTCGATGGCATGACGCGGGTCTATCAATTGTAAAAAAGTGATGTTTATATTCTTTAATTGCTCCGTAACGCCTAAAAAAACGCGTTACGGAGCCCTATTTTTTATTTTACCCATCCGTAACGCCATTTTTTTTGCCGTTACGGAGCACTATTTTTTTACGGGGCATTTAACACACTAAAGGGTGAAAGTGCAGTTTTCTCTTGAAGGTTGCAACTTTTCGACCGCTGGTGTGCGTCTATAGGGAAAACGGTAGGATACTATTGCTGCCGGTAAAATGATAACTCAATAAAACTTATAGACAAATGAATAGATACTTTTTCACACTGATGATGGCGCTGCTGGTCGTGATGACGGCAGCCGCCGACACGTTTACTGGCCGCGTGGTTGACGAGACAAACGCATCGGCGCCCTTTGTCAATGTGGTGCTGCTCAATGCAAGCGATAGTGCCTTTGTGGCGGGAACGACAACCGATGGTGACGGCATATTTACCCTCACGGGCGCTGCCGCCAGGCCAATTATCAAGATTTCCTATCTGGGTTACAAAACGCTGGTGCTGGATGCCCCTGGCAGTAATTTGGGCACCATCGCACTGGAGCCCGAGGCTACCATGCTGGGCGAGGTGGTCGTCAAGGGCCAGCGCCCCGCCTTTAAGTTGACGACCGAGGGCCTCAAGACCGAGATAGAGAACACCCTGCTGAGCAAGGTGGGCACCGCCAAGGCTGTGCTCGAGAATCTGCCGGGCGTACAGCGCAAGAAGGACGGCATCGAGGTCTTCGGCAAGGGCACGCCGCTCATCTACATCAATGGGCGCAAACTCCAGAACCAGACCGAGCTAGACCAGATCAGCAGCGAGGACATCCAGAGCGTGGAGCTGATTACCAACCCCGGTGCGAAGTATGACGCCACGGTCGAGTCGGTCATCCTTATCAAGACCAAGCGGCCCCAGGGCGAGGGCTTCAGTTTCAATACCCAAGCCAGTTACTACGTGGGCGAGGGACCCGACCTGGCACTGGGCCTCAACTGGAACTACCGCCATCGCGGGCTGGACGTGTTCGGCAGCGTGTGGTACAACGATGACAAGTACCTGGAAAATGACGATTTCATTTTTGACGTGCAAGCCGACACCACTTGGCGAATGAATGAGCATTCCGACATCAAGAGCCACAATAACTCGATTTACACCTCGGCGGGCGTGAACTATATCTTCAACGACAACCACTCGATGGGCTTCCGCTATGACACCAAGGCTTTTTTCCTGAACCGCACCCGCGGCACCTTCACCGCCGACGTGATGGCCAACGGCGAGTTTTATGACCACCTGGAAAATGGTATGCACATGTCCAGCAAATTCAACATGCCCCACACCCTCAATGCCTATTATAACGGCCGTGTGGGCAAGACCTCGATTGACTTCAATACCGATTACGTCTTCCACAAGGAGCGCAAAAGCCAGTTCAACGACGAGGTGAGCCAGGAACGGGACAGCCGCACGGTGACCAGTACCAGCGTAATCCGCAACCAGCTGTGGGCGGCCAAACTCGTCCTGTCGTGGTCCCTGTGGGGTGGCAACTTGCAAGTGGGCAGTGAGTATGACCACACTCACCGCAACGACGACTACATCAATCCTGAGCAGGTCGTCCCCACATCCTTCACCGAGCAGAAGGAGCGCAACTACATCTTCTTTGCCGAGTACGGGCACCCGTTGCCTTTCGGCCAGCTGAAGGTGGGCCTGCGCAACGAGAACGTCAACAGCGACTACTACAGCCAGGGCGTGCGCATGGCCGAGCAGAGCCGCAATTATCACCACTTCTTCCCCAGCTTGGGACTGATGGCTCGTGCGGGCAATGTGCAACTGATGCTGAACTATGCGATGAAGATCAAGCGTCCAGGCTACTGGCAGATGCGTGGCAGTGTCACCTATGCCAACCGTTTCACGTGGGACAGCGGTAACCCCCTGCTCAAACCCACAATCAACAACGAGGTGTCGCTCATGGCGATGTACAAGTGGGTCAACTTGATGCTGGGCTACAAGCATGACCGTGACGTGATTGTCAACGTGGCTCGTGAGATACCCGGCAGCGAGGCCACCACACTGATGACCACCGAGAATGTGGACCACAAGGATGCCATGCGCGCGATGCTCACCTTCTCGCCCCGCTTCGGACTCTATCAGCCGTCATTGACGCTGGGCATCATCAAGGAATGGATCAAGATTCCGTCACCAGTGGGTTTCATATCCCCCAAGAACCCCGCCTTCCTCGTGCAGTTTAGCAACAATTTCCAGATTCTGCCCACCCTGACGGCTAATGTCAACTTCAATTTCCTCAGCCGTGGCGACATGGAAAACGTCACCATCTCCGAGCCACTCTATCTGCTCGACATCGGCGCCACCAAGACCTTCCTGAACGACCGCCTCTCCATCCAGGTAACGGGCCACAACCTGCTTGACTCACAGGAGCATTACAAACTGCGCTACGGACTGCGCACCATGTGCCAGACCCAGCGCCGCGATGTCCGCGAGGTGGAATTCACCGTGCGCTACAAGTTCAATGCCGCCCAGAGCAAGTATAAGGGTACCGGTGCCGGCGCCAGCGAGAAGGAAAGACTGTAAATAATCAAGAGTTAGGAATGAGGAGTTAGGAATTCTTTCTTCTTGATTCACAATTGGAATAACCTGTTTCATTTTTCGATATCACATCATCGAGCCATCTGATGAACACCAATAGACGATTCCGCTATTGGGCTGTATAACAGATGATTAATCGATGATGTGATAATTTTTTGAAAAATTTTTGGCAAAATCCTTTGTCAGTTCAAAAACTTGCTGTACCTTTGCAGTGTGTTAGTTCAGTTGGTTAGAATACCTGCCTGTCACGCAGGGGGTCGCGTGTTCGAGTCACGTACACACCGCAGTGGAGAGAGGATTTGGGTGACCACGCTTCGGCTGGTTGCCCATTCTTTTTATACCCCAAAAATATAAGGGGCGCGCAAGCGCACCCCTCTAAACTCTAAACCCTAAACCCTAAACTCGAGTCGCAGTAAACTGCGACTCGATTCTTTACAACGGCTTGATCGAGACTGCGAAGCCGCCGCCGGGCGCGCTGTGCAGCTTGAGTGTCGACTTGGATGTCACCGTCTTCTTGGTGATCACGTAGGACTGGGGATTTGTCTTGTAGTCGGCTGTTTTGCCGTCGGCATAAATCGTCGCCTCATACTTGCGGCCCTTGTCCAGGAAATCGAGTTTGATGACGCTGTCGTGGGGTTTGGCGTCGGTCACGCCGCCCATATACCACGCGTCGCTGTTCTTGTCCTTGCGGGCGATGGTCACATATTCCATAGGAGCGGCCTCCAGGTAAACCGAGCGCTGCCACTCAACGGGCACATCCTTGATGAACTGGAAAGCGTCCATGAAGCGGGCATAGTTCTCGGGCAGGTCGGCAGCCATCTGCAACGGGCTGTAGAGCGTCACATAGAGCGCCAGCTGGCCGCAGATGGTGGACAGGACATGGGTATTCTTCTCGGGCGAGAAAGTCGCCAAATCCATCTCAAAGATGCCTGGCGTGTAGTCCATGGGACCACCCTGCAGGCGGGTAAAAGGCAAGATAGCCGTGTGGCCGGGCTGTGTACCGGCAAAGGCCTGGTACTCGGTGCCCAGGGCGCTCTCGTTACCAATCAGGTTGGGCCAGGTGCGGCACAAGCCGGTGGGACGCACCGCCTCGTGGGCATTGAGCATGATGTGGTGCTTGGCGGCCAGCTCGAGGCAATACTGGTAGTGGTTGACCATCCACTGGCCATAATGGTGCTCGCCACGCGGAATGATATTGCCCACATAGCCCGTCTTGACCGAGTTGTAGCCATACTTGTTCATCAACTGGTAAGCAGCCTCGAGGTGCCGCTCATAGTTGCGGGCACTAGAAGACGTCTCGTGGTGCATCATCAGGCGCATGCCCTTGCTGTGGGCATAGTCGTTGAGCATCTTGATGTCAAAGTCGGGATAAGGCGTCACAAAATCAAACACATAGTCCTTGCTGTTGCCGAACCAGTCCTCCCAGCCTTCGTTCCAGCCCTCGATAAGCAGCTGGTCAAAGCCATTGGCAGCGGCAAAGTCGATGTAACGCTTCACATTCTCGTTATTAGCGCCATGACGTCCGTTGGGCTGCAGTTTGCTGTAGTCGGTCTCGCCCAGTTTGACCGAGGGCAGCTGGTCGGTATAGTTCCACGTGTTCTTGCCGGTGATGAGTTCCCACCACACGCCCATGTATTTCACGGGCTTGATCCATGAGGTATCCTCAATCTTGCAAGGCTCATTCAGGTTCAAGATCAGGCGCGAAGCCAGCACCTTGCGGGCATCGTCCACAATCATGATGGTGCGCCACGGTGTTGTGCAGGGCGTCTGCATATAACCCTTATTGCCCTGAGCATCAGGTGTGAGCCATGATTCAAACACCATATTCGTGTCATCCAGGTTCAAGTGCATACAGGGATAATCGACCAATGCAGCCTCGTGCAGATTGATGTAAATGCCATCGTCGGTCTTGAGTTGCAGAGCCGTCTGGACGCCTGTCTGGCTGAACTGTTCCTGCGAGGCATTGGGCGTGATTTTGCTGCCAAACAGCCCCCTGATTTCACTCAGGCGCGAGCAGGTGTATTCATATTCCTGTGTATCATAGTCGCCGGCAATCCACCACGCCGTCAAGTCACCGGGCATGGCAAACTGCGAGTGCTCTTCCTTGATGACAAAGTAAGTGAGGTTGGGCTGCTGGGGGAACTCGTAACGGAAGCCCACGCCGTCGTCATAGACGCGGAAACGCACGATAATATAGCGGTTCAACTCGTCTTGGCGCAGCGTTACAGCCATCTCATTATAATGATTGCGTATGCTGCTCTCCTCGCCCCACACGGGCTCCCAGGTCTCATCAAATGACATTGACCTGGCTGAAATCAACGAGAAACCGTCACACAACGAATTCTGATTGGCAACCTGCTTATTGTCAAAATTATTGAACTCGCCGTTGCCCTTCACGCTGGCAAGTTCCAGGCCCAAGTGACTGTCCTTGATCACCTGCTTGCCGTTAAACATCACATTATAAAAGGGGATCCCTTCATTGACATCAAAGTTCACACAGATGTTACCGTCGGGAGAAAAAACCTTCTTCTCACGCGCCGACAATTGGGCAGGGACAAGCAATGCCAGCAGCAACGCAACAAATCCTAATTTCCTTAATTTCAACATAATATCATTATTTTGGTCATTAACACGAATTCTTTGAGCTTGCTAAGTTAGTAAAAATCATCCATAACCCAAAATCCACCCATCCATCCAAGCCGCCTCAGCGGCGATCCAGTCTGTCCAGCAGGTCAAGTCAGTCCAGCAAGTCCAGTCGCCGGGGGGATAAAAAAACGAGAGGCGACATCATTGCTGACATCACCTCTCTTAAGGGGCGGTTACCTACTCTCCCACTTTCGCAGTACCATCGGCG
>CADBDH010000007.1 GCA_902793405.1 uncultured Bacteroidales bacterium | reverse complement strand
TGTGTTATGTTCTTTGAGCCTCTTGTCGGATTCGAACCAACGACCCCGAGATTACAAATCACGTGCTCTGGCCAACTGAGCTAAAGAGGCATCTATCGTTGCGCATTGAGATACGGGGCGTTCTCGTTTGCGGATGCAAAGGTACAACCATTTTCGAAACTGGCAAACTTTTTCTCACTTTTTTTTCAAAAAAGTTTTCAACCAAGCCCGGCAATTATCCATAACGCGCTGGCCTGCAGAATATTGCATCCATTCGAGCGACTACTGCATTTTTTGTGCCAAACCTGTGCTGCCCCACCCCACCACATTATTTATATATAATATAGCCCAATTGATGTGGCACCCCCTGCCGGCAGCAGCGTGTGCCGGCAGGGGGTATAGTATTTCCTTTAGTCAATATGTCGGGCGGCTTGTCTTACCTGTCGCGGCGACCTTTCTCGAGCTGGCGCTTGAGCGCGTCAACGCAGTTGTCAATGGCTTCTTCGAATGTGTCGGCGACCTTATTGGCGAACAGATCCTCGTTGCGGGGCACGTTGAGTCGTACCGACGCCTCCTTGTTCATGGCTGTCTCGGGTTTCACTACCTTGAGAATGACCTCGGCATTGGAGATCTCCTCGTTGTATTTACCCAGTTTGTCAACTTTCTTGTTGATGAAATCGTTGAGCTTCTCGGTTGCATCAAAGTGGATGGCATTGATCTTAATTTCCATAATAACCTCCTTTTTTTAGTGCCCGTGGATGGGCGAGTTCATAATTATGTTGTAGTTCACTCAGCGTCACATGGGTGTACACCTGAGTGGCCGCCAGGCTCTCATGGCCCAGCAATTCCTTGACATTGTTGAGTTCGGCCCCGTTGTTGAGCATCACCGTGGCAAAGGTGTGCCGCAGCACGTGGGGGCTGAGCTTGCCGGTTGCCCCGGCGCTCGCCAGCGAGTCATGCACGACATGATAGACCAGCGAGGGATAGAGCGGCTTGCCCTTGTGCGTGACCAGCAGGTTGCTGCACTGCACCGGCACCTGGGCGCGCAGATGGCGATAGCGGGTCACCCACTGCGCCAGCTCGTCGCCGAAGGGGACGATGCGGTCCTTGTCGCGCTTGCCCCTGACCTTGAGCTCCCGCTTGTCGACATCGACGGCGACATCCTGCAAGCCGATGAGCTCGCTCAGGCGGATGCCGGTCTCGTAGAAGAGCATCACGACCAGATGGTCGCGCACCTGGCCAAAGTCCTCCTGGTCGACGTCGGCATCGAGCACGGCATCGACAGTCTTCTCACGAACGAACTTGGGCAGGGGTTTGGCCAGCTTGGCCAGCTCGACCTGTGCAGCGGGATTGACAGCCATCTCGCCACAGCGCATCAGGTAACGGTATAGGGCTCTCAAGGCCTGCAGCTTGTGCCGCAGTGTGCCCGAGCAGTCGCCCTGGCCCGAACGGTGCATGAGCCACATGCGTATGTCGCCCTCGGTGACCGACTCGAGGTGCAACGGGCGGCCGCCGTCAGTCATATAGGCTTCCCACTGATCGAGGTCGCGGCGATACAGGTCCACCGTTCTCCAGGACAGGTTGCGCTCGAGGCGCGTGTATTGCAGAAAGCGTTCAACTGTTGCGTTCATAGGCATACTGTAGTGTGTGACAGCTGGCAGTCACCCTTGCCATGCCAGTCGCGGCGGCGCGGGCCTTGCTTTGAGGTGCTAAAGTTAGCAACTATTTTGATAGAATGCAAATTTTGGGCCAAAAAAAACGACGGAAACCGATTTTTTTCGGTTTCCGCCTTTTTATTTGTGCTGAAAAACGTGGTGAAGCTTATTACTCCTCACGAGCGCGCAGCTGCTGTACGTACTCGGCCTTCATCATCTTCTTGCGGTTGGTGATTGAGGGCTTCTCAAAGGCCTGACGCTTGCGCAGTTCCTTAATGACACCGGTTTTTTCAGTTTTGCGTTTGAATTTCTTGAGGGCGCGTTCGATGTTGTCGCCTTCCTTAACGGGAACAATAATCATAATGAGTTTGTTTTGTTTTAAATGTTTTATTTGTTTGTAAAATGTTTGGAATTTCTTCTCCTTGATGCGGCTCTATATGGATGACACATCGCTAGCGAGCCACGTGCCGAGCGATGCCAAATCGGATGATATGTATTGAAAATCAGTTTCTTAGGTCAGGTTAACCAACCTCCTTTCATTTTAAAGCGCCGCAAAGTTACACATTAATTCCTCGACGGGCAAAATTTTTTAGGGATATTTTTTAGACAGGCCTTCAAAAAATCGAAAAAGGGCGGGTCCGTCGATGGGCCCGCCCCTGTATCGAGAGCCAGCATTTTGACTGGCAAAACGTCATGTCATTTCTTGCGGTTGCGCACCGAGCGCAGGCCGGTATTGACCGACTGGTTGTTGCTCTTGGGCTTGCGCTCCTTGATTTTGGCCTTTTTCTCTTTGGCTTTTTTCTCCTTGGCTTTGTCCTTGCTGGATTTGCTCGACTTGCTATCCTTGCTGGACTTGGCGCCGCGCTTGGTGGTGCGTGTCACGGTCTTCTCTTCGCCGGTGGAGGCATCACCCTCGGCCACTTCGCCGCCCTCGGCACCTTCCTCGCCTTCTTCGAGTTCACCCTCGGCTTCGGCGCGGGCTTTTTCCTCGGCCTCGGCACGTGCCTGGAGCACCTCGAGTGGCGGAACCCACAGATCCTGGTTGAAGCTGCGCAGTCGCTGCTCGATGCTGTCCTGGGCGTGCTTGTAGGCCTCGTCCTCGGGGAAGAGCTGGCGCAGGGACTGGTTGCGCAGGTTCTTGGTCTTGTAGATCTCGCCGGTGTACATGTTCAGCTTGAAGAAGTCATCGATGCTGTAACGAGCCAGGTTGTTGTCGTCGTCGGTGAAGACGTACTGCTGTGCCATGTAGGGACGGATGTCGTTGAGCTTGACCCAGAACATGGGGTACTTGAGCGGCTCGCCGCCGTACTCGTCCATGCGGTGCAGCACGGGGCAGAGCGCCTCGACGCGGGCCTTCATCTGGTTGCTGCGGGTGTCAAACTCCCACTTCTCGATGATGTAGTAGCTCAGGACCTCGTTGCTGGGGATATCGGCATTCTCAAACTCGTAGAGGGGATTCTTCTCGGTGCTGCCCTTGGCCTCGGTATAATAGATGTGGAAACGGTCCATCATCTCGCCCACCTTGATCTTGAACTCGTCGGTGAACATCTCGCGGCCGTCCAGATACTCGTAGGCCGAGATCTGGTTCTTGGCCAGCAGGCGCATGATGATGAAGAAGAGGTTTTCACCATCGGCATTGGGCTCCTCGGGATAATAGAGCGCGGGGTTCTTGCCCTTGGTCAAGTCGATCTGGCGGTAGATGACCTTCATCCACTGCAGGTCGGCGTCGCTGGGTTCCCTCACTTCATAGAACGACTGCTGACGGTCGGTAACGGCTGCAGCGCCGTCTTTCTTGTTTTTGTCCCTGTTGCGTGCATCGCCGCCGGTGCGCCTAGTCACCTGGGCATTGCTGCCCAGCGCGATGCCGACCAGCAGTAGGGCGATAATCAATCTAAGACTTTTCATATTCTCGTTAGGTCTATTATAATCAAGTTAGGTTAGTTCACAATCACATCGATGGCAGGGATGTCGCGGGTGATGCCGTCGGGGCCGGTGGCCTTGACACGGGAAATCATGAAACGCTTGCCGTGCTGCAGGCGGCGGATGGCGGCCTTCTGTCGCTCGGAGAACTGCGAGCCGTTAGACAACTCGGGAATCGCGTTGCCCATCGAGTCGAAGATAACGGTCTCGAACGAAACCACCTTATAGTCGATGTTCAAGATATCATCGTCGATGGCGGCATCCAGACCGGGAGCTGCGAGAAGCAGCGCCTTGGGGAAGGGTTTGCCACCCTTGTAACGTGCGGGCTGTCCGTTGGCGTCCTTGTAGGCGATGAAGGGCAGCGGGTCGGGCAGTTTGCGCACCCTGAAGGTGGTGCTGCCCACATTGGTGCGTTGTCCTTCCATCTCGGCGGTTACCGAGATGACGCACTCGGCACCCACCTTGGAGGGATGGGCAATCCATCCGTCGCCGCTCTTGGTGAGCGTGCCGTTGGTCATCGAGGCGCTGATGCTGCCCTGGGGCACACCGGGCACAGCGATGCTGATGGGGTTGTTGATGCCGGCATAGAGCACGTTCATCATCGTGGCGCTGATGGTAGCCAGCGGGTCGATGACGGTGTAGCTCGACTTGAAGTCGCGGCGCGTTACCGTGCCGTCGCGTCCCAGCACCTCGATCCAGCCCGAGTAGTCGTAGGTACCGGCCTTGCTGGTACCCACCTCATACAGGCCGGTGTTGTTGCCCAGGCGGCTGCCGTTCACATAGACGACAGGACGCTGGGTGGTATCGATGGCCGCGAGGACAATCTGAGCACTGTACTTGGTGCCGCGCATCACGATACGGGAGTCGGGCACGACGAAGGCATTGACCAGGTTCACACGCAGGTCACCCAGGTCGATGTTGGTCAACATCTGGTTGAGGACCTCACCCTCGGCATAACGCACGTCGTTCTGCAGCTTGGTGAGCAGTGTCACGGCTGCGATACAGGGCATATTGTCGAACATGGTCTCTTCCCATGTCTTCTTCTGGTCCATCGATACGCCGGCCACCTTGGGAGGGGTCGTCGAGAGTGCGGTCTCCAGGTTCTTGCGCTTCTCGGGATCCTCGAGGAACGAGGTCGCGAACTGGCGGTACTGGTCGATGCGTGCTTTGAGCAGCTTGCCCTTGCCGCCCTGGGGCGACAGCATGACGACGCTGGCTGCCTCGGTATTGTCGCGGCTGCGGATGTTGGTCACATCGGCATCCTCGCCGTCGGCGACGCGGACGATTTGGAGCTTGAGCGAGTCAATAAAGTTATAGAGCTTGTCGGTCTCACCCACCACCTGGGTCGCCTTGTCGAGCCAGACCTTACCCTTCTCGGGGTTCTTCTCGTTGAACGCCTGCAGCTGTCCATAGAGGGCCTGGTTGCGCGCCGTGATGGTGCGGTTGGAGCGTGTCAAACCGTCCTGCACCTGACTGAAGCCGTTGAGCACGTCGCTCGACACGTTCAGGGCAAGCATGGCCGTCAAGACGATGTACATGAGGTTAATCATCTTCTCTCGCGGCGACATGCGGTTGACGCTCTTATTTTTTGAGGTTGCCATCTATAAGTTTCTCTCTTCCGGTTAGAATAGGATTGATGTCAAAAAGTTTAAATGTCACGTGACGATCAGGCGTCCTGGTCGTTGCTGTCGGGTTCGATGCCGGGCATGCCGGGCATGGGACGGTACATGTTGACGGTCATCGCCTTGATCATCTTCTCATAGACGCTGTTCAACTGCTTCATGTAGCGTGCCATCTTCTCGGTCTCATCACAATAGTGGGCACTCTCGGCAGCACTCTTCTCGTACATGTCGCGGATGTCCTTCAGGCCGCGGTTCACGCGGTCGATGTTCTCGAGCTGTGACGAAATGCTCTTGAGCTGGATCTCATAGATGGTGTTCAAGCCGCTGATGTTGTGGTTCAAGGCCTGCATCTGGTCCACATAGCCGGTAGAGCTCTCGGTGATGTTCTGGCTGTTGTCGGTGATGGCGCGATAGCTGCCCAGCAGCGTCTCGCTCACCTCGTTGAGTGCGGTTGTGGTGGCCTGCAGTTTCTGCATCTGCTCGCTGATACCGGCCATCTGGCTCAGGTACTGCTGGGTGGCATCGGTCAGCTCGGCCATGCGCGAAAGCTGGTCGCTGGCGGCTGCCATCTTGGCGATGCTCTCGCTCAGCGACAGGGTGTCCTCCTCGCTCAGGTTCACGCCCTGGGGCAGGCCCACAGCGTTCTTGGCATCGGTAACGCTGACGTTGATTTCACCACCTTCATATCCCTCGCCGTTACCGCTACCGCCAGCGCCGCCGATGAAGATGCCGCCACCGGTATTGAAGTCGGGACGGTCTTCGGGGTCCTGGCTGGCCAGCACGGGGAATACTTCTTCCCAGTGATACTCCTTCTCGGGCTTATCAAATGCCGTGAGCACGAACATGAGGACCTCGGTACCCATGCCGACACTGAGCAGCAGGTTACCCAACGGCATGTGCAGAATCTTGAACAGGGCACCCAAGATTACGATGGCTGCACCGATACTGTAGGCAAAGTTGAAAAACCTCTGGCCGCTGTCACTCTTGAGGAATCGGCCGGCTTTCTTTTTATATCTCTTGATTTTACCCATTGTTGCTTGAACTATAAAAAATGAGTGTGATGATTTGTTTTTTCTATTATAAAAATGTGCGGATTAGTCTTTGCAGCAGTTCTTGCGCTTGCCCTTGACAATGCCCACCTTGGAGCGGACGCAACGGAAACCGATGTAGCTCCTCTGCTCATTCTGGTATTCCCACATGCGCAAGTCGGCACGGATGTTGTGCACCACGTCCTTCCACGAGCCGCCACGCACGATTTTGCGCGACATCTTGTAGGGGTCCTCCTGTGCCACATAGTAGCGGTACTCGGGGTTGATGTCGTCGGTCATGCGGTCGATGCTCTCGGTGTAGGCCGTTGAGGTCCACTCGCTCACGTTACCGGCCATGTCATACAGGCCGTAGTCGTTGGGCTCATAGGTGCCCACGGGAGCCGAGATGATGTAGCCGTCCTTGACGTAGTTACCCTCGTCGGGCTTGAAGTTGGCATAGAAACAGCCCTCGTCAACCGTGAGCGGCAGGTCACCGTCCCAGGGATACTTGTTCTTGTTCTGGCCGGCACGGGCTGCAAACTCCCACTCGGCCTCGGTGGGCAGACGGAAGGGCTCGACATAGATGCCCTGGTTGCCCAAGGACTTCTTCAGGAACTCGGTGCGCCAGTGGCAGAAGGCATTGGCCTGCTCCCAGCTCACACCCACAACGGGATAGTTGTTGTAGTTGCCGTTGGCGAAGTACATGCGCACATAAGGCTCCTGGTAAGCGTTCTCAAAGTCATTGACCCAGCAAGTGGTGTCGGGGTAGATGTTGACGATGTAGGTGTTGAGGAAGTCATACTCGCTCTGCATGGCGCGCGTGATGGTCTGGCGCACGATGCGGCCCTCGTCGTCGATATAGGCCGTGTCCTTGCTGATGGTGGGCGGTGTCATGTCCACCTCGTGGTCGGTGTTGTAGTCACGGCGCGTGGGGTCGAAGCGGTGCTTGCGCTTAGCGGCCTCGGTCAGGTTATATACCTCGAAGCGATAGTTCATCTGGGCGGCGTCAAGTTCCTTCACGCCGGTGATGGGGTTGATGCGGTAAACGCTCTCGATGGCGCGCTCCTCATCCTCGCTGGGGTTCTTCCAGGGGATGCTCTTGCTCCAGTCGAGATGCGGGGTGACGGGGTTACCCTCCTTGTCCTCCTCGATCTTGAACTCCTCGTTGCCACCATAGGCGGGATCGGCCAGGCGCTCGCGGATGATCGAGTCACGCACCCAATAGACGAACTGCTTGTACTTGGAATTGCTCACCTCCATCTCGTCCATCCAGAAGGCGTCAACCGAGATGCCGTGTGCCGTGGAGTCGATACCCCAGATGGAGTCCCTCTCGGCCGGTCCCTCACGCATCGAGCCAACGTCAACGAGCACCATACCAAACGGGGTGGTCTCGTTAAACACGGCAGCGCCAACGCCGGTGACCTCACCGCCGCTGGTACCTCCCTTGCGCATTGAACCACACGACACGGTCGCCACGGCGACCAACAGTATCAAAATTAGTTTCTTCATATCTTACATTAAGCGTACGCTTTTTTGTTTGTTCTTGTTCTTCTCCTTCGGGTCCAACTTCACATGATAGGTGACGAACACCTCGTGGCTGCCAAAGGTTGCCCTGCTGATGGCCGACACCGGATAATCGTAGGCATAGCCGATGTAAGCGTCCTTCAGGTTGACACCAATGAAAGCCGTCACAGCATCCTTCCATCGGTAGCCGGCACCGATACTGAGCATGCGGTTATAGCGCACACGCGCCGCCACCTGGGCTGTCCAGAAGTTCTGCGTATAGGCAAACAATCCCGAGGGTTGTATTTCAAATAACGTATTATTGATTGGAATATTGCCACCACCCATCAAATAATAACTGCGGCCCACCTTAAATTCGTAGTAGTCAAGCGACTCTCGTGTGACCTTCAACTCGATGGTGGGACTGGTCACGTGAGTCACCGAGAAGCCCGCCCAATACCGGGGATGGGTGTAGTAGACGCCGACATTGGCATCGAATGCCGTACCCGACACGTCCTGCTTGGGGATGGCCTTGTCGGATTCGGACGATTCATTGACAGTAATGGCCTCCTTGCCACGGAACGTCTGTGAGTAAATACCCGGCTGGATACCCACGCTGAAAGTGCCCTTGCCAATCTTGCGCTTCCACGCCAGCTGTGCGCCAATTCGCGTGTTGGTGTACAGACCGATGCGTTCAAACTCGGCCTTGGCACCCACACCCCACTTCTGCTCCAACAGCTTATAGGGCATATCGGCAGTAAAGTAGAATGTCATGGGAGCACGCTTAAAATCCACCCACTGCATGCGGCTGCCCAGATTCAGGCGGATGGCGTTGAGCTCGCCCGCCACAGCAGGGTTGTAATAGGTCTGGCCTGTCCAGAAATGGGAGAACGCGGCATCGACCTGGGCATGAACGCCAAGCGCCACGACGGTGCTCAGCACTGCCGCGGCCAACAGGTGTCGTATGTCGTGAAGCTTTATTCTCATTGTCTTCGTTTTTTGTCCCTACTCAGCATCAGCATGGCATGTTTCCTACTCAAAGAAGAACGTCACGATGACCATATTGCTCGTCACCTTGTTCACACTCTTGGTAAACGGCTGCATTTCGGGACGGTCCTCCAAGTCGGGACGGTTCTTTTCCAGCAGGTTCTTGAGGCCAAAGCAGAATTTGACCTCGGGGCAGAGCTTGAAGAAAGGCATGTAGAAGTCACAACCCATGCCCACGGTGAGCATGATGTCGGCATTCTTGAGCTTGAGCTGATCGCTGTGATCCTTGGCCAAGTCGTGTGCATACATCACGCCGCCCGTGAAATAGGGGCGCATGTTGTGGTAGCGCTTGGCGCTCATTTTCACGTCGACAGGCAATACGATATAGGTGGACTTGATGTTTTGGCTCTGCTTATAGTGGTCTTGAACTGCAAAATCGGGACTGCCCTTGTGATTAAGGTACTGCACCACCTTGTTGCCGAAATACAGACCCGGAGAAACCCTCAGGTTGAAGTGATCGGCAAGGCGGAGGTCGGCCAACACATTCACACTGAAACCCGGCGAGTGAGAAGGCACGTCGGCATACCATTCAAAGTTTTCATCGACAACCAGACCGTTGTTGGTAATGGCAAGATTCTGAAAATTCATACCCACCGAGAAGCCGAAGTGAACCTTCTTGACATCGGCGTAGGGGCGATTCAGAATCATGTCATTGTCCTGGGCATGTGCGACAGCACATCCCACCAACAACAGCAATATACATGCAATATGTTTCAGCTTAGTCGGGTCCATTTAACCATTATAACGCAATAATTCTTTCATTATTGCGCAAAGTCCAAAAAACTGTCGGCCTGTCGCCATTATACATTATAAAAAATTTCGCGGTGGCGGTCATGATTTCAACGGCGGAAGAGGAGCCTGTTCAAGGGTCGGGTGAACAAGCGGTTGACAATCCAGGCCAGCAGGATGCCCAGCGGGATAATCATCCAGGGCAACAGGCTGTAGGGATCCAAGCCCAGGCGGGTCAGGCCCAGATGGCCCAGCGCCGGAGCCAGCAGGTAGTTGTAGACGAGGGCTGCAATCCCTTGCAGCATGAACAGCTCAAAGCACACTGTACCAACCCATTGCAGCGGTCGGGACGCCATCAGCTTGCCGATGAAACCCTCACGGCCGTCATATAGGTAGCACACCATGATGAGCAGAGCCTGGGGTATCCACCAGATGACCGTGTCGCTCCAGGGACGCACACCGGGATTGGAACCATGCATCATCACCGTCGCCGAGAGCACAGCCACAGCGATGAGCTCGGCGTCGGTGCCGTTAGCGCTCTTGCCGATAACGGGCAGACTGCGGGCCACGCGGCACACATGGGGCAGCGTCATGCCTATCAGGAAGTCGATAAGGCGCATGGGCGGGAAGACGTACAGAGCGGTGCGGCTGTAATCGTCGGTACCCGCCAGGACGACAATCGCGATGAGTCCCAGCACGGCAAGCACAATCAGTTTGTGACGCAGACGCAAGGGCAGATACCAGTGGGCCAGCAAGGGATAGCACAGGTAACAGAAGAGCAGTACCCCCAGAAACCACGACACCTTGACGTAGGAGTAATAGATGGGATAAGACAGTGACCAGCAATGCAATAGCGCGGCATTGAGGCCCAAGGTGAGCGGCTCGATGACCAGCGTCCCCAGCAGCGACGCCGCGCCCAGCCACAAGGCCAGCGTGAACCAGTGCAGCGGATAGACGCGGAGCACCCGCTTCCAGGCAAAGGCACGGTAAGCCTTGCCGTCGAGTTGGTGGAACGGGTACTTAAGCGCCAGCAGGAAACCGCTGGACATGAAGAAATAGCACACGCCCAGACTCATCATGTCCAACTGGTCCAAGCCCACATGATGCAGGATAATCAACAGCACAAAAAAGATGCGCCAGCCTGTAATCGTCTTTATCATTGGTTTCTAGTTGTTAGTTTTCGCTTGATGATTCGGGACAACGGACGGGTGAAAACGCGGTTCACCAGCCACGAGAGCGGCAGTAGCACCGCCAGCACGAGCCAGGGCAACTGTCCGTAGATGTCGCATCCCAGATGGCCCGCGGCAGGAGCAATCACAAAGGCAAAAAGCCTGAAAGCCACGAACTGCAGCACAAACACCTCAAAACTGATGCTGCCCAGCCATTGCAGCGGCTTGCACAACAGCAGGCGGCCGATAGCGCCCTCCTGCCCGGCGAGCCAGGCCAGCACCGCCAATATCGCGCCCTGCGGCAACAGCCAGAGCACATCGTCCTCCCAAGGCCTGACCAGGGTGGTCATCATATTGAGCCCAATTACCGCTGCCAGCAGCAACAAGGCGCCCAACTCGATGAACGTTGCCGTGCGATAACCCACTCGGGGCCAGCGTCCTTGCAGCACCTGGCACAGGTGCATAAGGGTCACGCCCACCACCACGTCGACGACATGGGACAAGGGATTGACAAACACCGCCTCGCGCCCGGGTATGTCGAGCGGCAACATGATGGCCCCGAGGACAACTGCCAGCGCCACGGCCAGCAAGGTCTTGTGCCGCAGACGCCACAGCCCCATCCACCGCATCACCAGCGGATAGATGCAATAGCAGAACAGCAGCGCACTCATGTACCAGGCCACCGGATTGATGCCATAGTGGACATCGTGCAAGGGCGACCACGCGTGCAGCAGCAGCGCACTGAGTGCCGTCGCGCCCCAGTTTATGGGCGCAGCATACAGCGTGCACGCCATGACAATCAACAAGGCCAGCCCCAGCCAGTGCAAGGGATAGAGGCGCAAGGCATGCTCCATGACGAAGCGGCCATAGGCACGCGCCTCGAGACGCTCGACCGGATGGCGCCGAGCCAAGAGGAACGCGCTGGAGAGGAAGAAAAACGTCACGCCCGAAACGGCGACGTTATAAATCCACGCCACGTTACAATGGAAGAGCACCACGGCCACCGCCATGAGCCCACGCCATGAGTTGATGGTCTTGATCATCAGATGCCAGACTTTTGCCTCTAAAAGTATTACTTTAACACCGCATTCGGGTCTCGAGATGTCGTATTGTGGGGCGAAATTACAAACATTTAGCGAAAGAGAGGTCATAAAACCAAATATTTTAATAATTTTGCAGCCGCAAAAATGACAATGACAGAAAACAATAACAGGTCTAGCAGCCGAGGCTCCAAGTTCATCAAGGACGTCGGCGTCTATGCCATTGGCAACATCGGGTCAAAGCTCATCACCTTCATGATGGTGCCGCTGTACACCTATTTTGTACACGACACGTCCGACTTTGGCTACTACGATGTGTGCCTGACCGTCTGCTTCCTGCTCCTGCCATTTGTCACCCTGCAACTGCGCGACGGCGCCTTCAGGTTCCTGCTCGACTGCGACGACAACACCAAGCGCCAGCGCATCGTCACCTTTGTTTCCCGCACCATGATCACCACCCTGGCCCTGGCGATGCTGGTGGCCCTTGTGATGTCGTTCACCACCGAGATCCATTACCTGGGCTATGCGACAGGACTGCTCATTGCCCTGTCGCTGCAGGAGGTGTATTCCCAAGTGTTCCGCGGGCTGGGCAACAACCGGGCCTTTGCCGTCACAGGCATCCTGTCGGCGCTGGGCATCGGCGTGTTCAGCATCCTGTTTGTCGCCATTCTGGGTTGGGGCATCAAGGGCATCTTCCTGGCCAATATCGTTGCCCGACTGCTCGCCCTGATACTGGTCGAGTGCCGCGTGCGGCTCATCACCCGCAACACGCGGTGGTCGCTCAGTTCCCGCCAGGTGGGTCTCGACATCATCCGCTACACCCTGCCCCTGCTGCCGGGCTCCCTGTGCTGGTGGCTCACGGGAAGCAGTGACCGCCTGTTTATCAAGTATTTCCTTGGACTGGACGTGAATGGCATCTATGCTGTGGCCATCCGTTTCACCAGCATTATCAGCACGCTGGCCATCATCTTCTACCAGGCCTGGCAAGAGACCGCTATCCTGCAATACCACAGCCCTGACCGCGACCGGTTCTTCTCCAAGATGTTCAACAGCTACATTTTTGCGTTGGCCGGAATCCTGATCGGTTATGCCTTCATGCTCAAGGCCAACTACAACTGGCTGGTCGCTCCGCAATACCGCGAGAGCCTCATGTACATCTATCCCATGGGCCTGTCGGCTGTGATTTTCGGTCTTGCAGCGTTCTTCGACATGGGTTACCAGTGCGCCAAGGACACGCCGCGCACCCTACCCTCGATCGTGCTTGCGGCAGTCGTCAACGTGGCCCTGAACTTCGCCCTGATCAAGCCCCTGGGCGTTTATGGCGTCATCGTCACCCAGCTGGTGACTTATCTGGTCCTGTTCTTCTACCGCTGGCATGACATGCGCCGCTATTTTATCCTGAAAATCGACCGCCGCTGCATCATTCCCGTGGCCGTGATGCTCCTGTGGACAATCCCCTTCTATTATAGCCCTAATGCGCTGTTTGACATAGTCTTTATGGTCATCGCACTGGGGTGCATCGCATGGACCTGCGGCAAGGAGTTGCGCGACCAGCTCCTGTCAAAATTCATCAAAACACACGATTCCATAAAATAATTGTTGCAGTTATACGTTTACTAAAGTAAAAAACGAAATACTTTTGTAACCGTATGAAATCAAGATTACTTATAATGATGATTGCAGCGGCAACGCTGTTGTCATGCACATCGACGAAGGACAACACGCTCGCCTATTTCAAAGACCTGGCCGCAGCGCCCAACGGCTCACTGGCCAATGCCGAAGGCAACTATCCCATCCGCATCCAGCCCGATGACGAACTGGTCATCTCGGTGACCTCATCGGTACCGCAGGCCACCGCAGCCTACAACATGCCGATGGACAATCCCGCCACGCGCAATGCCCTGTTGTCGGTGACCCAACCGCGCACCCAGACCTACATCGTTGACGAGCACGGCTACATCATGATGCCCGTGCTGGGACGCTTGCAGGTGGGCGGCAAAACCATTCCCGAAATCACCAGAATGGTTACCGACCTGGTGAGCAAGGACGTCAAGGACCCGTTTGTGCGTGTCGACATCGTGAACTTCAGCATCGACGTGCTGGGCGAGGTGAAGAATCCGCACCGCGTGGTGACTGGTCAGCAGTACTTTACCGTGCTGGATGCCCTGGCCACCTGTGGCGACCTCACCGAGTTTGGCAAGCGTGACCGCGTCTATGTCATCCGCACCGAGGACGGCAAGCGCAACTACCAGCTCCTCAACCTCAACAGCAGCGACGTGTTCAACTCGCCCTATTTCTACCTGCGCCAGAACGACGTGGTGTATGTCGAGCCCAACGAAATACGCATCGACAACTCCAAGTATAACCAGAACAACGCCTTCAAGCTCTCGGTCATCTCAACCATCGTGAGCAGCGTGTCGGTCATCGCATCACTCGTCATCGCATTAACCCGATAATCAACCATTATGGCAGAAAATATTACGACCAATCATCCCGAGGAGCAGGCCATCGACTTTGGCGCGCTCTATGACAAATACAAACGTTACTGGTGGCTTTTCCTGCTGTCGCTCATCGCCTGCGGTCTGCTGGCCTATTACTATGTGAGGGTCACTAACCGCGTTTATGATGTCAACGCAGTGGTGCTCGTGGCCCAGGAGGACAACAGCTCGAGCGCCGGCGCCAACCTGCTCAAGAGCATGAAGCTCATGAGCGGCGGCGGCAAGGTAGAGGACGAGATGATCGTCTTCTCGTCGCAAGAGCTGTGTACCGAGGTCGCCCGTCGACTCCAACTCAACCGCCGCTATATCGAGGACAAGGGCTGGTTCAAACCCGACGTGGACCACTACAACGACTCGCCCATCGAGGTCGTTGCCCCCGAGGAGATGTTCGACACCCTGTCGTCGGTCACCTTCAAGATTGACGTCAACAAAGAGGGACTGGCCAACATCAAGGCCAAAAGCGGCCGCACCAAGCTCATCAATGCCAAGGACGCCAGGCTTCCTGCAACCTACAAGACGTCATACGGCACATTCACCATCAAGACTACCGAGAATTACAAGCCCAAGAAGCCTTGCCACATCACGGCATCGCTCATCGGCTCGCAGTACTGCGGCCAGGGCCTGAACAAGAAAATCAAGGTCAAGCTCATCACCAAGAAGGCCAACGGTATCAACCTGAGCATCCTCGAGACCGTCAAGGGCCGCGGCCGTGACGTGCTCAACACGCTCATCAACCTGTACAACGAGCGCGGACAGCAGGAGAAGGACGAGCAGGCCATCAACACAGCCAAGTTCATCGACGAACGTCTGGCCCTCATCTACAAGGGTCTGACCAGCAGCGAGGCCGACATCGAAGCCTTCAGGCGCCGCAACAACATGATCAACTATGAGTTGCAGATGAAGAGCGAGATGGCCAAGCAGGAGGTTGCCGACCGCGCCATCATCAAGTTGGAGACCAACAAGCGCCTGCTGGGCATGGTCAAGGACTTTGTCAACGACCCGGCCAACAAGCACAGCTACATCCCCTTTGACGTGGACTCGAGTGCCGCATCAGGCTCCATCAAGGCCTACAACAACCTGCTTGTCAAGCGGCAGGAACTTGAGCAGTCGGCCAAGGGCGACAATATGGCGCTGAAGCGCATCGACGAGCAGATCGAGAGCATGCATGGCAACATCATCAAGGGTGTGAACTCCTCGATCAGAGCCATCGACATGCAGCTGGGCCGTGCCCAGAGCCAGACCAACTCGACCAACAGCGCCATGGGCAAGGTGCCCACCGTTGAGCGTGAAGCCCAAGACCTCTATCGCCAACAGGGCATCCAGAACTCGCTCTACACCTTCCTGCTGCAGAAGCGCGAGGAGAACTCGCTGGTGCTGGCAGCCACCACGCCCAAGGGCAAGATCGTGGACCACGCCTATGCATCGATCAACCCCGTCAAGCCCGCGAAATACAAGATTTATTTCCTGGCACTGATAGCGGGCCTGTTGTTGCCGCTGGTACTGCTGTTCCTCAAGAACCTGTTCACGACCAAGTTCTCGTCGCAGGAAGAACTGCAGAGCATCAGCAAGGCTCCCGTCATTGGCGAGATCTGCCACAACCGCCACCGCTCGCAGCTGGTGGTCAAGGAGGGCAAGTCGTCGTCGATCGTCGAGCTCTTCCGTCTGCTGCGCAACAATATCCAGTTCATGCTGCCCACCCCCAACGACAAGGTCATGCTGGTCACCAGCTCGGTGTCTGGCGAGGGCAAATCCTTTATCAGCACCAATCTCGCCTCGTCGTTCTCGTTGCTGGGTAAGCGCGTGGCACTGGTGGGCATGGACATCCGCAGCCCCAAGCTGGCCGAGATGCTCAACATCAACGACAACCCCGGCGTCACCGCCTTCCTGGCCAAGCAGCATGTCACGCTCGATGACGTGATTCAGCACTGTCCCGAGGTGGAGAACCTCGACATCATCGTGGGTGGCGTCATCCCGCCCAACCCGTCGGAGCTGCTGCTCACCACCCGTGTGCAGGACCTCATCGACCAGCTCAAGGAGCGCTATGACTACGTCATCATCGACTCGGCGCCCATCGCCATGGTGAGCGACACCTACTCGCTGGCCCGCTATGCCAACGTGACCGTCTATGTCACCCGCGCCAACTACACCAAGCGCAGTCTTGTGCGCTACATGAACAACGCCCTGTCGCGCCGACAGCTCAACAACGTCGCCGTCGTGCTCAACGACAGCAACCCCAAGATGTCGCAGGGCTACGGCTACGGTTACGGCCAGGACAAGGAGTGATTTAGTTTCTAGTTTCTAGTCCCTAGTTTCTAGTTGTTAGTCCTTAGTTGGTAGTTGGTAAAACCTAACGCATATAGAAGATGCAAGTCACCAAATCCATATTCATCCAACGCGCCCTTTTGGGCGTGTTTTGGGTTTTGGGTACCGTTGGCTTCGTCTGCGACGAGTTTGTCCCCGGCCTTGAGTCGCTGCGCAGTTATATCCTGCTGGCCTGCGACGCTGTGCTGGTGCTGATAGGCCTGATGACGTTGCGCCACAAGGCCGATTTCCTGTTCGTCGGATCGCTGCTGTTCATTGCCTTGACAAGCAGCCTGGTGCTGAACAAGTTGCCCGTCACCATGACGGTGAACGGCATACGCGTGTTCTTCGGCGTGATGTTCTGCTACCCGATATTCCGCTACTTCTGGGATGACCCCAATCGGCGTGACCGTTTCGTCAAGGCCTTTGACAAGAATCTGGAAGTCTTCCTGTGGCTGCAGGTACCGTGCATCCTGTACCAGTTCATCGTCTACACCGCCGGTGACCATGGCGGCGGCTCGTTGGGCAACTGGTACTCGGGCACCATCTCGATGATGATTTACCTGATCTCCTTCTACCTGATCAGGAAACGCATCAACCCGAGGCACTTCATCAGCTCCATCCTCACCAATTACAAGTACGTGCTGCTGCTCACGCCCACCTTCCTGAACGAGACCAAGATCAGCTTCGTGCTGCTGGTGCTCTACTTCATCCTGCTGGTGCCCATCGGCAAGCGCATGTTCACCCGCGCCCTGATTGTCGTGCCGGTAATGTCCCTGCTGTTTGGCGTGGGTTACATGACCTATAAGATGACCTACACTGGCGAGGTGAGCAAGACGGCCGACGGCCTGGACATCTTCAGCGAGGAATACCTGATGGAGTACATGTTCATGGATGTCGAGCGAGCCGAGGAAGACGCGACCTGGAACATGGAGAACAATGAGAATGGCCTTGCCGACATCCCCAGGGCGACCAAGTTCCTGCTGCTGCCCATGTTCGAAGAGAATGAGCCTGGGCACATCCCCATGGGTTTTGGCGTGGGCCACTTCAAGGGCGGCACCAAGTTGAGCCATTCTGAACTGTATGACCAATATGAATGGTACCTGATCGGCACCATCCCCTACTTCATCCACGTGTACCTCCAGTTGGGTCTGGTGGGCATCTTGTGGTATATCGTGTTCCTGGTCTCGATATTCGTGCGTCACCCCGAGGGCCTTTCCAAGCGAGACCTGAACTTGCAGCTCTTCCTGGTCATCCTCATCGGCATCAACTTCTTCTACATCGAGTCGATGCGCGACCCGGTATTCTGCATCGTCCTCTATGGCCTGGTTGCCGGATCATGGCTACCCGATGATGCCGGCACCAAAAAGAGTCTTTCCCCAACATAACCGTATAATCCCGAATCACTACATAGATATGAGACATCAAGGCTTTATCAGGAATCTTCTATTGGTAGCGACGCTGCTGGTTGCGAGTACGGCCCTACAAGCGCGCACCGTTACATTTAATGTCAGTTCCATAGCAAAGGGCTCGAACCTTGCCACAGCGCTGAACAACCAGATACAACGTCTCACCTATGACGACACGTTCGCCATTAATTTCGACCAACCGGGCACCTATATCCTTGACGATGTCATCATCGGCAAGTGCAGCGTCACCATGACCGGCACCGGCGCCGATAACACGATTGTCCTGCTCAAGAAAAACGAGTCACAGAAGAAACTGAACAGTGACGCCTTCATCACGATTGCCGGCACACCCACCAACTCGATTTCGGTCACTATTCGCGATTTGAGCATCAATCTGATGGAACATCAGGGGATATGGTGGGAAAACTCAGAATTCCATGCTGTGAAAATCTATCACGCCAACAAAGTTGACCTCCGCAACGTGAAGAGCACCATGCTCAATGCCAAAATCACCAACTTTGACCTGCGCGTGTGCTCCAATGTTACCGTCGAGAATTGCGTCATCAGCAACTACAACAACTGCGCGACGGGTGGCAACCTGTGGCTGCGCGGCGAGATGCACAACATCACCATTCGCAACAACAAGTTCTATAAATACGGTAATGACGAGGCGGTTGCTTTTTTCTCAAAAACCATCAATGCCAAAAATAGCGCCCCTGGCAACATCAGCCGCACCAATATCAGAGTCACCGACAATGAGTTCTACTACCAGCACAATGACAAGCTCATCGACGGCATGTTCAACGATATGATATTCTCGGTGCTCACGTCCGATCACTACCCAGAATACAGCTGTGACATGCGAGGCTTTGAACTGGCCCGCAACAAGTTCTACGTCAACGACCTGTGCAAGCGCATCATCCATTTCCAGTTTGACACCAAAGACCGGCACAGCGACTTTGTCATCCATGACAACGAATTCATCAGCAACAATGTCAAGTCGGGCGAAACATTCTACCGCATGGATATCGACGTGTGGGACCTGTCAACCCAGCAAGACACCATCGTCGTGAGAAACAACACGATGACCAACAAATATGCCATCATGAACCCGTACAACGGATCGGGCTACACATTCCTGCTCGTGCGCAGCGGCAACGTGCTGCTCGACGGCAACAAGGTCAACAACCTCATCACCACCGGCCCCAACAGGAAGGCCTATGGCGTCAATCTGCTGTGGTGTGGCAAGGAAGGCGGCACAGTGACCCTGCGCAACAACGTGTGCAAGGGCCTGGCACGCATTGCCACCCTTGAGTCGGGTAATGGCATCGGCCAGTTCTCGCTGACCGCTTTCAACAATTATTTCCAAGGGCGCACATCCATCTATTGCAAGAAAATCGACTGGCTCAACCTTGATTTCAGGAACAACACCTTCGACTGTAACCATGACTACTTCTTCCTGGAAGACTTTGCCAGCAAGGGAAATGTCATCTTCAACAACAACAAGGTAACCGTCTCGACGAGAAATGGCCAATTCATGGCGCATTACGGCAATGCCTCCACGTCATCCATGAGGTTTGAGAAACTGGAAATCAGGGGAAATGAGTTCCGTGGCGTGAACAGCCAAAACGACATGCTGAAGCACATCTCCAATGTGCGCAAACGCAAAGTCAAGTCCAATTCGTTCTACCCGCGGTAACCGGTCGAGAAAAGGCTATTTGAACAATTTCTTCAGCCTGCGGTTATTGACCACACACCAGTGGCACAACCTGGGGTAATGCAGCAGCAGTTGCAGGACGGCGGCCCGGCGCGGCAGTTTGTAGCGGCGGTCGTTGATGGTCTTATTGACCCACCGATGGCTCGTGTCGAGCGGATAAACATAAAAAGCAAGCCTGTCCAGTTTCATGCACAGCAATTCCCTCTCCAGGTCGTCCAGTTTGCCCCGAGACTGCAGGTTATTTTCCACCAACGTGAAAAATCGTTCCCAGTTAGTCTGACTAGTCAGATGGCGGCTAGTGACCGTCAAGGATGTTGGCACATAATAATACTTCACGACCGGCTTATTATAAATCCCGACTCGGTTAACATAGGCACTCATGCAAATGTTCATATAAACATCCTCATTTGGGAACACTTGATCTTTAGGCGGAAAAACTTCTTCACGATACATCTCGCGACGGCCCAAGTTGCCCCATGAGGCACACATGCAGCGACGATCGAACAGAAAATGCAGATATTCATCACCCGTCAACACTCCTTCAAAAGGATGAGGAACTTCATAACTTTCCTCTTCTCTTACCTTAACAAATGAACCATAGGCCAAATCCAACTGATTGGTTTCACACTTATCGTACAAGAAAGTTATGGCGTCAGGCAATAGTTCATCATCGGCATCCAGATACGCAATAAAGTCACCCGTTGCAGCCTTGAACCCGTTATGGCGGGCTTCAGCTGGCCCCAGATTCTCCTGATGGACGGCCCTCACCCGTTCGTCTTGGGCAGTCAGCTCATCGGCAAGGGCGCTGGTGCCATCGGTCGAACCATCGTCCACAATCACGACCTCAATATCCTGATAAGTCTGTGCCAAAGCGCTTGCCACACTGCGTTCCAGAAAAGGAGCAGCATTATAGGCAGGGATAATGATAGAGACCAATTGTGACATGATTCTACTGATTATTGTTTGCAAAGATACAACATTATTTATAATTTTGGGGCCGCAAAGCGACCATAAAATGAAGGTACTCATCATTAACTGCATACTCTCGACCGCCGAGCATGGCATCATCAAGCGCAAGGAATCCATCAGCGATTGCATGATCAGCACCTTTGCGCGCGGTTTTATCGAGTTGGGCCATGAGGTGACGTTGCTGGCGTCGCAGGAGTTCATGCCCACAGGCAAAGATGAGCAATTACCCTTCGAAGTCGTTTATTTCCCCTCCCGGTTGCCGCAAGTGTTCAAACCAACCCTGCTGCCCTGGCCCAGGGGAATGCGCGCCTGGCTCAAGCAGCACTCGACCGAATATGACCTGGTGATTGCGAGCGAATCGTTCCAGATTGCCACCCTCATCGCCGCCGGTGTCTGCAAGTCCAAGTTGCTCATCTGGCAAGAGATGGATCGCCATCAGCGCCTGTTGTTCAAACTGCCGTCCAAGTTCTGGCACAATGTCATTGTCCCGACGTTCATGGGACAGGTGACCATCGTGCCGCGCAGCGAGCCCGCCAAGCGTTTCATGAGCCGCTACAGCCGTCACGTGAGCGACGTGATTGTGGACCATGGCACCGATGCCCACACACTCTACCCCAGCGACCATGTGGAAAATGCCTTCATTGTCGTCTCTCAACTGGTCAAGCGCAAAAATGTGGACAGCATCATCACTAAGTTTGCCCGTCTCGTGAGTCAAGAGCCTTATCATAATTACCGCCTGGACATCATTGGGGACGGCGACCAGATGCAAGAATTAAAACAGATGGCATCCAAGTTGGGTATTGAAAAAAATGTGGTGTTCCACGGTTTCCTGTCACATGAACGACTAGCCGAGCCCCTCAGGCACGCGCTGGCGCTGCTGGTGGATACCAGTAATGACCTGAACATGGTCACCATTGCCGAGGCCATCACCAGCGGCACTCCCGTCGTGACCAATACGAAACCCTCAACGGCATCGTTCATCGCTGCCAACGGGCTGGGCGTCGTGCGCGACAACTGGGACGAGAATGACTTGATTGAGGTCATCAACAACTACGACAAGATGCATGCTGCATGTGTCAAGGAGGGCAAAGAACTGACCAACGTGGCCTGTGCCCGCAAAATGCTGGGAGTCAAGAGTTAGAAGTGAGAAGTTAGAAGTGAGGAGTTAGGAGTGAGGAGTTAGGAGTGAGGAGTTAGGAGTGATTTAAATTGAATTGCGGCAATAAATCAACCTATTTTTCGTTATATTAGTGTAACGGAAAAGCTCATTATCATGAAAAAAATTCTTACTATATTCATCCTTTACATGGCATTTTCATGCCTGACGGCACATGCCCAGTCAGGGCTCAGGCCGCGTGGCGACTTGAACTGCGACTGGGAAGTCAATATTGCAGATGTCAATGCGTTGTTAGACTCGATTTACAGCGATGCCAAGTATCATTCATTTTATAGCTATGCCACCGACGTCAACGGGGACAAGGAAATCAATATTGCCGACATCAATATGATTATTGATGCCATACATGGCAAGGAATTACCAGCTATGCCATCCTATTCGGGGACCCTTCCCGTTCTTTATATCAACACCGAGGGACACCGCAACATCGACAGCAAGGAGGAGTACCTCTTCGCCGAATGGTGGCTCGATAATATGGGCATTGAGGAATATGAGCCTATCGGATCTGCCGCCCAGCCACTGGAAATGCAGATTAAGGGCCGTGGCAATTACACGTGGACACATCACGACAAGAAACCATTTCGGCTCAAGCTTCCCCAGGCTCGCCCTATGCTGGGAATGCCGTCAAGCCGACACTGGGTGTTGATTAGTGGCGCTGATTTCTGGATTGGGCAATTCAATAACGCATTACCCTTTGAGATCGGCCGCAGAATGGGAATGGCCTGGAATCCCCGTCAAGTCCCTGTCGAAGTGGTGCTTAACGGACAATACATCGGCCTGTATCACTTGACCGAGAAAATCTGTGTCGATAAGAACCGTGTCAACATCATCAAGCAGAAAGACAACGAGACCGATCCCCAAAAAATAACGGGCGGCTGGCTGATGGAAATCGACAACTATTATGAACCTGACCAGATATCGTTCACCGAAGGCAACGGCTGGGCTTTCTGGGTAACACCCCAATCACCTGAGGTGCTGAGCGATGTTCAACGAACTTATATGACCGATTTCCTCATACAGACCGACAGTGCCATCTATTGTGAAGACAAGAGCAGTACCGAATGGGAACTTTATATAGATATCGACTCACTCGCCATTTTCTATATTATTCAGGAGATTATGGACGATACTGAGGGATTCCACGGTAGTTGCTTCCTGCACAAAGAGCGCGGTGACAGCACAAAACTGATATTTGGTCCCCTTTGGGACTTTGGCAGTTGCTTTTCCCGATACTCGTCCAGCTATGAATTCGACCATTTCATCTATGACGAGGCACCTAGTAACCTCCATTTGCATTGGATTGCCGAAATTGCCAAGTTTCCGCGATTTCAGGAGTGCGTGCGTAATCATTGGAAAAGATTCTACACTGACATCTATCCCCAATTAGACCATTTCCTGGATGAGTTTGGTGATAAAATAGAGGCTGCTGGCAACTGTGACTATAACCGCTGGCCCAAGTCGGAATGCGACAATATCAAGGCAAGAATCAATTTTACCCGCAATCTTTGTTTATACCCAAAAATCGAATGGCTGCAGTCGCAGTGGGGAACGGAGGCACCTTAACGTTATCAGAAGTCGAGGCAGCGGAGGGTTTGTTGGGCGATTGTGTCCCAATTATAGGACGTGAGGTCGTAGCGTTGAGGCTCGTTGGGGCCCTCGAGCAGGCGGGAAATCGCTGCGCACAGTGAATCCACATCTTTTACTTTGAAATAGTCTCGTTCGGGCAGATCGACCTGGCGGGTGCCGGGGATGTCGCTGCACAGGATGGGCAGGCCATAGGCCATGGCCTCGAGCAGCACCATCGGGAAGCCCTCGTTGACCGACGGCAGGACAAAGCATCGGGCATGGCTATAGATCTGGCGCAGGTCCTCGCCAGTGGTAAATCCCGTGAAAATGACCTTGTGATTGACATCCAGCTGCTCCAGCGTCTTGCGGTAGGCGCTGTCGTGGTCGCTGGCACCGGCGATGACCACCTGGGTGACCTGCGGCAGGCGGTTGGCAGCCTCGACGAGGTATTCCAGGCCTTTCTCGGGTGTGAGGCGCCCCACGGCCAGGAGATATTCTCGGTGTTTGATGCCGTGCTTGTCAAGAAACGCTGCGGACTCGCTGCGGGTAACGGGGTCGATGCCGTTGGGGATGAAAACGCTCTTGTCGAGGGCCCCGCACTTCTCCATCTGATACTTATTGACGAAGATGACGCGGTTGCTGAAGCGGAGAGAGAGTTTCTCGCACTGACGCAGCAGCCAGCGGGCGGGGGCGCTCCACTTGTCGTGTTCGTAGTTGGGGCTGTGATAGGTAAGCACCACAGGCAGTCCCATGAGGCGAATGAGCGGTGCAAACATGCCGGGCCCGATGTTGTGGATGTGCACCACGTCGGGACGGTGGCAGAGGATGTGCACCACGCTCAGCAGGGTGTGCCACACGGCCTCAAAGCCCTTGATGCGGGTCGAGGGCAGGTCAACATATTCGATATTGGGGAAAGTCTGAGCCGATTGCTCAGTGAGATAGGCACGACGGCGATAGAGCCTGACGTGCACATCGTCCATGTGTGTATAGAGGTGATAGCTGTGAGCCTCGACACCGCCCTGAATACCAGGGAAACCGCGCGTGCCGATGACCGCTATCGTTTTCATAAGTTTTTAGTTTTTAGTCCTTAGTTTCTAGTCCCTAGTCCCTAGTTTCTAGTTCTTAGTTTTTAGTTTCTAGTCCCTAGTTGTTGACAAATGCCAACTCCTAACTCCTAACTCCTAACTTCTAACTCCTAACTTCTAACTCCTAATTCCTAACTCCTAACTTCTAACTCCCCTCAATCCCAGCAGAGGTCCTGGCCCTTGCGGATGCGCCATTTGTTCTTGAGCACCCACATGATGGGAATCCAGGGACGGCGCACCATGTCGTGACGCTCGGTGACGATAAAGGTGCAGTTGCGCTTGCAGCTGCGCACCTTCTCCATCGCCTCGCGAGCCTTGTCGCTGGCCATGATGTTCTCGAGGGTATCTTCCTTGATATTGCCGATGATCCACTCCTCGCCGCTGCCGTTGCACGGGGTGACGTTGCCCCACGGGTCGATAAAGAAGAAGTCGCTCAGGGCGCCGCAGGGCGGACGGTACTCGTCGGTGTCGCCACGCAGGCGGCGGTGAATCGAGCGGTTGAAGTAGGCACGGCCATAGTCCTTGAGGCGGTCCTTGAAGTGACGGCGCTTGCTGGTGAGCAAGGCCTTGACGAAGAGCTCATGCTGACGCAGTGCCTCCTCGCTCTCGATCTGGTTGTCCTCCTTGTGGAAGTACCATGAGTTGTGCACCGCACTGTTGCCCAGCTCCACGTCCAGTGCCACGCACAGGTCGTAGAGGTGCAGCAAGTCCTTGTAGTTGTCGGGCGAAATAACCACCGAGAAGCCGATGTTCTTGCACTTGGTCTTCTTGAGTTCCAGCATCGTGCGCAGGGCGTGGTCAAAGCCGTCCTTGAGGCCACGCTTGGCATCGTTTATCTTGGGCAGGCCCTCGACGCTCACGCGGATGAGGATGTTGGGATATTTATTGGCCAGCTCAACGATTTTTTGGGTATTGTAACCGTTGGTGCTGAGTTCGAGAAGTCGTGATTTGGGATAGAGGATTTCGAAAATCTTGTCGATGTCGGGACGCAATGTCGGTTCGCCGCCCGTGATGTTGATGCGCAACCCCGCGGGCAGTTTCTCATAGTAGGAGGCGTCTATTTCTTCGCTCGGGTGGGTCTGGAATTTCCAGATGTTGCACATGTTGCACTGCGCATTGCACCTGAAAGTCGTAATCAGACTGCCCTGAATCACATTCTTCATTGCTATCGTCAATAAGATCTTACAATATTTTAACTACAATATTTGTAAAATATTGTGCAAAGGTAATAAAAAAACGGAAGGGAGAGATTAAAAAGCGTAAATATCGTTCATCAGCGCCCTCAAGTGGCCCTCGGGACTGAAACGCTGCATCGCATGGCGGGCAATATCGGCATGGTTCCACTGGCGGGTCATCGACATGGTGATGGCCGTGGCCATGGCCTCCATGTCAAAGGCCTGGAAGGTGACGCCGTTCTCGCTGTCGATGAGTTCGGGGATGCCGCCCATCTGCGATCCGGCAACCGGAGTGCCTGCACACAGCGACTCGACCACGCTCAAGGGGTTGTTCTCGTACCACTGCGACGGAATGACGCTCAATCGCGCTCCAGACAGCAGCCGAGCGACCGCGTGCGCGTCGAGCATCCCCAGGAATTCGATATTCCCGCAAGAGCCATACTTGCCACGCAGTTCATCGGCCAGCGGACCGCCGCCGGCTACCTTGAGCCGGTAAGGCAGGCGGGCGGCCACCTCGAGCAGGTCGGCAACGCCCTTCTCGTGGGACAAGCGCCCCACAAAGCAATAGTAGTCCTCGCGCGGGGCCGTGCTGTCCAGACTCTGATACTGCTTGTACTTGACTGGGTCGAGGAAGTTGTTGAGCACCTTGAGGCGTGAGGAATCAAAGCCACCGGACTTCATCTGGGCCGCCATGAACTCACTGGGGCAGACGAACAGGTCGGTAATCTTTTCCAAGCGCCTGCGGTTCCATTTCGTCGCCTCGAGCCATGCCACGGCACTCGCGGGCAACGAGCCCTTCATGCACCTGTGCGACAGCACGTTGCACTTAGCGCCCTTGTAGCACAGTTCGCAGGGCTTGCCGTCGAGCAGGCAGTCGTAGCGGGGACACAGCAGCTTGTAGTCGTGCAAGGTCCACACCACGCGGATGCCGCGCTTGCGGGCCAACTCGCCCACCACGGGCGAGAGATAGCTGTGGATGTTGTGCAGGTGAACGACGTCGGGCTTGAAATCGTCGAGCACGGCCTCGAAACGGCTGCGCACGTCGCCCATGCCCATAGTGCGTCCCAAAGCACGCAACAGGTTGCCCACTCCACCGCCAAAGGCCACCTCGCTGGCAAACTGCTCGCTGTAACGGGCCGGCAGGTTGTCGGGGTACTCCATGGCAAACACCTGGGCGTCCACCCCGTTGTCACGGAGCAGCGCTTCGGTATTGAGGACGACGACACAGTCGCCGCCCCGCGGATAATAGAACTTATTGACCAGGAGTACGCGTCTCATTAGGCGTTAGGAGTTAGAAGTGAGAAGTTAGGCGTTAGGAGTTAGGAGTTAGGCTTCAGTTATTGACCTAAAGTCTGAAGCCTAAAGCCTAAATTATACATTAAAGCGGAAGACAACGATGTCGCCGTCCTGCATGACGTAGTCCTTGCCCTCGATGTGCAGCTTGCCGGCTTCCTTGACGGCTGCCTCGCTGCCATAGTGGATGTAGTCCTCGTACTTGATGATTTCGGCACGGATGAAGCCGCGTTCAAAGTCGGTGTGGATGACACCGGCACACTGCGGCGCCTTGCTGCCACGGCGATAGGTCCATGCGCGCACCTCCTTGGGGCCGGCGGTGAGGAAGGTCTCGAGGTTGAGCAGGGCATAGGCCGCCTTGATAATGCGGTTCACGCCACTCTCCTCCAGGCCAATCTCGGCCAGGAACATCTGGCGCTCCTCGTAGTCCTCGAGCTCGGCGATTTCGCTCTCGGTCTGGGCGGCTACGACCAGAATCTGCGCGTTCTCGTCCTTGACGGCCTCGCGCACGGCGTCCACATAGGCGTTGCCGTTGACGGCGCTCTTGTCGTCCACGTTGCAGACGTAGAGCACGGGCTTGTTGGTCAGCAGGAAGAGCTCATGGGCGATTTTCTCCTCGTCCTTGTTCACGAGCTCGACGGTGCGGGCGCTGCGGCCCTGCTCCAGGGCTTCCTTGTAGCGCTTCAGGACCTCATATTGCGCCTTGGCCTCGCGGTCGCCGCCGGTCTGGGCCTGTTTCTGGATGCGGTTGATGCGGCTCTCGATAGTCTCCAGGTCGCGCAACTGCAGCTCCAGGTCGATGACCTCCTTGTCGCGCACGGGATCGACGGTGCCGTCGACATGGGTCACGTTCTCGTCGTCGAAGCAACGCAACACATGGATGATGGCATCGGTCTCGCGGATGTTGCCCAGGAACTTGTTGCCCAGGCCCTCGCCACGGCTGGCACCCTTGACCAGACCGGCGATATCAACGATCTCGACGGTCGTGGGCACAATGCGTGCGGGATTCACCAGCTTGGCAAGCTCGTTGAGTCGCTCATCGGGCACCGTGATGACGCCCACATTGGGTTCGATGGTGCAGAAAGGAAAGTTGGCCGACTGCGCTTTGGCATTCGACAGGCAGTTAAACAGGGTTGATTTACCCACATTGGGCAACCCTACAATACCACATTGTAATGACATAGTCTATATATCTAGTTTTTGTTTTGTTCCAGTCTGCAAAGGTAGTGCAAGCTGAGCGGAGAACAAAAAGAATTCATTCTTTTTTTATCCCGAAGCGCCGCCTACCTTCGCCGAAGGCAAAGATAGGCTTTTCTTGCCAAATGACCAAACAACATGCGCCAATGCAATCGGTTGCATTGATTTTTTGGGATTGCATTACATTATTTATAATAATTTTGAGTGCAAATGTGTTATTTTTGTAGGAGTTTAACTAATCCTTATCGAAATTATTACTTAATACTAAAAATATAACAACTATGATGAAGACTAAACCGGATTTGAAATTCAACCAGCTGTGGAACATCAGCTTTGGTTTCTTTGGAGTGCAGATCGCCTACGCTCTGCAGAGCGCCAACATCAGCCGCATCTTTGCGACCTTGGGCGCCGACCCGCACAACCTGAGTTATTTCTGGATTCTGCCGCCGTTGATGGGCATGGTGGTGCAGCCGCTGGTGGGCTACTTCAGCGACAAGACGTGGATGGGCCGCTGGGGCCGCCGCATCCCCTATCTGCTGATTGGTGCCCTGGCCGCCATCATCGTGATGTGCCTGCTGCCCAATGCCGGCTCGTTCGGCCTGACCATCGCCGGCGCGATGACCTTCGGCCTGATTGCCCTGATGTTCCTTGACACGAGCATCAACATGGCGATGCAGCCCTTCAAGATGATGGTGGGCGACATGGTCAACGAGAAACAGAAGGCCAAGGCCTACTCTATCCAGTCGTTCCTGTGCAACGCCGGTTCACTGGTGGGCTACATCTTCCCGTTCCTGTTCACTGCCATCGGTATTGCCAACGTGGCTCCCGAGGGTGTTGTACCCGACAGCGTGAAGTGGTCCTTCTATGTGGGCGCAGCCATCCTCATCCTGTGTGTTATCTACACCATCAGCCATGTGAAGGAGTACACGCCGCAACAGATGGCCGAGTTCAATGCCGCCGCCAATGCCGAGGGACAAGGCGAACAAGTCTCTACCGAAATGAGCCCGGCCCAGAAGAAGCACGCCTACAAGGTATTCCTTGAGGTGGGTCTGGTACAGTTCTTCTGCTGGGCAGCATTCATGTACATGTGGACCTACACCAACGGCACCATCGCCGACACCGTTTGGGGCACCACCGACGCCTCCAGCGAGGGCTATCAGCTGGCCGGCAACTGGGTGGGCATCCTGTTTGCCGTTCAGGCTATCGGCAGCGTGCTGTGGGCCGTCGTACTGCCGCAGTTCAAGAACATCAAGGTGGCCTATGCATTGAGTCTTGTCATCGGCGGTATCGGCTTTGCCATGGTACCCTACATCCACAACCAGTACATGCTGTTTGTGCCCTACTTCCTGATCGGTTTCGCCTGGGCCGCCATGCTGGCCATGCCGTTCACCATGGTGACCAACGCCTTTGAGGGCAGCAGCCGCATGGGCACCGCTCTGGGTCTGTTCAACTGCACCATCTGCATCCCGCAGATCGTTGCTGCCGCACTGGGTGGCGTGCTGCTGGCTGCCATGGGCAGCGTTCAGGGCAACATGCTCCTGCTGGCCGGCATCCTGCTCATCGTGGGCGCCGTGTGTGTGTTCATCATCGAGGACAAGAAGCACAGGGATTAACGAAAAGACAATGACCTAAAAACTATAGACTATAGACTAAAGACAAAATATTATGAAAGTAAGATTCAACATCGAGTACAGCACCATCTATGGTGAAACCCTGGTACTCAATATCGTGAATAATGCCGAGGACGGAAAAGTGTCGCGCAACGTGATGAAGCCCGCGACCGACAAGTCGTGGAAATGCGACATGGACTTTCCCGCCAAGGTGGGACACATCAACTATTACTACAGCGTGGAGCGTGAAGGCAAGGAGCAACGTCATGAGTGGATGGTCATCCCCCACCGTCTGGACCTGAATGCCGCCAAGGCTTCCCGCTACATCACCTATGACCACTGGAACGACATGCCCGACGACAGCTACCTGTACAGCTCGGCCTTTACCGACTGTGTGGCCCTGCGCAAACTGCAGGACCCCGCCAAGTGCAAGTATGCCACCATCGTGCAACTGAAGGTGCGTGCACCGCAGCTGCGCACGGGCGAGACGCTGGGCGTGGTGGGCAACGAGCCCACCCTGGGCGACTGGGACGAGAGCAAGGCCCTGAAGATGACCGAGCACAACCACAACGAGTGGGTCATCTCGCTCGACGGCAGCGCCTTCAAGAAGGCCTTTGTCGAGTTCAAGTTCGTCATCATGGGCGGCAAGGGCAAGAAAGTCATCTGGGAGACCGGCGACAACCGCACCGTGCTGCTGCCCGTCCTCAAGGAGGGTGAGCACATCGTCTATGAGCTGTCGCAGGCCTACTTCCCCCTGTATCCCGTCAAGCTGGCCGGCACCGTGGTGCCTATCTTCTCGCTTCGCAGCGAAGGCAGCTTCGGCGTGGGCGACTTTGGCGACCTGAAGCTCATGGTGGACTGGGTGGCAAAGACCGGCCAGCGCGCCCTGCAAGTGCTGCCCATCAACGACACCACCATCACCCACACGTGGAGCGACAGCTACCCCTACAACAGCATCAGCATCTATGCCCTGCATCCCCAGTACATGGACCTGCGCCAGTTGCCCAAACTCGACGACAAGAAACGCGCCGCCGAGTTCGAGAAACTGCGCAAGGAGCTGAATGCACTGCCCCAAATCGACTATGAGCGCGTGAACAACGCCAAGCGCGAATACATGAAGTTGCTCTTTGAGCAGGAAGGCGCCGGCGTGCTCAAGAGCGACGAGTTCAAGGCCTTCTTCACCGCCAACCAGGATTGGCTGGTGCCCTATGCCGCCTTCTGCCACTACCGCGACCTGTATGGCACGGCATCGTTCTCCAAGTGGCCCTCCAACCACATCTTCACCGACGAGGAGCGCGCTGCGCTGGCCAATCCCCGCACCAAGGCCTACAAGGAGGTGAGCCTGTGGTACTATGTGCAGTACTACCTGGACAAGCAGATGCGCAGTGCCCACAAGTATGCCCAGAGCAAACACGTCATCCTCAAGGGTGACATCCCCATCGGCATCAGCCGCGACAGCGTCGAGGCATGGGTAGAGCCCAAGTACTTCAACCTCAACGGCCAGGCCGGTGCTCCGCCCGATGCCTTCTCGACCAACGGTCAGAACTGGGGCTTCCCGACCTATAACTGGGACGTGATGCTCGCCGACGGCTGCAAGTGGTGGGTAAAACGCTTCCGCAAGATGTCACAGTATTTCGACGCCTACCGCATCGACCACGTGCTGGGCTTCTTCCGCATCTGGGAAATCCCCATCAATGCCGTTCACGGCCTGCTGGGCCAGTTCTCGCCCTCGCTGGGCATGAGCGCCGACGAAATCCGCAGCTACGGCCTCAACTTCCAGGAGAAGCTGATGACCGAGCCGTTCATCGCCGATTGGGTACTGGACCGCATCTTCGGCAAGCTGGCCGACACCGTGCGCCAGAAGTATGTCGAGCGCGTGCATGACGACATCTACCGCATGAAGCCCGAGTTTGACACCCAGCGCAAGATCGAGGCTGCCTTCAAGGGCAAGGAGAGCGAGGAGGACATCTGGCTGCGTGACGGCCTGTATGCCTTGATCAGCGACGTGCTGTTCGTGCGTGACCGCAAGAACCCGGCCCTGTTCCATCCGCGCATCTCGGTACAGTTCGATTTCATTTACGAGACACTCTACGACAACGACAAGGCTGCCTTCAACAAGCTCTACAACGAGTACTACTACCACCGCAACAACGACTTCTGGTATCACGAGGCCATGAAGAAACTGCCCAAACTGGTGCAGGCTACCCGCATGCTCGTGTGTGCCGAAGACCTGGGCATGGTGCCCGACTGCGTGGCATGGGTAATGAACGAATTGCGCATCCTGAGCCTCGAAATCCAATCGATGCCCAAGGACAACCACATCAAGTTCGGCAACCTGAGCTCCAACCCCTACCGCAGCGTTGCCACCGTCTCGACCCATGACATGCCCACCATGAGGCAATGGTGGGACGAGGACTGGGACCGCACCCAAGAGTTCTTCAACACCTCGTTGTGGCAAAACGGTGCAGCACCCCATCCGCTGCCCGGCTGGCTGGCCGACGACATCGTGCGCAGCCACCTGGCTTGCCCGTCGATGCTGTGCCTGCTCTCGTTGCAGGACTGGCTCGCCATCGACGAGAAGATGCGTATTGAAGATGCCGATGCCGAGCGCATCAACATCCCCGCCAACCCGCGCCACTACTGGCGTTACCGCATGCACATGACCATCGAGCAGCTGATGAAGGCCGACGAGTTCAACGGACATGTGAAAGAAATCATCACTCAAAACGGACGATAATGAGACATCTCTTATCACTGGTAGCGATAATCATGGCATTACTCGTACCGCAACTAATGAATGCTCGCACCGGGGTGAACTACACCCCCGGCGCGAGCTATTTCAGTGTAGAGACCAACAACAATGCCCAGCAGGTGAAACTGCGCATCTACAAAGACGGCCTGGGCGGCAAACCCGTCAAGACCATCGCCATGAAGCGCGACAAGTCGGGCAGCACAATGTGGCAGGCCTCGGTCAAGGGTGACCTGAAGGGCAAATTCTACACCTTCGACGTGAAATATGACGGCAAGTTCCGCGGCGAGTGTCCGGGCATCTGGGCCACCGCCGTGGGCGTGAACGGCAAGCGCGGCGCCATCGTTGACATGGCAGCGACCAATCCACAGGGCTGGGACGCCGACAAGCGCCCCGCTATTGCGGCTAAGGACCTCATCCTGTATGAGATGCATCACCGCGACTTCTCCATCGATGAATCAAGCGACTTTACCTACAAGGGCAAATTCCTTGCCTTGACCGAGCCGCGCGCCATCAGCCACCTGAAGGCTCTAGGCGTCAATGCGGTGCATATCCTACCCTCGTTTGACTATGCCTCGGTCGATGAGACACGCCTCGACCAACCGCAGTACAACTGGGGCTATGACCCCGTGAACTACAATGTGCCCGAGGGCGGTTACTCGACCGATCCCTACAAGCCCGAGGTGCGCATCAGCGAGTTCAAGCAGATGGTACAGGCCCTGCACAAGGCAGGTATCAAGGTCATCCTGGACGTGGTGTATAACCACACCTGGAACATCGACGGCAGCAACTTCCAGCTCACCCGTCCCGACTACTTCTACCGCAAGAATGCCGACGGCACCTACAGCAACGGCAGCGGCTGCGGCAACGAGACGGCCAGCGAGCGCGAGGGCATGCGCCAGTTCATGGTCGAGAGCGTGAAATACTGGGTGGACGAATACCACATCGACGGCTTCCGCTTCGACCTGATGGGTGTGCACGATATCGAGACGATGAACGCCATCCGCAATGCTGTGCCCCAGGATATCTTCATCTATGGTGAGGGCTGGAGCGCCGGCAGTTGCGCTTACTCGGGAGAGCTGGCCATGAAGGCCAACATCAATAAGATGCCGGGCATCGCCGCCTTCAGCGACGAGATGCGCGACGCACTGCGCGGCCCGTGGGACAGCAACAGCAAGGCTGCCTTCCTGGGTGGCGTGAAGGGCAACGAGGAGAGCATCAAGTTCGGCATCGTGGGAGCCATCCAGCATCCCGGTGTGGACTACAGCCAAGTGAACTACAGCAAGGCGCCCTATGCCAACGAGCCGACCCAGATGATCGCCTACGTGAGCTGTCACGACGACATGTGCCTGGTGGACCGCCTCAAGGCCAGCGTCAAGGGCATCACCATCGATGAACTCATCCGCCTGGACCTGATGGCACAGACCGTGGTCATGACCTCGCAGGGCGTGCCGTTCATGCTCAGCGGTGAGGAGATGCTGCGCGACAAGAAGGGTGTGCACAACAGCTACGAGAGCCCCGACAGCATCAACCATCTGGATTGGGGCAACCTGGAGTGCTACCCTCAGGTGATGGACTACTACAAGGGGCTGATTGCCCTGCGCAAGGCCCATCCCGCCTTCCACATGGGCAGTGCCGAGATGGTGCGCCGCAACCTCGACTTCCTGCCCACACAGAACTGCCTCGTTGCCTATCACATCAACGGCCGTAACGTGCCCGGCGAGTCCTGGGGCGACATCTATGTGGCCTTCAATGCCCAAAAGCGCGCCCGCTCCATCGAGGTCCCCGACGGCACCTACACCATCGTCTGCCGCAACATCAAGTGCGACCAATCCGGCATCTCCACCGTCAAGACCAAAGACGGCAAAGTAACAGTGCCAGCACAATCAGCACTGATCATCCACAATTAAGGGGTTGTTAGACGGACTTAACGGAGATTACGGAGTTAACGGAACAGAGTTTTATGGAGGACAAAATGAAACCTCGTATTAGCCATTACGAGGATGGGACTGCCAGCTCGTTGCGCCGTAGGACAATATATACCGAGTTGCGTTTTTATCAGCGGAGTGACGTGCTGTACCAATTGACTCAGGTGTTTTGCCAGCGTTTTCTGAAACATTATGGCGACCGCACTGTTGACCAGATGGTTCAAGCCGCCCGCAGCTGCAAACAGAACATCGTTGAGGGCAGCAGTGATGGTGAGACCTCGGTGGAGAGTGAATTGAAACTATTGGGATTTGCCCGCGGGAGCAACAAGGAACTGCTCGAGGACTACCAGGACTACATCAAACGCAAAGGATACACCGAGTGGTATGGCACTCATCCCCGATATAAAGCCATGCTCGACTTTTGCCGAGCACACAGCAAATTTGAGGATTACAAGGAGTTGCTGCCCAAGATGAACGATGAAGAAATGGCTAACATGGCCATCTGCCTGTGTCATCAAGTAGATGCCGCATTGAACAAATACATCGAGAGGAAAGACCGTGAATTCACTACCGAGGGCGGTGTGCGTGAGCGCATGACCGCTGCACGGCTTGAACAACGTGCGACTCAAAGGGAAATCATCGAGCAGCAAGCACGGGAAATTGCTGCACTCAAGCAAGAAATCGCGCGGCTAAAAGCCCTGCTCGATGAGAAAGGACGGACTTGACGGATGTAACGGAATTAACGGAGATTACGGAATTTACGGAATTTACGGAATTAAAAATGAAAACGGAGGAAGCGGGCGTTCCCGTTGCCTCCGTTTTATCCATTATATCCGTTTTATCCGTTAGGTCCGTCCGTTAAGAGCTAGAACTGGTTCTCGATGATGTCGGTGAGGACGTCTTTCAGGTCGAGGCCGGCGGCGCGCACTTGCTGGGGGATGAAGCTGGTGACGGTCATGCCGGGGGTGGTGTTGATCTCCAGCAGGTTGATGTGGTCGCTGCCGTCGGGGTTCTTGGTGATGATGTAGTCGATGCGGATGATGCCGTTGCAGTGCAGGATGTCGTAGATGCGTGACGTCTCGGCCTGGAGGGCAGCGGTCAGTTCATCGCTGATGCGGGCGGGAGTGATTTCCTCCACCTGGCCATTGTACTTGGCATCGTAGTCGAAGAACTCGTTGTCGGTCACGACCTCGGTAACGGGGAATACCACCGATTTGTTCTTGGTCTTGTAGCAGCCCACGGTGACCTCGGTGCCGTCAAGGAAGCGCTCAATCATCACGTTGTCGCACTGCTTGAAGGCAAACTCCATGGCTTCGTCCAGCTGGTCACAGCTTTTCACCTTGGTCACGCCGAAGCTCGAACCGTCGGCAGTGGGCTTCACAAAGCAGGGCATGCCCAGATAGTCCTTGACCTTCTCGGCGGTCCATCCGTGAGGCACACCGCGACGCACCTGGATGCTGTCGGGGACAGAGCAGCCAAAGGCACGCAGGTAGTTGTTCAGGGCAAACTTGTGGAACGTCAACGCCTCGACCAGCACGTTACAGGTCGAGTAAGGCAGGTCTATCATGTCGAAGTAGCCTTGCAACACGCCGTTCTCGCCCGGGGTGCCATGGATGGTGATATAAGCATAGTCGAAGCGGATTTTCTCGCCGTCCTTCATGAACGAGAAGTCGTTCTTGTCGATGGCAGGCTGGCGTCCGTCGGGCAGGTTGACATGCCAGTCCTCTTTCCTAATCAGGACGATATATACATCATAACGCTCATGGTCCATTGCCGAATCAATGCCTTGGGCCGAACGCAGGGAAACCTCATATTCCGAGGAGTCGCCACCACACACGATGGCTATGGTTCTCTTGGTCATATTCATTTTATTGCGCACATTAAATTTCGGGTGCAAAATTAGATAAAAAAGCGGTTATTTTTGTAATTTTGCCACAAATAATACTTCATATTATGGACAGCAAAGATCTTTACGCAATCTACCAGCAGCATCCGGTCATCACCACCGACAGCCGCGAGTGCCCCGAGGGCAGCATATTCATCGCCTTGAAGGGCGAATCGTTTGACGGCAACCAGTTTGCCGCACAGGCTCTGGACAAGGGCTGTGCCGTCGCCATCGTCGACGACGAGCAGGTCTATAACAACTATACCGGCGACAAGCAGATGATTCTTGTCGCGGACACGTTGCAGACCTACAAGGACATGGCACGCGAACACCGCCGCCGTTTTGACATCCCCGTCATCGGCATCACCGGCACCAACGGCAAGACGACGACCAAGGAGCTCGTGCGCGCCGTCCTGGCCGAACGCTATGACGAGATGGCGACCGAGGGCAACTTCAACAACGATGTGGGTGTGCCCAAGACGCTGTTCCGCCTGAGCGTCATGCATGAGATTGCCGTCATCGAGATGGGCGCCAGCCACCCTGGCGACATCAAGACGCTGGCCGAAACCGCCGAGCCCACCTGCGGCCTGATTACCAATGTGGGCAAGGCCCACCTGCAAGGTTTTGGCTCGCTCGAGGGCGTGATACGCACCAAGGGTGAACTCTATGACAACCTGGCCACGCGACCCGGCAGCGTCATCTTTGTCAACGCCGACAACGAGTACCTGATGGGCATCCTGCCCCAAGGCGTCAAGACCGAGTGCTACACCCGTGACGAGAACAAACAGGATGCACGCGTGTACGGCCAGATCATCGCCTGTGACCCGTTCCTGCGCCTGAGGTGGCGCGAGAATGACGGCGACTGGCACGAGGTGAAGACCCACCTCATCGGCAGCTACAACATCGACAACGTGCTGGCGGCTGCGACCGTGGGTCTGCATTTCGGCATCACCCCCGAGCAGATTTGCCATGCGATAGAGAACTACACGCCGTCGAACAACCGCTCACAACTCACCGACACCGAGCACAACCACCTCATCGTGGACGCCTACAATGCCAACCCCACCTCGATGGCCGCTGCACTTGACAACTTCAGCCTGATGGAAGTATCGCCCAAGATGGCCATCCTGGGCGAAATGCGAGAGCTGGGCGACAGCAGCCGCGAGGAGCACATGCGCGTGGTCGAGAAGCTCAAGGCTTGCCCCTTTGACGAAGTATGGCTTGTGGGCAAGGAATTCCAGGACATCGAGTGCCCCTATCGCAAGTTTGACGACGTAGAGCAGGTCAAGGCCGCCATCACCGAAAGCCGTCCCGAGGGCCACTACATCCTCATCAAGGGCTCCAACGGCACCCGCCTGTTCCAGCTGCCCGAACTGCTCTGACCTCTAACGTCAACAATCGAAAAATAAAACAACAAATACAACAATTACAATAGCCAAAATGAAGAGAATATTTTTGTTGATGGCGGTCATGCTTGGAGTACTGGCCGGCCATGCGGCAGTTAAGGTTGACCGGATTGAGCCGACCAACTGGTATGTGGGACTGAAGGACCCCAGTGTGCAACTCATGGTCTACGGCGAGGGCATCCGTGATGCCGAGGTGGCCATCGACTATGCGGGTGTGACCATCGACAGCCTGGTGCGCCTGGACTCTCCCAACTACCTGCTCGTTTACCTGAACACCCGTGATGCCCAGCCCGGCACGATGGAGATGACCTTCAAGCAGGGCCGCAGCAAGAAAAAAGTGAAGTACCAGCTGCTCGCCCGCGAGATGAGCGGAGACAAGCGCATGGGCTTCAGCATCGCCGATGTGCTCTACATGCTCATGCCCGACCGCTTTGCCGACGGCAATCCCGCCAACAATCAGCTTGCAGGCATGGAAGCCTACAAGAACGACAGGACGCAGCCCAGCCTGCGCCACGGCGGCGACATCGAGGGCATCCGCCAGCACCTGGATTATTTCACCCAGCTGGGTGTGACCGCCTTGTGGTTCACTCCCGTGCTGGAGAACAATTCTCCCGACGGCCACAACCACTCGACCTATCACGGCTATGCCACGACCAATTACTACAAGGTGGACCCGCGCTTCGGCACCAACGAGGAGTACCGCCGCCTGTGTGACGAGGCCCACAGCCGTGGCCTCAAGGTGGTGATGGACATGATCTTCAACCACTGTGGCAGCCATCATCCCTGGCTCAAGGATATGCCCAGCCATGACTGGTTCAACCAACCCGATTACAAGAACAACTACCTGCAGACAAGTTACAAGCTCACGCCGGTGATGGACCCCTACGCCAGCGAGGTGGACCTCAGGGAGACCGTCGAGGGCTGGTTCGTGCCCTCGATGCCCGACTTGAACCACCACAACGTGCACGTGATGAACTACCTGATTCAGAACAGCATCTGGTGGATTGAGACCGTGGGCATCGACGGCATACGCATGGACACTTACCCGTATGCCTATGCCGACGCGATGGCACGCTGGATGAAGCGCCTCGACACCGAGTATCCCAACTTCAATACCGTGGGCGAGACATGGGTCGAGAATCCCGCCTATACCGCCGCTTGGCAAAAGGGCAACAAGATGGGCAAGCCCGAGAGTTACCTCAAGACGGTGATGGACTTCTCCTTCTATGAGAAAATGGACAGCGCCCGCCACGAGGAGACCGACGGCTGGTGGCGCGGCTACAACCGCGTGTACAACAGCCTGTGCCTGGACTACCTCTACCCCAACCCGTCGAGCGTGATGGCCTTTATCGAGAATCACGACACCGACCGCTATCTGCACAACGGCCAGGATGTGCCGGCATTGAAGCAGGCCCTGGCCCTGCTGCTGACCATCAAGCGCATCCCGCAGCTGTACTACGGCACCGAGGTGCTGATGAACGGCACCAAAGAGGTGACCGACGGCAACGTGCGCAAGGATTTCCCCGGCGGCTTCCCCGGTGACGCGCAGAACGCCTTTACCGCCGAGGGCCGCACCCCCGCCCAGAACGACATGTTCAACTGGCTGAGCGCCCTGCTGCACTGGCGTCAAGGCAACGATGTGATCACCAAGGGCAAGATGACCCAGTTCATACCCAAGGACGGAATCTACGTCATCGCCCGCGAATACAAGGGCCGCCATGCCGTAACCATCATCAACGGCACGACGCAGCAGCGCACGATGAAGCTTGACCGCTACAGCGAGGTATTCGGCAAGGCCACCGTTGCCCGCGACGTGCCCACCGGCAAGACCGTGAGCCTGGCCAATGGCGAGCTGCTCCTGCCTGCCCGCGGCACCCTCGTGCTCGACTTCTAACCAAGAACCGATAAAATTGAGCGGTGACATCGTTGACATGATGCCACCGCTCGTTTATTGGGGACCAATCATCAAAGCGGATGTAGCGGAGCCATGAAAACAGCATGATTATATCAACTTTACACACAAATTGATGATACAAGATTTAATAATACTATATTCAGTAGTTGTGTATTTAAATAATATGGTGTAATTTTGCCGTGTTTAAAAAAAGCAATCAAAATTCATGAAGAAGCTCCACAAGTTTTACGCCCGAGGACGGCATCCCAAAGGTTTTTGGGGCAATCGCGCATTGCAGGCCATGAACGGCAAGCACCATGCCGAGATGCCCGAATGGGTGCTGAACGAACTTGACATCAACGAGGATGCCCGCATCCTCGACATCGGGTGCGGTGGCGGCGCCAATATCGCACGATTGCTGAGCAAATGCCCGAAAAGTGTTATCACCGGAATGGACTTGTCCAAACTGGCCCTCGAAATAGCAACCGACAAGAACTACAAGGAAGTTGTTGACCACCGTTGCTATATCGTGGGCGGCAATGTCACCCAAATGCCGTTGGCCAGGGAGATTTTTGACGTTGTCACGGCATTTGAGACCATCTACTACTGGCCTTCGTTCGATTCCTGCCTCCTCGAGATGATGAGGGTGCTCAAACCTGGCGGCACACTTGTCATTGCCAACGAGATGGACGGCGAGGACGAGAGCGACCGCGTTACCGAGCGCGCTGTGGGCGGCATGCGCATCTACACCGGCGACGAGCTGAGAACCTTCCTCAAGGATGCCGGCTACACCCGCATCGACGTGCGCCGCGACGAGCAACGCCGTTTCCTGTGCGTCACGGCCCAAAAACCTAAAGCATAATCCCCATTTTCTGATACCAATAGAGCGTGGCAAGAAGGTTTCTTGCCACGCTTGTTCTTTATATAGCAGGACAATCTGGCTACTATTTTGAGTCAGTTTTTGTGTCACATCCAAGTTTATTCGTAATTTTGTGCCCTGCTATGAATGGAACCGATTTGATATTACTGAGTTTTGACACCGAGGAGTTTGACTTGCCCCGAGAGCAAGGCGTGGACATTGATTTTGAAAGAAGCATTGAGGTCTCCTCAGTCGGCACCAATCTCGTCTTGGATACGCTGAAGCGCAACCAGGTGAAGGCCACTTTCTTCTGCACCGCAAACTTTGCTGAGCATGCTCCCGCCATCATGAAGCGCATTATCAACGAGGGGCATGAGGTCGCATGCCACGGCGTGGATCACTTCAATCCCAAGAAAGGTGACCCCAGCCAATCCAAGGAAGTGATTGAGCGTCTCACCCAAACTACTGCCAACGGCTACCGCCAACCCCGCATGTTTGCCGTCGATGACGAAGAACTGGAGCGCATTGGCTACCTCTATAACTCATCACTGCATCCCGCTTTCATACCTGGCAGATACATGCATCTGGACGTGCCACGCACCCCCTTCTACAAGGGCAAGGTGCTGCAGATTCCCGCATCGGTCACACCATGGCTGCGCCTGCCGGTCTTCTGGCTGGCTTGCCACAACTACCCGATGTGGCTCTACAAGAAGTTAACACTCTGGACCCTGCGCCACGATGGCCAGTTTGTCATCTATTTCCATCCCTGGGAATACTACCCGCTGAAGGAGCATCCCGAATGGAAGATACCTTATATTATCAAGCGCAATTCAGGTGATGCAGCCGTCAAGCGTCTCAATACCCTCATCAAGACCTTCAAACAGCACGGGGCACAATTTGTCACATACACTGAATTCACACAACACTTCAACGAAACCACCCAATCATCCACAGAAAAATGACCCTGAAACTGAACGACAGCATCAAGCGAAACCCTAAGACCTCGGTTTTTATCCTGGGACTCATCGTGGCCATCATCGCCACTGCAATCGAGACCATCAGGGTGCGCTATGCCAACTACCTGGTATATACCGACTCGACACTGAACTTCTGGGCAGGAGTCAATCCTTACACGATGGACTTTGTGGAGGCACACGGACGTTATTTCCTCTACACGCCGGTCTTCTCGGTACTCTACTGGCCCATTGCCATGCTGCCCAAGTGGTTGGGGCCGTTTGTCTGGAATCTGGGCAACTACTCACTGTTTGCCTTGTCGGTATTCACCCTGCCCAAGCGCTACGATGACTACAAGGTGAAGATTTTCCTTTTCCTGCTGCTGGTGCTCGAGCAGAGCGTTTTTCCGTTCCAATTCAACATTGTTGTGGCCTACATCTTCCTGTTCTCGTTCAGCCTGCTGGAACGTGGCAAGGGGTTCTGGGCCGTGTTGCTGATTATGATATCGGCCACGACCAAGGTGTATGGCATCGTGGAACTACTGATTCTGTTTTGCTATCCTAAGGCATTCCGTCGCCTGGGTCTTGCCGCGCTCGTGGGCATCCTGTTGCTCATGACACCGGCAATCAAGGTGGGCATCAACGGTCTCATACCCTGCTACATGAACTGGTGGGACATGCTGTCGCACCACCAGACCGTCGACACCTACATGTCGCTGCTCTATGCCTATCCGTTAAGATACGTCCTTGACCATTACCGCATTGTGCAGCTTGTGACAATAGGTCTGATTATCGCCTTATTCTTTGTGAAACGCAACCGATGGCATGAGTTTGAATTCCGCGCCACAACACTCGGCGTCCTCATGGGATGGATCATTGTATTTGGCGACTCGTCGGAGGTTCACACCTATCTCATCGCCCTGTCGGGTTACATGCTGTGGTATTACCTGCAAGAGCACCACACCGTGCTGGACAAAGTATTGTTCTGGGCACTGATCGTGTTTTTCGGACTCATACCCACCGACGTACTAGTGCCGTCCAGGGTTCACAACTTCCTGAACGGCACCTTATACATCAATGTATATCTCTACACCATCGTGTGGTGCAAGATGGTATGGTCGATGATTACTGAACGAAATTCTTGAGCTCGTAAAGGGCCGGCAATGCCCTGCCGGTCTCATGATTCCACAGGCCGGCATTGTACCACGCGTCGTTGACGTGGAGCGTGCTCCAGTAGCTGCCGCCCAGGCCGTACTCGTTGGCCTCGGGGAACCACCAGAACAGACCCTTGACCTTGCTGTAAGGCTTGAGGCGTGCTATCAGGTCGGCCGTGAACTGCCGTTGTCCCTCGGCGGTGATGGGCCACGTCGACGAGAGGTCGTAGTCGCCCGAAATCGCATAGTGGTAGCAGTAGCCCGTTTCGACAATCATGATTTCCTTGTCCTGATAGTTGTTGGTCAAGCTGTTGAGCGCATTGGCCAGGACAGACAGGCTGCCATGGTAATAAGGATAGTAGCTCAGTCCGATGATGTCATAATCCACCTGCCTGCTCTTCATCTGGTTGTAGAAGTTGAGCATGATGTTGGGCTTGGCCACTCGCTCGGTGTGGAGGATGATTTTAGCCTTCGGACACTCCTCACGGCAGGCTCGGCCCGCAGCCTTGAGCAGGTTGGTAAAGCGTTCCCAGTTAGTCTCGTCGCCCATGTAGCATTTCTTCAACTGGCTTGATGGCGTTCCCACCGGTCCCCACAACATGCCGTAGCTGATTTCGTTGCCCGTCTGGATATAATCGGGGGTAGCGCCGGCAGCCTTGAGGGCACGCAGGCAGTCGCGGGTGTACTCATAGACGCGCTGAGTCAAAGCCTCATCGTCCAGGCCAGCCCACTCGGCAGGCGTGAATTGCTTAACGGGGTCGGCCCAGCTGTCGCTATAATGGAAGTCGAGCATGAACCGCATGCCTGCGTCCTTGATGCGACGTCCCAGCACCTTGACGGTATCCAGATTCTGAATCACACCTTGGCCCTTGTCGGCCGTCGAGGCATTGGCAGGGTTGACAAACAGGCGCACACGTGCCGCGTTCCATCCCTGCTGCTTGGTCCACGTGATGACATCATTAATGACCTGTGCGTTCACATCATAGTAATGTGCGTTAGTGATGCCGTAGCGCAAAGCCATGCGCTGGTGGGCCTCATACTTGGTCAGCATCGAGATGTCGCCACCCACAACAGGGCCGTCATAGACGGGATCCTCGTGCAAGCCCAGGATGACCTCGATGACGGCATTCACGTCGGCAATATTGATTTCACCGTCATTGTTCACGTCACCCCTCAGATCGGGGTCGTCATTCAATATCATGTTGATGATGGCGTTCACGTCGGCGATATTCACCTCGGCATCGCCGTTCACGTCGCCATACACAGCGGCATTGGCACTGAAAGCGGTCAGTGCCAATGCCAAACAGAAGAATCTAAAGAATCTGTTCATTTCGTTTTATCAATGCTCAAGAGCCTAAGATAATGTCAATAATAGCGTTAACATCGGCGATATTCACCTCGGTGTCACCGTTCACATCGGCACGTCCCTCAAACTCGGCGGCAGTCTTATGGCCGAGGATGATGTCGATGATGCAGTTAACGTCGGCGATATTCACCTCGCTGTCGCCGTTCACATCGCCCTTGACAACAAGGAACTGGTCGGTGATGTCCCTCACCTGATATTTGTTGGTCGTAGTGGCAATCTCGAAGAAGGAGGTCTTGTTGACATAGGTCACGTCCTCGGTCTGGCCGCTGCTGGACCCCTGGTTGAACACGAAGTTCATGTAGTAGTTCTTGCCCGTGATCTGGTAGGTGTCATAATAGAACTTGACGCCGTTGATGACCTTGGTGGCGGTCATCTTCTCACCCGGCCAGTTGCCGTTAAAGGTTTTGTCGTTGCTGTCCCAGGTGAAGAAGTAAACCGACGACCAGTTGTTGGGAGCCACGGTCGGGTCTTTGAGATAGACGGTGATTTCATAGGGCACGAACTCACTGTTGTCGATGGTGTAGTGGCGGGTGATGACACCGCTCACCGCATTACCAATCAACAGACCCACCTTGAGGGTTACCGACTTGTTGATGTTGATGCTGCTGCCATCATCGACCCGGGTACCGTTGCTGGCAGTGGGTTCGCTGCCGTCCAGGGTATAGACGAGACGCGCTCCTGCGGTCTGGCTCACGGCGGTGAACGTCACGCTGAAGGCGCCTTCATACTCGCCGCTGGGCTTGCTCACCCAAGCGGTCTCGGTGGTCTTGCTCAGTGCAAGACGGTAGTTGGTGCCGCTAGCGACGACAACATAGGTCTGAGGAATCGTATAGGCCGTGGTGCCCATGGCGGCAAGCACCATGCCGCGGTCACCCTGGGTGCGCTGCACATAGTAGTTGGCGGCATCGTTCTTGCTGAAGTTGTTGGTCGTACTCGTGTTGGAGATGCCTGCCAGCTGACGCACGTAAATCATCTGCTTGATGCTCTCCTTGTAATCCTTCCAGTGCTTGAGGAAGACGCACGGCGTGCCAGGCATGGAGAGCAGATAGGCGTTAGCGGCCTCGATGTTGCTCTTGATGGGATCCTGGGGTGCCGACGCGCTGCGGTACTCGGTATCGTGGTTCTCGATAAAGGTCACGGCATAGCGCTTGTAGTTGTTTTCCAGGCACAGGCCCTTGCCGCTGCCGCCCAAGCTGGTCCACCTGTTGTTGTTGGCGGCGTCACGAATGGTGTAACGGAAGGGGAAGTCGAAGGCGGCACTCTGCACCACGCCATCCACCTTGGTCCCGTCAATCCAGCCCTTTACCGTGGGCAGATAGCCATCCCAGAACTCACCCACCGAGAACTCGGGGGCTGCATCCACATTATACATGCCCGTATAGGAGGCGGCATAACCCTTGGTCATATCGTAACGGAAACCGGCATAGCCCAGATCGTTGAGCAAGAACTTCAGATAGGCCTTGACACAACGCTGCACGTTAGCGCTCTTGTGGTCAAGGTCACGCATGCCGGACCAGTCCTCGCCCGTGTCGGGGTTGCCGAGCTGCACACCCAGGCGGTTGGCCTCGGTCTGGGCCTGGCCGCCGTCATCGTTGGAGCAGACGTCGGTCGATGACATCGTGTAGGTCAAACCCCTGTATACCTCGGTGGGGAAGCCGAACCATCCGTTGTTGCTCTTGCGGTGGTTGATGACCACGTCGGCAATGGTGCCGATGCCCTTGTTCTTGAAGGTGTTGATCATCGAACGAAGCTGCGACTCATTGCCAAACGAGCTGCTGTAGTTGGAGAACCAGTACAGGTCGTCATAGCCCATCGACGTGCCGCCGCAATTACCGCTCTGAGGAACCCAAACGAGACTGAAGAACTCGGCCAGTTCATCGGCCTGAGCCTCGAGCTTGGGCCAACGGGAGTCATTGAACGAGTCCCAATAAAAGCCCTGCAACATCACGCCATCATACTTTGTGGGCCAGCCCTGTGCCATCATCAGCAAGGGCAACATAATGACCACTGCAGTAGTAAAAAACTTTTTCATAGCAAATATCATTTTGAATTGGTTATTCTTCCCACAAAATTAATGCAAGTCACGCAAAATGCCAAGAAAAATCACAAATTATTTTACCAGCAAGCGATTACAATAGCGGGGGCGCGCCTCAAGTGGCACGCCCCCGCCAGGGAAATCATGTTGATGTCAAGTGCTTACATCATGATGAAGTAGTACTTGCCCAAAAGGTCGTTAAAGACAATCCTGTAGGTACCAACCTCAACGGGGATGTTGGCGCCATTCTGTACACCAGTGCCCAGGGGGAAGGTATTGCTACCCCAGTTCACTGCCCAGCCACCGTTGGCGGCAAACTTGAGCTCGGTGTTGTCCTCGAAGGTCTGTACCAGCATCCAGTCATGGTTCTCGGTTACGGTGCTCATGGGAGCCAAGAGGGTTGCACCCGGATCCCAGCCCTGATAATCACCAGGCATGCCCATGGTGGCATAGACGCCGACGGCACCGTAGAAGGGCTCCATAGTGAGCACATCGGTGTTCAAGTCGTAGGTCAACTGATAGTAACCGTCCTCAGGCACCTCAATGTTACTGCTGCCGCCATCGTTCTTCACGAGGAGACCGTCCTTCATACCCCACTGCTCGTCCCAGTTGCCGGGCTGATGGATGAGCTTGAAGCCCTGTCCGGCGGGGAAGTAGCCAGCATAAACCAGAACTGAGAAGTCTTCCACGTCATTGGAGTACATGGGAATCAATGCCTTGCCAATGTTGGCGGCATCATTGCCCCACGAACCGTCACCGATGCACGAGCCCACGAGGTACCACAGGTCGGGCACTGCCATGGGAGCGGGAATAACGGTAATCTCAAAGGGGTCGCTCTTGAAGGTAGTGGAAGTCACACCATTGGTCATCAGCCATACGACCTGTGCAGTGAGCGTGCGAGGCTCGGGAGCCTTGCCAAAAAGCGATACCACATAGTTGGAAAGAGCCCCAGCGTCCATCGTACCATCGGTACCCAAGGCAAAAGGTTCGCCATTGAGATAGATGGTATATTCAGGAGCGTAAGTAGTGTCGCTGGAAGAGGGTGCGATGATGTCGCACACCTTGACGATGTTCTCGGTCACCAAGGCTAAGTCAATTACTCCAACAGATTTCACCGAACCATTGCCGAAGGTAATCACTTCATCCTGAGGATTGCTCTGGGGCTCGGCCCAGTCCTTGAAATCCTCGGTACAGCTTGCGAGCAACAAGGCAGTTGCAGCAATATATAAAAACTTCTTCATGTTATCTTTTAAGTTTTTAAGTTGTAAGTTTTAAGTGATAAGTAATATTACTATCGCCTGAAAAACATTAAAGCTAAGGAATCTTTACTTAAAACTAAAAACTTAAAACTTACAACTACATTATTAATTATTCTTCGGGACAAAGTTGTAGGTGCCCAGAATATCGTTGAAGTACACATCATAGGTACCGGCAGGAACCGTGATGTTGGGACCGCCCTGAGTACCCTGGCCATGCGGGAAGCCGGTAGCACCCCAGTTTACATCCCAACTGTTGTCGGCAGCAAACTTGAGCTCGGTGTCATCATAGGTCACATCCTTCAGGTACCAGTCATGGTTCTCAACATTGTCAAGGGTGCTCATGGCGTTCATGAAGTTGTCACCAGTGTTCCAATCCTGATATGCACCAGGCATAGCAATCATGCTGTAAACACCCACAGCCAGGACGTAAGGCTCGATGGTGAGCTCGTCGGTAGCGGTGTTCAGGTGGATCATGTAGTAACCATCGGCAGGAAGCTTAATGTCACTGCTGCCACCGTCATTCTTGACGTAGCCGGCATCGCCCTGGCCCCACTGAGCGTCCCATGAACCAGGAACCTGGATGAGCTTGAAGCCCTGATCGGCGGGGAAGTAACCCACATACTGGATTTCACCGGGTACTACGCTGCCATCATCTTTATAAACAGGATACATCGGGATCATAGATACACCCACGTCGCCACTAATGCTCCATGAACCGTCACCAATGCAAGCACCGATGAGGTACCACAGCTGAATCTCATCGCTAACCTCGCTACTGGTGTCAACATAATAGGGATTCACGGTAAGGCTTACCAGATTAGAGTAAACCGGCTTAGCGCCAGCAGTGATGGCACGGCAACGCACATAGACAGTCACCTCCTGGGGAACATCGCCTTCCTCCCACAAGAAAATCTTATTCAGAGCCTTGTTCAGGTCAACGACATCCATGTTACCCGAGCAACTTTTATATACAGTCTTCAATGTGGCATAGTTGGCAAATACCGTTCCAGTAGTATCCTCATCGGCATCGGTGGTCGATATCGTCCACTCTGAGGGATCGTTAAAGACAGAAACCTCGAGCTGATACTCACAAGCAGCAGGCCATCCACCGAAATCGGGCTGAGACCACTCGAAAGGAATAGCCGTCGAAGCAGCCAAGTCAACCAGCGTGTTAACGGGGTTGTTGAGCTTGAACGAGTCGGGCTGCACCAGCGTGGGGTTGGAATCACGGTCATCCTGGCATGCAGTGAACACGAGTGCCATGCCCAGCAGCATCAGTGATGATAAAAATATCTTTTTCATGTTCTTATCGTCATTATTAAATGTTAGACATTACAATTGCATCAATAACCGGGATTCTGCTTCAAATTGGAGTTAGCAATCAGGTCATCGGTGGGAATGGCAAACACATTGCGGAATGCTTCGAAGTCACGTCCAGCATAGGAGCCACCCTTCCACTGCCACTGGTAGTCGGTGTTGCCACCAAACTTGCCAAAGCGGATCAAGTCCACGCGGCGACGGCCCTCGAAGTAGAACTCACGGCCCCACTCATCGAGAATCTGGCTGAGCGTGTAGCGGTTGCGCTGCTGTGCGTGGGCACGTCCACGAACGGCATTGATGGCTATCACGGCATCGGTGGGAGCCACATCACCGTTCAGGCGGGTCAAAGCCTCGGCATAGGTCAGGTAAGCCTCGGCCACACGCATATAGAACAGGTGCGAGTCGGCAAAGGTAATGTCACTGCCCTTGCTTCCGTCACACTTGAAGTTGTTGAACTTGGCAACGGCATAGCCATACTTGAAGTTGGACTCATCCTCAACATTGAGGAAGCGGCCATCGGTCTCGAACAGGGCGCGATCGTCTTCAGCGACTTCGGCTACGATATAGGCATGAGCCTCGGGAGCGTCATCGTTGGGGAAGAACAGGCGAACCAGCTCGGGACGGGCACGGTTGCCACCCCAAGTGCTGTTGTTATAAAGACCATTGACCTCGGTCTCGTCATAGGCGTTGGGGTGAACATCGGCATCTACAGTCGAGCAGATCAGGAAGTTGGTACCACCCCAAGAAGTGGTGCGCAGACCATCTTGGATTACAGGGAATACAGCCTCATAGGCAGCATCAGTCTTGCTGTTGTCACCCATGAACAGCATCTGGTAAGGAGTGTACTCGCGGTAAACGCCGTCGACACCAACGCCAGCATAGCCGGTGGTGTGCAGCTTATAGGGCGAATCCATCACCTTCTTGGCATAGTTAGCAGCCTCTTGCCAACGGGGAGTGCCGGTGTAAACCTCACTGTTCAGATACAAGCGGGCCAGCAGCATCCAGGCAGCAGCCTTGTCGACGCGGCCATAACCTGCCTCGCCATATTTCTTGGGCTTAGGATCATTCAGGGTGTATGCATTGCTTTCGCCCTCGCCGATGATGTCCTTGAGCTCACTCTCGATGAACTCGCACACCTGAGCACGGGTGTACTGCTCGGGGTTCTCACCCGTGATAGCGGTAGCAAAGGGGATGTTGCCAAAGGCATCGGTCAGCAGATAGAACTGGAAGGCACGCAGGAAGCGGATCTCGGCAGTCATCGCTGCATCATAGTCACCAAACTCTGAGATATACTGGTTGCAGAAGGTGATACCGATACACAGGCCATAGTAGTAACCGCGCAGCATCGGGTGGCTGGCGTCGTAGGTGTTGTGGCAATAGGAAGGAATACCCTCATCACCCCAACCGCAGATGGCCTCGTCGGTGGTCAACTCGTTGGAGTTCCACATCTGGCGGTACTTGTGCTGGAAACCGCCGTCAAGACCGTCAACGTCAACATTGTCGTCACCACCGTTGTTACCCGAGGTGGCGAAGACAGAATAGCACTTGTTGAACAGCTGCTCGGGAGTGACATCGCCCTGCAACGAGGGATCGATGGGCTCCACATCCAGGTCGTTGATACAGGAGGTAAGACCACCAGTCATCATCAGCACCACAGCAGCACTCAATATATATTTGAAAAACTTATTCATTGTGATCAATCTAATTAATAAATTAGTATAATGTATCAACGCGATTAGAAGTTGAGGCTCAGACCAACGATATACGAGATGGGACGCGGGAAGATGTCGCCGCCGATACCACCGAATACCTCGGGATCGATGCCATCATACTTGGTGATGCAGAACACGTTGCTGACGGTACCGTAGATACGGCCGCCCACACCGTTGTAGCTGCCATGCTTGAACAGGTTGTTGAAGCTGTAACCCAGGGTGATGTTGTCACACTTGAGGAACGAAGCATTCTGTACCCAGTAGTCGCTGAAGATAGCGTGGTTGCTATAGGTCTGCCAGCCCATCTCAACCGAAGCCTTGGGACGGTTGTTCAGATAGAAGCCGCTGACCTCCTCGAATACAGCAGCGGGACTCACATTGTGATAACCCTGCATCACATTGTTGAACAGATAGTTGCCGATGCTGGCACGCAGGTTGAAACCGAAGTCCCAGTTCTTCCAATCCAGACGTGAGCCCAGACCCATGGTCACGGGAGCCCACGGTGACTTGTACAGATACTTGTCGGCGTCACTGATAGCGCCATCACCATTGCGGTCAACCACCTGGCCCTCGATGGGCTTGCCATCCTGGTCGTAAACCTGCTGGTAAACGTAGAAGCTGTTGGAGGGATAACCTGCCACGTGAGCCTGGGCCGAACCGTTGATGCCGATACCGCCAGTGGTCACGAAGTAGTCAGGATCGTCGCCGATGAGCTCAAGAACCTTGTTGCTGTTGTAGGTCAGGTTATAGTCGATGGTCCACAACAGGTCGTTGGTGCTGATGGCCTTCCAGTTGATGGACATCTCGATACCGGTGTTGCGCAGCGAACCGATGTTCTTGTAGAACGCGTTGCGGAAGTTGGCCATTGCCGGGAAGGTTGCCCAGTTCAACAGGTCGGTAGTCTTGCGATAGTACCAGTCGATGCTACCGCTCAGACGCTGGTTCATGACACCCCAGTCCAGACCGATGTTGGTCGTCGTGGTGGTCTCCCACTTCAACTCGGGGTTGTAAACGTTGGGCCTAGCCTTGGAGCCGTCGCCTGAAACATCATAGAACGAACCCATGCTACCGTTGCTCATCACGTAGGTGGCAAAGTAGTTGTAGTCGCCGATGCCTTCCTGCTGACCGGTCTTACCCCAACCGAGACGCAGCTTCAGGTCGCTGAAGGGACCTTCCTTCATGAACTCTTCCTCGTTGATCTTCCATGCCAGGGCTGCCGAGGGGAACAGTGCCCAGTGCTTCTTGAAGCGCGACGAACCGTCATAACGCATGGTGAAGGTCAACAGATAGCGGCTGTCATAGCTGTAGTTGGCACGGCCAAAGAACGATACCAGGAAGTTCTCGGTGCGGTAACCCAAGCCGTTGTTCTGGCGGTAAACGCCCTCGGCACGGATTGCGCCGGCCTTGCTGTCGCCCACATTGTAGGTAGCAGCGGGAATCCACTGACCAGGAGCAACCGTCAGAGCGCCGTTCTTGGCGTCAGCCTCGGTGAACACGAGAGCCGTGGTGGCGGGATAGGTACCCCATGACTCGTTATACTCCTTGCGCCAGTTGTGCTGCCACTCGTAACCGGCCATGATGTCGAAGTGGTGCTTGTCGTTAAAGTCCTTGAAGTACTGAGCATAGGTGCTCAACTGCAAGTTCTCCTTGCTCTGGGTGTAATAGCTGGTATTGCCCCAGTAGTTGGAGGTATTGGAGACATTGGTGCTGATGTTGTGGCCATTACCGCCAGTGAAGTCGCCACCCAAGGTGAGGTGCAGTCTCAAGTCCTCAAAGCCGTGGATCTTATAGTCGATCTCGGCAGTACCGATGAACGAGTGGGCCTTACCACTGTTGTCATGGTTGTCGAGCATAGCCACGGGGTTGTAGGGGGCATTGGTGTTCTTGGTGTAGGGCCAACCATCATCCGAGCCATTCACCTGGAGCCACTCAAAGTAGCCACCCATGTCACCATACTTCGAGTCATCGCTGCGAATGGGCTGGGTCGGGTCCATGCGGACGGCATTGCCCACAGCACCGGTGTCGGCCCAGCGCGACTTGGTCCAAGCCATCTTACCGCTCAGGTTCAAGGTCAGGTGATCGTCAAACAGTGAGGGGTTCAGGTTCAGGGCCACGGTGTAGCGCTTGAAGTCAGAGGTCTTGAGGATACCCTGCTGGTCGGTGTAACCGGCCGAAACGCGATAGGGAAGGATTTGTCCCACCGAGCCTGCTACGGTCAGGTTGTGATCGTGGCTGAAGGCCGTGCGGTAAATCTCGTTCTGCCAATCGGTGTTGGCATTGCCAAGCAGCGACAGTGCGTTATCCTCGCGGGTGTTGCCGGCAAAGATCTTCTTCACGAAGTCACGGTACTCGTCACCGTTCATCACGTCGATGGTCTTTTTCTTCATACTCCAGGTCGCACTACCGTTGTAAGAAACGGAGGGACGCTGGCCGCGACGACCCTTCTTGGTGGTGATGATGATGACACCGTTAGAACCACGGCTACCATAGATGGCGGTTGCCGATGCGTCCTTCAAGACGTTGAAGCTCTCGATGTCCTGGGGGTTAACCAGTGACAGGGGGTTGGACAGACCGCTAACGCCGTTATTATCCATGGCGATACCATCGATCACGATCAGGGGGTTGTTGCTGGCGTTCAGTGACGAACCACCACGGATGCGGATGTTTGCACCGCCACCAGGCTCACCACCGTTGCTGGTCACGCTCACACCGGCAACCTTACCGCCGAGCATGTCCTGCGCGCTGACAACGACACCCTTGTTCTTGGAGTCGGGCTTCAGCGCCGCAACCGAACCGGTCAAGTCGTTTTTCTTTACTACACCATAACCGATGACCACCAGATTTTCAAGCATCTGGGTGCTCTCGGCCATGGTAATTACCAAGTCACTGGCTGCGGTGACCTCGTGGTCATCATAGCCGATAGACGTAATCAGGAGCTTGGCGCCCTGGGGCACGCCATCGAGAGTAAAGAGACCGTCAAAGTCGGTCACCGTACCCTGATTGGTGCCAACGACACGAACACTCGCACCGATGACAGGCTCGCCGGTAGCATCCTTCACAATGCCATTCACAGTAATCTGTGCATAGGCTCCCAGTGACAGGAACAGTCCCATCACGAGGGTTAGAATCCTAAACGGAATTCTGATGTTTACCTGCTTCATTTAATAAATTTTTAAAGTTAATATTATATTGATAATCAAAAATTTAATTTTCAACAAATGACAAATGTCAGCGCTTTGTCTGGTCTAAGTTGGTCTTAAATGGCCGTTTTAAGGCAATTAAAACAAGGCAAAAATATAGATTTTAGCTAAATTTTTCTTTCATTATAATGTTAAAAACTCCATTAAATACGTGCAATCGTTTGCGTAATTCGATTCTTTGGTGTAATTTCGCGTATTCTTTGACATGAACGACTATAACCACCTCAAGTAATACTTTAAAACCCGAACCGTCATGGATGACAAACGACAACTGACAATGAAAGATATCGCTCGCGAGTTGGGCGTGTCGGTGGCCACCGTGTCACGCGCACTGAGCGACAGCCCCAGCATCTCGCGCCAGCGGCGCCAGGAAATCCAACAGTTTGCCCGCGAACACAACTACTTTCCCAACGTCATTGCCGAACAGCTGCGCCACAGCCGCCGCAACCCGTCTCGCGCCATCGGTGTGATAGTCCCTGAGCTGGTGCATTACTATTTCTCGTCAATCCTCGACGGCATCGAGAGCGAGGCCTCGTCGCGCGGCTACCAGATCATCGTGGCCAAGAGCAACGAGAGCTATGAGCGGGAGGTGGAAATCTGCGAATCGATGCTCCGCAACAAGGTGTGCGGCATCATCGTCTCCCAGGCCAAGGACACCGAGCGCTATGACCACTTCGAGCACCTGGAGGCCGCGGGAGTGCCCCTGGTGTTCTATGACCGCATCTGCCCCGCGCTCAATGCCAGCCGTGTAGTCGTCGATGACTACATGGGCACCATGAATGCCGTGTCACACCTCATCGAGACCGGCTGCAGGCGGGTGGCCTTTTATGGCGCGCCCATGAGCATGATGATTGCCAAAAACCGCTTCAACGGCTACCGCGACGCCCTGTACAAGCATGGGCTGGAGGTGGACGAGTCGCTGGTGCGCATCTGCGACAACCGCGCCGATGCCGAGCGCATCACGCCGGCGATGATGCGTATGCAGGACCGCCCCGACGCCTTCTTTGCCGTCAACGACGAGACCGCCATCGGCATCCTGTCGGTGGTCAAGCGCATGGGCTATAACGTCCCCGACGAGGTGAGCATCTGCGGCTTCACCAACGGCTTCCGCGCCACGGTGTGCGACCCGATGCTGACCACCGTCGAGCAACGCGGCAACCAGGTGGGCAAAGAGGCCGCCGACATCCTCATCGGCCTCGTCGAGGGCACCCTACCCCATGACCACGCCGAGAAACGCATCGTCAAAACCCGCCTCGTCGTCCGCGGCACCACCCGCCACCTCTAACCCCATCTCCCCACCCCACAAAAAATAAAAAACAACTCTTGTGTGGGTGTTTAAAAACAACTTGAACAACTCAAACAACATTTTAGCCATAAAAAAATGATTGACGTTGAATACTATAAAAAATGCATATATGATGTTATCGGGGCAATCCATGAAGTTCATTGCGAGTTAGGACCCGGATTGAATGAGTCTTGCTATCAAGAAGGCCTTGAAATCCAACTGAAAGAACAAGGAATTCCGTACCTTAGAGAACAGTCATTCCATCCATTCTACCACAAGCAAGCCATGGAGGCACTATTTAGAATTGATTTCCTGTGCAAAGAGGAAATTATTGTTGAGTGTAAATCAGTGAGCGAGCTGATTTCAGGCCATCGAGCCCAATTATTCAACTATATGCGCTTGCTCAAGAAGCCATGTGGTATTCTGGTGAATTTTGCTCCTAGAAACTATGAGCTTGAACGGTACCTGTATGACAAGGAGAACAACCGTATCGTTGGTATTGACGGCAAGATTATATGTGATTTAAAGGCAAGAAGAACACGGCAATATTTATAAAAGTTGTTAGAGTTGTTCAAGTTGTCTTTAAATAATGCGCAATTGAATAGAAATCAAAAATATTAGTTGTTTTATGAAGAGAATTTTTGTTGTTGTGATGGCTGTGGTGGCGTTGTGTGCCAGTGCGCAGCCCAGTAGGCCCAAGTTGGTTGTGGGCCTGGTTGTGGACCAGATGAGGTGGGACTACCTCTATAATTACCAGTGGGGCGAGGGGGGCTTCAAGACCCTGCTCCAGGACGGTTACCTGTGCAATAACACGATCATCGACTATGTGCCGACGGTGACGGCCGCCGGCCATGCCAGCATCTACACGGGTACGACGCCCGCCATCCACGGCATCGCGGGCAACAACTTCATGCTTAACGGTAAGAATGTGACGAGTGTGCAGGACGACAGCGAACGCAGCGTGGGCGGCAACGACAAGACCCGCGGCAAATCGCCCCGCAACCTCATCACCACCACCATCGCCGACCAGCTGCAACTGGCCACCAATTTCAAGAGCCGTGCCGTGGGCATCGCCCTCAAGGACCGCGCTGCCATCCTGCCCGCAGGGCATCATCCCGTGGGCGCCTACTGGTATGACAAGGGCAGCGCATCGTTTGTCACCAGTACCTATTACATGAACAAATTGCCCCGTTGGGTTGCCGACTTCAATAAGAAACACCACGACGAAATCGCCAGCGACGTCTATAATACGCCCGTGGGCACAACGCTGACGTTTGCCCTGGCCGAGCAGGCCCTCATCAACGAGAAACTGGGCCAAGGCGAGGCAACCGACCTGCTGGCCATCAGTGTGTCTAACACCGACATGTGCTCGCACTACTATGGCACCCACTCGCCCAAGGTGGACTCCATCTACATGCAGCTGGATAAGGAAATCGCCCATTTCATCGAGGTTTTGGACCAGCGCATCGGCCGCGACAACTATCTGCTGTTCCTCTCGGCCGACCACGGCGGCACCCACAGCTATCCCCGCATGACGGAACATGGCCTGCCCAGCGCCACCTGGTATCACCCTGACGCCCTCGTCGCCGCCAACGAAGTGCTGGAGAAGCAGTTCGGCGTGAAAGGGCTGCTCAAGGAACAGATGGAATACACCTTCTACCTCAACCACGAGGCTATCGCCAGCAACCGCCTGGATTATGACGTGGTGATGCGTGCCGCATGCCAGGCACTCGAGCTGCCCGACGAGATCCAGTGGGCCATCGATGTCGCCAATATCGACTCCTACCCCATCCCCACTATCCTCAAGGAGCGCATCAAGCTGGGCTACTTCCCAGGACGCAGCGGCGAAATCTACATCGTGCCCCGAACGGGCGTGTATGCCGGCAAGAAGGAGGAGGCAGGGTCGAACCACGGCACCTGGAGCCAGAGCGACAGCCACATCCCCCTCATCTTTATGGGATGGCACGTCACCCCCGGCGAGACCTCACGCCTCACCCACATGACCGACATTGCCGCCACCGTGTGCGCCATGCTGCACATCCAGTCGCCCAACGGCTGCATCGGTACACCCATCTTCAGTAACGAATAACTGCCAAAGATCATATCAGCCATTCTTTTCCCGCATCTGTTCAATGTGTTCAGATGCGGGAAAAAAATCACCTGGCATCGTTATCTTTAATGATAAAATTGTAACTTTGCAGGTCAGTAATCTGAATTCTAACGATAAAACAAATATAGACAATGAGTAGAGAGACTTTTCCTCATCTTGAGGCGCTGCGCGAGGAGATGCGCCGCTTGAATGTCGATGCCGTCATCATTCCCGGCACCGACCCCCACCATAGTGAATACATCTGTGACCACTGGAAGTTCCGTGACTGGCTGTGCGGCTTCACGGGCAGCAACGGCACCGCCGTTGTGACCCTTGACCATGCCGCCCTGTGGACCGACTCACGCTACTTCCTGCAAGCAGGCATCGAACTCGAGGACAGCGGCTTTGTGATGATGAAGGAGAACATGGGTAATGACCCCACTATCCACGAGTGGCTGCTTCAGGTACTCGACGAAGACTCTGTCATCGCCATCGACGGCAGGCTCTATAGCGCCCAGGACGCCAACCAGCTGGAGCGCTTCTGCGGCGAGAACGGTTTCATGCTCGCCACCGAGTTCTATCCCGCCGACAAAATCTGGACCGACCGCCCTGCCCGTCCCAGCGAGCCCGCATATGTCCACGATGTGAAATATGCCGGCGAGGAAGCCACCGACAAGATAGAGCGCCTGCTCACCGTGCTGGAGAACAACGATGCCACGGCTATGCTTGTCACCGCCCTTGACGATATCGCCTGGTTGCTCAACCTGCGTGGCAACGATGTGGCATTCACCCCTGTCGCCATCGCCTTTGCCTACATCTCGCGCAACAACAAGGAACTGTTTATCGACGAGAACAAGATTACCGATGAGGTGCGCCAGCATCTCAAGAACTGTGGCGTGAGGGTGCGCAACTATGACGATATCGTGCACTTCCTGGAACGCGTGAGCGAGCACGAGGTAGTCCTCATCGACCCCAACATCGTGAGCGACACGCTGGCCAATGCCCTGCCCTGCCAGAAGATTTACTTCCGCTCGCCCATCACCGACCTGAAGTGCATGAAGAACGAGGTGCAGATCGAGGGCTTCCGCCACGCGATGGAGCGCGATGGAGCAGCCCTGGTGCGCCTGTTCAAGTGGATTGAGGAAAAAGCGCCCGAGGGCAGCATCAACGAGGTGGACGTGTGGAACAAGGGCATGGAATTCCGCGCCCAGCAAGACCTGTACCGCGAGGACAGCTTTGCCATGATATGCGGCTACAAGGAGCATGGCGCCATCGTGCACTATGAGGCCACCGACGAGAGCGCCTCGACGCTGCACGGCGAGGGCATCCTGCTCGTGGACAGCGGTGCACAATTCCTGGACGGCACCACCGACATCACCCGCACCATCACCCTGGGCAACCCCACTGCACAGGAGAAGCATGACTTCACCCTCGTGCTCAAGGGACACCTGGCCCTGCAACGCGCCAAGTTCCCCGTGGGCACTACCGGCTGCCAGCTCGACGTGCTCGCACGCCTGCCGCTGTGGCAAGAGGCCATGACCTACGGCCACGGCACGGGTCACGGCGTGGGCCACTTCCTGGGCTGCCATGAGGGCCCGCAAAGCATCCGCACCAATCTGGTTGACGTCAAACTCGTTCCCGGTATGATCCTGAGCAACGAACCCGGCCTGTACAAGACCGGCGAATACGGCATCCGCACCGAGAACCTGTTGCTTGTCATCGAGGCCGAAAAGACCGAGGAATTCGGCAATTTCCTGGCCTTCGAGCCGCTGACGCTCTTCCCCTATGACCTGCAACTCATCGACCGCTCGATGCTCACCGGTGAAGAAGTGGCACAAATCAACGACTACCACCGCATGGTGCGCGAGCGCATCACCCCGCTGCTCAATGCCGACGAGGCCGCATGGCTCGCAGCCAAAACCCAAGAAATCTAACATAACAACTAACAACTAAGAACTAAAAACTAAGGACTAAAAACTAAGGACTAAATAATGGCTATCATCAAGAAAGTAAGGGGTTTTGAACCCAAGATTGGAGAAAACTGTTTCCTGGCCGACAACGCCGTCGTTGTGGGCGATGTGACCATGGGTAAGGACTGCAGCATCTGGTTTAATGCCGTGCTGCGCGGCGATGTGAACACCATCACCATCGGCAACCGTGTCAACATCCAGGACAACAGCGTGATACACACCCTGTATGAGAAATCGGTCACCGAAATCGGCAACGACGTGTCCATCGGTCACAACGTGGTCGTGCACGGGGCCAAAATCGGTGACATGGCCCTCATCGGCATGGGCAGCATCATTCTGGACCATGCCGAAATCGGCGAGGGCGCCATCATCGCTGCCGGCAGCGTCGTGCTGGGCGGCACCAAGGTGGGCCCCCACGAGCTGTGGGCAGGCAGCCCGGCGAAGTTCAAGAAGATGGTCGACCCCAAGCAGGCCAGCGAAATCAACGTGAAAATCGCCAAGAACTACCTCATGTACTCCACGTGGTACGAGGAATAACTATAGGCTATAAAGGCTATAGCCCATTGAAAACAACCAAAATTCAAGATGAATAGATTATACAATCTGATGACAATTTTGGCTCTCGTGCTGGCAGCGCTGCCGGCACGGGCAGCCATCTATATGGTGGGCAACACCCCCTTTGGCGACTGGAATCCCGGCCGAGGAGTCGAAATGACCGACCTGGGCAATGGCACCTACACATTGACCGCCAACATCAGCGGCACGGTGTGGTTTGTGTTTGCCGACGGGCTGAGCAGCGACTGGAACGTCTTTAACGCCAACTACCGCTACGGCCCCACGGGCGGCAGCCAGGAAGTTGCCGCCGGCAACACCTATACCACCCAAAAGAGCAACAATAACCACTCCTACAAGTTCACAGGCAGCGGCAAGGACTATGTGTTCACCTTCGACCTGACGCATCTCACCTTCGGCATCGATGAGTACCAGGAGCCGCCAATGCCCGACCCGTTTACGCTCGAGGTAGGCGATGTGAATGGTGACGGTGAAGTCAATATTGCAGACGTCAACAAACTGATTGACATCATCTTGGGCGGTTTTGCCAACTATGACACACGCCACCGCAGCGATGTCAACTACGACACCGAAGTCAACATTGCCGACATCAATGCCATCATTGACTACCTGCTGGGCGGATACCTTCCCGAACCTGTCAAGGAGGGCTACGACTATGTGTGGGACGATAAGGCCATCCCCGAGGTACACCTGAGTGTGAGCCTCGACGAGTGGAACCGCCTGCTGGCCCTCTATGATGCCAACAGCTTCACGACCCAATATGTCGCCGCAACAGTCACCTTCGTCAAGGATGGCGAGACCACCGTCATCGACAACGTGGGCCTGCGCATCAAGGGCAACACCTCACGCCGCCGTCCCGAGGGATGGAACGGGCAGCAGCACCAGCACGACAACACCGACTGGCATCACGCCCACTTCGGGGTGAATCTGCGCAAATATGTCGACGATGAGGACCACACCATCCAGGGCGTGCGCAAACTGCACCTCAAGTGGTTCAAGGACGATCCAGCCTATGTACGCGAGATGTTCTGCTACGAACTCTTCCGCCGTGCCGGCGTGTGGACCGCCGTCCGCGACAACTATTGCCGCTTGTGGATCCACGTCGAGGGCGACAGCCAGGAGGCCTACTACGGTGTGTATGAACTGCTTGAGCCCATCGACAAGCGTTACCTCAAGGACCGCAAGAACAGCTTCGGCGCCAGCAACGGCTTCCTGTGGAAATGCCGAAATTCGGCTGCCGGCCTTAACAACCCCAACGGCGACATCTGGTATGACGACGATACCGATGACCGCCATGCCTACACGCTGGAGACCGAGACGGGCGACTTTGACAGCGCCCGCGTCCAGCTCGTGGACTTCATGAACAAGCTCACCAACTTGAGCGACAGCGAATTCTACACCTGGATTCAAGAAGTGACCGATGTGGACCTGTTGCTCAAGACCTATGCCGTCAATGTTGCCGTGGGCATGTGGGACGACTATTGGAACAACGCCAACAACTACTACATCTACTTCAATGGCAAGGGCTTGACCGGCTACAAGTTCTACTTCATCCCCTACGACTACGACAACACGCTGGGCACGAGCCTGCGCTGCGGCGTGCAGGACGATGCAGGCCGGCAGAATCCGCTCAAGTGGGGTAACGACAACAACCGCCTGATTGCCAGGATACTCCGGTTCAATGAATTCAAGGTGAAATATGTTGCCTACCTTAAAGAACTGATTGATGCCAAGAATGCGCTGATGGACCGCGCTTCGTCCCAGGCCCGCATCCGCTCGTGGCAGCAACGCATCGAGCCCTATGTCGACAACGACACGGGCGAGGACACCGCCATCGAGGACAAGCCCGCACCATGGGGCAACCACGGCGAGTACAATCTGTTGAGAAACAATAGTGATAACTTCTTTACGGTCAAGGCCGCAAGCATCAGTTCACTCCAATAAACGGGCGATTTAACGCCATCATGCGAGGCCCAGGTCGAAGTCTTTCAAGAACTGGGTAAAATTGGGATTGTGCTGCTTGATCTGCTCAACCACCTCGCGGGGTGACAGGATTTTGGGGGTATCGATAGGCACGTCGCTCACGTTGATGTCGAGGGTGAAGCGGTCGTTCTTGAGCGCATTGCACAGGAACTGCACCAAGGCCGCCTTGTGTTCCTCGACGTTCTTCTGCTCGGTAGGGCTACCCACAACCATCACATAATGCTCAGGCGCATTGCCCGGCTGCGGCAAGGCGTAAGACATCGTCGTGCACAAGGCCCGTTCCTGCGGGTGCTGGTCGATGTAGCCGTGCCATGCGTCATGCAACTGCTCGATGGTGAAGGGCTGAGTGCGTTGCGGGACTCCGGCTGCGGTCGCTGCCTGCTGTTGCGGGGCCGCTGCGGGATTGGACGCATTGACCATGATGCGGGGCGTATTGCCCAGGGCTTGACGCATAGGGCGGCCAGCCACCGGTGATGCGGGAGCGGGAGCCGGTGCGGGCACCGAAGGCTGACGGACCTGCTGTGCCGCCTGGGCGGGATGAGGAGCCTGCTCGGCAGGATGAGGGGCCTGTGGAACCGGACTGCCGGGAGCAGGACGCTGCTGAGCCTGAGCCGTGGGGGCCGCCTGGGCAGGAGGCGCCTGCTGGGCGGGCCTGGCCGCTGGCTGTGCGGAAATCTTCTGGATGGGTGGCGTTGCCGCCTGTTGAGGCTGTGGGGCGACCACCAGTTGACATAATTTGACAAGCGTCAATTCCACCAGCAGCTGCTTGCTGCTGGCATTGCGGTAATTCAGGTCACAACTGTTGCACAGGTCCAGCGCCCGATAATAGAAGGCGGGAGCCAGCTTGGTGCTCTGTTCGCCATAGCGCAACGCTACCTCGTCGTTCATCTCCAGCAGTTTGCGCGTCTGCGGCGTGCTGGCGACCATCAGGTCGCGCAGGTGCTGTGCCAGGCCGTTGATGAAGAATTGGGAGTCAAAACCCTTGTCGCGGATCTCCTTGTAGATGAGAAGCGCCTGCATGACGTCACCGGCTAGGAACGTGTCCACAAGCCTGAAGTAATAGTCATAATCGAGCACATTGAGGTTGTCGAGCGCGCTCTGATAGGTGATGTGCCCCTGGGTCGAGGCGGCTACCTGGTCAAAGATGGAGAGCGCGTCGCGCATGGCACCGTCGGCCTTTTGGGCAATGACGTTGAGCGCGGCAGGCTCGGCCTCGATACTCTCCTGCTCACACACATATTGCAGCTGCTGCACGATGTCGGGCACGGTGATGCGGGCAAAGTCATAAATCTGGCAACGCGACAGAATGGTGGGGATGACCTTCTGCTTCTCGGTGGTGGCAAGGATGAAGATGGCATATTCGGGCGGCTCCTCCAGCGTCTTGAGGAAGGCGTTGAAGGCGGCCTGTGACAGCATGTGCACCTCGTCGATGATGAAGACGCGGTAACGGCCCGTTTGCGGCGGGATGCGCACCTGCTCGGTCAAGTCGCGGATGTTGTCCACGCTGTTGTTGGACGCGGCATCCAGCTCATTGATGTTGTAGGAGCGCTGGTCGTTGAACGCCTTGCACGATGCGCACTCGTTACAGGCCTCACCCTCAGGCGTGGGGTGCTCGCAGTTGATGGTCTTGGCAAAGATGCGGGCGCAGGTCGTCTTGCCCACACCGCGCGGACCGCAGAAGAGGTAAGCGTGCGCCAGCCTGCCGCTGGCAATGGCCGTTTTCAACGTGTGGGTCAACGACTGCTGCCCCACCACGCTGCGAAACGTCGAGGGTCTGTACTTACGCGCCGAAACAATATACTTGTCACTCATCGGATTACAAAATAGTTTGCTGGATTTATGTCTGTCTAATCTGCAAAGATAATCATTTTCGCCCAAAAAGGCTTCCATGCCGCCCGATTTTTTCTAATTCTTCCTGTTATCTTACATGAAAACGGGGGAATGGCCAAATGCAAAAAAACAGCCCGCATGGCCGACGGATTCGAGCCATGCGGGCATTACAGCATTTTATCAAAATCACTTCAGATTATCCTTGAAGAACTGCTCCAGTTTATCGTAGGGAATCTTACCGTTCTTGTCATCATAGAGGTCGGTGTGGACGGCATCAGGAATGATCAGCAGTTCCTTGTTGCCCACAGTCATGCTCTTGCCGTTGGGCTTGGTGCCCGTCATCTTCTCAAAAGCCATCTCGCTGAAGTAGCGGCTGTGCGCTTTCTCACCGTGGATGAGCAGGAGCGGCGACTCGATCTCGTCGGCATAGGCCAGAATGGGCTGGTTGAGGAACGACTGGCAGCCGGTCACGTTCCAGCCATCGGTGCTGTTGCCGCTGCGCTCGTGGTAACCGCGCTTGGTCTTGTAGTAATCATAGTAGTCTTTTACAAAGAAGGGCGCATCCTCGGGCAGGGGGTCAACAACGCCGCCGGCACGCTTGTTGGTCCCAGTGCGGAAGTCCTCGGTGCGTTGTGCCGCAAGGGCGCGACGTTTTTCCATGCGCTGCTCTTTCGAGTCCTCGCTATCAAAATAGCCACAAGCGTTGATATGGCTCATGTTGTACATCGTCGAGGCCACGGTCGCCTTGATGCGCGTGTCGAGGGCAGCAGCGTTGACTGCCATTCCGCCCCAGCCGCAAATGCCGATGATGCCAATGCGCTCGGGGTCTACATTGTCCTGCACCGAGAGGAAATCGACGGCAGCCAGGAAATCCTCGGTGTTGATATCGGGCGATGCCACGCGACGAGGCTCGCCACCGCTCTCGCCAGTAAACGAGGGGTCGAAGGCGATGGTGATGAACCCACGCTCGGCCATGTGCTGGGCATAGAGGCCACTGCACTGCTCCTTCACCGCGCCAAACGGTCCGCTCACGGCGATTGCAGGGAGTTTGCCCTCGGCATCCTTGGGCATGTACATGTCGGCCGCCAGCTCAATGCCGTAGCGGTTCTTAAATGTCACCTTCTTGTGGTTTACCTTGTCACTCTTGGGGAAGGTTTTGTCCCATTCTTGAGTCAAATTCAATGTCGTATTCATATTCTCTTCACTTTGTTTGTTCTGAACACAGGAGACGAGCATCATGCTCGCCAGCACTGCCATGAGTAAAACGTGCTTCATCTCTTTCTTATTATATTATCTGTTATAATAATTGCTCGGTGCTCGCGGTTCTCAATTTGAGTCGTCGCTGAGGATTATATCAATGATTTTGGTGGCATCACCGATGTTCACTTCGCCGTCCTCGTTGACATCGGCCATGTCTGGAGCCGTTTCATCGCTCAACAAATAGTCGATCAAGGTGGTCACATCACCGATGTTCACTTCGCCATCACCGTTAACGTCGCCCCTCTTTACCGCGGGACCCGACGTGAGCGACAAGGTGACGTTGATATTGCTTTCGCCTGCCTTGAGGAACGTCCTCAACTCATCTTGGGTCAAGTTGTCAATGTGGCCCAGGCGGGTATAGCTCCATGAGTTAGAGCCATAAAAGAGGCAAATGTTGCTGCCATTGTACAGGACGATATCACCCGGTTGGGCATAGACTTGCTCATTGCTCGTGGGGAGTGAGAAACCCAGTGGTCCCCATATCTCAAAGCCACCACTGGAATTGAGCGTTACCGTGATTGAAGCCTCCTGCAGCCTGTTCACCAGCTCCCTTGTGGCAGCATTATCGGCAAGCGTCGCCGACTGGGTCACGCCATCAATGGTAACGAACAGTTTATCCATCGTTGATTGCCCTGGGGCAAAATCCTGCGAGGCTATCCAGTTCTGTATCAATGTAGCACGGTTGGAATGGTTGCTGGCCTTGATCCACAAGGCATCTCCCATCCACACAGCATCGGGCACGAGGCGCTTGGCATCGGCCACTACCTGAGAGATACCGCTGGAATGGCTTGACACAATCAGCCCCACGTGTTTACCGGCCATCTGCGAACCATAATTGAAGAGATAAGTCTGCATGATAGCAGCCATCTGGCTCCACCACAACGGTGTGACGATGATGATATTGTCATATCCGCTCAGGTCGGAAATCGTCACCGGGTCGATAGCAGGATAGCTATCGGGATCGTTGGGCGCAGCATTAATAGCATTCAACAGTTGCATCCCCAGGGCGTAGTTGTTGGCCTCATATTGCAAACCCTTCTCGGCAGGCTCGATTTCCATCACATCAGCTTCAATCTGAGCAGTCAGTGACTCTACTATTTGGCGGCAATTACCCGTATAGCTGTAATAAACCACCAACACCTTGCCAGCATCGGTCACACTGGCCAAGCCTTGTACCGAGCAACATGCCATCATAATCGCCATGATAAAAATAATCCGTTTCATATCGTATGATTACTCTAGTTGTTAAAATCAATGCAAAGTTATACCCATTTGAGCCATTGGCATTTATACGAATCACGGAAATAAATACCATAATTCCCGAAGTCGGCTCAAATCCCACATTTTTCTATATCTTTGCACCATGAAACAGCCGAATACATATCTGCTTGACAGCATCGACCAGTACAACAAATGTTACGGAAAGGAAACGCTGCACCCGCTGGTGACAGTCATCAATCACGATTCAATCCCCGAATGGATGAACGGAGCGACGTTACGCTACAAGGTTTACGGCCTTTTCCTGAAACAGGGCGATGGCTGCATCGCACGCTACGGACGGGAGACCTATGACTATCAGGAGGGAACCATCGTGACCTTTGCCCCGGGGCAGACGGTCACCACCGAATGGCGTGAAGACCTGCCCATGCCGCCCTCACGCGGCCTGCTGTTTCACCCCGACCTCATCCACGGCACAGCACTGGGCCGGAAAATCCATGATTACACTTTCTTTGACTACGGCCAGCGTGAAGCCTTGCACTTGAGCGAGCGGGAAAGAACCATCATCATCACATTGATGGAGCAAATCGAGGCCGAGCTGGAGCATCCGGTGGACAACCACTCACAGACCCTTATCACCGATGCCATCGCCATGCTGCTGGACTACTGCATGCGCTATTATGACCGCCAGTTCATCACCCGCCACAAACAGTGCTCGGAGGTGTTCTCGCAGTTCGAGCGACAGTTGAAGGAATACTTTGAAAACGGCCATCCCGAGCGCAACGGCCTCCCCTCGGTAGCCTATTTTGCCGACAAGGCGTGCCTGTCGGCCAGCTACTTTGGCGACCTGATCAAGAAAGAGACGGGAACGACAGCCCAACACCACATCCAGCATGCCATCATCGAGCGCTCAAAGCACCTGCTGCGCGAGGGCGACCAGGGCATCAGCGAAATCGCCTACCGCCTGGGCTTCCTTTATTCACAACACTTTACCCGCCTGTTTAAAGCACAGACGGGGATGTCGCCCAGCCAATACCGCAAGCAGGCGTAAGGTCAACGCAGGACAGCACGCCCTCTAGAAACGGATACCGACGAGGGCAGTGAAGTCGAGCAGTGAGCCAAAGAAGTGATGCTTCTCGGACTTGTAACGGTGGAAGTCCCCATAGCTCTGCAACCCCACAAAATACTTCTTGTGGTTATAAACGGCGCCCATGCGCGCACGCATGTTCAGGGACCAAGCGCTGGCGCGGTCCTCATTCTGGGTGGCTAACATATGGCGGTAGCCCACATAGGGCGTCACCGTAAAATTGAGCAGCCACTTCGGTCCCAACACCCAGTTGTAGCCATAACCGGCCATCACGCAATAGTCATTATAGAGGAAGTGGGGTATCTCCTGTCCAGGCGGAATCTGGTCCACAACGATTGGCGGCAACTCATCCATGTTAATGGACATATCACGATGCTGCAGGCAGATGCCCGCGATGAAAGAGCCGGCACTGCGCTTCTGGTACTTGGAGAAGCAGTAGGCTGCCGCCTGGGCGTAACGGCGATTGTTGAAGAAATAGTAGGCACTCATGCCGTAGGCCTTGCGTTGCAGTCCGCCAAATTCCTTAATCTTCGTTTTCCATTTTTCGCCATCGGTCTTTCCTTTTATCCATGCAGTGGTGGTGCCCCGGTTTTCCATATAATAGGCCTCGGCGGCAAATCGGGCACAAGTGAAAGAGAAATCAATCTTGTTGGATACCTTCTCGCCATTAATCAGGTTGGTGATACCCAAGGTATAGCCCACACTCACCGCCATGAACGAGAGCTGGAAACCCGCATTGGCTGCCAACTTGCTGCGCATGTCCACATGCATGTCCTTGACCGACGGCTCGCCCTGATAATTGTCGTTCCAGATATTGGACTTGAACATGAACTTCCAATTCTTGCCAGTGCTCACCACATAAGAGGAGTCGTAGCTGTTGAAGGCCTTGTCACCCCATTTATAGACCCTCCAGGCAAATCGCAGGAACTTGGGATACTGGATGGTCTTGCCCGTCAAGTCGATCTTGCCGTGCTTGAGGGCACGCCACCAGTAGGTACCGTCGCGTATGGTGTCCCAGGGCTCGTTCATCTTCTCCTCGATGCGCTCCTGAGCACGTGCTTTCAGCTGCTGGAACTTGTTCAAGTGCTCGACCGAATCGACCGGTGCAATGGTGTCGGCAGGCATGTCTAGACCCCAAGCGCCAAGCGAAACCAACGCCAGCACTGAAAACAACAGGATGTGGGCATATTTAACCATTTGTCTTTATCTCATGAGAAAGTGTGATGAACAAAACGCTCGATAGCGGTCAACAAATCTGACGATGCGGTCTTGTCGAGCGCAAAGATATGTTTTTTATGACAACAGGGCAAGCATTTACATTGATTTTAACACGCAGGGGGCGACAGTGCCCTGCCATTTGGGGACAGGATGAAAAAAAATTCAAGGGTGATGTTGCACATTATTGATAATTGGTGTATTTTTGTCGCTTGGTTAGAAAACATAGACCTGAACATAAACTTTTACTGCAATGAAAAATATTCTGATTATCGGCTCGACAGGACAAATCGGTTCGGAGCTGACAATGAAGTTGAGAGGTATCTACACAGGCAACGTGGTGGCCGGTTATATTCCTGGCGCCGAGCCCAAGGGCGAACTCGCCGAGAGCGGTCCCTCGGAAATCGTTGACATCACCAACGCCGCCCAAATCGGCGCTGTGGTCGACAAGTACAACATCGACACCATCTACAACCTGGCAGCCCTGCTGAGCGCCGTTGCCGAGAACAAGCCCCAACTGGCCTGGCACATCGGCATCGACGGTTTGATGAACGTGCTCGAGGTGTCACGCGAGAAGAAATGCGCTGTGTTTACCCCCAGCAGCATCGGTTCGTTTGGCCCCAATGCTCCCAAGGACGGCACTCCCCAAGACACCATCCAGCAGCCCCGCACGATGTACGGTGTTACCAAGGTGACCGGTGAGTTGCTGAGCAACTACTACGCCCTCAAGTTCGGTGTGGACACCCGCTCGGTGCGCTTCCCCGGCCTGATCAGCTACGTGACCCCTCCGGGTGGCGGCACTACCGACTATGCCGTGGACATCTATTATAGCGCCGTCCAGGGCAAGAAGTTCATCTGCCCTATCGCTCCCGGCACGCTGATGGACATGATGTACATGCCCGACGCCCTGCGCGCCGCCATCGAGATCATGGAGGCCGACCCGACGCGTCTTGTACACCGCAACTCGTTCAACATCGCTTCGATGAGCTTTGATCCCGAGGTCATCTACCACAAGATCAAGGAGTACATCCCCGAGTTTGAGATGGAGTATGAAGTTGACCCGCTGCGTCAAGGCATTGCCGACAGCTGGCCCAACAAGCTGGACGACACCTGTGCCCGCGTGGAGTGGGACTGGAAGCCCGAGTACGACCTCGATGCCATGACCAAGGACATGATCGAGAAATTGCGCATCAAGTTCGGCATCACCAAGTAAATAGACTGTGACGATGAAACGGTTCTTGCCAGCATTGTTATGCCTCGTGTGCCTGTTGCTGAGCGCTTGCTCGGGCTACAGCTACAAGCTGGCAAAAGGCACCGGCACTTATGACACCTTCGGTTTCTTGATATTTGTGAGCGAGTCGGGCAAGCAGTATGATGACCTGTGGGTCAACATCTCGGGCCTTGACAAGACCTTTCTGGCCTCGACCGCCCAGATTGTCGACGGCGAGGTCAAGGGAATGCGCTACGGCGCCCAACAAGGAACGCGACAGGTGATGGTCAGGCAAAAGAACGAGCGCCTGCTCTATCAGGACATCGTCACGATTCATGCTGGCGAAGACTGCATCATCAAGTTCAAGGATTAATTCAAGGAGGCAAGCAGATGCTTGCCTCCTTGAAGTTTAGAGTTTAGAGTTTAGGGTTTAGAGGGCTGGCCTTCTTGCCCTAACTTTTTTCATGCGTTGTTGCGCAGGATGTTGATCAGGTCGGCGACACCTTGGGTTGCCGGCTTCTTGATTACATGTACCCAGTCGGGCACCGAGGCGGGATTGGGGTCGATGTAATAGATGGGCACACCGCGCTTCACATACTGGATGAGTGCAGCGGCAGGATAAACCACCAGCGTGGTGCCGATGACGACAAAGATGTCGGCATCGTGTGCCAGTTGGGCCGCAGCCTCCATGTTGGGCACAGCCTCACCGAAGAAGACGATGTGGGGCCTCACAGGGTCGCCATAGGGGTCGCGCGTGTCCACGCTGGTCACCAGGCCCTTGTCGGTCAGCTGATCACAAGGCAGGACGTACTCCCTGTCTTCGCGCCTGAGCGAGCGCACCTTCATCAACTCGCCGTGCAGGTGCAGGACATGGGTGCTGCCGGCACGCTCGTGCAGGTCGTCCACATTCTGGGTGATGACGCGCACGTCAAAGTCCTTCTCCAGTTCCACCAGGCCCAGATGGGCAGCATTGGGCTGGGCGTTGACCAGTTGCGCACGGCGCTCGTTATAGAACTTGTGGATGAGGGCCGGATTGCGCAGGAAGCCCTCGTGACTTGCCACCTCCATCACAGGATAATTTTCCCACAGGCCATCGGAATCGCGGAAGGTCTTGATGCCGCTCTCGGCGCTGATGCCAGCTCCTGACGAAATCACTAATTTCTTCTTGTTCATAGTCATTTGCCTCTTATTAAAGTTATCACAGGTTATTTACTAATGTGATAGCAAAAATAGTAAATTTTTTCTAAAAAAGTACACCCAATCACATAAATCACTATCTTTGCACCGTTTTTTACAAAAAAAGAAGATTTTTCAATGGATAAATTGAGTTACGCATTAGGCTTGAGCATGGGTGGAAACTTCATTGGCTCGGGCATCAAGAAACTGGATATCAATGACTTTGCCGATGGCTTGAGGGCCATTTTTGAAGGTGCAGAGCAGAAGATGACCTTTGACGAGGCTAAACAAATCGTCACCGAATTCTTCACCAACCTGGAGAAGCAGGGAGCCGAGGAGAACGAGCGTCTGGGTCGCGAATATCTCGAGAAGAACAAGAGTGCCGAGGGCGTACAGGTTACCGCCAGCGGCCTCCAGTATCAGGTGATTAAAGAGGGTGAAGGTGAGAAGCCCGGCCCCAACGACGTGGTTACCGTACACTATACCGGCAAGCTGATTGACGGCACCGTGTTTGACAGCAGCGTGGAGCGCGGCGAGCCCGCCACCTTTGCTGTCGGCCAGGTCATCCCCGGTTGGGTCGAGGGTCTGCAGCTGATGCGCGAGGGTTCGGCCTACAGGCTGTTCATCCCGTCTAATCTCGCCTATGGCCCCCACGGCACCGGTCCCATCCAACCCAACTCGACGCTCATCTTTGACGTGCAGCTTATCAAGGTCGAAAAGAAATAACCGATATTTCACGAAGCAATGAAGAAGATTTTCTCTATCGCATTGGCTGCCATGCTCATGGCCGGAATGGCAAGTTGTAGCAGTAACAGCAATTCAACCAACGAAAGCGCTGAGAGCACCGAGCAGGCCGCTCCCGACAATGGCCAGCAGATCAAGGACAACAAGACCCTGGGCCGCGAGTTCTTGGAACAGAATGCCAAGAATGACAGCGTCGTGCAAACCGAGAGCGGATTGCAGTACATGGTACTGAAAGAAGGCACCGGAGCCAAGCCCGGTCCCACCGACGAAGTGACCGTGCACTACACCGGCAAACTGCTCAACGGCACCGTGTTTGACAGCAGCGTTGAGCGTGGCGAGCCCGCCACCTTCCCCCTGGACAAAGTCATCCCCGGCTGGACCGAGGGCCTGCAGCTGATGAGTGAAGGCGCCAAGTACCGCCTGTTCATCCCCAGCGAGCTCGCTTATGGCTCAAAGGGCGCCGGTGACCAGATCCTTCCCAACTCGACCCTCATCTTTGACGTTGAGCTGATTAAGGTGAACAAGAAGAACTAAACAACATTTTTATTACAACATTCAATTCATTTAAAAAAACTGGTTTTTTATTATTATGAAAAAGATTTTAGCAATTGTAGCAACCGGTCTGTTGACCGTTGGTTTTGTAGGCTGCAACGGCAATGCTGGCGGTAGCAGTGAGGCCATGGATTCACTGAGCATGGCTTTTGGTGACCTCTATGGCGCCGGTATGGGTCAGCAACTGCGTGGTATGGACTCCACCGTTAACATGGAGCAAGCCCTGAAGGGTATGGAGTACATCGCCAACGCCGACACCAGCAAGAACTTCATGGCTGGTCTGCAGATGGGTATGCAGATTGCTCAGCTTTATGCTGGCATCGAGCAGCAGTGCGGTATGCCCCTCAACAAGAGCTTGTTCATGAAGCACCTGCGTGAGGCTATCATGAAGACCACCCCCATGGGTCAGGAAGAGATGATGGCTATGCAGAGCAAGATCGAGCCCCTGCTGAACAAGGCTATGGAGCAGTCTCCCAAGGCCATCGCCAACAAGAAGGCTGGTGACGAGTACATGGCTAAGCTGAAAAACGACAAGAGCTACACCTTTACCAAGAGCGGTATCGCCTATAAGGTGATCAACGCCGGTGAGGGCAAGAACTTCAGCGACAGCGACGTCGTTAAGGTTAACTACGTGGGCCGTCACCTCGATGGCACCGAGTTTGACAAGAGCGGTGAGAATCCCCAGCCCTTCAACCTGAAGCAAGTCATCCCCGGCTTCGCCGAGATGATCCAGCTCATGAAGCCCGGCAGCAAGGTAACCGTTGTCATCCCCGGTGAGCTCGCTTACGGTCCCCAGGGTAACCGCGGCATCGAGCCCAACGAGACTCTGATTTTCGACATCGAGACCGTTGGTGTAGACGACACCCCCAAGCCCGCTCGTCCCCAGATGCCAGCTCGTCCCGTTAAGTAATTAGCGAAGACACTAGCATTAACACTAGCCGCCCGAATCGTTATGATTCGGGCGGCTAGCTTTATATTGCCATTTGCGGAAAAGGCCGCAAGCCGACGGGCTAATCAATCTTCCTGGCCTATAGCCAGAGCATGAAGTCCTCGCGTTGGAGCTTGGGATTGGGATTGAGGATGGCGATTTTGCCATTGGTGTAGGTCTGGCCCATGGGCATGTAGTCGCAGCAGCGGTCGAACAGTGCCGAGACGGGCTTGTTGCGATTCATGTTGCGCAACACGAGCACGCACCGGGCGTCGAGCAGGCGCAAGAGCAAGGCTTCATCGACGGGCCTGTTCACCAGCGCCATCATCGAGGGCGCCGCAGCCTCCAGTACCTCATCGACCGCCACCAGGGGGTCGTCATAGAACTCCGCCCTACCCTGCTGGGACTGCAGCACCCGCAGGGCAAGCGCGTTCTGCTCCAGCTGCGGGTCATAGAGGTGGAGACGGCTCTCACGGTTCACCGCCAGCATGGCAACGCTCTCGACACCGGTAGCGAGGCCCAACTGCAGGATGCGCTGCGGGTTGAAAAAGTTGGTCACCCTGAACAACAGACGCGCCTCGCGCTCATCGATGAGGTCCATCTCGCGCCGTTGCTGCCTGGTGGTGCCGTCCTGGATGGTGTCAATGAGCAGGCCTAGATCCCCGTAGGCATAATAGGGCAACGGCTGCCGCCAAACGTTGCGCACGAACTGATAGGCGTAAGGGGAATGGATACCGAAGCCGCCACTGCGATGGTGGCGGCTCCAGGATGTCAGATATCTTTTCCAGGCCATTGTTAGGCTTTAAGCATTAGGCGTTAGGTGCCTCGGCCTCTTTCTTCTTGAAAAGTTTGTCGCCAAAGACGGCATAGTTCAATGCCAGCAGGAGCAACAGGTAGATGGCAATCACGGCCACCTTGGCCCAAGTCTGGGTCTTGCTCACCTCGTCGGGGGCATACTTGAAGTCGATCTCGTGATCGCCGGCAGGCAGCTGCAGGGCGCGCAGCACATAGTTCACGCGGCCCATCTCCACGGGCTTGCCATCCACGCTCACCTTCCATCCCCAGGGGAAATAGATCTCGCTGAAGACGGCCAGGCCACCGTTGGCGCTGTGGCTCTTGTAGGTCAAGTGGTTGGGGGCGTAGGAGGTCTCATAGATGGTATCGCCAGGCTGCACGGCACGGGCCTCGCCCAGCTGTTCGCGGAACTTGGCATCGGCCACGGCACTGCGGGCAGGGTTGAAGTTATCGAGGAAGGCCATCTCCTGGTCGGCATTGTTCACATAGGTGAGTGAATCGACAAACCAGGCATTGCCCAAGGCCTCGGGATTGCGCTGCACGGTCTGGTCATCAACGATGACATAACGCGTGTTGAGCATGTTGAACACCTGTACGTTGTTCTTGGCAATCTGGTTGTTGATGAGGTCGTTGTAGCGCGTCAGCTTGGCAGCATGGTAGCCACCCACGGTCTTGTGGAAATAGCTGGGCATGGCCTCGCCAAAGTGCTGCACATCCATTACGCGGAAGTTCTGGTCCTTGTCCTTCAGGATCTGGGCATCGGCGGGACGCATGGTAAACGACTGCTCGGGCAGGTCATAGCGAGAGGTGAACGACTCGGAGTCGATATAACGCTTGTTGACGGCATACATATCCACCAGGACGATAGCCGCCATGATGAGCGTGGCCACCATCTCGTTGAGTTTGCCCTTGAGGTAGCCGAATATCACGGCAAAGCCGATGAGGATGAAGATGAGGCTGCGCCAAGCGTCGCCGCTCACCAGTGCGCCACGCACGGCAGCGATAGCGGCGTCAACGCTGGGATACTGCTGAATCTGTCCCGAGGCGACGAGCTGCTCGTGCTCCTCGGCCGAGAAGTGGCCGAAGATGCCCGGAGCGAGCGCCGTGAGCAGGCAAATCAAGGCACACAGGCCGAAGCTGGCCAGCAATGCCACCTTGTGCTTGCGCCATCCATCAGGCTCCTTGAAAAGCTCACGCAGTCCCAGCACAGCCAGGATGGGCATGGCAATCTCGGCAATGACGAGTATCGACGCGACAGTGCGGAACTTGTTGTACATGGGGAAGTGGTCAATCATCCAGTCGGTGAGCCACATCATGTTGTGGCCCCACGAGAGCAGGATGCTGATGATGGTGGCGATGAGCAAGGCCCACTTGACGGGACCCTTGACAATCAGGCAGCCCAACAGGAACAAGGCGCAAATCAAGGCACCCACATAGACGGGGCCGTTGGTCATGGGCTGGTCGCCGAAGTATTGCGGGAACTGGCTCAGGATCTGGTAGTCCTGCTGGTTCATCTGGCCCGAGTTGACCATTTTCTCGGCCTTCTTGGTATCGCTCAGGGCCAGCATGCGGTTATCGCCATGCTCAGGCTTGATGGTTGCACCACCCTTCACGTTGGGGATGAGCAGGGTGAAGGTCTCGCCCTTGCCGTAGCTCCACTGGGTGATGTAGTCCTTGTCGAGACCACCCTTGGTGGGCAGGGCATTGGCGGCATCCTCGCCCGTCGGTGTGAGTTCGCTGTGGCCACCGCGCATGGTCTCCTGGGCATATTTATAAGTCAGGTAGAGGTTGGGCGAGTTGGCAGCCAACGCCAGGACGGCGGCAACGGCCAGGGCAGCGGTGGCGATGCACCAGCGGCCCACCTGCTTGTCGATGATGGCCTTGACCAGATAAGCAATGACCAGTGCCACGATGAGGAACATCGAGTAATAGGTCATCTGCACGTGGTTGCTAGCCAGCTGCAGGGCTGCAAAGAAGGCGGCCACGGCAGCACCACCCAGGTACTTGCCACGGTAGCACCACACGATGCCGGCTATGGTGGGCGGGATATAGGCCAGCACCATGAGTTTCCAGATGTGGCCAGCACCCATCAGGATGAAGAAGTAACTGGAGAAGGCATAGCCGATAGCGCCCAGCACAGCATAGTACCACTTGACCTTAAAGGCCAGCATGAGCAGGAAGAATCCCAGCATGAGCAGGAAAATCCAGCTCACAGGCGTGGGGAAATAGAGGCGGTAGAGCGCCGAGGCGGGATTGAGCCACAACGTGCCCTCATAGGATGGAGCGATCTGGAATGTGGGCATACCGCCAAACAGGGCGTCGGTCCACCATGACTTCTCGCCAGTCTGCTCCTGGAAAGCCTTGGTTTCCTGACTGTTGGCAATACCTTGCATGATATCGTGCTGCTGCAGGACATCGCCGTTCACATCATTGGGATAGAAGTAAATCCATGAAATTGCGGCAAAAACGATTACCGCAATCAAGAAGTGGATCACGTCGCCCAGCGACAACGACCCAATCAGTTTCTTGTCTAAGTTACTTTTCATTATATCTTGTAGTTCTTTAGGTTTTCGTGATTACAACCTGCAAAGGTAGTGCAAGCCGAGCGGAAAACAAAATTTATTTTGATTTTCCCAAGGCGAAGCCTACTTTCGCCGCAAGGCAAAGGTAGTGCAAGCCGAGCGGAAAACAAAATTTATTTTGATTTAGTTGCTAGGGCAAGGGGCCGCGACAGAGTCACGGCACAGGAAACCGCGTACAAGCCATGGCTTGCACTAGCAGGATGGACAGGAGGTACTGGATGGACAGGATGGGCTGGACTTGCCAGCGGGGGGAGCCAAGGCCGGGTTAGAACTCGGTGAAGGACAGGGGCATGGTGTCCTTGAAGCTGTCGAGGATATAGATTTTCTCTTTGCCTGCAAGGATGAGCTCGATGGGATGGCCGTTTTTCTCAAATTCCAGGAAGGCCTGGCGGCACACGCCACAGGGAGCCGTGGGTTCTTCAACAAAATCGCCCCTGGTGAAAGAAGTGATGGCCACAGCCTTCACGGGAATATTGGGGAAATTGGCGCCAGCCGAATAGAGCGCGGCGCGCTCTCCGCAGATGCCGGCAAAGGCCGCATTCTCCTGATTAGCACCGATAAACACCTCTCCGTTATCGAGCATCAAGGCAGCGCCCACCTTGAAGTTACTATAGGGCGAATAGGAGTGCATGGTGGCCTCTCGAGCAAGGTCCACTAATTTTTTTTGCTCCTCGGTGAGTTCATTATAAGAATAAACTCGTACCTTTGTGGTGATTTTCTTTTCGGTCATGACGAAATTATGAGTTTGAACTTTGAACGCAAAATTATAGATTTTTTTTCGATAAGCAAGCAAATATCGCATTTTTGCTTGATTTTTGCGCTGTTTTGTGCCATTTCGGCGCCTGCGCAGACCAAACAGCAACGTTATCTGGACTACATCGAGCGTTACAAGGCGGTAGCCTTGCAGCATGAAAAGGACTTTGGCGTGCCTGCAAGCATCACGCTGGCCCAGGGCATTCTCGAGAGCAGCGTGGGCCAGAGCAAGATGGCCCTGGAGGCCAACAACCACTTCGGCATCAAGGCCTACCACTGGAGTGGAGAGGTTTACGGCGCCAGTGACTCGCTCAAGCAAGTGGGTTACCGCAAGTATGGCGCCCCCGAGGATTCCTTCCTCGACCACGCCAAGTTCCTGAAGGGCCCTCGCTACAGCGTGCTCTACCAGCTTGACGTGACCGACTACCGCAGCTGGGCTCAAGGCCTGAGGGACTGCGGATATGCCGAGGACGTCAACTATCCCGCCAAGCTCATTAACATCATCGAGCAATACGAACTCTATGCCCTGAACGGCGGCAAGCGGCTGGGCAGCGGCACCATCGTCACTAAGCAGGAAGAGGAGCAGCAGCCCACCAGCGACCGCTGGCACCACCGCAAGCGCCACAACCGCACAGCGGAGCAGAATCAGGTCGAGCAGGAGCAGAGCAGCGAGCACCAGCAATCGTTCACTCCCATGCGCCAAGGCCGTGTCGCGTCGAGTGCCGATAATGATTGAGGCATTGTCCGCATCGGCAGATCGTGCTACGCACGGGAAATCAAACAAAATTTTAAATAAAACTATTTTTCATTTTGTTTAGTCCATGACTTGCTGTAAATTTGCACCAAATTAGAGCATACTATTAATGTCAAACCTTTTAAAATAGATTTTTATCATGTTTGGAAAATTCCAGGAACATCTCCAGAAGGAGCTTGCCGACATCCAGGCTGCCGGTTTGTACAAGAACGAACGCATCATCACCACCCCGCAGCGCGCCGACATCAAGGTGAAGCCCAATGACGAGGTGCTGAACTTCTGTGCCAACAACTATCTGGGTCTGAGCGACAACAGCCGCCTGATCAAGGCCGCTACCGAGACCATGTCACACCATGGCTACGGTATGTCATCGGTACGCTTCATCTGCGGTACCAGCGATATCCACAAGGAACTGGAGGCTGCCATTGCCGACTATTTCCACACCGAGGATGCTATCCTCTACGGCTCATGCTTTGACGCCAACGGCGGTCTGTTCGAGGCCCTGTTGACCGAGGAGGACGCCATCATCAGCGACTCGCTGAACCACGCTTCGATCATCGACGGTGTGCGTCTGTGCAAGGCAAAACGCTACCGCTATGCCAACGCCGACATGGGCGAACTCGAGGAGTGCCTCAAGCAGGCTCAGGAGCAGCGCTTCCGCATCATCGCTACGGACGGCGTCTTCTCGATGGACGGCAACGTGGCTCCCATGGACAAGATCTGTGACCTGGCCGAGAAATATGACGCCATGGTCATGGTCGATGAGTCACACTCGGCAGGTGTCGTTGGCCCGACCGGCCACGGTGTAGCCGAGCAGTACAACATCTATGGCCGCATCGACGTCTTCACCGGCACGCTGGGCAAGGCCTTCGGCGGTGCCATGGGCGGTTTCACCACTGGCCGCAAGGAGATCATCGACATGCTGCGTCAGCGCTCACGTCCCTACCTGTTCAGCAACAGCATCGCTCCCGGCATCGTTGGTGCCAGCATCGAGATGTTCAAGATGTTGAAGGAGAGCAACGCTCTGCACGACAAGCTCGTGGACAACGTGAACTACTTCCGTGACAAGATGATTGCTGTCGCAGGACTTCGCTGCCGAGCTGCAGAAGGAAGGCATCTACGTTACCGGTTTCTACTATCCCGTTGTTCCCAAGGGCCAGGCCCGCATCCGCGTACAGGTATCTGCCGGTCACGAGCGTGAGCACCTCGACAAGTGCATCAACGCATTCATCAAGATCGGCAAGCAGATGGGAATCATTAAGTGAGTTAGGAGTTAGGAGTTAGGAGTTAGGAGTTGGTATCCGCCAACAAACTAACAACTAAGGACTAAGGACTAAAAACTAAAAATACTAACAATCATTATAACACCCAGAAAAAACCTCATGTTGACGGTCGCAGGTGCATTCACCCGCGACCGTCTTTTTTTACACCATTTACTGTAATAATTTCTCTAAATGCCGTTTTGTTGGAATAATATTTGCTAAGATGAAATAAAATAGTATCTTTGTATTCATAATCAAAGCCATTCCAATTATGACACCAATACAATTAAACGCAGAAATATATCGAGCTATGGGCGTGATAGCTGAAGACGAAGCACTGCTTAAACGTGCTGTAAGGTATCTGAAA
>CADBDH010000006.1 GCA_902793405.1 uncultured Bacteroidales bacterium | reverse complement strand
CTTGATTTGCGGCACATCGACCGTCATAATGGGGCGACCCGTGCGGCGCGCCAACTGATAGACGGTCTCGGTCTTGCCCGTGCCGGGGCCGCCGTAGAACAGGCACGCAAAGCCCTGACGGAATCCCTGCTGCTGCATCCGCTCGTGAATCTCGCCGTATTTCTCCTGCGAGAGGAACGACGACAGTTCCACCACCTGCTTCCAGACTTCGGCGGGATAGAACATCTCCTTGGGGGTGAGGTCGGCAGGATGGCGCAAATCGGAGATTCTGACATCGCTGGTCTTGAGATTGAGCTCACATAACAGGTTACGCTTGGCCGAACTGGTGAGGCAGTAGGTCGTGGGGTCGGCGATGCCGTCTTCACAAACGTGTTCGATGAGTTTCTTCACCATCAATGGATGGTCACCACTGCGCAGCGCACTGCGCGCCTCGCTGAAATGGCTCTGGCGGGTGAAGAGCAGACTCAGTTCGCCGTAGCGGATGCGGTTATCGTCCTTATTGACACAGAGGTGGATGAAGTAGAAAAGAATCAACCAGTTGACTCCTCTGACCTTGAGTGCACGAAGGCGCTTGACAAACTCCAACTTGGGATTGGCGGCGACAAGCTCTTCGAGTCCCTGTCGCACGTCATCGACGGTGGCGGCATCATCAATCAGGTCGTTGAAGATGCGGTTCACCGCCTCGAAGAACTCAAACACATCGAGCCCCTTGATTTTGGGCAACTCGGGAACCTCGTCATTTTTCAAGGCCTTGAGCACATTAGTGGGGACGCCGACAGTATCCCCGTCCTCCACATTGCGGTAGCGGAGCAGGCGGCGTCGCACCAGCGCGTCAAGGTCCTTTCCGTAGCTCAGCACCCTCACATTGCCCATATCGAGATGACAAGCCAGGTCGCCATAATTGACGCGGTAGGGACCGCAATCCAGGCAGATGGAAAACAGCACAGCCTGGACAGGGGTCACACCAAGTCGTGACGACAATAGGGTCAGTTCAGGCTCAGCGCTCTCCAGGAATTCATCATCCAGCTCGCTGTCCTTGGACAATTCCACCACGCGCTCAATGGTTTGCAACAGCGTCAACTCATTGGCGTCTTTCTCTTTCTTCTCGGAAATCAGATTTCCGTCCAGGTCAATGTTCACACTAGGTGCGATATGGACTCGTTTTCTTCCCATAATTTTATAATTAAATTATTGTTAGATAAATCGATGGGCAAAACTACCCACTTACTTTATGGTAACATTGAAAGGAAGAATTCAACGGAAATCTGTTAATACTTGTTAATTTTTTCCTTCAAGTGGGCTTTTTCATGCCCAAAACCTTGTCTTTTCCCAGAAGGGAGATAGGGATAGATCTTTTGATGGCGCTTATGGTTGGTGGCATCTATGGGAAAGGTGTGTCATTGGGATAGGGCATTGTGATGGCGTCGTTTCGCTTTGGCCATCAAAGGGAGGATAGGGACGGCTCTTTTGATGTAATTTTTGGGGGCAAGTAACGCCCTAAATAAGGTTGCCAAAAATGTCAACCGAGATTGACACCTGCTGGCCAGCGGCGCTGTTGGTTGTCCCGCAAGTGTTAGGACTCAGTTGTGCGACTGGTGGAGTACCTTGCAAAGATTATCGGAGCTGAATTCTGTGTCATTTTGAATTCAGCTCTGTTGAAGGATTTTAGACATAACCACTAGTGATGGGTCATTCTTCTTCTTCTTCTTTTGGCTCCAGTTTATTTAGGGAAATGTGAAGATTGATGGCGGCACATGAAAGTGCGGTCAAAGCGAGCCATAGAACGAACAGGTCTACGATGACACCCTTATTCTTCAAGCGTGGTTGCACTCGGTTGTCTTGTTTTTTGCTGGCCATAGTTATTATTCAAAATGGTTATGATTAATGCTTGATGCAAAAGTAAGCGTTTTTTTTGAATAATTGTGTCTTTTGCTGGGCGAATGTGTTATTCTGCTTTTAGGAGGCAGGATACCATATGATGACTTTTCTGGGATGGTGATGGCTGCGGGGGTGGTGCATCATTGGGACGGACCTTTGTGATGGCGCCGAATGGGTCCCGGCTGATGGCATCCGTCAGTTTATTCGGTAATTCTTGGGCAAAATGTTTGTGTGCTTCAAGGATTATTGCGAAATTTGCGTACTTGTTGTTTACAGGGTGAATGAATTTAATGTTTTGATCATCACAAATTTTTAAAATAGTAATCGCATGAAAAGAATAATCATGATTATGGCTCTTGCGGCAATGTGCTGCCTGAGCGCCACGGCGCAGGAGAAACTCTTTAATAACGCCAACGTTCAATCTCCTGTCGTCAACCCCGACGGCACAGTGACTTTCAACCTGTTTGCCCCCAAGGCCGTCAAGGTGGAGGTGACCGGCGACTTCTTGCCCACACGCACCATCGAGGTGCCCGGCCGCGGCAAGTATGATGCTCCCGGGGTGGCTGCATTGACCGAGGGACCTGGAGGCGTATGGACTTACACCACCGATAAATTGGCCCCTGAACTGTACAGTTACACGTTCAACATCGATGGCATGACGGGCGTGAAAGACCCGGCCAACATCTATGTGAACCGCGATATCGTATCGTTTACCAACATTTTCATCGTCAGCGAGCAGAAGGGTGACAAGGGTGACCTGTACCGCGTGAACGAGGTGCCCCACGGCAACCTTTCGAAGGTGTGGTACAACAGTCCGACGCTCAAGATGCAACGCCGCATGACCATCTACACCCCGCCTGGCTATGACAAGGGCGGCAAGTACCCCGTGCTGTATCTGTTGCACGGCGCCGGCGGTGACGAGAATGCCTGGAGCGAACTGGGACGCGCCGCACAGATCCTTGACAACCTCATTGCCATGGGCAAGGCCAAGCCGATGATTGTCGTTATGCCCAACGGCAACCCCAACTGCCAGGCAGCACCGGGCGAGTGGTCATTTGGCATGTACACCCCCGGCTTCGGGAACAGCGGCACAGGCCCCACGGCACCTGCCGTTGCCAGTATCCCTGCCAGCTTCATGGATATCGTGAACTATGTCGATGCCCATTACCGCACTGTCAAGAAGCGTGAGGGCCGTGCCGTGTGCGGCTTGTCGATGGGTGGCGGTCACACTTTTGCCATCAGCCTGAGTTATCCCACAACGTTCGACTACTATGGCCTGTTCTCGGCCGGTCTGCACCTGGGCACGGGGTCCAGGAACCAGTCCTTCGCCGAGCAGATCAAGAATGACCCCGACTTTGCACAGCAGTCGGCACGCCTCTTTGGCAGCAAGCCCAAACTGTACTGGATGGGCATGGGCAAGACCGACTTCCTCTATCAGAGTACCGTAGATCTGCGCAACTACTGGGATTCCAAGGGCTACAAATATGAGTATGTAGAAACCGACGGAGGCCACATCTGGCGCAACTGGCGCATTTACTTAACCATGTTCGCCCAAAAGATCTTCAAGTAAACCAGACTGCGAATTTAAAACTACGAATTTCGCGAATTTAACTAATTATGCGAGCTGCGCTCGCAGTCTAGAGTCTAGGGTTTAGAGTTTAGAGAAGCATCCGCGATTATGCGAGCTGCGCTCGCAGTCTAGAGTTTAGGGTTTAGAGTTTAGAGAAGCATCCGCATCCTGAATAGCCAACAGGGTGCGGAAGCCAGTTGTTTGAGTTGTATGAGTTGTCTTTATTTTTTAGGGGCGCGGATGCCATCGTATTTGTTGTATTTATTGTTTTCCTTTTTGTGAGGGGCTGGGGTGCCGGTTCGGGTTTCTTTCGCGCTTTGGTGATGACGGGATATGGGTTTTTGTTGTAGAAAAAGTTTGAAACCACGTCTTTTATCATTAATTTTGCGAGTAAATAGTTATAAACCCATTAAAATAAAATTGATATGAAAAAGTTTAGCACATTATTTGCTGTATTATTGATGATGTTGGCTTCGATTACAGCCAATGCACAGAATTATCCCCGTGGTGATGTGAGTCAGGATGGGCAGGTGAACATCAGCGATCTGAGCAGTCTGATTGATTACCTGTTACAAGGCTCCTGACCCGATGAGCACGAGTGGGTTGACCTGGGGCTGCCCAGCGGCACGCTGTGGGCGACATGTAACCTGGGTGCCACGAGTCCCGAGGAATACGGCGACTACTTCGCCTGGGGAGAGGTGGAACCTAAGGAGGTTTATGACTGGAGCACCTACAAGTGGTGCAACGGTGCGGATTCGACGTTGACCAAGTACTGCATCGACGGCGCGTGCGGCATTGTTGACAACAAGACCGTGTTGGACCCCGAGGACGATGCTGCCTACGTCAACTGGGGACCCTCGTGGCGCATGCCGACAATGGAGCAGCTGTTGGAGCTGAAAAACATCTGCACTACTCAGAGGTTGGAGATTAACGGAGTGATGGGTGCGCTTATCACGGGTCCCAATGGCAACACGGTATTCTTTCCGCTTGCTGGCCAGATCAACGGCAGTGAGTACGAGCGCGTTGGCAACTACGGCTACTTCTGGTCAACTGATATCTTTAGCGATGACAGTAATGTCGCTCGTTACATCTACTTTAACGGGGCATACTTTACAGCATGGAATCGCAATCGTTACTTCGGCTTTACCATTCGTGCCGTGCGTGCTCCGCAGAATTAACATCGAGGCTTTGACACAACTGTGGAAACTGTTGCAAAACTAGCGCCTGAAAGCTTTAATCGAGCTTCGCTCGAGAAATTATAGAAAATTATTAACAAAATCAAAATAAATATTTATTTAATTGAATTCTATACAAAATTCTGTTTAATTTTTCGTCCGCAGTCCGATTTATAGTTGTTTCAAATGAGTTTTGCAACACCCTCAAAATTTTCAGGCGTTAGTTTTGCAACACCCTCACACCATCTAGAGCCAAATGACCTGTCAGGGGTCGTTTGGCTTTTTCCTGTCATTAAGCCCGTGTAAAAGTCGCTTATTGTCAAAATTTTTTACATATTTAGAAGAAATTCAAGGAGATTGGCGAAAAACGTTCAAGATGCCTTTGGCGCAAAGCCTTAATTGCGTATATTTGTGGTCAGCAAGTGAACAAATCAAGAAATGATTACCCACAGAACAAATATTGCAAAATGAGAAGTTTTATCACATCAGCCCTGTTGCTGCTGGCACTGCTGCTGCCGGCTACCGCCGCAGCCGATTACGTTGAGTTAGACGGCATCAGATACGCTATCGCTGACAACGAAGCCAGTGTCTCGCGTTGTGACCGCTCCCGTGCCGGCAATGTGGCCATCCCCTCGACTGTCGGCTACAACGGCGTGGCCTACCCGGTCACTGCCATCGGCAGCTATGCTTTCAATGCTTGCCAACAATTGACTGAGGTGACAATTCCCAATTCGGTCATCTCCATCGGCACCTATGCATTCGCCGGTTGCCAGAGTTTGACGAGCATGACGATTCCTAACTCGGTTACCATCATCGACACTTATGCGTTTGATGGCTGCAGTGGGCTGACGAGTGTTTCCATCGGCAACTCGGTCACAACCATCGGCAGCAGCGCGTTCTTTCACTGTGAGGGCTTGACGAGCATCGTGGTGGCCAGTGGAAACACGACCTACGATTCCCGTGACGATTGCAATGCCATCATCGAGACGGCAAGCAACACGCTGATTGCCGGTTGCATGCGGACAGCTATCCCGGGCACGGTTACCGCCATCGGCGACTGGGCGTTTGGTGGCTGCGTTGGCCTGACCAGTGTGTCGATTCCCAACTCGGTTACTTCCATTGGCCACTATGCGTTCAGGGAGTGCAGTGGCTTAATGAATGTCGATTTGGGCAACTCGGTTACCACTATTGGCTACGCTGCATTCTCGGCTTGCGTTGGCCTGACCAGTGTGACAATTCCCAACTCGGTTACAACGCTCTCGGAGGAAGTATTCGATGGTTGCACTGGCCTGAAGGGTGTGACCATCGGCAATTCGGTCACCTCCATTGGCCAAAGTCTGTTCAGGCGTTGTCTCTCCCTGTCGCGTCTCGCGGTGGCCAGCGGAAACCCGACCTACGATTCCCGTGGCGATTGCAACGCCATCATCGAGACGGCAAGCAACACGCTGATCGCCGGTTGCAGTAACACCGTCATTCCGGGCACTGTCACCGCCATTGGTGCTGGAGCGTTCGCTCAGTGCGGCTGCCCGGCAAATGTGACGATTCCCAATTCGGTCACCTCGATAGGAAATGCAGCGTTCTATCACAGCAATAAACTGATGAGTGTGACGATCGGTAATTCGGTCACCTCGATAGGCCGTAATGCCTTCTATAGCTGTGATGGCCTGACGAACGTGACCATCCCTAACTCGGTCACCACCATCGGTGACGGAGCATTCGCGCATAGCGTTGGCCTGACGAGCGTGACGCTATCCAACTCCCTGACGTCCATCGGCTACTATGTGTTCGCTTACTGCCGTGGCTTGACGGGCGTGACGATTCCCACCTCGGTCACCTCGATCGGTGACGAAGCGTTCTTGTACTGTAAAGGCCTGACCAGCGTGAATATCCCCAACTCGGTCGTCACTATCGGTAGGAGCGCCTTCTATGCTTGCACTGCTCTGGCCGACATCACCATTGGCAACTCGGTCACCAGCATCGGTGACTGGGCGTTTTGGGGCTGCAGCGGGCTGACAGATGTGTATAGTCACATTACCGACCCATCGAGAGTGACCTATGCAAGCTCAATTTTTCATTTAACGGATCTAAACTACTCGGGCCGCACGCTGCATGTGCCGCAAGGCACGACCATGGCCTATCAGACGAACGAGAACTGGTATCCCTATTTTGGAGAGATTAAGGATGACGTGATACCTACATTTACCGGTGTGGGGCAGTATCCTGTCATCGAGGTGATACCCGAGGAGAGCACCGGCCTGGATAAGATCTTTGTCGTTTACAATACCGACGGGGTAAAGATGAACTATACTGCATCGACCGATGATGCGGTGACATGGGAAAGATTTGACTACAGTAGCGGTCAACTCCTCATCGAGGAGCTCACCGATATTACCCATACCGGCAACCTCACCACGCTCAATCATGTCATTCCCAATACGGGCTACAGAATCACCGAAGGCTCCAAAATCAGTTACTACTGGGTAGTCAACTATGCCGACCACTACATGGAGTTGAATGACGTGTACATCAATGACGACGACCCGTGCAATCTGCTCACGATTAACGTCGACGGACACGCCGACGCCATCTATTACTACACTGTAAACGGCAACCGACAAGTGCTCGACCGCGAAATCAAATTGATATACTACACCCTGGTGTGGAATGACTATTATGGGTGTTGGTCGGAGGAAGAAACCGTCGAGAATTTTGCCTCCCTGGACGAGGGCATTGAGATTGTGCCACCACTGTGCGGCACCTGTTTCGTGCTCACTGGCGACCGTTTCATTGAGTCATGGGGACATGAACTAGCCCTCGAGAGTGAGTATTACTTCACCCAGGCAGTGGACTGCCGCTCCACAGTCACTCCAAAGTACAACGTGGACATCATGGATGGAGTGCTTATGGGAACGGCTCCATTAGAACTCTTGTTTGCAGGCAAGCCTACCGACGCGGTGGGCCATAGCGTATGGGAGATGGCAACGGATCCCGACTTTGAAGACATCATCCTGCAATTCAACGAGGACGAGATTGATTATACTTTCAACGAGGCAGGCATCTATTATATGCGCTACAGAGTAGCCAACAAGACCAGGACATGCGAGGCTTGTGGCGAGATCTATTGCATTCAAGTCAACAGCATGGCATGTCGTCCCGACGTGAATCGCGATGGCGAGGTGAACATCGCCGACGTGAATTTTGTCGTCAACGTCATTCTGGAAGATTATGATTTACCCGAGGCCGACGTGAACGGTGACCGCGAGGTAAACATCGCCGACATTAATGCAATTATCAACTTTATTCTGACGCAGTGACCGTGCCCGAGAATACCTCGGAATGAACATATCCAGTAACAACACAAAATACACCCAAGCCGACTATGAGAAGTTTTATCACATCAGCCCTGTTGCTGCTGGCGCTGCTATTGCCTGCAGCCGCCACCGGTGCCGATTACGTTGAGTTAGATGGCATCAGATACACTATCGCTGACAACGAAGCCAGAGTCGTGTCTTGTGACCGCTCCATTGCCGGCTCTCTGACCATCCCCTGGAACGTCAGCTACAACACCGTGGCCTACCCGGTCACCACCATCGGCGACAATGCTTTTGCAGGCTGTAAAGAACTGACTGGGGTGACGATACCCAACTCGGTTAAGACCATTGGCCACTATGCTTTCAGGGAGTGCAGTGGCCTGATGAGTGTGACGATTCCTAACTCGGTCACCTCCATCGGCGGCAGCGTGTTCATTCACTGTGGCGGCCTGACGAGCATCGTGGTGGCCAGTGGAAACACGACCTACGATTCCCGTGGCGATTGCAACGCCATCATCGAGACGGCAAGCAACACGCTGATTGCCGGTTGTAGAAACACCGTCATCCCGGGCTCGGTCACCGCTATCGGCGACTGCGCATTCGGTGGCTGCGTTGGCCTGACCAGTGTGACGATTCCCAATTCGGTTACTTCCATTGGCCACTATGCTTTCGGGGAGTGCAGCGGTTTGAAGCATGTCGATATCGGCGACTCGGTTACCACTATTGGCAATGGTGCGTTTGCTTATTGCAGTGGTCTGACGAGCGTAATCATTGGCAACTCTGTCACAGCGCTCTCTGACGAAGTATTCGAGGATTGCAGTAATCTGACGAGTGTGACCATCGGCAACTCGGTTACCTCTATTGGCCAAACTCTGTTCGCGGGTTGTCTCTACCTGTCACGTCTCGTGGTGGCCAGTGGCAACCCGACCTACGATTCCCGTGACAATTGCAACGCGATCATCGAGACGGCAAGCAACACGTTGATTGCAGGTTGTAGTAACACCGTCATCCCGGGCACTGTTACCGCCATCGGTGTCGGAGCGTTCGCTCAGTGCGGCTGCCCGGCCAGTGTAACGATTCCCAATTCAGTCACCTCGATTGGTGCCGGAGCGTTCGCTCACAGCAATAAACTGATGAGTGTGACTATCGGTAATTCGGTCACCTCGATAGGCGCTAATGCGTTCTTGGGCTGTGATGGCCTTTTAAGCGTGATCATCCCTAACTCGGTCACCACCATCGGCGACGGAGCTTTCGCGCATTGCGTTGGGATGACGAACGTGACGCTATCCAACTCCTTGACGTCCATCGGCTACTATGTGTTTGCTTACTGCCATGGCTTGACGGGTGTTACCATTCCCCCGTCGGTCACCTCGATCGGTCACGAAGCGTTCTTGTACTGTAAAGGCTTGACGAGCGTGACGATCCCTAACTCGGTCACCTCGATTGGGAACTCTGCTTTCGATAATTGCAGCGGATTGACGAGTGTGACGATTCCTAACTCGGTCACCTCCCTCGGCGACAATGCGTTCTGTCACTGCACTAGTTTGCAGAGCGTGACGATATCTAATTCCCTCACTTCTATCGGGAGATATGTGTTTACCCTCTGCAGCAGCCTGCCGAGTGTAACGATTCCCCCGTCGGTCACCTCAATCGGCGAGGCCGCGTTCCGTAGCTGCAGCAGTCTGACGAGTATAACGATTCCCCCGTCGGTCACCTCGATTGGAAGATATGCTTTCGATAATTGCAGCAGTGTGACCGATTTGACAATTCCCAATTCGGTCGCTACTATCGGCAGTGGCGCTTTTTCGGGCTGCAGCAGTCTGCCGAGCGTGACGATTCCATCGTCGGTCACCTCGATTGGCAATATGGCGTTTGATTCTTGCAGTGGCTTGGTGAGTATGAAGGTGGATAGTACAAATCCAATCTATGACTCACGCGATGATTGTAACGCCATCATCGAGACAGCAAGCAATACCCTGATAGCAGGTTGTCAAAACACCGTTATTCCCACCACGGTCACTGCCATCGGAAATTCAGCGTTTAGTGGCTGCAGTACCCTGGTGAGCATAACGATTCCCAACTCTGTCACTCGCATTGATTACAGTGCGTTTAGTGGCTGCAGTGGCCTGCAGAGTGTGACGATTCCCAACTCGGTCACCTCGATTGCTTCGGGAGCGTTCTATGAATGCAGTGGCCTGCAGAGTGTGTCGATTCCCAACTCGGTTAAATCTATTACTTACGCAACGTTCTTTGGCTGCAGTAGCCTCTCGAGCGTGACGATACCCGCTTCGGTCACCTCAATCGACGAGATCGCTTTCCTTAGCTGCACCAGTTTGTCAAGCGTGACGATACCCGCATCGGTCACCTCGATTGGCAACTGGGCGTTTGAGAAATGCACAAGCCTGTCTGACGTATATTGCTACATTGCTGACCCCTCGGCCGTTACAATGGGCCGCTATATATTCTACCTGGAGCCTGACAATCCTTCGGGGCCTTCAGACTATTCGGGCCGTACGCTTCATGTGCGGTTTGGGACGGCTCATGCCTATCGCGCCGACGAGAACTGGAATCCCTATTTCGGGCTGATTGTGGAAAACTTGATTCCCGGCGACGTGAACCGTGACGGCGAGGTCAATATTGCCGACGTGAATGCCGTGGTTGGTGTCATACAGGAAAAAAGTGGTGATTCGGCTGCTGCCGACGTGAATGGTGATGGCGAAATCAACATCGCCGACATCAATGCGATCATCGCCATCATCCAGGGCGACAATATGTGGGGCTACCACGAGTACGTTGACCTGGGGCTGCCCAGCGGAACGATGTGGGCCACTTGCAACGTGGGTGCCGGCAACCCCGAGGATTATGGCGACTACTTCGCTTGGGGCGAGACCGCGCCCAAGTCCTGTTATGACTGGAGCACCTACATGTGGTGCGACGGCAGCAAAAACTCGTTGACGAAGTACTGCACCGCCAGCGAATACGGTACGGTTGACAACAAGGCCGCGCTGGAACCGGACGATGATGCCGCCTGGGCGAACTGGGGCCCGATGTGGTGCACGCCAACCCAGGAGCAGATGAACGAGTTGATCCACAAATGCACGTGGACGATGGCGCAGCGCAACGGTGTGAACGGCCAATTGGTTACCGGTCCCAACGGCAATAAAATCTTTTTGCCCGCTGCAGGTTACCGTGACGGCAATTCGCTCGTGGGGGCGAACCTTTACTGCCACTACTGGACAGGCACAATCTATTCGATGTGGCCGTCGGTCGCCTACTACCTGTACTGCTATATGAACGAAGTGACCGAAAACGGCGTCAGCCGCTTTGTCGGGCACCCCGTGCGCCCCGTGCGCGCCCCGCAGAACTAGCAAAAGTTATCTGATGTTGTATAGCAGGGTGTTGCAAAACTAACGCCTAAAAGCTTTAATCGAGCTTCGCTCGAGAAATTCAACAAAATTATTAATAAAATAGATAAAATCAGGCTACCACACCGCCCTGATTGACTGCCTGCTGAACGTCAACTAAAAAAGATTCTGATAGCGGTTTATCTTTGTGGAATGGAAAAATACCACTAATTTTGCGGATGTAAAAACAAGATAATCCAAATTATATTCAAGAACATGATGAAGAAATTTAGCTCTTTTTTAGTTGTATTGGTATTGTTGATGTCGGCCTCGTTTAGTGCCGGTGCTCAGGAGTCTGTCCGTGGTGATGTGGACCAGGACGGCATGGTTGGTATTGCTGATGTTGCCCGCCTGGTTGACAACCTGCTGCAGGGTGTTGCCGAGGGTGATGTGGACCTTGATGGGGTGGTTGCGATCTCTGACGTGGCCAGCCTGGTGGATTACCTGTTAAAAGGTTCATGGCCCGATGACCCCGTGACGCCTCCCGAATATGAGAGCGTTGACCTGGGCTTGCCCAGCGGTACGCTGTGGGCGACGAGCAACGTGGGTGCCGTCAACCCCGAGGACTGCGGCGACTACTTTGCCTGGGGTGAGGTTGTGCCCAACAAGGAATACTACTGGTGGGAGACCACGGCGTGGGTATATGTTGAAAACGGGAAAATCTATTTGTCCAAGTACAACACCAAGAGCACTAACGGCGAGATTGATAACAAGACCGAACTGGATCCTGAGGACGATGCTGCCTATGTGAACATGGGCCCCGAGTGGCGCATGCCGTCCCGTGACCAGATCTTTGAATTATTTGATTACTGCACTTGGGAGTGGACACAGCTAAACGGCATGAATGGCCAGATGGTGACCGGCCCCAATGGTAACACGGTGTTCTTCCCTGCTTCGGGTATCCGCCTGGCCTATGATCTCGACTATGTGGGCGAGGAGGGCTTCTACTGGTCACGCACGCTCAATCTGCCACCCGTCCCCTCGACCGGTGCAGCGGGCATTCACTTGTCATGGGAATTCTTTGAATTTGGTGGCGGCAGCCGCTGCAACGGCTTAACCGTGCGTGCCGTGCGCGCTTCGCAGAATTAGCGCTTACGGGCTTCCCATATTAAGGAAAGAAAGTAAAACGGGGCACCACTGCTCAAGATTAGGCTTGAGGGATGTGTGTGCCCTGTTTTTTCGTGTGGTTTTTATTCGTGGATAGGTTTTGGGGAATTTGTTTCAAGGACCTACTGTCGCCCCTAACGGGGCTTGGACGGGTGTGTTGACTGTTGCAGGGGTTTCACTCGGCTTCGCCTCGCTACACCCCTGCCTAAGCCCTGGTCGCCCCTGACGGGGCTAGGACCAGCTCTGGTTGCCGCTGGCTTTACTTGGACATCAATAATTTTATTCACTTTTTTTTCTTGACTGGCTGATAAGTCGGGAATTATAGCTAAATTTGCCGTGTCATCAGAGTTTTGTTTGCTTTACTTATTCAATCAGGTGAAATCTCTGACACATCAATCTCCCTGGCAACAACTTGTTGTCCAGGGTGTTATAGAGTATACTCATGGTGGTGACGCGGTGCCTGTGTTATGACAGGATTGCCGCTTGGCTGCAATGGGGATGAAAGGCCGAATTAAAAACGATAACCATATATAAACCAGTCATTATGTATAAAATTGAGAATCATCCTATTCTTGACCTTCCAAAAGAAGAATACGTGGAATTCCAGTTTGAAGGGAGAACCGTTCGCGGTCAAAAAGGCAAAACCATAGCTGCCGCCCTTCATCAGGCAGGATTTGTTGTGCACAGCCACAGCACCAGCGGCCGCAACCGCAGTCTGGAGTGCGGCATCGGCAAGTGCGGTGCCTGCGAGATGCTCGTCGACGGCCAGGTGCGCCGCATCTGCATCACCAGTGTTGACGGTGTGAAAGAGGTGCGCGAAATCCCCAAGGACTATATGCCCGAGGGCAAGCCCCGTGCAGCCAGTGAAACCAAGATTTACAAGACCACTGTTGCCATCATCGGCGGCGGCCCTGCCGGCTTGGCATGCCGCGAGCAGCTCACCGCGCTGGGTATCCCCAACATCGTGGTGGACAACAATGCTACCGAGGGTGGTCAGTTCAATATGCAGACCCACCAGTTCTTCTTCTTTGAGAAGGACCAGAAGTTTGGTGGCATGCGCGGTTTTGACATCGCCAAGACCCTTGCCGGCGAGAACCATGACGGCATCCTGCTCAACAACACCGTGTGGGACCTGCTCGAAGGCCGCCGCATCGCCCTGAAGAATATCGTCACCCAGGAGGTGAGCTATATCGATGCCGACCATCTGGTAGTGGCTACCGGTGCTGTGCCGTTCATGCCCGTGTTTGAGAACGATGACGTGCCCGGCGTTTACACCGCTGCGGTGTTCCAGAAGATGATGAACCAGGAGCACACCTTGCTGGGCAAGCGCGTGCTCACCGTGGGTGCCGGCAACATCGGCTACCTGACCAGCTACCAGGCCATGCAGGCCGGTGCTACCATCAAGGCCATCATCGAGGGCATGGACCACGAGGGCGGTTTCCCCGTTCAGGCCAACCGCGTTCGCCGTCTGGGTATCCCCATCATGACCTCACACGTGCTCATCCGCGCTATCCCCAACGATGACTACACCGGTGTCAAGGGCGCCGTGATTGCCGAGTGCAAGAATTTCCAGCCCATCCCCGGCACCGAGCGCGTGATTGACGATATCGACATCATCAACATCTGTACGGGTCTGATTCCCGACAACCAGCTGCTCGTGAAGGGCCGTTCGGTCTTTGGCCGCAACGTGTATGGTGCCGGCGATGCCGTCCGCATCGGCGAGGGCACCAGTGCCGTGCTGCGTGGCAAGCAGGTGGCCTATGAGGTGGCCCAGGAACTGGGCATCCGTTTCCCCTATGAAGATTACCTGGAAGTTTCCCGCCAGTATATCGACTCGCAGCAGCGTCCCGTGCGTCTGCTCGACCAGCCGCGCGTTCCCAGCGAGGAGCGCATGGCCTTGAAGCCCTATGTGCAGATCAACTGCCTCTATGGTTTCGCCTGCAACCCCTGTACCTTTGCCTGCCCGCAGGGTGCCATCACCAAGCCGACCACATCGTCGGTTCCCGTGGTCGATTATGACAAGTGTATCGGCTGTATGCAGTGCGTGAACCACTGCCCCGGTCTGGCCATCTTCGGCTACGACAAGCGCAAGAACATCATCTTCCTGCCTGTTGAATATGAGGTGGAAGAGGGCAAGGAAGTCTTCCTCGTTGACGACAACGGCGCCAAGGTGGGCGAAGGCCTCATCGAGAAGGTGCTCAAGAAAGACAACAAGACCAATGTGGCCCGCGTACAGGCAACCCAGGTCGATGACCTGAACTCGGTAAAGGGCTTCATCCTCAAGGAGCGCTATCCCGAGCCCCTGAACCTGCGTCCCCTCACCGACCCCGAGGAAGGCAAGTCCTTCGTCTGCCACTGCGAGGATGTGGATGTGCAGACCCTGCTCGCCGTGGTTGGCGACCGCAAGTACATCTCGGTGGACGAGCTCAAGCACACCACCCGCATGGGTATGGGTCCCTGCCGTGGCAAGCGCTGTGTGTCGCGCGCCAAACAGATTCTGCGTGCCCACGGCATCGAGGTGACCGGCGACAGCACCCCGCGTGCCCCGCTGGCCAACCAGGTTACCCTGGGCGACGTCTATAATGGCGAGAGCAAGGAGACCTTCGTGTTTGAGCATGGCTCGGTTATCGAGAAAGCCGAGACCGAAATCCTCGTTGCCGGTGGCGGTATGGCCGGTAGTGCCGCATTCCGCTACTTTGCCGAGGCCGGCAAGCGCGTTATCCTGGTGAACTATGACCGCGGCTCGACGTGGCGCTGCATCGGTGGCGGCCGTCCTGCCTTCTCCAACCCCGACATCAGCGACATCGCCATGCACAACCTGGAAATCTTCCGCGACGACCAGCAGCATTGCAACATCGACCTGAAGATGACCCGCTATGTCAACCTCGTTCACGACGACGCTACCTATCGCTCACTCGACGCTTCACGCGCCTGGAGCGAGGCCTACATGATCGACCGCAAGGACTTCACCGAGAAGATTTCGCCCTACTGGAATCCCAACGACAACATCTACAGCCACGCGCTGATTTCGGAGAACTGCTGGCAGGCCACTCCGGGCCGCACTATCGAGTATGTGCGCACCGTGGGCAAGCAGCATGGCGGCGAGGTGCTCGAGGACTGCGAGGTGCTGCACGTGCAGCGTGCCGGTGACAAATACCGCGTGCTGGTGCGTCGCCACGACAAGCACTACGTGGAATACACCTGCGACCACTTTGTCAACGCCATGGGTTGGGGTGCTGAGAAGTTTACCGACATGCTCGGTATCGACACCCAGCTCTTCCCCGTCAAGCACCAGGCCTTCATCACGCGCCGACTGCCCAACATGGGTGTCAACGGCGACTCGCTCGACATGATTATCGACCGCCGTCACTACAAGGGCTTCAATGCCGTTTACGGCCAGCAGTTCCTGCACACGGGTCAAATCATCGGCTGCGCGTCACCCGACTGCGACGCCTATGAGGCACGCCAGAACCTGAAGTACAACAGCCAGGCCTTCCTCAAGATCGTGAGCGAGATGTTTGCCCAGTGGATTCCCAACCTGGCATCGGTCGGCTTCCATGCCGTCTGGGCCGGCTACTACATCGAGCCGCGCTACATCATCGATCCCGAAGTGGGCCTGTTGACCGGCCTGCGTGGCCATGGCTTCATGCTCGGCCAGTACCTGGCTAAGCTCTACGTGGACAAGTATCTGGGCAAGCCCGTTCCCGAATACATGAAGGACCTCGCCATTGGCGGCAAGGGCCTGAGCGAGAACGCCTTCCAGTAATCAGACTGCCTAAGAGACCCTTAGGTTACCGCATCGAGTGCCAAACGGTTCATCATGAGCCGTTTGGCACTTTTATTTTTGCCTGGCTCTCTTTTATTATGCATAAAGTTTGGGGGCTGGTATTTTTATAACTACTTTTGCAGCTTATTTTTAACATAAACCCAATGTACTAAACACATCATGAAAAAAATCTTAAGAACTATCATCATGTTATTGGCCGTGCTGGCTGTGCCCTCGGTCGCCCATGCCGAAGGGACGTTTACCGCGACAGGCGATGTGAACGATGATGGCAGTGTCAACATCAGTGACGTGACTAGCCTGATTGACCACTTGCTGGGTGGCACGTCAGGGTCCTTCAACGACGCCAATGCCGATGTTGATGCCGACAGTCACATCAACATAGCCGACGTGACCTACCTGATCGATTACCTGTTATCGGGAAAATGGCCCGGTGACGGTCCGAGGCCCGCAACCCAGACCTTCACCGTGAACGGCGTGTCATTCACGATGGTAACTGTCGAGGGCGGCACCTTCACGATGGGCGCCACGCCCGACCAAGGCGATGAAGAATATCTGGACATGGATAATTGGGGAACTCCCACCCCTCACGAGGTGACCTTGTCGACTTTCACCATCGGTCAGACCGAGGTGAGCCAGGACCTGTGGCGCGCCGTGATGGGTGTTCATCCCAGTTACTTCAGGTACAGGGATAACCTTCCCGTGGAATTGATGTCATGGGATAAATGCCATGAGTTCATCCTCAAGCTGAATGAGATGACGGGAAAGCAGTTCCGCCTGCCCACCGAGGCCGAATGGGAGTATGCTGCCCGTGGCGGCAACCTGAGCAAGGGCTACAAATATAGTGGCAGCAATGACATTGAGGAAGCCGCCTGGTATTGGGATAATATCCCGTCGCATGATATCGGTGCCATCTACCTCTACGGCACCCAGCCCATGGCCACCAAGGTCCCCAATGAGTTGGGCCTGTATGACATGAGCGGCAATGTATCGGAATGGTGTCTGGACTTCAAATACTATTACGGCAACGACAGTGATGCCCAGAGTGACCCGGTTGGACCCGTTTCGGGAGAACAACGCGCCCGCCGTGGCGGCAGCTGGGGCAGCCCTGCCCCAAAATGCCGTGTGTCATTTTCTCAAGGCGGACAGGAAGAAAGCTCTCAAACGGGACTGCGTCTTGTCCTTGACGAGGACGACAGTCCCAAGTTCCGTACCAGCGAGACCGTGGTGACGGTAATCGTGGGTGAGGAGAGGACGGTCGAGCTGCTCAATGGCGACGGCAGCTATACTGTGGCCGGAGGCGAAGATTACCTCGCCAGCTCAATCGAGGCCGGCAGGCTTGTCGTGAGTGGCAAGAACGTGGGTACTGCTACCGTCCAAGTTACCGATATCACCACTGGCGCTACCGCTGTTGTCACCGTCATCGTCAAGCCCGTTGAGAAGTACACCGTCAACGGTGTGACCTTCACGATGGTGGCTGTCGAGGGAGGCGCGTTCTCGCTGGGCCGTAACGAGGAAGCAGGCTCCCACCTCATCGAGGGTGAAGTTCACGACCCCTACATGACCTATGTGAGAGACTTCAGCATCGGCAAGACCGAGGTGACCCAGGAATTGTGGCAAGCCGTCATGGGCACCAACCCGAGCTACTACAAGGGTGACCTGAACCGTCCGGTAGAACAAGTGTCGTGGGAAGATTGCCAGGAATTCATTGCCAAGCTGAACGAGCTGACAGGCTTAGGCTTCCGCCTGCCCACCGAGGCCGAGTGGGAGTTTGCGGCATGTGGCGGCAACCTGAGGCAGAGTACCACCTATAGCGGAGGCAATAATATCGACGAGGTGGCATGGTACAGCAACAACATTCCGTCACAGAGTACTCAACCGGTGGGCACCAAGTCTCCCAACGAGTTGGGAATTCACGACATGAACGGCAATGTGTGGGAATGGTGCCAGGACTGGAGCGACGGTTTCGAGAATTACTTTATGGAAGAAATGGATGACCCTGTCCTCCTCACCCACCATTTGCGTCGCGGTGGCTGCTGGTCCAGCAGCAAGGAAAACTGCAATGTGTTGACCTATGGCTGCAGCTTGCCTGCTGAGTCCAACAGCCGACTGGGCCTGCGTCTCGTCTTCGGCGGCGAGGGCAACTATCCCAAGGTATGTTTCGCCAAACGTAGGGTGCCCCTATTGGTGGGCGAGAGTTCATCGGTCATCATCAAGCATGGCTGGGGCAAGTATTCGGTCAAGGGCGGTGAGGGCATCGTCTCCTGCACGGTCAGCGGCGAGCAGCTCAATATTACGGGCATCTCTGCCGGCGATGCTGTCATTCTGCTCACTAATGTTTACACCGGCGACGTGGCCGAACTCGAAATTAACGTGTTGGGCGCCGAGCACTTCAATGTCAATGGCGTGGAATTCACCATGCAGCCTGTACAGGGCGGTGAGTTCACGATGGGCGCCCTGAACGGGGAGATATTATATCCCAATCAATATGGAGAGCCTTATGAGGTGGAACTCAACCCATACTACATGGCCGAGACCGAGGTTACACAGGCCTTGTGGCAGGTTGTGATGGGCGAGAATCCCAGTTTTTTTGATGGCGACCCTGAGCGCCCGGTGGAGATGGTGTCATGGGAGGATTGCCAGGAATTCATTACCCGACTGAATCAGATGACGGGTGGGAACTTCTGCCTGCCCACCGAGGCGCAGTGGGAATTTGCCGCTCGTGGCGGCAACAACAGCCATGACTACTCCTATGCCGGTAGCAGCAGCATCGACCCGGTGGCATGGTATTGGGACAATATCCCGTCACAGGTGCCGGGCACTCAGGGCTATGGCACGCAGGCAGTGGCTACCAAGTCACCCAACGAGTTGGGCCTGTATGACATGAGCGGCAATGTGATGGAATGGACATGGGACTGGTATGCCGACTACAGATGGAGCCCGAGCTACGACCCGACAGGTCCCTATACCGGCACCACTCGCTCGGTGCGTGGCGGCGGCTGGAATACTGGCCAGCAGAACTGCGGCGTGGTGTATCGCGACTCGGTCGACCCGACGGTGCGCAACGAGGCGATTGGACTGCGTCTGGCCATGCGCATTCCCTTTTACTGGTGATACAAGAGCCATAGCCAGGCTACATAACTGACTTGGTCACAGCAAGGAGGCTGTTGCAAAACTAACGCCTAGAAGGAATAACCGCCCTGCGGGCGGGAAATTGTTCAAATGGTGTTTTGCAACAGCCTCTTTGACTTTTGTTCTGTTTTTCGCTGAATTCCCTATGAAGAGTGGTCGGTTTCTCAGGATAAAGTTGTAACTTTGCAGTAGAAATGATCTGGTGGATTTTAACCCTAAGTTTAACGCTAATGAACCCAATTGTTATTCACATAATTAACTTTTAATTCGTTCTGTTTTATGAAGAAATTATTTTCTCTCCTCTTTGTTGCTCTGCTGGCCATGTCGGCTTGGGCAGACACGACTGTGACCTTTATCCCGGGAACAACCACGGGAAACAACTCTGCGGCCAACGCAGCAGACGAAATGACGCTCGATGGTGTGACCATCAGTGGTAATAAGGCTGCTCTTGCTGCTTCAACTTACCGTTTTGCCGCTGGCAGTAAGGCTACTGTCTCGTCTTCAGTGGGTAACATCAAGAAAGTGGAGTTCACCTGTGAGGGATCGTACAGCCAGTCATATGGTCCTGACCAGTTCTATGGCGACGGCTATACTTGCCAGTCGGGTAGCCATGTAGGAACCTGGACAGGCGATGCCGCTTCGTTCTCGTTGAATACGGCTTCCCAAGTGCGCTGCACCAAGATTGTCGTTACTATTGCCGAGGAGACTGTTGACGAGCTCGTTGCTCCCGAGTTCCACCCCAATGGCGGTGAGTTCACCGGCAGCCTGGCCGTGACGCTGACTTGCGCCACCGAGAATGCCGAGATCTTCTACTTTGAGGGCGAGCCCGACGGCGATTGGGCCGGTTTCGAGCGCTATGACGGCGAGTTCTATGTGACTGAGACCAAGACCTACACTGCCTACTCCTCGAAGGGTGGCGAAATCAGCGACTATGTAACCGTTACCTTTACCAAGGTTCAGCCCACTGTCGAGGCTCCCGTCTTCACCCCTGCTGCCGGCACCTTCGTGGACCGCATCGAGGTGACACTGGCTTGCGCTACCCCTGGCGCCACGATTTACTACAGCCTGGATAATGAGCTGTGGAGCCAGTACATCGATCCCATCCCCGTGACCGATGACATCACCATCTGGGCCAAGGCCAAGGTGGGTGACGTTGAGAGTGAGGTAGTCAGCGCTTCCTACATCAAGGTGATTGACACCGTTGACGTGACCTTTGACGGCGCGGTTGACAAGGGCGATGGCGACAATACCCGTCACCACTTCACCGTTGTGAAAGACCCCGTGACCATGTACGTTGGCGATGGCTTGGTTCATGACAGCGGCCACTACCGCATCTATGGCCCCAATGACTCGTCAGCCTTCGTCTTTACTTCGGCCGGCGCTCCCATCATCAAGATTGAGTTCAACGGCATGAGTGGCTACACTGCCAGCAACCTGTCCTTGGCCGAGGGCAATGATGGCAACTGGACCACTGGCGGTAATGACGGCACGTGGGAAGGCTATGCCAACGAGGTTGCCTTCAACGTGAACAAGCAGGCCCGTTTCGAGACCATCATTGTGACCGTAGCCGCTGGCGAGGCTCCTCTGTTGGGTGACGTGAACAAGGACGGCAGCGTGAACATCGCCGACGTGACTGCCCTGATTGACTATCTGCTGAATGATGCCAGTGCAGCTCCTGTCGAGGCCGATGTGAACCAGGATGGCATCGTCAATGTTGCCGATTTGACCGACCTCATCGACCTGATGCTGAGCAATCCGGTTGAGCCCTAAACGTGACTCGTCCGGCATCGGATGATTAAAAAGCGGGAGTGCCTGTGTTTTTGGCACTCCCGCTTGTTGCTATTGACAGGAAAAATGTGTATCTTTGCGCAGTGTCTTTTATAGAATTGGTGCGATATGGAAAATCAGCTGAAAATAGGCATGTCATTCTCGGGCGGCGGCTATCGTGCCGCTACCTTCGACCTGGGTGCGCTCTCGTTTTTGAATAGTATCCGCCTCGAGGACGGGCGCACGCTGTTGGATTGCGTGAGGGTTTTGACGTCGGTGTCGGGCGGCACCATCCCGGCGATGAAGTATATGCTGGCCCGAGCCCGTGGGCAGCGTGTTGACGAGATGGTTGAACAGCTGTTTGACTTCTTGTGTAACGAAGACCTGGTGTCGCGGGCCATGGACGAAATGAGTACCCAAAAGGCCAACCCCGATGCCTCGCTCATCAGAATCATGGCGCGCATCTATGACTCCTGCCTGTTTGACAATGCCGAGATGGTTGACATCATCGACCATTTTGACCGCATTCCCGTCAAGGACTACACGGCACTGGCTACCGACTTTGACAACTCGCTGCCGTTCAGGTTCCGCCTCACCGAGGGCAGGATGACTGATGGCCAGCGATTGACCTATGGCGTGTTCGGCAACCAGAAGCACAGCATCGGGCGCAGTGTGGTGGAACACATCACACCGGGCGAGGCGCTGGCGTGCTCCTCATGTTTCCCCAGCGGTTTTGAGCCCATGATGTACCCCGACGACTTCAAGGTCTCGCAACGCGCCGACATCGCCTCCAAGATTACCAAGCGCTTCGGCATCATGGACGGCGGCGTGTCGGACAATCAGGGCATCGAGTCGGTGCTGCTGGCCGAGGAGCGCATGTACAAGTACCGTGAGGACAGGAGCCGCAAGGACAAAGCGCTCGATTTGGTCATCATCAGCGATGTGGCCAGCCCCTACATGGAGGGTTATACCCCATGCGAACATCTGTTGCCCAAGAGTATGGGCAAGTTGACCCTGGGCCGGCTGCGCAACTACGGCCTGATCAGCGAGGCCGTGGCGATTACCTTGTTCATCATCGCCCTCGTGCTGGGAAGCAAGTTCTGGCTGGGAGTGATATCGGTCATTCTGGCCATCATCACATTGGCCACTATTGCGTTTGCCTTGTTAAAGAGCAAGATGTTCAGCGCCATCGGCAAGACCTTCATCGGCAACAACGCCACCTTCATCAGTCACTTGAAGTTCTCGACCATCGAGAGCCTGCTGATGAACCGTGCCAAGTCGGTGCTGTCGATGAGCAGTGTGGTGTTCCTGAAACGCATCCGCCAGATGAGCTATAACTCCATATACAGTGACAAGAAATGGAATAACCGTGTCGTGACAAGCACCATCTATGAACTGCGACCCGACGAGACGTGGCAATCGATGGACAAAAACGATACGCTGCCCGAATATCTCGTTCCCAGCGAGGCCATACAGCAAAACAGCGTGCTGGCCGCCAGCATGGGAACCACCCTGTGGTTCACGCCCGAGGACAAGGCGGCCGGAATGCCGCAGGCCATTCTCTCGTGCGGGCAATATACCATGTGCTTCAACTTGCTAGACTATATCGAGAAGATAGAGAAGGACCCGACCAACCTGACCGAAGGCCACGAACTGATCAAGGCCTGCAAGCCGCAACTGATGGATGCATGGAAGAAATTCCAGGCCAATCCCCAATGGATGCTTCCCAAGCGGTCTTGAGCTGTTGGAGCCGCCTGCACAAAATCTTAAAGTGTAAACATATACCGAAAACCGTAGTATCTCTTACTGAATTTGATGAATATTTCATTAAAATTCAGTAGTTGAATGACTTTTTATGAAAAAAGTCAATAAATATGTTGTGTGATTTGCAAAAATGTCATTACCTTTGCATGAGTAACCAATTTTTTAAGTATATATTTCAAATGGAGACTACAACATTAACAAAAAAACCAAGAAAAAAGAAAGTACTCGTGAAAAGAAAACGTGACCGTTTACAGTTGATCACTGATTTGATCAAGACAAATTGCATCGGCAGCCAGAGTGAGCTTGCCGACATGTTGCGTGAGCACAATATCAATGTGACTCAAGCTACATTGTCGCGAGACTTGAAGGCCTTGAAGATTTCTAAGGTGGCTACCGACCGCAACACTTACATGTACATCATTCCCGACAGCAACCAGTTGCAAGACAGGCTGCTGAGCATGCGTCAGACGGATGCTAACGCGGCCAAGCAGGTGGGTCTGGTGTCGGTGACTTTCTCGGGCAATCTGGCTGTCATCAAGACGCGCAACGGATATGCACCTGGTCTGGCTTATGATATCGACATGAGCCGTCCTCCTGAAATCCTGGGCACTATTGCCGGCGCCGATACCGTTGTGGCCATTCTTGCCGAGGGTGTGACACACGAGCAGGCTAGGGAAGTGTTCATGCAGTTCATGCCCAAGAACTCGCCCGCGACATTCTGATTCAAACAATTGAATCCGGTCGATGATTAAAGTTGGTGTCAGCGGGTGTGATACCTTGCGTGCCCATGAGTTGGTGCGTGTGCTTGTTAACCATCCCGACGTGGAGTTGAGATGGGTGAGTGACCATGGCCATGCAGGCACACGGCTCGATCAGGTGGTGCCGGGTCTCGTGGGGGAGAGCGATCTGACAGTTGTTGCCAGCGGCTCGCCCGACGAAGTGGACCTGGTGTTCCTGTGCGGCAACCCCACACAGGTGGCTTCGAGCCTCGCCGCGGGAGAAATCCCCGAGGGACTGCATGTCATTGACTTGAACGGCAGCCACAACCTGAATCATGGAGAAGAGTTGCCGTGGAAATATGGCCTGGGTGAGATGCAACGCCGCAACCTCGTTCATGACACCCGACTGATTACCCTTCCTGGCAGTGCCGCCGTGGCCACGTTGCTGGCATTGATGCCACTGGCCCGCAATCAAAAGATCAACAGCCCGTTGACCGTGCAAGTCGAACTGGGGCAGTCGGCTCTGGCGAGCGATGGCAGGACCATCGACGGCATGACCCTTGACGAGTGGGCCAAGGAGCAGCGTCAGGAAGTAGAGTTTGCGCTGAAACAATGCCAGCCCGACTTCAATCAACCTGTTGAGCTGACCATTGCCCCGCACAGCCAGCGCCGCATGCTTGCTGTGACGGCGCGGCTCAAGTGTGAGATGGACGCGGGGGTACTGCGTGAGCTGTATGACCAATACTTCGAAGACCACAACTTTGTGTTCGTCGTTAACCGTCCCGTGACGCCTGCCGACGTTGAGAACACCAGCAAGTGCCTCATCACACTCGACAAGGACGAGTCAACCGGTGTGCTCACCGTGAAGGCCCTGATGGACGTGCTGCTCAAGGGCACCGCCGGCAATGCGGTGCATGCGATGAACCTGATGTTTGGCCTGCATGAGCGTGCCGGGCTTGCCCTGAAAGGTACAGGCTGCTAATTAAGAGAGCATTATGTAATAACCATTACAACAATAAAATACCATTCAATCATGTCAGTTAATAAAGTCATTCTCTTGGGCCGTGTGGGCCGTGACCCGGATGTGCGTTATGTAGCACAGAATCAGCCCGTAGCATCATTCACACTCGCCACCACCGACAGGGCATATACCAATGCCAACGGTGTAGAGGTACCTGAGCGCACCGAGTGGCACAACATTGTCATGTGGGGCAAGAATGCCGAAGTAGCCGAGCGTTACATCCGCAAGGGCACACAGATTTATCTTGAAGGCCGCCTGCGCACCCGCGCTTGGGAGGACCGCAACCAGGTGAAGCGTTACATCACCGAGATTTATGTGGACAGCTTCGAGTTGTTGGCCCGTCCGCGTGAGAATGCTGCTCCCCAGCAGCCTGCCGCCAACGGATAAGCACTAACGAGAATATAACAGTCACGGGACTCCAGCCGGTTGGGCAAGGGGTCCCGTGTTGTTTTGGGTGATGCTGTAAATGTGAGGTTTACAGGTACTTGTCGCCAAATTTGGATTTCACCTCGTTGACGTAGGTCTTGATTTTCTGTTCCTCCTCGAGGGGGACAATGAGCAGGGCGTCGTCCACGTCGGCAACGATGTAGCCCTCCAGTCCCGAAGCAACAATCACTTTGTCGCCCTTGAGGGCAACGATGTTGTTGTGGCTATTGAGCATGAGCGCTTTGCAGTTTTGGGTGACGTTACCCTCGATGTTCTTGGGCGAGTGGTCATACAGTGACCGCCAGGTGCCCAGGTCGTTCCATCCGAAGTCTACAGTCTCGACATAGACGTTGGGGGCCTTCTCCATCACGGCAAAGTCGATGCTGATACTTGGGCTGGCCTCGAAGTTGGCGTTGATGTAATCCAGCTCTTGCGGCGTGCCGAAGTATTCCTTGCCTTGCTCAAAGACGGTATTCACATCGGGGGCGCAACTGTCGAGCGCCTTGATGATGCTGTCGGTGCTCCAGAAGAACATGCCGGAGTTCCAGAAGAACTCGCCCGACTTGAGAAAGACGCGCGCCAAATCCTCGTCAGGCTTCTCGGTAAAGGTTTTCACCTTGGAGAAATTGCCCTCGATGGGCTCACCCACCTGGATGTAGCCGTAGCCGGTCTCGGGTCGGCTGGGCTTGATGCCCATGGTCACCAGTGCGTCGCGGGTCTCGATGAACTCAAAGGCATCGATGACGCTTTGTCTAAATTTTTCCACATTAATAATAAGGTGGTCGCTGGGAGCCACCATCATCTTGGCACCGGGGTTGATGGCCTGGATGTGGTAGGCCGCCCATGCGATGCAGGGTGCGGTGTTGCGGCGCGCAGGCTCCATGAGGATCTGCTCGTCGCTGAGTTCGGGCAGTTGCTCCCTGATGAGGGTGCCGTAGCTTTCGTTGGTGAGCAGGAATATGTTCTCGGTGGGCACGATGCCCTGCAGCCGGTCAAAAGCCATCTGCAACAGGGAACGTCCTGTGCCAAAGAAGTCGATGAATTGTTTGGGACGGGCGGCTTTGCTGAAGGGCCAGAATCGACTGCCCACACCGCCGCACATGATCACGCAGTATCGGTTATTGTCCATTGTGTTGACGTGTTGATAGAATTGCTGTGGTCACCATGATGGTGTTGTCATTACTATTTGACAAAGGTAATATAAAAAACTGAGTTATGTCCTCAATCATGGTATTTATTTCGTTGCATATAGTGCCGTTGCCGGCCCCGGTTCGCCATGACTATCCGTGTGGGTAGTGGCCCAGTGGGGCACACTGCCGCCTTGCCGATGTCATGCAGCAAAGAGGAGGTGTTTCACTCTTTATAATAGATGGGGATGGTTCGGCTGATGCTCTGCTCCAGCGAGATGAGGGTCTCGGTGGCGGCAACGCCCTCGATGTGTTGGATGTGGTCATTGACCAGCGACATGAGGTGCTCGTTGTCACGGGCATACACCTTAATCATCATGGTGTAGTGTCCCGTGGTGAAATGGCATTCAACCACTTCCTTGATTTTCAGGAGTTCAGGGACAACCGTGCGGTACATCGAACCCCGCTCAAGGGTGAGGCCGATAAAAGTGCAGGTCGAATACCCCAGCAGTTTGGGATTCACGTTATAGCCTGAACCGGTGATGACACCATCGTCGATGAGCCGCTGGATGCGCTGATGGACGGCAGCTCTCGACACTCCGCAGACCTGAGCAACATCTTTGCTAGGAATTCGGGCGTTATTCATCACAATTTCCAGAATTTTCTTGTCTAGAGTGTCAATCTTTTCCATGAAAATCAATATTTGGTAACTAATTGCAAATGTAATTCTTTTTTCTCGATGTCGCTACAGAATTCGGTAACTTTTTTTCAATTATTTTTCTATGGTTGATATAACTAATTAATATACAGACGGATGCACTTTTCTGGAGGCATTATAAAAGACTAGCCACACGGCGCTGTGCGGTGTGGCTAGTGATGAAATGTATGAACGGTCAATCTATTGGTTGCCAGCAAAAACGCTTGCGGGCATTGAGCGCATGTTGTAGCGTGACGACATCGACTCGCCATAGGCACCAGCCGAACGGATGGCAATCAGGTCGCCGCGCTGTGTCACGGGCAAGACGCAGTCATGGGCAAACACGTCGCTCGACTCACACACGGGCCCGACCACGTCATAGGTGTCCTGCTGCTCTCGCCCTGCCGCCGAGAGGTTCTGCACCTCGTGATGTGCCTCGTAGAGCGCTGGCCTGATGAGTTCGGTCATGCCCGCATCCAGGATGATGAATTTCTTGTTACGGTTCTCTTTGACATAGACGACACGTGCAATCAGGGACCCGCAACCGCCCACGATGGCACGTCCTAACTCGAAGTGCAACAGCTGGTTGGGCTGGAGCTTGAGGTGCTGCTTGAACGTGCCGAAGTATTGCTCGAAATCGGGTAGGGGATGGGTGTCGGGTTCCAAATAATTGATGCCTAATCCGCCGCCCACATTGATGGTTTCGAAATGGATGCCCAACTGGTCGTAGTGGTCGAGCAAGCGGTTGATGGTCTCGCACAGCATGACATAGGGCTGCATCATCGTGATCTGGGATCCGATGTGGAAATGCAGTCCCTTCATGTGGATGTTGGGCAGTGACAGTGCATGCTTGACGGCCCCTTCCAGTACCTCGATGCCGATGCCGAATTTGTTGTCGGCAGTGCCGGTGGTGATGTATTTGTGGGTGTGGGCATCGATGTCGGGGTTGATTCTGAAGGCGATGTTGGCCGTCTTGCCCATCTCGCCTGCCAGCTGGTTGATGACTTCGAGCTCGGGAATCGATTCCACGTTGAAGCAGCCGATGCCGTTCTCGATGCCGAGCCTGATTTCCCAGTCGGTTTTTCCCACGCCCGAGAAGGTCATCTCCTGTGGGTCAAAGCCTGCAGCGAGGGCGGCTTTTATCTCCCCGCCGCTCACCAGGTCGGCTCCCAACCCATGATTTGCTATGTTCTTGAGAATGTGCGGATTGCCATTGGCTTTTACCGCATAGTGGACCCTAAACGGATGACCCGCTGTCTGCCGGTTGACCTCGGCCAGCGTCGCTTGCAGGACATTCATGTCATAGTAGTAGAACGGTGTTGCGGCCTGTTCCACAATGTCCCTTACAAATCCATGTTCCAACATTGCACTACCCATGTTGTCTCAATTCAAATTTTGGTTGTGTATCACTTTAGCAAACAACCCATCAGGGATGCGCTAAGGACCTTAAATCAAATCAATTAGTTACCAATCGGAAAGCTTTGAAACTCTATCCGATGCACAAAAGTATTAATTTTTATATTTAAAAAATGTATTTAATCATTAAAATATTTAAAATCATGATTTTCGAGGAAAATTTTTTGGTCTGTTCGAATTTGTAAATTTAGCATAATCGTCTGATTTTCAACGTTCATAAAGTTATTAACAAGGCCTGTTAACAATTTTTATTTGCAAATTCGAATGATTTTCATTTGTGATTGCAAATTATTCCAAAAAAAAGCAGTACCTTTGAAGTCCCTAAAAAATGGGACATTGAGACACACCCGATAGCATCACTGATAGCAATGGAACAACCTGTATATCACATACCTGCACTGCTGGACGAGACTATGTCCGGCCTGGCGATTAAGCCCGAGGGCACCTATGTTGACGTCACGTTTGGTGGCGGCGGCCATAGTCGTGCCATTTTGGAGCACCTCGGCCCAAAGGGCCGACTCATCGGCATGGACCAGGATATGGATGCTTGGGCGAACCGTTTGAGGGACGATAGGTTTACATTTGCACACGCCAATTTTGCCTACCTCAAGAATTTCGTGCGCTATTACGGCTTTACGGGTGTTGACGGCATCCTTGCCGACCTGGGTGTGTCGTTCCATCATTTTGACGCCGTCGAGAGGGGTTTCACCTTCCGTGCCGATGCCCCGCTCGACATGCGCATGAACCGCAATGCCTCGTTCACTGCCCGTGAGCTGCTCGACACCTACAGCGAGGAACGCCTTGCCGACGTGTTATATCTCTACGGCGAGTTGAGGCAGTCACGTCGCTTGGCCGCCGCCATTGTCAAATCCCGTCCCCTGAAGACAACGGGCGAGCTCGTGGATGCCGTGCGTCCCCTGCTCAAAGCCTCGCAGGAGAAGAAGGAGCTGTCGATGGTGTTCCAGGCCTTGCGCATCGAGGTCAATGGCGAGCTCGACGCCCTGCGCCGGTTGCTTGCCCAGTCGCTCGAGGTGCTCAACCCCGGTGGCCGTCTGGCCATCATCACCTATCACTCCCTTGAGGACCGCCTGGTCAAGAACTTCATGCGGACAGGCAACATCGAGGGCAAACAGGAGAAGGACTTCTTTGGACGCGTCAACACACCCTGGCGTGTGGTGACCGGCAAGGTCGTCGTTCCCAGCGCCGAGGAGGTGGAGCGCAACCCCCGCTCGCGCAGTGCCAAGTTGCGCGTTGCCGAACTTATCGCGCGTCCCCAGCATCAACAACAATAACGCAACGAGAATCAATCACAACATCCCATGAGCGAAAAAAGGAACTATACATCGTCAGCAAGCAAGAAGGTGAGCAAGGACATCTTCCAGGGCCGCTTCTTCTCGCTGGACTTCTTCAAGCGCAACGCGGTCTACATCATCGCGCTGGTCATCATGGCCCTGGCCTATATCGCCAACAAGTTCGTGTGCCAGAGCAGCATGGAGGAGGTAATCCGTCTCAAGACCGAACTTGCCAATGCCCAGACCGACCTGGTGAACTCCAGCGCCAAATACAACTCGATGATTCGCGAGAGCGAGATGACCAAGCTGATGCGTGAAAAGCACATCAACCTGACGGCCCCGAGTGAGCCGCCCTATGAGTTGAAATCCAAGTAACCGTTTCACATCACCCTAGGAATTAAAAACACGACAAAGCAATGAAGCAAAACAACAAGCGGCATATCCTCATGCGATACGGCATTGTGGTGGGCATCATGTTGGTGTTCTCGACCATGATTGCGTCGAAGCTGTTCAAGACGACGGTGGTACAGGCGTCGGAATGGAACAAGAAGGCTGAGTCGGTGCTCACCGACACGATACCCATCGAGCCTGAACGCGGCAAACTGCTGGCCGATAACGGATCGGTGCTGGCGGCCAACCTGCAGTACTACATCGTGCGCATCGACTGGTTCACCGACGGCATCAAGACCGACACCCTGATGAAGGACATCGGCGCCTTGTGCGACAGTCTGGCTGCCTTCGACAGCTCGATGGATGCCGCGCAGTGGAAAAAGAAAATCCTGCAGGACCGCAAGAACATCCTGGATGCGGCCAACCATCCCGCTCCGGGCAAAAAGCCGCGCAAGAACCGCGCCTACAGGCTGTTCCCCTACATGCTCACCCACAAGGAGTATGAGCGGGTGCGCCAGTTCCCCTTCCTGCGCCGTCCCAAGAACAAGAACGGCTTCTACTACGAGAAGCATAACCGCCGCATGAAACCCTACGGCGACATGGCATCGCGCAGCATCGGCAACGTGGGCGAGGACTCGCTCAGTTCCAGCATCCATGGCCGCTCGGGCTTGGAGATGGCACTGGACTCGCTGCTCTATGGCAAGCCGGGTAAAGCACAGAGCATCCAGCTCACCAACGGCATCGTGCGTGCCGAGAGTGTACCGGCCGTCAAGGGCTATGACATCACCACCACCATCAACGTGCAGTTGCAGGACATCGTCGAGAACGAGCTCAACGACATGTGTATCGAGAGTGGCGCCGACTGGGGAACTTGTGTGCTCATGGAGGTCGCCACGGGCGAAATCAAGGCCATCAGCAACCTGGAGCGCAACCCGACCACGGGCGAGTATGTCGAGGGCGTGAACCACGCCGTGCTGGGCTACGAGCCGGGCTCGGTGGTGAAGACCATCTCGATGATGGTGGCCCTCGAGGACGGCATCGTCACCGACATCAATGCCCCGATTGCGACAGGTTCGGACTGGATGTATGCCGGACGCAACATCAGTGACCGCCCCCACGGTGCTGCCACGCGTACCCCGCGAGAAATCATTGAGACGTCATCCAACATCGGTATGGCCAAACTCATTGTCAAGGACTATGGCCAGAATCCCGGCGGTTTCCGCAAGCGCCTTGAGGAGATGGGCTTCTTTGAGCCATTCCACTCGGGTATTGCCGGTGAGATGGTGCCCAACTACCCCGTCCTGGGCAACAAGAACTGGGACAAGTTGTCGCTCACGAGGCAGGCCTACGGCTATGCCACGACCATCCCGCCACTGTACACGCTGGCCATCTACAACGCCATTGCCAACGATGGCAAGTTTGTGCGCCCCCATCTGTTCAAGAAACTCTCGCGTGAAGGGGAGCCCGACTCCATCATCCCGGTGACCTACGTGCGCCAGCAGGTGTGCTCGCCCGAGAATGCCCAAAAGCTGCGCATCATGCTGCGCGATGTGGTGTGGGGCAGTCACGGTACCGCCCGCCATTGGGTTCAGGACAAGAGGGTGGAGATTGCCGGCAAGACAGGTACCGCCTTTATCAACGCTGCAGGACAGTATGGCGCCAAAAAGCGACTGGCATTTTGCGGCTTCTTCCCCTACGACAAGCCCAAATATTCCTGCATCGTGCTCATGCTGGGTGCCGACCGCGGCGCCGGTGCATGCAGCGGCATGGTGCTGAAGAATATCGCCCTCAAGATGTATGCCCGCGGACTGTTGGGCAGCATGCCCAACTATACCGAGACGGTCAAGGACCAGCCCAAGGACGCGAAGAGCTATCCCACGCTGTTTGCCTCGATGGCCGACAACAAGGCCAACAACATCAGGCGCGGCCTGGGTATCGAGAAACCTCACACCTATGCCCGTCCACAGCGCATCGAGAAGGGTGTGCCCAACGTCATCGGTCTCAACGTGCGTGAGGCTATCAAGATGCTGGAGGATGCAGGTCTGAGCGTGAGCTTCACCGGCTCGGGCATGGTGACGGGCCAGAGCCTTGCTGCAGGCAGCCAGTATGCCCGCGGCCAGCGCATCAATCTGAGATTAAGAAACAATTAAAACAATAAGACCAAACCCTATCATGAAGAAATTATCACAACTGCTCACGTCGATCCAGCCACTGCAGGTGGTTGGCGATACCGACGTCGATATCATCGACCTCATCAACGACTCACGCCAGGCACGCGACGGTGTCATGTTTGTCGCTGTCAAGGGCGTTGCCGTTGACTCGCACCGTTTCATTCCCGAAGTGGCCGCCGCAGGAGCGCGTGCCATCGTATGCGAGGTGCTGCCCCCGACGTTGAGCCAGTCTGTCACATACATTCAGGTCGAGAACAGCGTCATCGCGCTGGCCCACCTCGCCGACGAGTGGTTTGACCATCCCTCCAAGGCTTTGCGCCTGGTGGGTGTCACCGGTACCAACGGCAAGACCACGACCGCCACGCTGCTCTATGAGATGGCGCGGCTCCTGGGCCACAAGGCGGGCTTGCTGTCGACCGTCGAGAACATCATCGACACCGTCAGGCAGCCGGCCAAGCAGACCACGCCCGACCATCTGACCCTTAACCGCCTGTTGCACGAGATGGTGCAGGCAGGCTGCGAGTATGCCTTTATGGAGGTGAGCTCCCACGCGTGCGTTCAGCGCCGCATCGAGGGCATCACCTTTGCCGGCGGCATCTTCACCAACCTGACCCGCGACCACCTGGACTTCCACAAGACGGTAGACAACTACATCGCCGCCAAGAAGATGTTCTTTGACGCCTTGCCCAAGGGTGCCTTTGCCCTGGTCAATGCCGATGATAAGGTGGGCGAGGTGATGCTGCAGAACACGGCCGCGGGCAAGTACCGCTACTCGTTGCGCTCCATCGCCGACTTCAAGGGCCGCATCGTGGAATCGCGCCTAGACGGCACCACGCTCGAGCTGAACGGCAACCAGGTCGAGGTGCTGTTCACCGGACGTTTCAACGCCTACAATCTGCTGTCGGTCTATGGCGCATCGCTGCTGCTGGGCTTTGACCCGCAGGAGACGCTCGTGAAGATGAGCCTGCTCGAACCTGTGGCCGGCCGTTTCCAGACGCTGCGCTCCTCGCGCGGCTACACTGCCATCGTGGACTATGCCCACACCCCCGACGCGCTGGTCAATGTGCTCGATACCATCCGCGAGGTGGTGGGCACCAACGGCCACGTGATTACCGTGTGCGGCTGTGGTGGCGACCGTGATGCCGGCAAGCGACCCATCATGGCACGCGAGGCCGCCGTGCGCAGCGACCGCGTCGTCCTCACCAGCGACAATCCCCGCACCGAGGACCCCGACGAGATACTGCGCCAGATGGAGGTGGGACTGCCCGACGACAAGCGCCCCGTCACCCTGATCATCACCGACCGTCGCCAGGCCATCCGCACCGCCTGCCAACTGGCTCAGGCGGGCGACGTTGTGCTCATTGCGGGCAAGGGTCACGAGGACTATCAGGAAATTAACCATGTGAAGCACCACTTTGATGACCGCGAAGAGGTTCTCGAGGTGTTTGCTCACGAAACCAACTGATTATTAACCACTTTACTGATACGGTATGTTATATCATCTTTTTCATTACCTGGAACAGTATCACCACGTGAGTGGTGCCCGCCTGTTTGAATACATCACCTTCAGGTCAGGCTTTGCCTTCATCCTGTCGCTGTTCATCGGCATCGTCATCGGCCGTCGCATCATCTTCAAGCTCAAGAGCCGCCAGATGTGCGACAAGGAGCGCGAGGAGAAACTGGGCGGCAACTCGGCCAAGCAGGGAACCCCCACCATGGGCGGTATCATCATCATCATTTCGATTCTGGTGCCGTGCCTGCTGCTGGGCAAGCTCAACAATGTGTATATGCTGCTCATGATCGTGTCCACACTGTGGTGCGGTGCTCTGGGCTTTGCCGACGACTACATCAAGGTCTTCCACCACAACAAGCAGGGCCTCAAGGGTAAGTTCAAGATTGTGGGCCAGGTGGGTCTGGGTATAATCGTGGGTCTGACCATGTATCTGAGCCCCGCCATCGTGATGAACGAGAACGTGCATGTCACCAACCGCAACGAGACGCCTGAGCTGGTCGAGGTTCACAAGTCACAGGCCGTGAAGGCGACCAAGACGACACTGCCCTTTGTCAAGAACCACAACTTTGATTACGCCTACTTCACCAAGTGGATGGGCAAGCACAAGCAGACGGGTGGCTGGATTCTGTTCATCCTGGTGACCATCTTTGTCATCACCGCAGTGAGCAACGGCGCCAACCTGACCGACGGCGTTGACGGCCTGGCGACAGGCACATCGGCAATTATCGGAGTTGCCCTAGCCATCATGTGCTATCTGGGAGGTAACGTCATCTATTCATCCTACCTGAATATCATGTACATCCCCGATAGCAGTGAACTGGTAGTGTATGCCGCGGCATTCATCGGAGCGACAATCGGCTTCCTGTGGTACAACTCCTATCCGGCCCAGGTGTTCATGGGCGACACGGGCAGCCTGTGTCTGGGAGGCATCATCGCCGTGTTTGCCGTGCTCATCCGCAAGGAATGGCTCATCCCCCTGCTGTGTGGCATTTTCCTCATCGAGGAGCTGTCGGTAATCATGCAGGTGTGGTATGTCAAGCGTCACAAGGGCAAGAACATGCGTCTGTTCAAGATGACGCCCCTGCATCACCACTTCACGGCCGACCCCGAGAAGCTGACCTGGGATTACAAGATCAAGACCCCTGACCACCGCATCCCCGAGGCCAAAATCGTGATGCGTTTCTTCCTGGTCAGCATCCTGCTGGCTGCACTGACGTTTGTGACACTGAAAATCAGATAAAAAAACAATTATTCGACTAACTGACAACGAGATATATGGCTAAAAGACTAGTAGTATTGGGCGGCGGTGAGAGCGGAGCGGGAGCTGCGGTGCTTGCCAAGGTGAAAGGCATGGACGTGTGGCTGAGCGATGCCGGCAACATCGGGCAGACCTACAAGGACCTGCTCGACAAATATGAGATTGCCTGGGAAGAGGGTGGACACACCCCCGAGAAAATCCTCAATGCCGACGAGATCGTGAAGAGCCCCGGCATTCCCGACACGGCTCCCATGGTGGCCCAGGCCATCGAGAAGGGCATTCCCATCGTGAGCGAAATCGAGTTTGCGGGCCGTTACACCGATGCCAAGATGGTGTGCATCACCGGTAGCAACGGCAAGACCACGACCACCAAGCTCACTTACCATATCTTCAAGAAAGCGGGCCTTAACGTGGGCCTGGCCGGTAACGTGGGCCGCAGCCTGGCGCTGCAGGTGGCCACCGAGCACCATGACGTGTATGTCATCGAGCTGAGCAGTTTCCAGCTCGACAACATGTACGAGTTCAAGGCCAATGTGGCTGTGCTGCTCAACATCACGCCCGACCACCTGGACCGCTACGACTACAAGATGGAGAACTATGCCGCTGCCAAGTTCCGCATCACGCAGAACCAGACGGGTGACGATTCGTTCATCTTTTGGCACAACGACCCGGTTATCGCCTCGCAGCTGCGCCAGCACCACCTGGAGTCCAGGCTGCTGAGCTTTACAGGCGACGACGATAACAGCCAGGCTGCATGGGTGCATGACGGCGTGCTCAACTTCAACGTGGACGGCGACCGCTGGGACATTGCCCGCGACGACCTCGCCCTCAAGGGCCTGCACAACGTGTATAATACCATGGCGGCAGGTCTGTCGGCCCAGGTATTCGACATCCGCAAGGACGTCATCCGCGAGGCATTGGCCGACTTTGAGGCCGTGCCGCACCGCTTGGAGTATGTCGATACCGTCGACGGCGTGCGCTATATCAACGACAGCAAGGCCACCAACGTCGATGCCTGCTGGTATGCGCTTGAGAGCGTCAACGAGCCTTGCGTGCTCATCCTGGGCGGCATCGACAAGGGCAACGACTACAGCCAGATCGAGCCGCTGGTCAAGGAGAAAGTGACCGCCATCGTGTGCCTGGGTGTTGACAATGCCAAACTGCATGAGTTCTTTGACGGCAAGGTGCCCGTGGTGACCGATGCCCGCAGCATGCCCGAGTGCATGGACAAGTGCCGCGAGCTGGCCCATGAGGGTCAGACCGTGCTGCTGTCGCCCTGCTGTGCCAGCTTTGACCTGTTCAACGGCATGGCCGACCGCGGCAACCAGTTCAAGGACTATGTCAAGAAAATGAAAGCTCAACAGTAACCACACTGACTAATCATTGACCGAGTTATGTCTCCTACCGAAAAGACTAACAGATATACCGAGATTTCCCAAAAATACGGCGACCCGTGGATTTGGGGCATCTACATCATGCTCATCATCATCTCCATTGTGGAGAGCTACAGCGCATCGAGCCGTGAGATTGCCTCGCAGGGCATCTACATGCCCATCATCAAGCAGTGCATCTTCCTGGGGCTGGGTGCGGCATGTGTGGTGGGACTTCAGCGTGTGGACTACAACAGACCCGCCTTCCTGTATGCGATGATTCCGGGACTGGCCATCATCACTGTATTCAGCCTGGTGTATGTGATGTTCTTTGGCGAGATCATCAACGGCGCACGCCGCGCGATGACGATCTTGCCGGGTGTCACGTTGCAGCCTGCCGAGCTGGCCAAGCTATCGATAGTCACCATCCTGTCCTATATCTTTGCCAAGTCGCAAAAGAACCAGGACATCAGCATCAATGGCTTTATTGCTGCAGCCTTTGCTGTGGGCCTGTATGGCGGCTTGATGATCAAGAGCGGTTTGACCAACACGTTGCTGCTGATTGCCATCAGCGGTTCGATGCTGCTGATCGGCGGTGCCAAACTCAAGAAGATCGGCATCCTGATGATCTTCTTCGGCATCATGTTCGGCTTCTTCATGATCATCAAGAACAAGAACGAAAAGACCGATGAGGCGTTCAAGGAATCGCAGAAGGAGATGCAGTATGCCGCCAACGCCGGTGGCGAGCTGGTTGAAGTGCTGCCTTCTGGCTCGGGCGGTAAAGAAGTGGCTCGTGAGGGCACATGGAAAAAGCGTCTGCACGACTGGTGGCACAGCGACTCGCTGGTGTACCGCGACATCACTGCCAAGAACCAGCAGGAGATGTTCTCGCGCATGGCTCAGGCCAACGGCGGCATCTTCCGCTTTGGCGTGGGCAAGTCCAGGGAATGCAGCCGCCTGCCGCTGGCCTTCAGCGACTACATCTACTCGATCATTGTCGAGGAGTGGGGCTTTGTGGGCGGCATATTCGTGATGCTGCTGTACTTGTCGCTGCTGGGACGTGCCGCGATGATCGTGCGGCGCAGCAAGCGTGTGCTGCCGTCGCTGCTGGTCATCGGAATGGCGTCGTTCATCACCTTCCAGGCTCTGTTCCATATGGCCATCAACGTGGGTGTGTTCCCCGTTTCGGGCCAGCCGCTGCCACTCATTTCCAAGGGTGGTACCTCGATTATCGTGATTAGTATCGCCTTTGGCGTGATGTTGAGCGTTAGCCGCACCATCGCCAACTATGGCAACAAGAAAAATAAAGTGGAGGAGACCCCCATCATCGAGGGCCTCGATGCCGAAAATCCAACCGAAATACCTGCTAAAAATGTCTGGAAATAAACAACAACTCAATGTACTGGTGAGCGGTGGAGGTACCGGAGGACACATCTTCCCGGCCCTGTCCATCGCCAATGAGGTGCGCCGTCGCCATCCCGATGCCAAAATCCTGTTTGTCGGAGCCGAGGGACGCATGGAAATGGAAAAAGTGCCGGCTGCAGGCTATAACATCATCGGTCTGCCCGTGAGCGGATTCGACCGCAAGCACCTGTTGCGCAACTTCAAGGTCGTTGCCCGACTGCTCAAGAGCATGCGCATGGCCAAGAGCATCCTCAAGGACTTCAAGCCCGACATCGCCATCGGTGTGGGCGGCTATGCCAGCGGTCCCATGCTCAAGGAGGCTCAGAAACAAGGCATTCCCACGCTCTTGCAGGAACAGAACTCCTATGCAGGTGTGACCAACAAGCTGCTGGCTGCCAAGGCCGAACGCATCTGTGTCGCCTATGAGGGGATGGAACGTTTCTTCCCCCAGGACAAGATTGTGCTCACCGGTAATCCCGTCAGGCGCAATCTGCTGGAATGCGGTGCCACGGCCGAGCAGGCCCGCCAGGCCATGGGCATGGATTCCAACAAGAAGACTATCCTGATTATTGGCGGCAGCCTGGGTGCCCGCACCATCAACAATGCCATCATCGGTGGCTTGGCCAGGATAGGCGAGGCCTACGATGTGCAGGTCATCTGGCAAACGGGTAAAATCTATGACCAGCAGTGCCGCGAGGCGCTTGAGGCCTCGGGCGTTAAGAATGTGGCCCAGATGGCGTTCATCAGCAACATGGACATGGCCTATCGTGCTGCCGACCTGGTTGTTTCGCGCGCCGGCGCCAGCTCCATCTCCGAGCTGCAGCTGCTGGGCAAGGCCGCTATCCTGGTTCCCTCGCCCAATGTCGCCGAGGATCACCAGACCAAGAACGCTCTGGCCCTGTCGACACGTGATGCCGCCATCATGGTGGCCGATGCCGATGCGGCAGCCCATCTCGTCGAAACCATGCTCGACACCGTTGCCGACAGCGAGAAAATCGCTTCGTTGAGCAGCAATGTCCTGCAGATGGCGCTGCGCGACGCTGCCGAGCGCATCGTTGACGAGGTAGAGTCCATCATCAATAAGAACAAAGCCTAACCACTACAATAAAAATAGGAAAAAATGAAAGAGTTTGATGCATTATATTTTGTGGGCGCGGGTGGCATCGGTATGGCTGCCCTCGAGCGTTATTTCCTGGCTCAAGGCAAACGCGTTGCCGGCTATGACCGCACGCCCAGCGAATTGACCGCGGCACTGCAGCAGGAAGGGGTTCACATCGACTTTGACGAGGATCCCGCCCTCATTCCCGATTACTGCCGCGACCCTGAGCGCACACTAGTGGTTTACACGCCTGCCGTGCCCGACAGCCACAAGGGGCTGACTTACTTTCGCAACGGCGGCTTCGAGGTGCTCAAGCGTGCTGCCCTGTTGGGTGTAGTGACCGCCCACAGCAAGGGTCTGTGCTTTGCCGGTACCCACGGCAAGACCACAACGTCGAGCATGGCGGCTCACATCCTGCATGACTCGGGCATTGGCTGCAACGCCTTCCTGGGCGGTGTGTTGCGCAACTACGACAGCAATTTCCTGCTGTCGGCAACCAGCCCTTACTCGGTAATCGAGGCCGATGAGTTTGACCGCTCATTCCACCACTTGCATCCCCATATCGCCGTGGTGACCTCGACCGACCCCGACCATCTGGACATCTACGGCACTGCCGAGAATTATCTCGAGGGTTTCGCTCACTTTACCGAGCTGATTCAGCCGGGCGGAGCGCTCATCATCCACACCGGTCTTGCACTTAAACCCCGTGTGCAAGAGGGTGTTAAAACCTATACCTATGGCCGCGAGGATGGCGATTTCCATGCCACCAATATCCGCAAGGGCGACGGTGAAATCACCTATGATCTGGTGACTCCCTGGGAGACGATAACCGATATCAGCCTGGGTGTGCCTGTCGATATCAATATCGAGAACTCCATTGCCGCAATGGCGGCATGCCGCCTTATCGAGGTGCCCGCCGATGCCATGCGCAAGGCTATGGCCTCGTTTATGGGACCCAAGCGCCGTTTTGAGTTCTGGCTCAAGGAACCGGGCAAGCAGGGTAGGGTAATGATAGATGACTATGCCCATCATCCCGGCGAGTTGTCGGCCAGCATCAAGTCGGTGCGCGACTTGTATCCTGACAGGCGCCTGACCGTCATTTTCCAGCCTCACCTGTACACGCGCACCCGTGATTTCGCTCCTGGATTTGCCCAAGCGTTGTCACTGGCCGATGAGGTGATACTGCTGCCCATCTATCCCGCCCGCGAGGAACCCATTCCCGGAGTGACCAGCGAGATGATACTGGAACAGGTAACCAGCACAAAAAAATGCATTTACTCAAAAGAAAATTTGATTAAGTCAATAGAATTGAGTAATTTTGACGTCTTATTGACAGCAGGTGCCGGCGATATCGCTAACTTGCTGCCTCAAATATGCTTTGAATTCAAGAAACAACGGCGTTGAAACGGTTGATACAAAATAGCATCCTTGCAGTGCTCGCGATTGCTCTCGTCATCGGTATCCTGTGGGCGAGGGACAAGTCGCGCGGCGAGGTGTGTACCGGCATCGAGGTGGAAGTCGTCAATGCCGACAGCACGTCGTTTGTCACGCCCGAGGGTGTGCTCAGCGACCTCAAGAACCAAGGCATAAAACTCGTGGGCAAGCGCATGGGCGACATCGATGCCTCGGACATCGAGGAAGCCCTTCGTGTATCTCCCTACCTGGAAGGTGCCGACATCGTCAAGTGCCAGGACGGCAAGGTGCTCATCCGCGTGAGCCAGCTCGTGCCGGTGTTCAGGGTGTTTGACGGAGAGAGTTCCTACTATGTGAACCGTGCCGGTAAACACATGTCGGCATCCAACTACTACCACAGCGACGTGCCCGTGGTGCAAGGACACTTCACCCGCAAGTATCAGCCCACGCGCCTGCTGCCCCTCATCGACTATGTCGAGGGTGACACGCTGCTGCGCTCGCTGGTGACCATGTACATTGTGCGCGACACCAACAACATCATCCTTGTCCCCAACATCAGTGGCCATGTGATCAACATCGGCAACGTTACGGGCCTGGAGAACAAGTTTGCCAAACTCAGGCTGTTCTACAGCGAGGTGATGCCCAAGCGGGGATGGAACACGTTTGACACCATCTCGGTCAAGTGGAACCACCAGGTGGTGGCCACGCGACGGGCCAAGGCCGTGCAGCAGGTCATCGATGCTAACCCCGATGATGACGAGCAGGCTCCCGACGTCGAGACCATGACCATCGGTACTGCTGCCGAAGCCAATAAGGCCGAGCAACAAGAGAAGGCGGCGAAAGCCGAACCAGCCAAGGCTAACCAAGACAAACCCCAAAAGAAGGGTGATGAGGATAAAAAGAAGAAAAATTAATCGATATAAAAACAATAATAAAATATAGCGATCACTTTTATGGAAAAGAACCAGTACATTGTAGCACTTGAAATCGGGAGCTCTAAGATTGTTGGAGCCATTGCCGAGAAAACGTCGGCAGGATACTTGAGTGTAAAGCATCTGCAGGAAGAGCGACACCTCAACAGCGTGAGGTATGGCATCGTGCAGAATGTCGAGAATATCAAGAGCAGCGTGAACCGCATCCTCAAGAACCTGGAGGGTATGGTGGACGGACGCATCACCCAGGTGTATATGGGCGTGAGCGGCCGCTCGCTGCACAGCATCTTGAGCGAGGTGAACCGCAGCGTCGGCACCACCGAGCCCATCACCAAGGAACTCATCGACCGCATCATCCATGATGCCACCAGCACGCCCATCCGCAACTATGAGACGGTGGATATCGTGCCCAGGGCATACTATGTGGACAAGGTGGAGACCCCGAATCCCGTCGGCCAGTTCGGCTCATCAATCAAGATCAAGGTCAACTTTATCGTTGCCAAGCCTTCGCTCAAGCTCAACCTCAACCGCGTGATGAGCTTTGGCGTTCCTGTCAAGGACTATATTGTTACCCCGCTGGCTGTGGCCGAACAGATTCTGAGCGAGAGTGACCGCGAACTGGGTTGCATGCTCGTGGACATGGGTGCCGAGACGACCACGGTGACCATCTACAAGAACAAGGCGCTCATCTACCTGAGCACCCTGCCCCTGGGTGGCCGCAACCTCACCCGCGACGTGATGACCGGTAAGAACGTGCTCGAAGAGACTGCCGAGAACGTCAAGAAGAACATCAACAACCCGCTCGACCCCGCTAACGTGAGCAATGTGGTCATTGAGGGTGTCAACTCTTCGGAGGCTGCCAACTACATCAGCGCCCGCACGGGAGAAATCATCGCCAACATCAATCAGCAACTGGCTTATGCCGGCATTTCTTCCAACGATATCCAGAGCATCGTGCTCATCGGTGGCAGCGCACACATTGGCGGCCTGCAGCAGAAGATTGAGGAAACCATCAAGGTCAAGGTGCGCAAGGGTCAGAACCCCATGGGCCTGAATATCCTCAACCCCGAAATCAACCGCATGGAGTACATTGAGGTATTCTCGTTGCTGGCTAAGGCTGCCGAGATGATTGAGGACGGTGAGTCCTGCATCGAGCTCCAGCAGTATGCCGATGGCCCCACGTTTGAAGGCCCCCGCGCTCCACGTCCCGAATATGTGGATCCAAAACCCGAGCTGCCCAGGGAGCCCAAGGAACCCAAGAAGAAACCTGGTAAGAGCCGTTGGAAAGCTTGGGGCGATAAACTGTCGCGACTCATGTCGGAGGATGATGCTGCCGAGGAAGACCAGTAATTCGCGTGAAATACCCTTAGATTTACCCAATCATTAAAACAAAAATAACGCTATATGGACGAGAATAGAATCAATTTTGGTGGGAACAACCAGGGCTCGCGCGAGCCTGGCCAGGACATCATGTCCACGCTGGATAAGAACTCTGGCTTCCAGGATAAGGATAATGCCCGCACCATCATCAAGGTGATGGGCGTTGGCGGTGGCGGTAACAACGCCATCAACCACATGTATTTGCAAAATATCGAGGGCGTGTCGTTTGTCGTATTGAATACCGACCGCCAGCAGCTCAACCAGTCGCCGGTGCCCAACCGCGTGCTGCTGGGTCCCAACACGACCCATGGCTTGGGTGCGGGTAATGTGCCTGATGTTGCACGCCGTGCTGCCGAGGAGAGCGAGGCCGAAATCGCTGCCCTGTTCGATGACGACACCAAGATGGTGTTCATCACCGCCGGTATGGGTGGTGGTACCGGTACCGGTGCTGCTCCCGTTGTGGCACGCATTGCCCACGAGAAAGGCGTGCTCACCATCGGTATCGTGACCATTCCTTTCCTGTTCGAGGGAACGAAGAAGATTCTCAAGGCTATCGCCGGTGCCGACGAGATGGGCAAGTATGTAGATGCCCTGCTGGTCATCAACAACCAGCGCTTGACCGAGATATATAAGGACCTTGACTTTACCAACGCCTTCGGCAAGGCCGATGATACGCTGACCATCGCTGCACGCAGCATCAGTGACCTGATTACCGTTGAGGGTAAGATCAACTTGGACTTCAACGATGTGAACACTACCCTGCGCAATGGTGGTGCCGCCATCATCAGCTCGGGCTACGGTACGGGCGAGCGTCGTGTGACCAAGGCTATCGGGGACGCACTCGAATCGCCGCTGCTCAAGAACCGTGACGTTTACGGTTCGCAGAAGATTCTGATGAACTTCTACTATAATCCTGAAAGTGAGTCGCCGCTGCGTATGGAGGAGATGAACGAGATTCAGGAGTTCATGGCCAACTTTGACCAGGAGGTTGACGTGATCTGGGGTATGGCATTTGATAGCACCCTCGAAGACCAGATCAAGGTAACCGTGCTGGCGTCGGGCTTCAATGTTTCACTCGAGAATGAGCCTACCAGTATCGCACCCACGAAGTATTCACCTACCAAGCGTGAGCCCGTCACTGCTACCGAGCCTGGACTTGCAGCGACCAAGCGACTCGAAGACGAGTATGGCGTGCAGGCCATCACCGACTTGACGCAACGCCAGCTCAGCGCACGATACTTTGTCCTCACTCCCGAGCAGATGGATGATGACGATGTTATCGACATGATCGAGAAGCAGCCTACCTTTGGCCGCAAGAAGGATTTCCGCAACCAGATCAAGGAGCGCCAGGAGACGGCCACGACCATTGACCGTCCCGTCGAGGTGCCCAAGCCTAACAAGCGTAATAATAACAGCGACTCCCAGACGATTAACTTTGGCGACGAGTCGTTCTAAAACATAAAACAGGAGATAGTGGCTATGACAATCTTTGATCAGGTCAACAATGGCATCAAGGAGGCGATGAAGGCCCATGACAAGGGACGCCTCGAGGCCCTCAGGGGCATTAAAGCCGAATTCCTGCTCATCAAGACCGCCCCGGGCAACAACGGGGAGGTCAGCGACGAGAATGCCCTCAAGGTGCTTGTGCGCATGGCCAAGCAACGCAAGGAGAGCGCACAGATTTACATCGACCAGCAACGCCAGGACCTGGCCGATGTGGAACTGCTGCAGGCTGCAGTAATCGAGGAATTCCTGCCCAAGCAGATGAACGACGAGGAGCTCACGGCCCACATCAAGTCCATCATCGAGCAGACCGGCGCAACGAGCATGAAGGATATGGGCAAGGTCATGGGAATTGCCACCAAGCAACTCGCAGGCCGTGCCGAGGGCCGCGCCATCAGCGCCAAGGTCAAAGAACTCTTAACCCAAAACTAAAAACCAGAAATTAGGGATTAGAAACTGAAATGCTGACACTACAACTCATCAACCAGGACCCCGAGGAGGTGATTCGCCGCCTCGCCGTCAAGCAGTTTGACGGTCGCGAACCCATCATGCGCATCGTGGAACTGGACAAGCAGCGCCGTGCACTGCAAAAACAACGCGACGACAACGCCGCAGTACTCAATAAAATGGCTGCCCAGATCGGTGCCCTGATGAAACAGGGTAACCGTGACGAGGCCGAGAACGTCAAGGCTCAAGTGGCATCGCTCAAGACCGCCAACAAGGAGATTGACGACAACCTGACCGCAGCACAGGACGAGATCACCGAGATTCTGCTGAGTGTGCCCAATGTGCCCTACAGCGGCGTGCCCGAGGGCCGTACCGCCGAGGACAATGTGGTCGAGAAGACCGGCGGCAAGATGCCCGACCTGCCCGAGGATGCCCTTCCCCATTGGGACCTGGCCAGGAAATATAATCTGATTGACTTTGACTTGGGCGTGAAGATCACGGGTGCAGGTTTCCCTGTCTATGTAGGCAAGGGTGCCCGCTTGCAGCGTGCCCTCGTCCAGTTCTTCCTCGACGAGGCCGGCAAGGCTGGCTATATCGAGATTGAGCCGCCCTTTGTGGTCAACGAGGCTTCGGGTCTGGGAACGGGTCAGCTGCCCGACAAGGAGGGTCAGATGTACCACTGCCAGGTGGACAACTTCTATCTGATTCCCACTGCCGAGGTGCCCGTGACCAACATGTACCGTGACGTCATCATCCCGCAGGATGAGCTACCCAAGAAGAACTGCGCTTTCTCGGCATGTTTCCGCCGTGAGGCCGGTTCCTATGGTAAGGACGTGCGCGGCCTGAACCGTCTGCACCAGTTCGATAAGGTGGAGATTGTGCGCATCGAGAAGCCCGAGGACTCCTATGCCGCCCTCGAGGAGATGAAGGACCATGTCCAGGGTCTGCTCGAGAAGCTGGAACTGCCCTGGCACATCCTGCGCCTGTGCGGTGGTGACATGAGCTTCACCAGCGCCATCACCTTCGACTTTGAGGTATGGTCGGCAGCCCAGCAGCGCTGGCTCGAGGTGAGCAGCGTCTCCAACTTCGAGACCTATCAGGCCAACCGCCTGAAGTGCCGCTACCGTGGCGACGACAAGAAGACCCACCTGTGCCACACCTTGAACGGCTCGGCACTGGCTCTGCCGCGCATCGTGGCCGCCCTGCTCGAGAACAACCAGACGCCCGAGGGCATCCGCATCCCCGCCGCCCTGCAGCGTTACACGGGCTTTGACATCATCGACTGACGATAGAAACCAACCACGAATTACGCGAATTAAACTAAATGTCCGTGCAATAGATAATTAGTTTAATTTGTGTAATTCGTAGTTTTGATAGAGAGGATATGAAGCGACAGGCCTGGCTCGATTACATCAAGTTCATTGCGATGACGCTGGTGGTGGTGTACCACACGCCGCCACGCTATGACAGTGCGCACGAGGCAGCCCTGTTCAACATGGGCGCACCGGTGTTCTTCTTTGCGGCAGGTTATCTGTTCAATATCGCCAAGCAGAAGAACTTCTTCACCTTCCTGCGTCATCGCGCCCGCCAGATTCTGGTGCCTTACACCACCTTCTTTATTATCTTTTATGCTTTGTGGCTTGTAGTTGGCCGCCGCATGGCAGGTCCCGAGGAGCAGGCCATCGACGTGCTCACTCCCTTGTGGCAGTTTGTTCAGGGCACTCCCGACGTCGTTTTGGGACCTTTCTGGTTCCTGGCTGCCCTGTTCACCATGCAGGTCATCTATTACCCGATAAAACGGTATTTGTCAGGCCATTGGCCGCTGGTCGTAGCCTTGTTGCTGAGTGTGGGACTGCTCGTTATGCCCGATGTGCCCTGGTTCCGTTATTGGAACCTTGACAAGGCCTTCCTGTACGTGCCCATCTATGCCTTTGGCAACTGCTGCCGCCCGTTGGTCGAGAAATTTGATTTCGCCACTCCAGCGCGCTCGCTGCTGTGGATTGCGCTGGCGGTGTTGGGGCTGGGTTTCCTCATTGTCGCTCCGTTGAATATCGACCGTGACGTGGCCTATGTCCTTGCCCCCGAGGCCGTCATTCTGGTGCTCCCCCTGTACACTGCCGTGTGCAAGTGGCTGGAGGACCGGTGCGGCACCAGCCGCATTGCGCAGACCGTTGCCATCACGGGCATTACCTACCTTGCCTTGCAGAACTACCTCATCGGCGTCATCAAGATTGTTGCCGCCAAGTTGCTGGGACCCGCCGTCCTCGACGACAGTATCCTCTTGAAAATTGTCATTGCACTCGTTGTCATGGCCGTGCTTTACCCCCTCGCCATCTTCATCGAGCGTTACCTCCCCTTCCTCCTCGGCAAAGGCTACAGGCGGGCGCGCAAGTGATAAACTTGGCGGTAAACGACCAAATAACAACTATTTTTACTACCTTTGCAGTTTGAAACTAAACATCATCTAAAAATATAGGGTATTATAATGAATGTACTTGAATTAAGCGAACAAGAGATTATTCGCCGCAACAGTTTGGAGACGCTCAAGGGAATGGGCATCAATCCTTATCCCGCCGACGAGTATGTGGTGAATGCCTATAGTGACGAGATTGTGGCAAACTTCAAAGACGATGCCGAGCCGCGCCAGGTGAGCATCGCCGGACGTATGATGAACCGCCGCATCATGGGCAAGGCTTCCTTCTTTGAGCTGCAGGATTCGCGTGGCCGCATCCAGGTGTATGTGAGTCGTGACGACCTGTGCCCGACCGAGGATAAAGAGCTGTATAACACCGTGTTCAAGAAGTTGCTCGACATGGGCGACTTTGTGGGTGTGCAGGGTTACGTATTCCGCACCCAGACGGGTGAAATCAGTGTCCATGCCCAGTCGCTCAAGCTGTTGAGCAAGTCATTGAAACCGCTGCCCGTTGTCAAGGAGAAAGACGGCGTGACCTATGACGCGTTCGAGGATCCCGAGATGCGTTACCGCCAGCGCTATGTTGACCTCGTGGTCAACAAGGGCGTGAAAGATACCTTCCTGAAACGTGCTCTGGTCGTGAAGACCATGCGTCAGGTGCTGGACGATGCAGGTTATACCGAGGTCGAGACGCCGACACTGCAGGCCATTGCCGGTGGTGCCACGGCCCGTCCGTTCATCACCCACTTCAACGCATTAAACATTCAGATGTATATGCGCATCGCTACTGAGCTCTACCTCAAGCGCCTGATTGTGGGCGGTTTCGAGGGCGTGTACGAGATCGGCAAGAACTTCCGCAACGAGGGTATGGACCGCAACCACAATCCCGAGTTCACCTGCATGGAGCTGTATGTTCAGTATAAAGACTATAACTGGATGATGTCGTTTACCGAGCAGCTGCTTGAGACAATCTGTACCGCTGTCAACGGCAAACCCGAGACCGAGATCGACGGTCAGGTCATCAGTTTCAAGGCGCCTTATCGTCGCCTTCCCATCCTTGAGGCCATCAAGGAAAAGACGGGCTATGACCTGGAAGGCAAGAGCGAGGACGAGATCCGCGAGGTGTGCAAGGCCTTAAAGCTCGAGATCGACGATACCATGGGCAAGGGCAAGCTGATTGACGAGATCTTTGGTGAGTTCTGCGAGGGCACTTTCATCCAGCCCACCTTCATCATCGACTATCCTGTCGAGATGTCGCCGCTCACCAAGATGCACCGCAGCAAGCCGGGTCTGACCGAGCGCTTCGAGCTGATGGTCAACGGCAAGGAGCTGGCCAATGCCTATAGCGAGCTGAATGACCCCATCGACCAGGAGGAGCGCTTCAAGGAGCAGATGCGTCTGGCCGACAAGGGCGATGACGAGGCGATGATTATCGATCAGGACTTCCTGCGTGCCCTGCAGTACGGTATGCCTCCCACGAGCGGTATCGGCATCGGTATCGACCGTCTGGTGATGCTCATGACCGGCAACAGCTACATCCAGGACGTGCTCCTGTTCCCGCAGATGCGCCCCGAGAAGGTGCCCGCCCGCGACAAGGTCGAGGCCTTTACTGCTCTGGGCATCCCCGAGGAGTGGGTCGCTCCCATCCAGAAGGCCGGTTTCCTTACTGTTGCCGCATTGGGTGACCTTGAGAAGCCCGGCAAGCTGTTCCAGGACCTGCTTGACATCAACAAGAAATACAAACTGGGCTACAAAGTGCCCGTGGTTGACGAAGTGAAGAAGTGGGTTGAAGCAGCCGCATCTCAAGTCCAGTAATTAGAGTTTATCATATTTGATAATGATCTCCATGGGGGCAGGTTTCGCTAATCGGCGGGACTTGCTCCCAATTTTTTTTTATCGTTCTGTTAAAACTATAGAATATAATTGGATTTTCATCGTTATATATGAAAACAAGCAACTCATTCTTTGAATTTATTGTAGTGAGTTTTAATAAGAAGGAAAATTTTGTTTAACGCCCTAAACGAAGAAGACATGGAAAGAAAGATTCTGGTTTTATTATTGATTATGCTAGGTGTGGTTATTACAGCCAATTCTAGTACATGGAAAATCCACAACTGCTATGTGACGGAGAACATTCAGAACGTCTATGACACTGGCGACAAGATCTACTATCTGAACAGTGACCGCTTGTTCGAGTTCGACAAGAATACTTTGAACACGGTGTCGTTGAATCATCAGAACAAGTTGTCCGACAACCAGATTTCCCAGATTTATTATGACTGGGAGAACAGGTTGCTCTTTGTGGCTTATGCCAGCTCTAATATCGATGTTATTGATGCCAATGGCAATGTGACTAATATTAATGGTATCAAGGACGTGCTGGTTGCTGTGCATGATTTCACGCTCGTTGCAAGTGGTGAGCATATGAATGAGCTGGAAAGTTATGTAGGTAAGGAAATCCGTGATATCACGTTTGCCGATGGAAAGGCCTATGTCGCTTTGGGCTACGGTTATGCTGTTATCGACGAAGCTACTTGTACGATTACCAAGAGCATTCAAGTGCGAAATACCGTTGATGTCAATTCGGTGGCAAAAGTTGGTGAGAGACTGGTTATCTGTTCCGATAGCTTCTGCTATTATGGCGATCCTGAGAGTGATGATCCCATCAACACTTACGAAAAGAAGAGTGGGGCTTTTAATGAGACTAAGATGTTCCCCATCGATGACCACTCGGTATTCTTCATGAGAGATACAAAGCTCTATTATGGCGATTTCTCAACTGGCTCACCTGTTTTAACTAGTTTAGTGGAATCGAAAGCTACCAATATTCAAAAAACACCCACTGGCTTCATTGCCAATTTTGCTACTCAGACATTCTACTATACCATCGATGCAACTGGTCAAACGGCCACCAAGCAAGGTACGGCAATTTCATTTGCCACATCCGATCCCTATGGTGATGGTACTGTGTGGATTTGCGATGCCAATGGACTTCACATCAATGGCTCTACAGTTTACTATAAGATTAACTCTCTGACCACTGACCAGCCCTACTGGCTTAAGTACAATGCTGCTATGAACAAGCTCTATGCAGCTGTCTCTGGCCCGATAGTCAAGATTAACAATAACTCAATGTCAATCGCCAATGTGATCAACACCTACGACGGTGAGAATTGGGCGAATGCTACTGCATACACCGCTGCAGGTGCGGGTTATGCCTTCGAGTTCAGCCCTGTGGCTCCAACCACCTATGTGCGTGCAAGCTGGGCCAAAGGCCTCTTCAAGGTTACTAACAACGTGATGAAGACTAACTATACCAGTTCCAATGCCAAGATCGGCAACTTAAAGCCCACGCCCGCGTTTGACAACTATGGCAACCTGTGGGTCGTATGCTCCCATGGCAACTCTTCGATGCCTGTAGTGGTGCTTCCCGCCGACAAGTTTGCCAAGACCACTGCTACCAAGTCAGACTGGTACCAGCCATCTGGACTGCTCACCGTTGCATCGCCTAACACGATGCAGCGTACGTGTTTCCTAGTGGCCCGCAAGAATAACATGAAGATTTACTGTGACGGTGACATCCCGCCCAATGGCAAAGGAGAACTCTTCTGCTGGGACAATGGTGAAGTTGACCCCACCATCGATACCTATCGCTTGGTGAACTTGATCCGCTTCATCGACCAGAACGACCGCCAGGTGGAATGGTCTTATGTCAACCACTTGGAGCAGGATAATGATGGCAATGTGTGGGTTTGCCACAACGGCGGCCTGTTCAGGTTTGATCCCGATGTGGTCTTCGACGAGCAGCCCAGGGCCATGCGCCCCTTCGTCACCAAGTCCACCGAGGGTAAGGGTATCTTGTGCGAGGGTTACAGCGTCTATGACATGGGTGTTGACCGCGACAACAACAAGTGGTTGGCTACCGATGACGGCGTGTACTTCGTTTCACCTGATGGCAGTGAGATCTACAATCACTTCACGACCGATAACAGTGACCTGCCCAGCAACACGGTGTACTCGGTAGAATGTGACACTGTCAATGAGCGTGTATATGTCTATACCGACAATGGCTTTGCCGAGTATATCGCTCAGGGTGACGCTCCTGCCCTCAGTTTCGATAACGTTTACGCATTCCCCAATCCTGTTGAGCCCGACTTCACTGGCATGATCAAGATTACCAATTTGATGGACAACAGCTATGTGACTGTGACCGACCGCGACGGCAATGTGGTGACCCAACTTGGTCCCGTGATGGGTAGCGTGTTGTGGGATGGCAGCGGCGCCGATGGCGAGCGAGTGCCCACAGGCATATATAATGTCTATGCCGCTAATGGTGAAATGCCCACAGTTGCTGGTAAACCTCTAACGACAATTATGGTAATAAAATAGTCCTCGCAATACAAAAGATCGAATTCATGATAATCTTAGGCTTCTTGTAATCACAAGAAGCTTTTTTTTCATGTAGCTATTGTGTTTTTCCCGTTTTTTGTTTGCATTTTTTAAGAATAATTTTTGCATCTTCTCGGGACTAAAAGTCGCGTTTTTCCGCCATTATTTTATATCTTTGGCATTTGATTCAGTGGGTTTTGTGTGCTTTTTGTACACATCTCGCTGTGAATCAGTATGTTATTTTTGACAAATTAAGATTAAATAATTCGCGATATGACAAAAAAACATTTAGTTTTCTTGCTGCTCATGGTGATGGCCGTGGCTACTGCCAGCGCGAGCACATGGAAAATCCACAACTACTATGTGACGAAGAAGATTCAGAACGTCTATGACATTGGCGACAAGATCTACTATCTGAACAGTGACCGCTTGTTCGAGTTCGACAAGACGACTTTGAACACGGTGTCGTTGAATCGTCAGAACAAGTTGTCCGACAACCAGATTTCCCAAATTTATTATGATTGGGAGAATAAGTTGCTCTTTGTGGCATATGCAAGTTCCAATATCGATGTCATTGATGCTAATGGTGGCGTAACCAATATCAATGGTATTAAGGACGTTTTGGTTACAGTGCATGATTATACGCTTACCGCGGGTGATTTGACCGACTATGTGGGTAAGTCAATCCGTGATATCACATTTGCCGATGGAAAGGCCTATGTCGCTTTGGGCTATGGTTATGCGGTTATCGACGAGGCTACTTGCACGATTACCAAGAGTATTCAAGTGCGAAATACCGTTGATGTCAATTCGGTGGCAAAAGTTGGTGAGAGACTGGTTATCTGTTCCGATAGCTTCTGCTATTATGGCGACCCTGAGAGTGATGATCCCATCAACACTTACGAAAAGAAGAGTGGAGCTTTCAATGAAACCAAGATGTTCCCCATCGATGACCACTCGGTATTCTTCATGAGGGATACAAAGCTCTATTATGGCGATTTCTCAACCGGGGAACCTGTTTTAACCGGTCTGGTGGATGCTAAAGCTACCAATATTCAAAAAACACCCACTGGTTTCATTGCCAATTTTGCTACTCAGACATTCTACTATACCATCGATGCAACGGGTCAAACGGCCACTAAGCAAGGTACGGCAATTTCATTTGCCACATCCGATCCCTATGGTGATGGTACCGTTTGGATTTGCGATGCCAATGGTTTGCATATCAATGGCTCAACGGCTTACTACAAAATTAACTCATTGACCACAGACCAACCTTACTGGCTGAAATACAATGCCTCGATGAATCTGCTCTATGCTGCAGTTTCTGGTCCTATTGCCAAGATTAACAATAACTCAACCTCAATCGCCAATGTGATTAACACCTATGATGGTGAAAATTGGTCGCCAGCAACAGCCTATAGTGCATCAGGTGGTGCCTATGCATTTGAATTCAGTCCCGTGGCTCCCACCACCTATGTGCGTGGTAGCTGGAGTAAGGGTATACACAAGGTTATCAATAATACATTGAAAACCACCTATACCAGTTCAAACGCAATGATTGGTACCTACAAGCCTACCCCTGCATTTGACAACTATGGTAACTTGTGGGCTGTATGTTCTTTTGGTAATGCATCGTGCCCTGTAGCTGTTCTCCCTCTTGAAAAGTTCAACAAAACTGCTGCATACAAGTCGGACTGGTTCCAGCCCACTGGATTCCTCAGTCTCAACACTGGCAATATGCAACGTTCACGTTTCCTTGTAGCAAGAAAGAATAATGTCAAGATTTACATCGACGGTGACTATCCCAATGGCAAGGGTTCTGCCGAACTTTTCTGCTGGGATAATGGCGAGGTTGATCCCACTATCGACACCTATCATTTGGTAAATCTGTCCCGCTTCATTGACCAGAACGACCGCCAGGTGGAATGGACTTATGTCAACCACATGGAGCAGGACAATGACGGCAATATTTGGGTATGTCATACCGCAGGTCTGTTCCGTTTCGATCCCGATGTCGTCTTTGACGAGCAGCCCAGAGCTATGCGTCCCTTTGTGACCAAGTCCACCGAGGGTAAGGGCATCTTGTGCGAAGGTTATTGTGTCTATGACATGGGTGTTGACCGCGACAACAACAAGTGGTTGGCTACCGATGACGGCGTGTACTTCGTGTCTCCCGATGGCAGCGAGATCTACAACCACTTCACGACCGATAATAGTGACCTGCCCAGTAACATGGTTTACTCGGTAGAGTGTGACACGGTCAATGAGCGCGTATATGTATTCACCGACAATGGTTTTGCCGAGTACATCGCTCAGGGTGATGCTCCCGCCCTCACCTTTGACAACGTTTATGCATTCCCCAATCCCGTTGAACCCGATTTCACCGGCATGATCAAGATTGCCAACCTGATGGACAACTCTTATGTCACCATCACCGATCGTGATGGCCGCGTGGTTGCCGAGCTGGGTCCCGTGATGGGTAGCGTGCTGTGGGATGGCTGCGGTGCCGATGGTGAACGTGTACCGACAGGTATCTATAACATCTATGCCGGCCAGGACGCACAGCCCGCTGTTACAGGTACACCCCATGCAACAGTGATGATTATCAAGTAACTGTCGTCAAGGGTGAACCTTTCCTGAAACAATGATTACATGACAAGAGGGTGTGCCTTTTCAGCATACCCTCTTGCTATCATAAGCGGCTGCACATTCTATGCTTTTCAACTCGTTCACATTCATGATATTCCTGCCAGTGGTGTTTTTGCTCTACTGGTTTGTGTTCAAGAAACTGAGGTGGCAGAATCTGCTCATCCTCGTGGCGAGCTATGTCTTTTATGGCTGGTGGGACTGGCGTTTTCTCATTCTCATCGTCATCACCTCGCTGAGCAGTTTTGCCAGTGGCTTGCTCATCAGGCGTTACGAGGGCAATCGCCGTGTGCAGCGCTGTGTAAGTGCCTCCAACATTGTGCTCAATCTGGGCATCTTGGCAGCATTCAAATACTTTAATTTCTTTGTTGGAAGCCTGCAGACCTTGCTGTCGGCCGCGGGCATTGCTGTGGATTGGCCCACACTCAACATCATCTTGCCTGTGGGTATCAGCTTCTATACTTTCCAGGCATTGAGTTACTCGATCGATGTGTATGCGCGTCGAATCGAGCCCACTCGTGATGTGGTAGCGTTTTTCTCGTTCATCAGCTTTTTCCCACAGTTGGTGGCAGGTCCCATCGAACGTGCAACCAACTTGTTGCCACAGATGCTCCAGGCCCGCCGTTTTGACTACTGCCAGGCCGTGGACGGCCTGCGACAGATGTTGTGGGGATTTTTCAAGAAACTTGTCATTGCCGACGGCTGTGCCGAGGTGGTGAACCAGATGTGGAACGGCGTGAGCTCGTCAACGGGTCTGATGCTGTTCGTCTGCTCGTTGCTGTTCACGTTCCAGATCTATGCCGACTTCTCGGGTTACAGCGATATCGCCATCGGATGCGCCAAGTTGTTCGGCATCAAACTCACCACTAACTTCAAGGTGCCTTATTTCTCTCGCAATGTGCGGGAATTCTGGCGCCGGTGGCACATCACGCTCATGGGGTGGTTTACCCAGTATGTCTATTTCCCGCTGGGTGGCAGCCGTTGTTCCCGCTCCAGGACCGTGCTCAACACCATCATCGTGTTTGCGCTGAGTGGCCTGTGGCATGGTGCCGACTGGACCTTTGTCCTGTGGGGCCTGTACCATGCGTTGCTGTTCATTCCGCTCATCGTGTTGGGCTCACAGCGTCACAGGGATACTGTGGCCCACGGCCGTCTGCTACCCACGTGGCGTGAGTTTGCCAGCATGGTGGTGACATTCCTGCTCATCAACTTCGGTTGGATTCTGTTCCGCGCTCCCGATTTCGCTTCGTTCAGCGAATTTGTTTCCCGCTTGTTCTCGCCCTCGTTGTTCAACTATCATGGCTTAACGATGAAGATGGCGACGATGCTGGCATGGTGTGCCGCCCTGCTGGTTGTGGAATGGATACAGCGCGAGCGCCAGCATGTGCTGCAGATTGACGGCTACCGCCTCTTGGCGACGCGTCCTGCGCGATTGGCGCTGTACGCATTCATCGTGTTCCTGATTTTCTACTTTGCGGGAAAAGTGCAAACGTTTATCTATTTCCAGTTCTGAGTCCTGTTATGCGCAAGTTCTTATATAACCTATCCTACACCGTGTTGCCCGTCTGGCTGTTCTTTGTCGGCATGGCGGTTTACCTGTGGGCCATTGACGATAACTCAGGCGACCTGATGCGGCTGGGATTGATTGACAGCGGACCCGAATATTCCGATTCCATTTGTACACGTTTGCTGCCCGAGGTCTATTACACCGGCTTGGACGATGACAGCGTGTTGAGGCAGGATAATTGTGATGTGCTGGTCATCGGCGACTCCTTTTCGCACGGTGGCGGTGTGGGCAAGCAGGGTGATTATGTGAATTATCTGGCACATGAGAGCGGTCGCAAAGTGGTCGTCTTTACCCCTCAGGATCCCACCTTGTCGAGCCCGATGCAGATTGCGTTTGACTTGCTGAATTTGAATCGTATCGACTCCACCAATGTCAAGAACCTGGTTGTTCAGGAGGTAGAGCGTTACTTGGTGGACCGTCATTGCGGATTTGTCACCAACCATACCTCTATTCCACGGGTTGAAAAACCCGAGCAGGAGGCAGCCCCCGAACCAGAGCAGTCGCCAAGCCCCTTGCTGCGAGTCAAGGATTTCCTGTTCTATCACCTGTTTGGCGCCAATCCCATCTTGAAGGCCAACTTGTCGCGGCCGGTCTTTGGCGGAGCGCAGCCCGATGTCCTCTATTTCTACAACGAGGATGTGAAGTTGGGCTTTGATGTCACGCCTAAGAATCGTCAGCTCGTTGTCGATTGCTATCGTCAGGTGATAGATGCGGCACGCCAGCGTGGCGTGAATCTCATCTTGCTTGTCGCCGGCGACAAGTATGACATGTATCAGAACTATATTGTTGACAATCCCTATCCCGCCAAGACACTCAACGAGGACATCCAGCAATGGATGGCACCCGAGATGGACCGATTTGTCTTCTCCAAGCAGGTGCTAGGCCCTTACATTGAGCAGGGCGTCAAGGACGTATATCTGTTTAACGACACCCACTGGTCTCCGGCTTCGTCCCACTTGATTGCGGCCGAAATCATCAAGAAACTCAAGTAAGCAAAAAGAGATATGGACCTGAATTCCCCCGAGTTCTACACAATCGCCTTTGTGGTGGCGATGGCACTGGTGGCCTTGCTCATGGGGCATCGGGAGAAAGGCCCTGCCAGCACCCACATTATGCAGCTGGCCACAACGGCCGACGATGATAATGAAAGCGATGACGACACGCTGCGGTTGCGTCATCTGGGTGGCGGTAAAGTGCTCATCAGCCGTGAGGGCTTGATGTTGGCTCCCGAGGAGACCGTAAATCTGGTATTCACCATCCGCGATGCCGAGTGTAACATCCTGGAGAAAAAAGGCGTCAAGCGCCGCAATGTCATTGGTGAACCGGTCAAGGGGGAAGTGGCTGTCAAGTTCTTGCGTCCCATGAAGTACCACATCCGCTACGAGAGCCAGGTCACCAGCCGTTGGGCTTCGTTCACCTATGATGCTTCCTCGCCTCAGGAGAAAACGGTTTTGCTGGACTATTAGGGTTTTGGCGGGGCATGGCAGGCTCTGAGACATGAACCCCGTTGTTTACACAATTTCCCAGGGGTCTTTACGTTATTATAATACAAGAAGATAAACAATCGTGATAATGAAAAAGATATTATTGCTGATAGTGATGGCGCTGTCATTGAACGCAGTGGCACAGAATGCCGTTGGTGATTGGACTATCCACACGTCGTTTGTGGGCGATGCGGTGACCTCGGTGGTTGAAGCCCGCGAATGGGTTTATTACCAGTCGGGGGAATACCTCTTTCGCCTGGACAAGTCCACTGAGGAGAATGAGGCCTTGAGTAAGGTGAACCACTTGAGCGATATGGGCATTGCCAATATCTATTACAATAGCGACAAGGACTACCTCGTGGTGGTGTACAAAAACTCCAACATCGATGTCATCCTGAGTAATGGAGCTGTTGTCAATATGCCCGAGATCAAAGATGCTGTGCTAAGCTCGAGCAGGACCATCAACGATGTCACTTTTGCTCCCGGCTTGATGTATCTGGCCACAGGCTTCGGTTATGTGGTGATCGACGACAGCAAGATGATTGTCAAGGAGTCGCATCAGTATGGCGAGGCCTTGCGTTCGGTGGCTCAGGTGGGAGAAACTTTGCTGCTTTCCTCGGCCGATGCCTTCTACTATGGCGATGCCGACCTGTACTATGAGCATCTGTCCTCGTTCAAGACCGAGGAAGTCAAGAATAATTGCCGCTTCTGGCCCGTTGATGATGACGCCTTCTTCTGCATCACTGATGATGAGACATACCTTATCACGATGACTCTTGACGATGACGACAATGCGACTTTCAGTTCGCGGCTTGTTATCGAGAGCCCCGCAGCCGATATCCAGAACACATTAGACGGACTGCTGATCAATGTTCCCGACGAGGGTAGATGTTACATGACTAACGAGGATGGCATCGATCTTGAGATTCTCAGTGAAAACGGCGAGTTATGCAGTGCCCATCCCGATGGCGACGGTTCGCTTTGGTCGGCTGGCGAGAAGGGCTTGCACCAGCAGCTTGAGCCCGATTATTATTTTTTGCCCAATGCTCTGTCGTTTGCTTCCCCCTTCTGGATGACCTATAATCAGGACCAGGACAAATTGTATGTGTCCACTACTGCCGCCAATGGCGTGTGCGACGTCGCCTCGCCCACGGCTGTGAACACTTTTGATGGCATGAAGTGGGCCGATGTGACCCCCGAGAATATCCCGCTGAAAGGCAACTCACAAGATGGCTCTTTCTGGCTGGAATTCGTTCCTGGTGAACCCGATACCTACTTATTGGGCACTTGGTTCTTTGGCTTGCTCAAGGTGGTGGATAATAAGATTGTGATGACCTATGACGTCAGCAACAGCCCCATGGCAAAGAAGTGGACCATTCACCCTGTTACCAGCATTGACCGCAAGGGCAACGTATGGGTGGCACAGCCCCACGAGAACGAGGCCCATCCCGTGATGGTGCTGCCGGCTGCCAAGGTGAAGTCTAACGAGACCACGGCCGACGATTGGGTGCTGCCCAACATCGACGGGGTCTTTCAGAGAGACCCGCAGGCGTCGACATATTGCAGCCGCTTCATTTCGACTCGCTACAGCAATTACGATATCAAGTTGTTTTCCGACGGTAGTTTTGAGAGTCCCATCGTAATCTGGAATTCCAATGGCGAAACCTCTACGAATCCCCAACAGGTGAAATTCACCAGGTTTGCTGACCAGGACGGTTTGGCCGTTTCGTGGACCCACATCGTTTGTCTGACCGAGGACCTGAACGGCATGGTCTGGATGGGAACCAGCGAGGGCATCTGCATGTTCAATCCCGCACAGGCGTTCTCAGGCAGCTCCTTCTCGGTCATCAGGCCCAAGGTGCCCCGCAACGACGGTACAGGCCTGGCCGATCGTCTCATGGACGGTATCAGGGTCAACGATGTCGCTGTTGACGGTGCCAACCGCAAGTGGATTGCCACGCAGTCTTCGGGTCTGTTCCTTGTCAGTCCTGATGGTTCCAAGATTATCAAGCGTTTCAATGACAAGAACAGTCCGCTGGCTTCCAACACGGTCTATAAGGTGTGCTGCAATCCCAACAGCAATTCGGTCTATGTCACCACCCCCGATGGCTTGTATGAGTACTTCAGCGACTCGAGCCCTGCCGAGGATAACTATAATGACATCTACGCTTATCCCAATCCCGTGCGACCCGAATATGGCGGCAACGTGACCATCATGGGTCTGATGGACAACTCCCTGGTGAAGATTGCCGATGCCAGTGGCAATGTCTTGGCGCAGATGAAATCAACGGGTGGCATGGTCACTTGGGACTGCTGTGACCAGTATGGCAATCCCGTCAAGAGTGGTGTCTATCTCGTCTTCTGCTCTCAGGCCAACGGCAGCGGTAATGCTGTGGTGACCAAAATCGCCGTAGTTCGTTAAACGATATAACTGTAAACAGGATGAATAGACTGGTTTTAATTTGTTTGAGTGCGTTGCTGGTGGCCCTTACCGCCTGCAATACCGGTAGCCGTCTTGCCAAGGCCGAGCGCGAAGCCGAGCTTGCCCGCCAGGTCGTGGCATCGATTGATGCACGGCAGTTCACCATTGGCGTCGACTGGATGAGGCCATTGGGCGGAGTGCCGCAGCATGTGAATTCCAACTACCAGTTGAAAATCGACGGCGACGAGATGGACTCTTATCTCCCCTATGTGGGCGAGGCCTATCGTTTGCCCTATGGTGGAGGCAAGGGCTTGAATTTCAAGGCCACAATCTACAACTACTCCTTGACCATGGCGGGTGACAATTGCTACCTGATTGAATATGATGTGACCAATGACGAAGATACCTTTCATTACCGCATCAACATCTTCACTAACGGCAAGGCAATCATCGATGTGTGGGCCCGCGACAGGGATTCGATTTCGTTCCAGGGCGAGTTGGAGCTCTAGTTTGTATATTTAATCGGAGAAACCTCGCTCAGCATTAAACTTTTTGCAAAAGTGCGAGTCTAAAATATAGAAATTTTTCTTTAATCGTTAACCCTTTATAACTCTACTAATTATGAAAAAGACATTACTCATGTTGTCTGCAATGGTGCTGATGCTTATGGCATGCGGCACAGGAAATAAAGTGATTGACGAACAGCGCGCCCAGGCCATCAGGTCGTTGTTGGAATCGCGTCAGTTTGTCGTCATGGTTGGCTCGATGAGGCCCTTGTCGTCACCCACGCTCAGCGTGAGCCAGGGCCAGAAGATGATTGTTCGTGACGGCCAGGTGACTTGCTATTTGCCCTATGTCGGTTCCGGCCAGAATGTGGGCTATGGTGCCAGTGGCTACAAAGCGCTGAATTTCTCGAGTGCGCTGCTGGACTACAAGGTAGAATACCCCAAGCCCGACCGTGCCCGCATAACCTTCTGGGTGGATAACGGCGACGACAATTACCGCTTCCATGTCGAGGTTTTCATGAACGGCAAAACCACTATCGACGTTGATCCCCGCGGCCGTGACGCCATCTCCTACAGCGGCATGATCCACGGCCTGGACATCCTCAACTAAGCAAACAATACGTAACTCTGGGTAAATAAAAACAGGGACGACGCCATCAAAAAGCGCCGCCCCTGTTTTATGATAGGATTCAGACGACGGTGACGCGGGAGACGGTGTTGTCTTTGGGGTCGCGGGCGACTTGGATTTGGGTGGTGATGCGTTCTTTGAGCATCTCGACGTGGCTGATGATGCCGACGCGGCGGCCGCCCATCTCGTAGAGGCGGTTGAGCGTTTCCATCACGTTGTCGAGGTAGCCGGCGCTCAATGAGCCGAAACCCTCGTCGATGAAGATGGTATCTACATTAAAGACTTTGCCCGACAGACTGGAGAGTGCCAGCGCCAGAGCCAGCGATACCATGAAGCTTTCGCCGCCCGAGAGGGTGGTCACCGCCGTACGGTCGCCCTGCAGCAGGTCACGTACCAGGATGGTGAGCGTGCCGGGATAGGTCTCCAACTCGTAGCGGTCGTTGAACTGGCGCAGGTAGCCGTTGGCCGAACCCAAGAGTTCTCCCAACAGATAGCTCTGGGCGATTTTGCGCATGGTCTTGCCGTCGGCACTGCCCAGCAGGTTGCTGAACTCGGCCCATTGGCGATAAACGGCTTCGGCCTGCTCGAGCAGTTTCTGCTTCTCGCCCGAGAGGCGTGCGTTCTCTTCGTCGGCCTTGAGGCGTGCCGCGCGATTCGAAACCTCCTCATTCAGTTCCTCGATGCGCTTGCCGGTCGTTTCGATGATCTGGGCCAGGCGTTCGGGATTTTCCTCGATGATATCGGGCTTTTTGGCCGCAACCTCGTCTTGGTGTGTTTTTAAGGCCTGTACCTCACCCTGCATGAGGGCGATGTCTTGGGCCAGCGTCTGGTGTGCCTGCTTGATGGCTGCGATGTCTGCCTCGTTGTGGCAGGCAAGGGCGCTCAGCCGTTCGATGGTCATCTGCGGCTGGCTGGCCATGCAGGCGTCCAGGGCCTGTTGTGCCTGTTGTGAATTCTTTTGTTCGGTGTCGAGCCGCGTGTTCCACTCCAGCGATTTGTTCTCCAGCCTATTCCACAAGTCATTCAGGTTATCGGGAATCGAGGCGGTGGTGTGGCCGTTGTCGTTCAGTCCCTTGATGCTCGCCTTGGCGGCAGCCATGGCGGGCAGGTGGGCCTTGATCAGCGCGATGGCGTGGTCGAGTTGCTGGGCTTCGTTCTCTTTGGCCTTGTAGTTCTTGGCATCGTTTTCCAAATTCTCGATGAAATCGACGTTTTTCGCCCGTTCTTGCCAGTCGTTGAACACAAATAATTTGTCCAGTTCGGCTGTTGCTTTCTCCAGCAGGTCTTTGCTTGCCTGGATAGCATCGCGTTGCTTGCCGATGCTCGCATTGATGTTGTTCAGGTCAATCTGAGCCTGATTGTGGGCCTTCACTTTCAGTGCGCTTGCCTCACGTGCTTGCTTGATGCGCTCGTTGAGGTCTTGGGCTTGCTTGATGATGCCGTTCAGGCGCTCGATGTCACTGTCCGCGTCATGGATGAGCGCTTCGGCCAGGCTCGAATTACCCGTTTCATCGGCTTTCTTGCCGCATTTTTCAAGCAATTCCTGAATGTGCTTCCATTGCTTGGCGCACTCGTCGGCTTTGTGCTTGAGGTCATTTTCTTTGTCTTGGATATCCTGTCGCATCCGTTCGGTGAGCTTTTGGCCCGCCTTGATGGCACCCTCGGCCGTGATGACTGCTTGTTCGGCTGCCTGCAACTCCTCCTGCAACTGGTCCAGTTCACTCTGTGCCTTGGGGGCCAGCAAAGTGCTGATGACGTTGCCGCACACGGGGCAGGTGTCCCCCTCATGCAGTGTATTGTGGGCTTGGCTGATGAGGGCATTCCAGTCCTTTTGGCGCTCGACGGCGGCACGGGCTTTCTGTTCCAGTTCGCGTTTGCCCTTGATAGCCGCTTCTTCTTTTTCGAGAGCCACCTGTTGCCTTACCAGTTCCTCTTTGAGCAGTTCCAGCTTCTGCTTGGCTTGAGCATTGTCGTCAAGCTTGCCCTTGTAGGTGGTGAGTTCTTGCTTGGCATTAAACAGGTTGTCCTTGCGGGCAATCACCTGCTCGATGTGCAGGTCGTCGTGCTCCTGCTGCAACTTCTCGACTGCGGCCTCCTGTTTTTTGCATTCGTCCAGTGTCCGCTTGAGCGTTTCTTCGGCTTCGGGTAGTCGGCCGGTTTCGCGTTCAAGGGCAGTGGTATAGGCAGTGATGTTGTCACTGGCCGATTGGTGGCTCTTCATCACCGATTTGATGGTGCCCACAGCGTTATACATTTCACGGTTGGGCTCCTGTTGCTGCAGAAATCCCTTGATTTCATCGAGGTTTTTCTGTTTTTCCGTCAAATCGGTCTCGGTGGCTCGCAGTGCTGCGCACAACCTGTCGAATTCCTCTTGCAGCGCAGGCCGTTCTCCTTCAAGCGACTCAATCTGGCGTTGTGCATGGCGCAGCGACGCGAGTTCGCGACGGGCATCGGCGGTGGCATCCCAGTCCTTGACGAGTGCCTGCTGCTCCAGATAGTCCGGCTGCTCGCGCTTTTTCATTTTGTCGGCAAGGATACTCTGCTTGTCGGCCAGTTTCTTTTCATTGTCGGCTTTCTCATCGAGCCAATCGGTCATTTTCTTGGCACCGTCGTGTTGCTGCTGTTGCTCGGCAGTTTTTTTCTTGAAATCGGCGATTTCATCGTTGATTTGGGCCTTTTCTTCCTCGTTGAGGAGCCTGATGTTCTGCAGCTGGTCGTTGAGCAGGTCCCGCTCATGTTCCTTGGCCTTGCAGATGTCGAAAATCTTTTTGCCGATTTGGGCATAGATCTCGGTACCGGTCATCTTCTCGAGCAGGGTGGCCTTGTCGTTGTCGTCACTCTCCAGAAACTCGGCAAACTTGCCCTGGGCAAGCACAACGGTGCGGAAGAACTGGTTCATGTCCAGCCCGATGGTCTTCTTGACAAAATCATCGATATCTTTGATTTTGGAGTACTGGCAGGCTTGGGCCACGCCCTCGTCGGTCATGACGGTGCGGACGGGCTTCTGGATAGCGCCGTCTGCCTTGTTGCGAGAGCGGTGCACGTGCCAGGTGGCAACGTATGGGGTGCCATCGTTGTCATCAAAGGTGAGCCTCACGTCGGCACTCACGGCACCGCGACGCAGTAGCTGGCGCACATCGTCGGTCTTGAGGTTGTCCTCGTTGGCACCCTCCTCACGGCTGGTGGTGTAGTCGGCGCTCTTGGCAGCATTCAGGCGCGGTGTGTCGCCATACAGGGCCAGGCACAGGCAGTCGATGATGGTGGATTTGCCCGAACCCGTCTCGCCAGAGATGAGGAACAAGTGTTCGTCGGCCAGCGGTGCGGCGTCAAAGTTGATTTCGGCGTGCTCGATAGACGCGATATTGTCGATAATGAGTTGCTTGAGTTTCATAGTCTGTTGTCTTTTTCTACTTCCTGGTAAACATAGTTAAACATCTCTTGTTGCTGCTCGGTCATGGGACTGCCGGTCTTGTCGATAAAGAACTGGTTGGCTACCTCGATGGGCAGCATTTTGTTGAATTGCTCCACGGTGAGTTGGGTGGTGTGGCGGCATTCCATGGCGGTGACGGTCTTTTTGATTTCGCAGAAACGGCACTGCTTGTCCTTGACGGCTTGGGCTGCACGCTGCAGAGCACCGTTGGGCAGGAAACGGTCTACCTTGACGTTGAGGCGGATGTAGGCCTTCTCGTTGGGATTGTGGCTCTGCAGCAGGTTGATAGCGGTGTCGATATCGACAGGCTCATGGGCGGGTAGGGTGTGCAGGGGCTTCAGGTTCTTGATGACCTTGGTCTCGACGCGGGGTTGGGCGCCGTGATTGTCGATCTCGACAATGCTCACCGAGTGTTCGCACTGCTCGTCAAAGCTCACGGGAACCGGCGTGCCGCAATAGCGGGCGCGCTGACTCACGTCCTGGGGGCGGTGGATATGCCCCAGGGCGGCGTAGTCATAGCCGTCACCCAGGGTGGCCAACTCGACACATTCCATCGTCATGTTGCGGTCATGGCCCGTGAAGTCGCTGTTGTTGACGGCCAGGTGAGCCATCAGCACAACGGGAAGATTGTTCTCGCCGTTGAGTGTGTCGGCATGGTTGAGCAGGGCCTGGAAGTAAGCCTGTTGGCGCTGGTCACGGTTGATGTCGGTGGTGCCGGCAGGTAGCGGAAAACTGGCGGGATAGGCAAACGGCACGGCAGCCACGATGCCCTTGTCGCCCACCTTGATGATGTGGCGTGACAGGTCGGCATAGCCTTTGGCGTCGCGCGAGATGCCGCCCAGCACAGTGACGTTGGCCAGTTGCCACAGGCGTTGGTCACTGTCCAGGCGCGAGGCGCTGTCGTGGTTGCCTGCAATCACGATGATGGCCATGGTGGGGCATGCCTTGTGGATGTCGAGCATGGCGTTGACATACAGGTTGACGGCCGCATTGGACGGTGCGGCGGTGTGGTAGATGTCGCCGCTCACGAGCATGGCGTCGGGTTGGCGCTTGCGCACGATGTCGGCCAGCTGGCCCAGGAAGTCGGCTTGTTCTTCGCTACGGTCATAGCCATAGAAATTCTGGCCCAGATGCCAGTCACTGGTGTGGATGAATGTGAACATGAAAGGTAACTGTTTACTTTAGTTTGGTTTAACAATGCTTCATACTGCTTTTCCCCATGGTTGAAGAATAATTTAGTAGCACAAAACTAGGAAAAATCCTTGAATTATGCAACTTTTGGGTGTTAAGAGTTGTTAGAGGCTGTACTTCTCCTTCTAGTTTTGGCTATGTCGTGTGGCCAGTTTCTTGCCGTTCTTGTCCCAGGTATAAATCCAGCTGCCCTTGCGGCTAGTGAAGGTGTCGCCGGTGGCCGCGAGTACTTCGCCCACACTGCTCACGGCAAAGGTGTGCAGTTTCTTGCCCTTGGCATTGTAGGTGTAATACCAGCTGCCGTTTTTCACGATGTAGAACGACTCGCTGTAGGCCACCACTTCGCCCTGACTGGTGCTGAAGGTGTGCACCTTCTTGCCGTTCTCGTCATAGACATAGTTCCATGAGCGGGTGGTCTCGATGTAGCTGATCTTCTGGGCCTGCACCGCCGTGATGGCCATGAGCATGACAAGTGCTATAAGAATTCTTTTCATAATGATATGGTTTTATTTGATGAGTTTCATGATTTCCTGCTCGCTGGCACTGGGCAGGATTCCCTTCAGGTGGTCGATGATGCGCTCCAGCGATTCCTCGGGTGTGCGGTCACACTCGCAGGCCTCTTTGCCCAGCAGTTGCTCGGGCGTGGTGAGCAGCGCCCATCCCCACCCGTATTCCTTGCCGTGCTTGTCACGCGGATAGACAAAGTCCTGGGTGACGATGCGGCACGCCATCTGCAGTCGGGTGATATAGCCGTCGAAGCGGCTGCGCATTTTAGTCCCGGTGAAGCCGCAAGCCGCACGCAGTTCGCGCGTGATGAGGCTGCCGTGCTCGCGCAGGGTGAGCACGATGGCCTCCTCGATGGAGCCCTCGGGCAGGGCAGGGTAGGCATGGCGGCGCCAGTTCATGAAATCGGGCCACCAGTCCATGCTGATGTAGCCTGCCTTCTTGTCGTAGAACTTGCCGTACACACAATTGCCCTCGGTCACGATGGGGCCTTTCCACTTCCACATGGGCCAGTCCCAGCCCCCGTCGCTATAGACCACATAGCGGCAGTCGCTATCGACCACTTCCTCGGCCGAGAATCCGCTGATGCCGCTATACAGCAACGGCAGGAACCCCACCTGCTGGATGAGGTCCACCATCTCGGTCGCGTTATGTATACTCCCCCGTTTTATCATTCGATTGTTTTAGTTTATTTCAGTCTAGTCATCGTGTTTGATGATACGGTCGTTGTAAAAGTTTGTGCTGCAATAGAGGCACATGTAAGTTCCGTCTACCAGCAATTTGGCTGACCAGCTGCCGCATCGTGGACATCTGCTGTGGATCGGGATGTAGTCCGGACCGCCACTGTAACCATAGTCCTCATTGTCGCAGTACTCTACATCGTCTTCATCAAAATACTCGGGCAGTTCACCCGTGTTCTGATGGTAGTCATAGTCCTGCCACATATCATCGTCATGAGTCATCTTTTCCTGAATTTTGGTATGAGATTAATCGTTTTTACAGGCGGATGAGGGCTACGCCGGCTAGCATGAGCAGGATGCCCACGATTTGCAGCCAGGAGACGCGTTTGCGCGGGGCGCCGAGCCAGCCGAGGTGTTCCATGAGCATGCTCAGGCCAAGTTGGCCCACCAGGAGTGCCATGCTGAACACGCCGACTCCGACTTTGGGAACCAGCCAGGCATTGCCGAATACGATAATGGCTCCGCACAGGCCGCCAGCCCACATCCACCACGGGTACTCGCTGCTGAAGGCTTTGCCCACCAGTTGGGTCTTGCCCAGGCAGGTGCAGAACAACAGCAGCGCCATCGTGGCGACGAAGAAGGCCACCGTGGTGGCTTGGACGGGATTGCCCACGATGCTCGACAGCTGGGCGTAGGCGCCCGTGATGCTGGCCGACAGGCAACCCGACAGGATGGCCATCAGTTGCCAGAAGGTCTGCCGTGACCCGGTGCTGGCGCCAACCGCTTTTTGGCCGGACTTCAGGCGGGGCAGAACGACGGCGAGCGTCACACCCACGACGAGCAGCAGCGCACCGATGATGCGATTGGCTCCCAAAGGGATGACTTTGGCCCCAAACCACCCGAAGTGGTCAATGAGCAGGCTGAATATCAGTTGGCTGAACATGGGGATGATCAGGGCCTGTAACTGCCCGATTTCCTTGAACAGATGAATGGCGATGGTGATGGTTACCACGGCAACGATGCCCACAAACCAGCTCCACCAGGGAGCCTCGGCGAGCATCGTCTCGGTCGGCAGGATGGGTATTCCCGCAGCCATCGATACGAGCAATAATGCCAGAGTGGAAACCGAAAAGGAGACCAGCGTCGAGACATAGGCCGGTCCCACGACCTGACGCAGACGGGAGTTGGCTGCCGTCTGGAAGGGCATCAACAAGCCCATTGCCAGTGTGATGATTAAAAAGAACATGCGTTGTTAGTCGTTTTCTTGATGGGTTGAATGATTTAAAGTTGCGCCTATGCGGTTTTCAGGACCTCCCGAGTATCTTGTCCATGACGGGATAGATGTCCTCTTCACGCTCATAGGGATGGATGTGGAAATAGGGGTTGCCCGTGAGCATGGCCGACAGTTGGGTCTTGGTCCTGTCGTAGAAGATGTGGCACGGAATGCCGCGGGCCTCGGCATAGGCCAACTCGTAGCCCACGCCCAGCGACGGGCAGGTGCACTCGCCAATGAGCACGTCGCTATCGCACAGCCAGGCCGTGTCCTGGTCATAGATGCGCGCGTCGCGCTCACGGCCTTGCTCAATGAGGTTCAGATTGCTCTTGCCGACGTGCTCGGTGAGCACCACGTCGTTGCGCTGGATGTACTCAATCATGCGGCGGTATAGGTTGGCATCGACCCTGCCGCCACGAATGGAGCCGGCAAAATAGACTTTTAGAGCCATGGTTATGCGTAGCTGATGGCGTTAATACCGGTCGAAGTGATATTTCTCTCTTAACTCGGCTTTTTTCTCCTCGCTCTGGTGTGAGAAGAAGCTCTTCCAGCCGGGACAGAAGTTGATGTGCCAGCGCCAGAACTTGCCCAGGACTGAATTGGGCTTCTTGTCGTAATGGGCTCTGAATTTGCAGTTTTCGCAGTTATGTGCCATATCGGTTGTCAGTTATTAAATGGTTATTTCTTCAAGTTCTCCAGTGGTGGAGTCGATGATAAAGCCGCGCACGGTGATGTCACGGGGCATAAGCGGATGGGTCTTGATGGCTTCGACGGTCTTGCGCACCGATTCGGGGGTGTCCTTGAAGCCTTCGAGCCAGTGGTCGAGGTCGATGCCGCAGCAGCGAATGGTGTGGAGCGTCTCGTCGGTCACGCCTCGCTTGAGCATCTCGTCATGGAAGTGGCTGTAGCTCATGTGGCAGGCTCCGCAACTGGAGTGAGCCACCACCATGATTTCCTCCACGCCCAGTTCATAGACGGCAACGACGAGGCTGCGCATCGCCGAGTCGAAGGGCGAAATCACAAGTCCACCGGCGTTCTTGATGATTTTGGCATCGCCGTTCTTCAAGCCCAGGGCCGCGGGCAGCAGTTCGGTCAGGCGGGTGTCCATGCAGGAGAGCACGGCCAGCCGCTTGTCGGGGTACTTGTCGGTCACGTAGGGTTCGTAGCCCTTGCGTGCGACAAACGTCTTGTTGTATTCAATAATCTCGTCAATCATGATTTCTTCTTTTTCTTGGGTTTGGGATCTGGTAGGTTCTTGCAGGTCTCGCTGACAAGGGCGGCAAGGTAGTCGCGGTCATCCACGTCGGCGATGAGGAAGTAGTCCTTGGCTCCATCGTAGGGCGGGCGCAGTTCCACAGTGCGCAACAACGGCCGCACCGGCTCGGTGGGCTTGAGGTAAAAGCAGTCGTCGCAGATGAGCCCGAAAATCTTGCCGTCACAGTAGATGCCGTAGTCGCCGAACATCTTCTTGACGGTGATTTCGCCGGCACCTGCACACTGGTCGGCGACGTATTGCACAAAGTCGGGATTGCTTGCCATAGCCCAAATGACGGTTACTCACCGCGAACGGCCTTCGGGGTCCACTGCTGGAAGAACGTCAGCACCTTTTTGGCGTTGTAGCTCTGGTCCTCCTCGAGGTAGCCCGAGTCCTGGATGTGGATGATGTTGCCCTGCTCATCGAGTACGACCAGCACGGGGAAGCCGAAGCGTCCGGCGTTGTTCAGGCGTTTCATCAGGGCCTTGCCCACCTCTCCGGCTTTGCGGGGATGGTAGTTCACGTGGATGAAAACGAAGTTCTGCTCGATGACGGCGTTGATGGTGCTGTCGTTGGTGATGAAGTCGGCAAAGCGCAGGCACCACGGGCACCAGTTGCCGCCCACCTGGCAGATGACGTACTTGCCCTCGGTCTGGGCTTGTGCAATAGCCTGGTCAATCTGCTCCAGCGGATTGATTTCCTCGTTATACACCTTCTTGGGGGCCGTCTGCTCCTGGGCGTTCACGGCAGTGGCGAACAGTGCGACGGCGAGCACTACGATAGTCAGTATCTTTTTCATAATCTTGACATGAATTTGTTACGGTCAACAATAAAACGCAGGTGGGTGCCTTCGCCCAGCAGTGTGTCGCCGCAATGGGCCTGGACCTTGAACTCAATCTTCTTGCCGTCAACGCGGGTGACTGTGGCGGTGGCGGTCACGGTGTCGCCCAGTTTGCTGGGCTTCAGGTGGGACGAGGCGATGTGTCCGCCCACGGTGGTGCTGCCCTCGGGCAGGTGGTCGGCCACGGCGAGCATGGCGGCGTTCTCCATCAGGGCCATCATCGCCGGCGTGGCCAGCACGGGCATGTCGCCCGAGCCCATGGCAACGGCTGTGACGGCCTCGGTGACCGTCAGTTGGCTGGTATTTGTCAATCCTGTCATAAGTATCAGTTTTTTACTCCATGCAAATATAATCAATCTTCTTGTTGTGATAGCCATGAAATAGTCTTTTTCGGACTTGCTACCACAAATTTGGTAAAATTATGGGCTAAAGTTTGCAATATGCAAATTTTTTATTGTAATTTTGCCGCCATAACAACCATAGAACACAACAAAATGGAACAAGAGAAGAATGCCGAAATCATCGACCGCATCAAGTACCTGATGAGGGAGATGGGTGTGAAACAAGTGCAGTTTGCCGAGCGCATCGGTGTAGACACTTCCAATCTGTCCAAGTATCTCAATGCCCACATGCCCTTGAGCGAGTCTTTTCTCAACCGCCTGGTCGTTAACCTGGGGGTGAGCAAGGAATGGCTCATGGACGGCACCGACCTGCCCTTTGGCAAGACACCCGTGCGTGTCGATGGCGATGTGGCGGCAACTGGTGCTGGAGGCGGTACACCCGTCTATGATGTGGACGTGACGGCCGGTGTCGCCTCGGGACGCAACGAACTGTTTTCCAGCGAGAACATCGTGGGATGGGTGAACCTGCCCAACATGAGTCCCAATTGCCGCATTGTGCGCGTGAGTGGCGACTCGATGGCACCCGTCATCAACGACGGCGACTTTGTGGCCGTGCGCGAGGTGAGCAATCCCGCCCAAATCTATTGGGGCCAGATCTATGTCGTTCAGCTTGACGACTTCAGGTTGGTAAAATACCTTCGCCGTCACACCGACCCCAACATGGTGGTCCTGCGCAGCGAGAATCCCAACTACGACGACATGGACGTGCGCCGCAGCGACATCCACGAGATGCTGCTCGTCCAGCATGTCCTCCACCTGAACACCCGTCTCTAAAAGTAAACCGGTTCACCGTGCCATGGCTGCCATGGCCCATTGAAACCTAAAAACAGAAAACGAAACAAGTGACAATACATTATCATACCCTCCCCAACGGCCTGCGCCTGGTACACGTCTCCGCCAACACCCAAGTGGCGTGGTGCGGCCTTGCCGTGAACGCCGGCAGCCGTGACGAGCGTGACGGCCAGCATGGCCTGGCCCACTTTGTGGAGCACACCATCTTCAAGGGCACAGAGCACCGCCGCGCCTGGCACATCCTCAACCGCATGGAGCGGGTGGGCGGCGAACTCAACGCCTACACGACCAAGGAAGGCACCATGCTTTACTCGGTCTTCCCCCATCAGCACCTGTCGCGTGCCGTCGACCTGCTGGCCGACCTGGTACAGTGGTCGGTATTCCCCCAGGAGGAACTGGACCGCGAGCGCGATGTGGTGCTCGAGGAGGCCGCCAGTTACCGCGACACGCCCAGCGATGCCGTCTATGACGACTTCGAGGACCTGTTGCTGGCCGGCAGCGAATTGGGGCACAACATCTTGGGCAAGAAAGAGGACTTGGAAAACCTCACCCGTGAGGACTGCATGCGTTACCTCAAGACGCTGTATGTGCCCGGTAACATGGCATTCTTCTCGGTGGGACCCGAGCGTCCCGAACGGGTCTTCGGCCTGGCTGAGAAATGCTTCGGTGGCATGACCCACGCGATAGCGCCGCGCCAACGCCTTGTGCCGGCCACGAACGCGACTTTCAGGCAGACAATCCAGATAGGCACCCATCAGGCCCACACCATCGTGGGCGCCCGTGTGCCCGACATGAACCACCCCTTGCGCCATGCTCTGATGCTGCTGAACAACATCCTGGGCGGTCCGGGCATGAATTCCCTGCTCAATGTGGAACTGCGCGAGCGCCGCGGCTATGTCTATACCGTCGAGTCCACCTTGACGCTCTTGAGCGACTGCGGGTGGATGGAGATTTACTTGGGCTGTGACCCCGATGACGTGCGCTCCAGCCTGCATGTGATTGAACGCATCACCAGCCGCTTGAGCCAGGAACTGTTGCCTGAGCGCCGGCTGGAAGCCTACAAGAAGCAGTATTGCGGCCAGCTGGTCGTTGCGGCCGACAGCACCGAGTTCATGGCGATGCGCGCCGGTCGCGGCCTGCTCTATCATGGTGCCGTGGCGACCATCGATGACACCATCTCGCGCATCCGCGCGGTCACGCCCGACCAGATTGCCCAGGCTGCTGCCTATCTCAAGAGTGACTGTCTGTCGTCGCTCACCTTCCAATAAGTTGAATTTAACCATTTTGCAAGATGAAAAAGATATCGATTCTGATTCCGTGCTATAACGAAGAAAAATCCCTGCCGTTGCTTTATCCTGAGTTGGTCAAACTCATGGATGCCAACCAGGGCTATGATTGGGAACTCATGTTTGTCAACGACGGCAGCGTCGACGGCACGCTCGCCGAGTTGCAGCGCCTGCGTCAGCAGGACAGCCGCGTCAGCTATGTGGACCTGTCGCGCAACTTCGGCAAGGAAGCGGCCATGCTGGCCGGGTTTGACTATGTGACCGGTGACTGCACGGTCATCATGGATGCCGACATGCAACACCCGCCCACGCTCATCCCCGAGCTGGTCAAATGGTGGGAGCAGGGCTATGATGACGTGTATGCCAAGCGCAAGTCGCGCGGCCGTGAGAGCTGGTTGCGCAAGCGCATGTCGTTACTGTTCTACAAGGTCTTGCAACTCTCGTCGCGCTTTGACGTGTTGCAGAATGTGGGCGACTTCCGCCTGCTGGACCGCAAGTGCATCAACGCACTGAGGAAGATGCGTGAGAGCGAGCGTTACACCAAGGGAATGTACTGTTGGATCGGCTTCAAGAAGAAAGAGGTGGAGTTTGTGCAGGGTGACCGCGTGGCAGGTGATTCGTCGTGGAGTTACGGCCGCCTGTTCTCGCTGGCCATCGACGGCATTACCTCGTTCACCAGTTTGCCCCTGCGCATCTCGACGGTGATAGGCTTTATTGTCTCGCTGCTGGCCTTCTGCTATATGGTCTTTGTGTTTACCGAGGCGCTTATCTGGGGTGACCCTGTGCAGGGCTATCCCACGCTGGTTGTGCTCATTCTGTTCCTGGGTGGCATCCAGTTGCTGTCGCTGGGCATTATCGGCGAATACATCGGCCGCATCTACAACGAGACCAAGAACCGGCCCGATTACATCGTGCGGGAATTCAACGGAGAGGACGTGCTATAGGCTGCAAATTTTGATTTTTTGGCAAAAAACTTGCAGGGTTGTGGCAAATACTGTACTTTCGTGACCAATAAATAACAATACAATATCAAAAATCAATCAAACGCAAGACTATGAACGACGTGAAATTCTATCTCGACGCAGCCGAGAAAAAGATGCAGGAAGCCGTGGAGTTTCTCGATGACACCCTGGCACACATCCGTGCCGGCAAGGCTAACGTGAAGATTCTGGATGGCATCCGTGTGAACTATTATGGCAGTCCCGTGCCCATTGCCAACGTGGCCAACGTGAGCACCCCCGACCAGCGCACCATCGCCATCATGCCCTGGGAGCGCAACATGATCGGAACCATCGAGAAGGCCATCATCGACAGCAACGTGGGTATCATGCCCGTGAACAATGGTGAGGTGATCCGCCTGAACATCCCGCCCCTGACCGAGGAGCGCCGCAAACTGCTCGTTAAGGATTCCAAGGCCGAGAGCGAGAAGGCCCGCGTGAGCATCCGCAATGCCCGTCGCGAGGCCATCGAGGGCTTGAAGAAAGCCGTTAAGGAAGGCATGAGCGAGGATGTGAGCAAGGATGGCGAGGAGAAGGTCCAGAAGATTCATGACAAGTTCATGAAGAAGATTGACGAGATCTTCGCTGCCAAGGAGAAAGAGATTCTTACCGTATAATCGCTTTGTGGCACTTGAACGCATCGCGTAGTGGACGCTGGCACGACGTGGCCTATTGGGGGCTGCTCGTTGTGGCGTTTGCCGTGATGCTGGTGATGAACGTGCTCACCACCCTCAAGGAGGATGACCTGGCCTTCACGCTCATCGAGGGCGTGTGGACGCCGGTGCGTTCATTTGCCGACTTGCTGCAATCCCATTTGACACATTACACAGGCACCAACGGCCGTCTGGCCGATTTGGTGCCTGAATTGTTTGGCGGCCTGTTGGGCAAGACGGCTTTCAACGTGTGCAACGCGTTGGTGTTTGCCCTAATGGCTCATCTGGTGAGTCTGTTGGCCACAGGGCGCCGCTCGCTGTTGGCCCTATCGTCCTTCCTGGCGGTTGTGGGCACGTGCTATCCCGTCCCCGGCGAGACGATGCTGTGGATGGCCGGCAGTGCCAACTACATGTGGGCCATTACCATATCACTGCTGCTGGTAACCGTTCTGCAACGTGTCCAGGGTCGTCCGCTAGGGTGGGGCAAGGCCTTGCTGTGGCTGCTTTTCGGCTTTGTGGCAGGCGGTTTCAACGAGGCGACTTCGTTGGGATTCCTGGGTGGATTCATGCTGTTCTATGCCTTTAACTATCGTCTGTTTGACCGCCGAGTGGTGGTCATGATGATGGGCTATGCTTTGGGCATCATGGTCATTGTCCTGTCGCCTGGCGCATGGAACCGTGTGACTACCGATATTGCCCTTAACCTCGGCCCCGACGATCTGTTGTCGAGCCGTTGGCACATCTTTATGGAGAAGATGTGGCGGTTCTATCTGCCCGTTTTGGCGGTGGCTGTAGGCTTGTTCCTGCTGGTGTCGCGACGTGGCAGGGGAGTGCTCAGACAATCGCTGTGGACCTACGTCCTGCTGTGCCTGGCTGCGGTGATGTTTGCCCTGGGCCTGAATCACGAGCGGGCCTATGTGCCGCTGGTGACCGTTGCCGCCATCATCGTCATCAAGGCTGCTGATGCCCTGCTTGGCGGTCGTTGGCAACGATTGCGCCTGTTGGCGGTCATCGCGCTGCTGGGACTGTGCGTGTTCACCTATGGCCGCGGTATCAAAGTACTTGGTCAGTATAAGGCCTTTAACGCGCAAGTGGAGCGTGAAATCGCCGAGGCACCTGCTCAGGCCGTTCTGCTCGAACGCCAGTTCGACGGATACAGCCGTTTCATCAAACCCATGAATTTCATGTCCACCAACTACTTTGCCCACGAGGTCATCTACAGGGCCTATTACGGCAAGGAGAATGTGCAGTTTGTCGGCGACTCGGTCTATCGGCGTTATCACGAGGGACGCCTGCTCGACGGCGCGCAAGTGTGGCCCATGAAGGCCGAGAATCCCGATATTACAGGTGACGTGCTGCGCGTGCCTGGGCAGGACTATATCGCAGTCACCCTGCGGCTTGATACCCTGCCGGCGACCTTCCAGACAGCCCGTTATTGTTTTGAAAAGGCCGAGGCGGCTCTCACCCAAGAAGAACTGCAGCGCCGTCAGGACTATGGCTTGAACATCAACTATGAGCCCAAGGGTTTCTACCCGTTGGAGTACCAGGGTCAGCGCTATTTCATCCTCCCTGTGCCCGACAGCACCATCACCCGCATCGAGATTCCGATGGATATCACCCCCAAGCCTGTTACGGCTGTCCTGAAATTGAATTAACCAACCATTAATCAAAAGAAGATATTATGAAGAGTTTTGGATCTAAACCGTGGATACTTCCACAACCGGTACTCATTATCGGCACCTATGACAAAGAAGGACGTCCCAATGCCATGAATGCTGCTTGGGGCGGCACCTGGGACATGAAGGAAATCATGATTTCGCTGTCGTCACACGCCACGACCGACAATCTCGCCGTCAACGACACGTTCACCGTTGCCTTTGCCACGACCGAAACGATGGTGGCATCCGACTTTGTGGGCATCGTCAGTGCCAAAAAAGACCCCGATAAGATGGCCAAGACGGGCTGGACGATTGAGAAGGCCCCCAACGTCAATGCCCCCTTGTTCACCGACTTCCCCATGACGATGGAGTGCCGCGTGAAAGAGAAAATCGATGAAGACCGCAACACCGGTTACTACCTGATTGCCGAGGTCGTCAACGTCCTGTGTCATGAGCAATACCTCGACGAGGAGGGCAACCCCGACATCGAGAAGATGCACATCATTACCTACGACCCCACCCGCTACAAATACGTGCAACTAGGCACCACCGTTGGCACCGCCTTCCGCGACGGCAACCAACTCAAGTAAAGCAAGTGGGAGTATTGTATTACTCTTGATAGAAGAGATCATCCATGGTGACCTCATTTTGAACTATGCTGGAGTGAATGCCTGGCAGAACGCCATAGGTTGTTACCATCGTCAGGGCAAGAGACTTGCGTATATGAGTGGCATCGGTAAAGACAGCCATTTTCATACGTAAGTTGTCAGCATAAGTTTTAGTGATGCTGTAAGGCTTCTCTGAGAATTTCATTTCACAGATATTGATAACGCGGTCGCTACGGTCAATCAACAAGTCTATTTGCGCTCCATCGTTCTCGCCACCAAGCATGCGCCATGAACTGGCATTAGTCGACATACCGCTGATGCCTAGTGCTTTCTTTATTTGGGCTAAATGTGACAGGCATACCGTCTCAAAACTGAAACCTTGCCATGAACGGATCATCGGTGTGTTTATGTTGCTGCTCCAGTAATGTTCATCCTTGCTATTATTATTGTGGACAAACTTGAAGTAAAACAAGGTGTAGGAATCCGATAAGCGATAGACCGTGTTACGTATTGAACTCTTGAACTTGGAGTAAGTCTCAATGAAATCGCAACGCTCAAGGTTCTCTAGAATCGTGCTCAATCCTCCACCTGAAATTTTTGTTTTTTCGATGATTTCGGCCCGAATCATGCCTTCGCGTTTTCCTGCCAAGGCCATGACAACGTCAATATATTTGTCGGCATGAGTGAATAGTGCGTTGAAAAGTTCGTCGAACTCTTCCTTCATCGCCGCATTTTTCTGGAAGAAGAGCCTATCAATATTTTGGACTAGGCTCTCACTGGGATTCAGCAAGCTCAGGTAGAACGGAACGCCCCCCAGCGCCATGTAGCATTGCAGAATGGTATATCGGTCCCAGTGGCAGCCATACTCGTGCAGGAATGACTCACATTCTCCTAAATTGAAGGGCCGCAAGTATATTTGGGCAGTGATGCGATTATGTAGCCCACCTTGGTTTTTCACTAGTTTGTTGACCATCCATGAGGTTGCCGAACCACAAGCAATAAATAGGATATCACTACGTTGTGCAGCCCATGCGTTCCAGAAGTATTCCAGTGCATCAACAAAACTGCTGCGTGGCGTGTCAATCCACGGCATCTCGTCAAAGAAAATCACTTTGCGCTCCCTAGCTGGTTTCATCTTGATGAGTGTCTTCAATTGCTCGAAAGCCTCTTCCCAACTGTTGAGTGAAGGTGAATATGGAGAACCGCTAAACTCCTGTAATTGGCGGGCAAACCGTATTAACTGCACTCGTTGAGGCTGTTTTCTTGCTCCCACATAGGTGAAAGTGAATTCATTTTGAAACACCTGGTTGACAAGAAAAGTCTTACCGATTCGACGACGGCCATAAACGATGACAAACTCAGAGCGTTTTGACTGATACAGTCGTTTCAATTCTTTAATTTCTCGATTGCGGGCTATAAGTTTCATATCCTGATAGTTTAGGCCGCAAATTTATAAAAATATCGAGTTATGGCAAAATGTAAATTGTTAAAAGTGTCCATAAGTCGATATTTTTTTGAGTTATGGCAGATTATAAATTATCAAAAGTGTCCATAAGTCGAAATATTATCGAGTTATGGCAGATTATAAATTATCAAAAGTGTCCATAAGTCGAAATATTATCGAGTTATGGCAGATTATAGGTTCTTAAAAGTGTCCATAACTCGATATTTCTTGTTTAATTTTTCGAGCAAAGCTCGATAAAATCTTTCAGGCTTTATTTTTGCAATAACCTGTTAGGGTCTTAGGCGTTGGTTCTCTTGGGGTGGGTTACCTCGTTGACCAGATAGACGATGCTCTGGTAGGGGATGCCGCCGTTGGTTTCCAAGCCCACCTCGCAGGTGCGGCTGTTGCTGTAGCCCATCTCGATGTGGTTGTCCTCCAGCTGTCGGCGCAGTTTGCGCAGTGCCCAGCGGTTCACCTCGGGATGCGTCCAGCCTCGGTCGCCGGCAAAGCCGCAGCAGCCCACGCCCTCGGGCAGGAATACGTTGTTGCTGCATAGGCGCGCCAGACTGGTCATCTTGTCCACCAGCCCCATCTCGCGGGTCGAGCAGGTGAAGTGCAGGGCGATGTGGCGGTCGATGGGTGAGAATTCCAGACGTTCCCGCAGGTATTCCCAAATAAATTCCACAGGTTCATACAGTTGCATGCGCGTGATGCACTTGCGCATGCGGTGCAGGCACGGACTCTGGTCGCACACAACCGGGTATTTGCCCTGTTCGCTGGCCTGCCATAGGGCCTCGTCAAGTTCGGCGGTCTTACGGTCGGCGATGTCGAGCATGCCTTTGGATTCCCAGATGGTGCCGCAGCACATCTTTTCCAGCCCCTCGGGGAAGATGACCTCGTAGCCCGCCTTGCGGCACAGCTGCACCATCTCATCGACGAGGGTGTTTTTGACAGGAGAGCCTTTGGAGAGTCCCATCGTCTGATTGATGCACGAGGGGAAATAGACGACTTTCATGGGCAGGACTTGACTTTCTTCAGGGGAAACGCAAGATTTTGCGTCTCTACAAGCCTTCGGTTGACGGGCACTGCCCGGCATGGCAGGCGTCCACAAGGGCAGTCCCGCCTTGTGCATGGCACCCGCAACGCCCTTCATGGCTGTGGTGCCGAGTATGTTGTGGCCCAGGCGTGCGACATCCAGGGTGAATCGCAGTCCGCTCTTGATGCCGGCAAAATGCCGTGCAGCCCAGTCGCCAGTCTTGTAACCCATGCTGCCCTGCGGCAGGGCCTCGCTGCGCACCAGGTGGGTCAGGTCGGCCACGTTGATGCCCATGGGGCAGGAGGTGGAGCACAGGCCGTCGCCGGCACACGTCTGGTCGCCCTGATAACGGTATTGCTTGACGAGTGTCGCCAGGCGATCGGGGTCGCTGCCCGTCTCGCGCAGGTGCGATATCTCGCGCTGGATGACGATGCGCTGGCGTGACGAGAGCGTCAAGCCGCAGGTCAGACAGTTCACCTCGCAAAAACCGCACTCGATACATTTGTTGGCCTTGAGGACGCCCTCCACGGTCTTGTGCACGCTGGGAGAATCCTGGGGCGCTTCCAGTCCCCGCATCTTGAGTTCGGGCAGGGGCTTGAAGTGCTTGATGAAGCACTCGGGGTCGTCGTTGAAGATGACACCGGGATTGAGCAGGTAGTGCGGGTCGAAAATCTCTTTCAGTTCGTGCATGGCGGCAAAGGCCTCCTCGCCCCACTCATACTTGACAAACGGCGCCATGTTGCGGCCCGTGCCGTGCTCGGCCTTGAGCGAGCCGTCATATTCCTCGACCACGAGGCGCGCCACGTCGCGCATCATGCTGGCATAGCGCTGCACCTCGCTCTCGTCGCTGAAGAGCTGGTTGATGATGAAATGGTAATTGCCCTCGAAGGCGTGGCCGTAGATGCAAGCGTCGCGATAGCCGTGGTCGGCAATGAGTTTTTGCAGCTTGACGGTAGCCTCGGGCAGGTCCTCGACGGCAAAGGCGACATCCTCGATCAGGCACGACGTGCCCACGGGACGCGCACCGCCCACGCTGGGGAAGATGCCCGAGCGGATGGCCCAGTACTTGCCATAGACGGTCGGGTCGGTGGTGAATGCCACGGGGATATAGGTCTTGAACTGCGACAGGCACTGCGTGATGGCATCGATGCGGCCTTGCAGCTCGTCGGGGGTGACGGCTTTGGTCTCGGTGAGGATGGCGGTGAGGTTGTGGTAATCGCCGGGCTCGACGCCAGGGATTATGCCGGCATCGACGTCCTGCTTGTATTGCAGATAGACGGGGTCATCGACCGATGCCAGCGACAGGTAGTCGAGCATCTCGGCGCTCTTGACCATCAGGTTCTCCTCGCTCATGGCGATGTCGGCATCGCTCGACTTGAGCTGCTTGAGGGCAACTACGGCCTCGCAGCTCTCCCGCATGGTGAAGAAGTAGAGCATCGCCGAGGCTTTGCACGGGTAGTCATGCAGCGTGCGCATGGTCACCTGGCTGATGAAGGCCAGCGTGCCCTCGCTGCCCACCACGCTGTGGGCGATGATGTCAAACGGGTCGTCATAGGCGACCAGGGGCCTCAGGTTCAGTCCCGTCACGTTCTTGATGCTGTATTTCTTGCGGATGCGGTCGGCCAGCGGCTGGTTGGCGCGGACGCGGTCGCGCAGGGCTTCAATCTTGGCGATGAACTCGGGATGGCTCTGCCTGAAGGCCTCGCGGCTGGCCGCGTCGCCCGTGTCAAGCACGGTGCCGTCGGGCAGCACCAGGCGGGCCGAGATGAGCATGCGGTCGCTGTTGGCATGGGTGCCGCAGTTCATGCCCGAGGCATTGTTGGCGACGATGCCGCCCACCATGGCCGAGCCGATGCTGGCGGGGTCGGGCGGGAACACGCGCCCCAGCGGTTTCAGGATCTGGTTCACCCGTGCGCCCACGATGCCGGGCTGCAGGGTGATGCTCTCGGCATCGGCAGCCACGCTGTAGTCTTCCCAATTCTTGCCGGCAACAATCAGGATGCTGTCGCTCACGCTTTGCCCCGACAGTGATGTGCCTGCAGCGCGGAAGGTGAACGGCAGGCCGCATTTGTTGGCCGTCCTGACAATCGTTGCCACCTCGTCCTCATCCTTGGCGCGGATGACCACTTGGGGCGTCAGGCGGTAAAAACTTGCGTCGGTGCCCCAAGCCAGGGTGCGCAACTCGTCGGTATAAACCCTGTCGGCGGGCAAAATGCCTTTTATTTCGTTCAAGAACCTTTTCATAGCAACCTTAATAATACTTGATGGTGAAGGTGTCGGTTATGTTCAAGTCATCATCCCAGTGGCCGCGATAGACGATGGGGACATTGCGGTAGGCCTCGGGAACCTGCAGAACGTCGATTTTGCTCCAGCGGGGAGGGCCGTAGTCAAACGACTTGCCCGACAATATCAGAATATTGCTGGCATAGTCATACTCGTAAAATCCGCCGCCCAGGCACGTCTCATGCGGCATCAGCAGGTCGCGATGCAGCGTGACCATGCCGAGCCTCAAGTGGCCACGATCGGTGATGATAAACTTAGGATGTTCCATAACCGCAAAGATAGTGTTTTTTTAGTTTTCAGTTCCTGGTTTTTGATTTTTAGTTGGCTTACTCATTCGACCTGCGGCGCAAAATGTTTTGAAGACAAGAAAGACAAGAAGGACAAGAAAAATATTTTTATTGATAATCAATACTTTTGTCTTTCTTGTCCTTCTTGTCTTCTTATCAGAGGCTTGGCGGCTTAGCGTGAGTCCACTAAGCGCGGATGCCCCTCTAAACCCTAAGCCCTAAGCTCTAAACTGCGAGCGCAGCTCGCAAAGCTCGCATTACCACGCGCCAGTGAGCATGTAGTCGATCAGGGCCGTCACGTCGCTGATGTTGATGCTGCCGTCTTGGTTGCAATCAGCGGCTGTTAGATTAACGCCCGAAGCATTGCTGGTCAGCATGTAGTCGATCAGGGCCGTCACGTCGCTGATGTTGACACTGCTGTCGCCGTTCACGTCGCCACGCTTCACGCTCTGCTTCGGCGTGAGTTTCACGTTGTCGATGGCGAAGTAGTCGCCTTCGGGATCGGTGCTGCCGTCCTTGCTGTAACTCCACTTCAAGGTGTGGGTGCCGGCCTCCAGGTCAACCGAGTAGCTCTCCCAGTCGTTCTGGTACTCTCCATACTCTAAACGCGCCCTGCCGTCGATGTAGAACGTACATGCGTCGTAGATCCTGTCATCTTCGTTACCTTCGCCCCACGCCTGGAACACAAACGACAGCGTCGCGCCGCCCTCGGGAACATCAACCGTCGCCGTCAGCGACGACGTGGTGCTGGCAACGCCTGCATTGCCCGACTCGGCATAGCTAAAGGCTCCGCCGCCGTCAATGACAACCTTCCAAGGATAGTCACCTGTGCTCTCGAAGTGGATGGAGCCGCCATCGTCATTCAACGCGTCATCAAGCGTCACCGTCGGCTTCGGAGTGAGTTTCACGTCGTCGATGGCGAAGTAGTCGCCATCGGGATCGGCGCTGCCGTCCTTGCTGTAGCTCCACTCCAAGGTATGGGTGCCGGCCTCCAGGTCAACCGAGTAGCTCTCCCAGTCGTTCTGGTACTCTCCATATTCTAACCGCGCCCTGCCGTCGATGTAGAACGTACAAGCGTCGTAGATCCTCTCCTCTTCGTTACCTTCGCCCCAGGCCTTGAACACAAACGACAGGGTCGCGCCGCCCTCGGGAACATCAACCGTCGCCGTCAGCGTCGACGTGGTGCTGGCAACGCCCGCATTGCCCGACTCGGCATAGTGGCGCGCGCTGCCGCCACTGACAACCTGCCACGGATAGTCACCTGTGCTCTCGAAGTGGATGGAGCCGCCATCGTCATTCAACGCGTCGTCAAGCGACCATATTCCACGGATGTCATAGAAGTTGCCCCAATACTGGGCCTGCTGGTAGTCAGCGCAAGCGCTCTGTGGAACATAGAGGACCGTGTAGTCGTAGTGCCCGCCATCGAATGTGTTCTGCTGAGCAATTGTGGGCGGAACCAGGGCCAGGCATGTGATGGTGCCGCGATCCAAATCCTCGCAGCCGTTGAAGGCCATGGCGCCGATGCTGGTCATGCCGCTGCCGATGACCACATTGGTCAGCGACGTGCAGTTCTGAAAAGCATACATGCCAATGCTGGTCACCGAGTTGGGGATGGTGATGCTCGTCAGCGACGTGCAGTTCTTGAATGATGTGTTGCCGATGGTAGTCACCGTTTCGGGGATGACCACGTCAGTCAGGTTGGGGCAGTTAAAGAACGCCAGATGGTCGATGGCCGTCACCGTGTAGGTCACGCCATCATAGGTTACCGTACTGGGAATCACGATGCGGCCGCTGTAGGTGTTGTAGTTGCCGTCCTTGTAGGTCACGCTCACCTTGTCCGCGCCTGTAATCTTGTAGTAGATGTTGTTTTTCTTGAAGCTGTAGTTCAGTTCCACGATGTTGCCAAATTGATTCCAGGCGTTAATCGCCTGATAGGCCGACCTCGTGCCGTAGGGGACATAGAGCGTCATCTCGGGGGCATTGTAGGGGTCGGGAGCGCTGGGCGAAATCAGCGGCGGCGTCAGCGCCATGCACGTGATGGTGCTGTTGCTGGCGTCCCAGAACGCATCCTCGAAGGCTTCGTTATGGATGATGCCAATGCTGTTGGGCAGAATCAGGTGCTGCAGATACGGGCACCGGTAGAACGCACGCTCGTCGATGCCGCCCACAGTGTACCACCTGCCGTCGGGCTCATAATATACCTCCTCGGGAATCTCCACCGTGCCGCTGTAGCAGCCGTACTGCCCGGTTCCGTCATGGGTGACCAGGACATCGTAGGCCTCAATCTTGTAATAGATGCCGTCCACTTCAAAAATTCTACCGATGATGTCCTGGATATCGGTGAAATAGCCAGGATTGCTCGGGCCACCGTCGATGTGGGCATAGTCTTTGTCTCACGGCGGTTGTACTCCACCCATCGCCAGCATAGATGGTCTGCAGATTGCTGCAGCCTTTGAACATGAATTCCATACTGGTCACCCTGGACGTATTAAAACTGCTCAAGTCAAGGCTCGTCAAACTTCTGCATTGATAGAACATATAAGTCATGTCGGTCACCTCACTGGTGTTCAGGTTGTTGATACCCTCGATGGATTGAAGATCAGACATCTGATAGAACCATCTATAGGTGGTCGTTGGGAGGGCATCAGCGAACGAAGAGGTGAAGACCACCTTGGTCACATTGGCATTGATGCTATCTTTTACCCAACCGGGATCATTCTCACCCACGTTCAGGGTGTAGGTCATGCCTGTACGGCTGAAGCGCTGGTTGTCGTAGTAGAACGTCAGCGTCGTGTTCGACGGCGTATAGCATGCATAGGCATAGCTCACAGGGGTTCCAGTGGCTGTGAAATAGCCGGGGTTGCTGGGGCCGCCGTCGTCTCACGGCGGTTGTACTCCACCCATCGCCAGCATAGATGGTCTGCAGATTGCTGCAGCCTTTGAACATGAATTCCATACTGGTCACCCTGGACGTATTGAAACTGCTCAAGTCAAGGCTTGTCAAACTTCTGCATTGATAGAACATATAAGTCATACTGGTCACCTCACTGGTGTTCAGGTATTCCATTCCCTCAATGGTTTCAAGGTTACTCATATCATAAAACCAAGAGTACGTGGTCGTCGGGCGCGCGTCAGCGAACGAGGAGTCAAAGACCACCCGAGTCACATTGGCATAGCTGCTGTTAATTACCCAATCAGGTTGATAGTTTCCATAGTTCAAGTGGTAGGTAGTGCCCGTGCGGCCAAGGCGCAGCCTATCGTAGTAGAAGGTCAGCGTCGTGTTCGACGGCGTGTAGCACGCATAGGCTTCAGGCTCATTGGGATCCCTGGTGAAGTAACCAGGGTAATTGGTGCCGCCGTCGATGTGGGCGTAGGTCTTGTCCACCGGGTTGGATGAGTTCCAGGTCGTGCCCTGGCCGCCTAGCAGGCTGGTGCAGTTATTGAACATACCATAGGAGGTCGTCATAGCTGCTGTGGTCCAGCTACTGCTCACATAGATGGTACGCAAACTGCTGCTGCCAGAGAACATGAAAGCCACGTCGGTCACCTGGGAGGTGTTGAAACTGCTCAAATCTAGGGTAGTCAATCCAGTGCAGTAACTAAACATAAACTCCATATTAGTCACCTCGCTGGTGTTCAGGTAATTCAGACCTGTGATGGACTGAAGATTCCGCATGCCAGAAAACCATAAGCGGGTGGTCGTCGGGCGAGCACCAGAGAATGCCGGGGCAAAGACCACCCGAGTCACATTGGTTCTCGTGCCGTCGGTGTACCAACCAGGATCGTTGTTTCCCGTATTCAGGTCGTAGGTCGTGCCAGAGAGACTACTGCGGTAGTCATCATAGTAGAAAGTGAGCGTCGTGGTCATCGGCGAGTAGCACGCATAGGCCTCGGCAGCGGCGGTGCCGAGAGCGCACATCATGGCCGTCACCAGGACAACCAAACGAAAGAGTAAAGCTTTCTTTTCCATAATCATTCTATTTTAAAGTTAATATTTGCTGCAAATATAATAAAAAAAGTTTTTGGTTGCTAGCTTTTTGAGCTTTTAGTTGGCTTCAGCATCCAGCCTGCGGCACAAAATGTTTTGAAGGCAAGAAAGACAAGAAGGACAAGAAAAATATTTTTATTGATAATCAATACTTTTGTCTTTCTTGTCCTTCTTGTCTTCTTATCAGAGGCTCGGCGGCTTAGCGTGAGGCCACTAAGCGCAGATTCCCCTCTAAGCCCTAAGCCCTAAGCTCTAAACTGCTAGCGCAGCGAGCATTACCACGAGCCGGTAAGCAGGTGGTCAATCAGTGTGGTGACGTCGCTGATGTTGATGCTGCCGTCCTGGTTGCAGTCGGCACCACTCAGGTTGATGCCCGAGGCATTGCCAGTGAGCAGGTAGTCGATCAGAGCCGTCACGTCGCTGATGTTCACGCTGCCGTCAGCGTTCACGTCGCCACGCGTCACGGCGGGCTTGCTGATGACAACGTCGATGTTCTTGGCCACGCTGCCGTTGTATATCACGGTACCATTATCGAAGTAGGCTCCATCGGGCGAGGTGATCGCCAGGCCGTCGTTCATGGTGGTGGGAAGCTGGTAGTAACTGCCATTGCTAACGCCCTTTGCCGTCAGTTTGGTGCTGGCTCCGCTGATGATCAATTGGGATGTGGTCGAATAACCCATGATGCCATATACCGCTCCCGTGAATTTCACTTTCACTCCACCGTTGACCGTCAGGGTTTTACCGGTATATACAAAGCAGCCTGTTCCTGCAGAGCTTGAGGCATTGAGTGTTCCCGTGCCCGTGATGGTGGTGTTCTGCATGAATTGAACTGCGTAGTAGTTACCTGAGGTGACCGAGACATTGTTGGTGCCGGTGACCTTGATGGTCAAGCCGGAGATTTCGCTACGGATTCCACCAGCGGTGCTGTTGGTGATCGTCGCACTGCTCAGCGTCAACGTTTTGGACGTCGGGTTATAGGACACGGTCGTGCCGCTCACGCCGCTGATGACCTTCAGGTTGTTGCAGTTCTCACTGGTCACCTGGGTACCGTTGATCCACAGGTTATAGGTCGTGATATCGCTGTCAATATAGAGGTTAGAATAGCTGTTGCCCATCTGGGCGTAGGCCTCACCGCTATAGACCGTTGCCGACGAGTTCACGCGGTTGAACTTTTCGCCGTCAAAGGTGTAGTAGTACGGGCCGCTGCTCGAGTAGGTGAGCGTCGTGGAGTAGGCTCCGGAGACGCCATTCAGGTAGTTGGACGTCGGTGAGACATAAGTATAGCTCGACACGGCATCGTTGCGCCTGAAGCGGTAAACCGTGCCGACGGTACCCTTCATGAGCATGCCTTCGCTACCCTTGATGCCCTCGCTGTTGCTCAGCCGGGTCAAGCGCAAGCAATAGTTGCTGATGTTGAAGCTGGGCGCGTAATAGAACTGGCCGCTGGAGGGCAGCAGGATGTTGTCGCTCACGGGTACTGAAATGGCCGACCACTCGGTGGTGGGCTTCACGTAGGGCAGCAACCGTCGATTGGAGGCGGTGTTGGCCAACCACCCACTGGTCTGGTTGGCGACATTGTAGAACCTGTTGAGGGGTACATACAAGATGGTCTGCTGCGAAGTGCTGAACATATAGGTGCCAATCGATGTCGTGCCGTTGCTGCGGTTTAGGAACACCGAGGGCAGATTGGTGCAGCCATAGAACGCATATTTGCCGATCTCGGTCACCGTCGTGGGCACATTGACCTCCTGGTTCAGGGCCGTCAGGCCACGGAAGGCATGGGCGCCGATGCGCGTCAACGAAGTTGCGTCATCCAAGTATATGTGTGTCGCAGCCGTGTGCTTGACAAATGCCGAGTCGCCAATCTCCACCATGGTATAGGTGATACCGGTGTTGTGGTCGGTGCAAGTCTTGGAGAGAACGATGGCGTTGCTGGTGTTTCCCTCGCAATAGACATACTTGGCGGTCTTGGCCGTCGGGTTGACCACGGTCATGCGGTAGTTGGTCCCGATAAAGTTGTTCTCGAAGGTGAAGTCGAATGCGCCGGGGCCGACGTCGTTATTCTCGTTCCATGCGGCAGCGATGCCCGGGTCGTTGCGGTACTGCTGCACCTGTCCCACGGGCACATAAAGTTTGTGGCCGCTCCAGTCATAGCAGTTGCTGGCGTTATAGTCGGTGCGGCGCTGCCAATTGTATTTGCTCGTTGTCTTGAAGGCACCGTAGGGGCAGTTCATGAAGATGGCGTCAAGGTGGCGAGCATAAGTGAACGCATCGGGGTCGATATAGGTGACCGAACTGGGGATGACCACCACATTCTCGCAATTGATCTCATAGAGGTATTCGCCACCGCCGATTTGCGCCTTGTCGCTGAAAAATGCTTGTTTACCAATCGTTTTCACGCCATAAGGGATGACAATGTAACGCGCATTCACCCAGCCAAGACCGTTTATGGGAATCTCGGTGATGTTGGGAGAGAGGCGCAGTGTGTCAAGCTGGGTGGCGCCGGCGATGAAGCGGGGGCCGATTGTGGTGACACTGGGCGGCATGAGCATCTGGGTGACGTTAGTGCCGCGGAAGGCGTCCTTGCCGATGGTCGTCAGTCGGTCGCCCAGCGAGATGGTCGGCGTCTTGCAATTGAACAGCGACGAGTCGCAGAACTCTACGGGATATGGGATATTAAAGCCGCCGCTGCAGCCCGTCAGGCCCGCAAACGAGAGGGCTCCGATTTTCTTGATGCCAGAGCCGCCGGTGACGCGGGTGATGCTGGTCTGGTTGCGGAACACCTCGCGCTGCACCTCGGTGGTGATATAGGTCTTGCCGCGGTGCGTGGTCGTGTTGGGGAAGGTGATGGTGCCATTGAAGTGTCCTGACGATCCGAGATAGGCGCCCACCACAGTGAGCTGACCGTTGGCGGCAGTGCTCTGCACCTTGGTATCGGTGTAGGAAGCATTGCTGCTCACGGTATAATAAAGAATGTAATCAAAATAATTGCCCGATGCGAACGTGGCGTAGGTGAAGTCGTAGGAGTCCTCGACGACACTGCTGAACTTGCTGCTCCAGCCTCCAGACCACCATGAGCCGTTCTTGTAGTAATTTGTCCGCCACAGGGGCACATGCAGTGTCACGCCAGTGGGCAGGGAATTGAAGGACGAACTGCTCTGCAGGCCTGACGGGATAGTCTTCAAGTTGATGTACAAATCCTTGAATGTCGTGCTGCTCAGCCCCGAGAAGGTGTTGGCATACATTGTTGTGACCGAACTGGGAATCCTGATGGTCTGCACGTACGACATACCACTGAAGGCCCAAGGGTGAATTGTTGTCACACCATAGGGGATATCAACCGTAGCGAGCTTAGAGCCTGCCATGGCATAAGGGTTGATAATCGTGAGGGCATTGGGCATATAGGTGTTCAAATTACCAGGGATGGGGTTTGTGCCACCGCCCATCTGATACAATACATTCTTGCTGTAGCTGTACAGGCAGTTGGGCGTGTTGGTGTCGGTGGCATAGTTGGTGCTCCCCGAGGCTACATAGAACCGGGTGAGGTTGCTGCAGAAGGCAAAGGCTCCGTTGCCGTAAGTCGTTAACGATGCAGGGATGGTTACGTTAGATATGCCGGTGTAGGCGAAACTCAATGCACCTAAACTCTGCACACGTTCACTCAGCGTCAATGAGGTGAGGTTCGTGCAGTTGTAGAAGGCATAACTGCCTATTTTTTGAGCGGTGATATTGGCCGTGGTCAATGCCGTGCAGCCATACAATGCCTGGCTCTCGATCTCCTCCATCTTGCTGGTCTGGCTCAGATCCAGCACCTTGAGATCGGTGGCACGGTAGCGGAACGACTTGTCGATGGCGGTCACATAGTAGTAGCCATAGTCGTTGTTGAACGACTTGCTCTCATTGTAGCTGAACTTGAGCGTCTTGCTGGTGTTGCTGCTGCGAGGAGTCGCTCCCAGCAGCTTGATCTTGCCGTAATATGCGTAAGGGTTGGAGGCTTTGACGGGCGTAACCACATTCAGATAGACGTCACACAAGGTGCCCTCGCTGCTGTTGCCTATTACATAGGAATGGAAGTCGGCAGCAGTGTGGCTCCATTGGGTCGTGAAGTTGCTGGTGATGTGCGATACCGCGTCGGCGGCAGTCTTGCCGTCGGGCGTGGCGCAAGTGAAGTAGCGAGTGCCACTCACTGCAGCCATGTCATTAAATGTGCCGTTGCTCACAAAGGTGGGCATCACCTCGGCAGCGCAGTTGATCATTATGATCGGGCAAGCTCCAAAGGCCGAGGAGCCCAACTTTTTGATGCTACTGGGCAGAAAGACCGTATTCAAACTGGAGCAGTTATAGAATACGGTGGCGTCAAGCTCCTCAACTCCAGGCCTGATCTCAACGCGGGTGATTGCTCTGAGCTGGGTGGCAAATGCGGTCTTGTAGACTGGGTTGAACGCACTCCAAGCGATTTTCGTCACGCGGTAGTACTTTTGGGTGCTCGAATTATAGGTGTACCCAGGAATTTCCAGGGTGGTCGATGAACCCGTGTAGCTGTCCTTGAAACCGTTCAGTGTGACTGTCGAATCACTTGTGGTCACGTACTGGAAGTTTCCTTGATCAAATGTGACGGCGCTGGCAGTTATTGCCACCATCACGAGCATAAATGTTAGTAGAATCTTTTTCATAGCTCAATCGGATTTAAAAGTTAATAATGATTGTTGTTTTGGATATCGCAAATTTACGGCATTATTATTGAATACAATTAACATTATTAGTCAAAAAACTGAACATTTTTGACCAAAAACAACGCAAAATGCTATTTTTTTTCAAAAATCAGTAAAAATAATACTTTTCCTACTTTTCGGTATTAGAAATAATGGTGTTCTAATCCATGTAAATGTAGAGACGCAAAACCTTGCGTCTTAGGGTCCGAATTTGTAGCGCTTCCGGAAAGGAGGGTGTGTCATAATTCGCTTCAGGATTTTCAATCGGCCTATCGGCCGAAAAATTATACAAAATTATTAATAAAATCAAAATAAATATTTATTTTGTTCAATTTATTTACAAATTTTGTTTAATTTCTCCGTGCGAAGCGCGGACATAAATGCAGGCTTGATTTATGACACACCGCCTACATGTTAGGCTCGGGTGCGGTATTGTGATGGGGTGAGGCCGAGGACGCGTTTGAAGGTGCGGGTGAAACTGCCAGGCTCGGTGAAACCGCATTGCATCGCCACATCGGCAATCTGCAGACCGCTGTCGAGCAGGTTGCATGCCCGCTGCATCTGTATGGCCTGGATGTAGGACTTGGGCGCAACGCCGGTGGCATCCTGCAGGCGGCGGCGCAGTGTGGAAACGCTCATCGCGAAGTGGTCTGCCATGTTCTCCAGTCCAAAGTCCCCCTGTTCCAGATGGTCGTTGACAAAATCGATGACGCGTGTGAGGAATTCATTCTCGGTGACACCTACAATCGTCGGGGCGGGTTCATTGGGCAGGGCTTTTTCAACATCGGTAATGTAGGCCTGGCTGCTGGCCATAGCGGCACGTGCCGCCTCGCTCTCGGCCTTCAATCGCTCTATCTCGTGCATCAGTTTGTTGATGTGCTGCTGCTGGCGCTGGCGCTGGCGCCTGATGACCCACCATGCTGCCGCTGCAAGCAGCAACAGCAGGGCTACGGCAATGATGCGGTCGCGTGTGCGGGCGTTGCGCACCTGCTTATTCTCCATCGTCAACTGGTCGTTGCCAAACTCGGCATTGAGGCGTGCCAGTGCCTCGGCCGATTCGCTAGTATAGAGCGAGTCCTTGAGGAAATTGAAACGGTTCAACTCGCTACGGGCACTATCGGGGTTACTTTCCCACAGGCTCAGGCACAAGCCGCGACGGGAATACATCTCGTTGACAGGGTCACCCATCTTGACCAGCAGGTCGGCGGCCTCGCGGAAAAACGGGAACGCCTCGTCGTTGCGTTTCTGCCATATCAGGCAGGTGCCCAGATGATTGTCGGCAATGGCCAGTGAGTGCAGGTCACCTTGTTCACGCATCACGGGGATGGCTTGCCGCAGGGCCCCTTCGGCTTCTTTATAGCGCTTCAGCCCCATGAGTGCCGATGCCTTCTGATCCAAGCGGTAGGCGGCAGGCAGGCTACGCCCAAGCTTTTGTTCCAGGTCATAGGCCTGCTGGGCGTAATCGAGGGCTTTCTCCTCTTGGGTGAGCGTATGGTAAATTTCGGATGCCGTGCCCAACAGAACGGCCTTGCGGGCCGGATTGTTGGCCAGGTCGGCATGGTTGATGGCCTGGACAATGAGTTTTTCGGCCTCGTCGGCTTGATGAGCGGCCATATAGATGCCTGCCAGCGTGTTCATGCTCGATGAGATGCGGTCATGATCGCCACTGGCCATGTCAATGTTGAGGCATTGCTTGGCATAGGAGGCCGCATTCTTGAAGTCACCCAGACGCACATAGATGCATCCCAGCAAGTTCAAGCAATCGGCCTTGCTGTCGCTGTCGCCATGGTACAGCTTGAGGGCCTTCAGGCCATAATCCTTGCTTTTGTTATAATCCTGCTTGTCATAGAACCACTCCGAAGCCCAGTACCACACCTGCTGGTGAACCGAGTCGGCAGGCACTTGGGGCGAAAACCGGATTTTTTCCTCGGTGAACTCTTCCTGCTCGAGAAGGGAGAAAAAGCTATTGGCGGTTTTCGCCGAAGGGGCGCGGTTATAGTCATCGAGTGCTTTCTCGATGGCGTGTTGTTGGGCCAGTGCTGTTACGGGACACATCGCCAACAGAATGACAAGACAGATTATATTTTTAATCATTGGTTTTTAGAATTTCAATAATGTAATAGCTTAGTTTCACCAACGGCCCACCAAGAGATAGTCGATCAAAGTGGTCACGTCGCTGATGGTGGTGTCGCCGTCCTGGTCGCAGTCGGCAGCATCAGTGTCAATGCTATCGGCGTTGTCGCTCAGCAGGTAGTCGATGAGGGCGGCGACATCGGCAATGTTCACGTTGCCGTCGCCATCCACGTCGCCGCGCAGGCTGGCATTGGGGTCAAAGCCAAGTTGCTGGTCCATCCACGCGATGCGGTCGTGCAGCCACTGCTTGAGCCAGTCTATTTCGTCGGCATAATTGTCGGCGATGTAGTAGTTGGGCCACACATATTGTCCCCAGCGGGGCCATGCCTGGCTATTGCGCTGCTCGGCGCCGTGCGAGGTGAGCACGTTGGCCAGCGAGTCGACGGTGGCCATGATACGGTCTTCACGCAGGTTGTTGCGGCGGTACTGTGCCCAGCGGTTCTTGAGCGCCTCGGTATACTCGGGGTCGGTGTTGAGTTTGTACCACCAGAAGGGTATCAGCTGGGTGTCGCCCGCGCTGTTGAGGGTGTTGTTGTTCTGGTATATCCAGGTGTTGGTGCGCCAGGCGTTATAATAGTCGGCGTTGCCATAGGACAGGTTGTTGTCCCACACGACCATCTTGAAGCGCGCGTCCTCGCTGTCGCGGCGCTTGAAGAACTTGCCGCTCAGGCGGTAGCCGTCCACGTTGTGTCCCAGCTCCATGGCAAGCTGGTAATCGACAAAGTTGTCCATGTCGAGGTAGTTCCTGTAGCTGGGCGTGCCGGTGGGACGGTAATTCCACAACGCACGCTCCATCTGGTCGATGCGCTGGTTGATGTAGGTCACCTGGTCGTCCGTCATGTCCTCATAGTCGGGCGACTTGTACTGGAAATGGATGTATTGGTTGTTGTAACTCGTGCCCGTATTGCTCACGGGATGGTACTTGGATACGTGGGTCACCTCGCCGTCGGTGCGGTTCACCTCCATGATGTAGCCGCCGGTGATGGAGTCGCCCGATTCGCCCGGGTCGGGCAGATTCACGCGGTGCTTGCCCTTGGAAACGACCTCGGTAAGGATATACACGCCATAGTAGATGCCGTCCAGGTACATTTCGCAGAATCGGCCCTGAGGGGTGTATTCCATCCATGGCCGCGACACCTCAAAGGCCAGCAGGTCGCGCAGCATGCTCTTGTCGGCATAGGGGGCGAGCAGGGCCCAGTTGTTGTCCTTGCCCATGCCCAGGATGTTGACCTTCTTTTTCTCGCCACCCTCCTCGAGCGGCTTGTCCAGCGGGCGGAAGGAGTAGGGCTTCTTGTCGCTCATGCTGAACGATGAGCTGCCGCGGTAGCGCAGCGCCACATAGCCCTCGTAGTCGATGTTCTGCCCGGGATGGGCTACGGTGTCGGCATAGTTGAGGTTGCCGTCGCCGTTGTGGATAATCTTCATGCGGGCCGTGATGCGCTCGTCACGGTCGATATACTGTCCGTCCACCTCGATCCACACGATGGGCAGGTTGGTGGAGTTGATTTTCACGTTTCTGTTGTCGGGCCGATAGTTGTCCCACCACGAGTTGGCACGGGCCGTCCCTACCAGGGTCAGCACTGCCATTGCAAGCAATAACACTCTTTTCATTTGTCAGTCAACTTTATTTATTCTCCCCGCAAAATTACAAAAAAAATCAAACATTACGCTGTGAGTTGTTGTTACGTGGGTGGTGTTGGAGGATTTCGTCGCGCAGGCGTGTGCGGTCGATGTGGACGTAGATTTCGGTGGTAGTGATGCTCTCGTGGCCTAGCATCTGCTGGATGGCGCGCAGGTTGGCACCGCCCTCGAGCAGGTGGGTGGCGAAGCTGTGGCGCAGGGTGTGGGGGCTGATGACCTTGCGCACTCCGGCCAACTCGCACAGTTGCTTGACGATGTGGAAAATCATCTGGCGCGTGAGCATCGCGCCGCGGCGGTTCAGGAACAGGATGTCCTCGCTGCCGCGTTGTGCGACTTGGTGGGAACGCGTCTGCTCCATATACAGGTTGATCTGGTCGATGGCGACGGGCGAGATGGGCACAACACGCTGCTTGTTGCCCTTGCCCTGAATGAGGACGTAACGCTCGTCGATGTACAGTTGTGAGAGCTTGAGCGTCACCAGCTCGCTCACGCGCAGGCCGCAGCCGTAGAGCGTCTCGATGATGGCGCGGTTGCGCTGCCCCTCGGCCTTGGACATGTCGATGGCGGCTATCATGGCGTCGATTTCGGCGATGGTGAGCACCTCGGGCAGGTGGCGTCCGATTTTGGGCGTGGGGAGCAGTTCGGTGGGGTTGGTGTCCATGAATCCCTCCTGCCGCAGGAACTTGTAGAAACTTTTCACACCACTGATGATGCGCGCCTGGGACCGCGCCTGGATGCCCACGTCCTGCAGGGTACAGACAAAGCCTTCCAGGTCGTCGGTCGTGGCATATTCAGCGCCGACGCCATTGTCGGCGAGGTAGCGGATGAGTTTGTCCACATCGTCGCTATAGGCCACGGCAGTATTCTGGCTCATGCCTTTCTGCAAGGTCAGGTGCGCCAGGAACTGTCGTTTCACTTCGGCTATGTCGGTGATGTCGCGCAAGAGTTGTTAGTCCTTAGTTTTTAGTTTTTAGTTGTTAGTTTTTAGTATGGTTACTATCGCCTGAAAACTTCTCACTTCTCACTCCTCACTCCTCACTCCTCACTCCTAATTTCCCAGAGATGGTGTCGGTGAGTAGGGGGTCGAAGTTGTCGCTGGCGATGACGGTCACTTGATTACCGCTGGGGATGATTTTCAGGCGGCGGTTGTCGCCTCCGTCAATCCAATCGACGCGCATGGCCAGTGTGTCGCCCTGCCAGGCATAGGCTGCCGCACTGGTAAACGGCCGGGGGGTGCCTACCAGTTGCTCGCGGCACTCGACAATGTAGATGGGATGATCGTCGCTGGTGGTCATACGCCACTCGCCACAGGCGGCCAGGGCGTGATGGATGCCACGGCGGTCGGTCATCGTGAACAAGCAGTCGTTGCCGCTGCGCTCCATAATGATGGATTGCAGCCCCAGCAGGTTGTCACCGAAAACGATAGACTTGCCCATCAGTTTGTCTTCGAGTGGATGGGTGGCCTCGCCCTGCGGCATGTCGATGGCCAAATGAACGGATGCGGCTTTGGGCAGTTCCTCGTCAAGCAGCGGCTCCACGAGGTGGTAGTAGAGGGCGTTGAGTTCGTCGCCATAGTTGCCGGCTCGTCCGTTGATGACAACGACCAGGTCCAGTTTGGGCACCACATAGATGAGTTGGCCGCCATAGCCGGCCGCAAAGTAGCACTCGGCCCGCGGGTGCTGGATGGCTTTGGTCTGGTAGCCATAGCCCAAGTAGTAATCATCGACGTTATAGCCCGTGAACCACGAGCGTATGGTGTGCCACATGCTGCGCAGGGCATTCATCAGCCTCTCGGTCCAGGACAGCTTGATGTCACGCTTCTCCTGGGTGCTGATCAGGCGTTGCGTCATGTCATGAATCCACTGGGCACTGATGAGCTGCTGGCCGTTCCATTGGCCCTCTTGCAGCATGAGTTGACCCAATTTGGCCTGGCTCTCGGCATGCAGGCGCAGGCCCCAGGCGCCTATTTCGACGCTGTCGGGGGCGAGTTCCCAGTCGCATTGGGTGATGTGCAGCGGGACGAAGATGCGTTCCCGCACATAGTCGAGCAAAGGTTTGCCCGTGAGCCGCGTGACAATCATCGCCAGGGCATGGGTGCACATCGAGTCATAGTTGAACACCTTGCCCACGCCATGGAAATCGCTGGCAAACCAGGTGCTCAGCCAGTCCTTGTCGCCCTCAAAGATGCTCAGGTCCTCTTCACGTCCCGCCGCCATCATGAGCACGTCGCGCACGGTGAGGCTGTCCAAGGCGGGCGACAGCGTGGCCGGCATCTTGTCGCGCAGGTATTTTGACACCTTGTCCTCGACCTTGAGTAAACCGTCCTCAACGGCCAACCCTACTGCCATTCCCGTCACCGTCTTGCTGGCGCTGTAGAGCGTGTGCACATCGGTAGCCTGATAGGGAGAGGCATGCAGTTCGCCGATGACCTTGCCGTGGCGCAGCACCATCATGTGATGCACGTCCACATCGGGCATGCTGGTCAACTGGCGGTAAAAACTGTTGAGCAATCCGCTGGAGACGCCCTGCTCCTCGGGCGTGGACCGCGGCAACTCTCCCACCTGGGCATTAACGGCCAGGCAGCTCGCCAGCAATAGCCATATCAAGTAAAGACGTTTAATCATTGCCTCGTGAAGGGGATGGTGACAGGTTTGGAATTGGGATAAGTGTCGCAGATGCTTACCTGGTTGTTGTCGAAATCAAAGACGTAAGTCAAGCCGCTAATCCAGTCAACAAAGTGGATGCGCACTTCAAGTTTAGTGGCCGAGGTCCATGCATAGGCCGCAGCAGCCGTGAAGCCGTGCTCAAAGCCCTGCATGCGGTTGATGGCGTTGATGGAGTAATAGGGAAAACCTGCCAGCGTGCTATAGCGCCACGAGTTGTAGCCCAAAGCATATTCCTCGCTGTCCTGGGCTTCATATTCTATTTCCATCGTATTGAGTCCATTAGTCCCAAATAAACCTATCTGCCTTATGCCGAATTTGTTGGATTCCAGATGCAATAGTATGTTTTGTTTCTTTCCTTTTTTACCCTTTGGCAACTTCAATGCGGCCGATGAGCATAGTTTCTCTAACCGTTTTTGCAGTTTGTTTTCGGGTTGGAGTGCCTTGGCGTTCAATCCTGGCATCAGCTGGTTCCAGATGCATGCCAGCTCCTCGTGTCCGTATAGTTTCATGCCCAGGATGACCACTACGAGGTCCTCTTGAGGCACCACAACGGTATATTGCCCCATGGCGCCGTCGGCACGGAATGAGCCCGGCCACTTGCTCTGCCACACCTGGTAGCCGTAACCCTGATTGCCGTCGGTGGGCGGCACGGTTTCTTTGGCACCGCCGTCGATCAGACGTGAGCAGGCAGCAGTCACATAGTCGGCACTCACCAGTTGTTGTCCGTTCCAGTTGCCCTTGTTGAGCAGCAGCTGTCCCAGTTTGGCCATCGTCTCGGCTTGGACGCGTAGTCCCCAGCCGCCGGTGTTGATGCCGTCGGGACTCGTCTCCCAGTCGGCCACAGTGATGTGCATGGGGTCGAACAGTTTCTTTTGCAGGTACTCCAGCATCGTTTGTCCCGTCACGCGCTGCACGATGGCGCTAAGCATGAAGGTGCACATCGAGTCATACTGGAACAGGCTGCCCGGCTTGTCGTCAACGGGTTTGGCCAGCCAGTCCTTGACCCAATCGGTGCTGTTGTTGCGCATGGTCCAGTCGGGTTTCACTCCCGAGGCCATCATCAGCAGGTCACGCACAGTCATGGCCGCCATGTTGTCGCTCACGCGGTTAGTGCGCTTGTCGGGGAAGAAGGTCATCACCCTGTCGTCGAGACGTAGCAGGTTATCGTCGATGGCGATGCCCACCGCCAGCGAGGTGAACGTCTTGCTGGCCGAGTAGAGCGTATGGCTGTCCTCGGCGCGGAACGGGGTGGGGTGCAACTCGGCGACCACTTTGCCGTGGCGCACGACCATCACGTGGTGGATGTCACACTCGGGCAGGCCCATCAGCGAGTCCATCATGTTGATGACCGCCTGTGTGCTGATGCCCTCGGCTGCAGGCGTGCTACGGGGCAGATCGCCCACCTGTGACATCGAGGCGAGGAAGCACGTCAGCAATAAGGATATGGCAAAAATATATCGTTTCATACTACAGTGAATTTGATGAATACAGGTTCAAACCTTGGATAGCTGTCGCGCACAATTGCTTCTTGCTTGTCGAAATCAAACAAGAAGGCCGTGCCGCTAATCCAATTGACATAGTGGATTCGTATTTCTATCGTCGACGGGGTGGTCCATGCATAGGACGCTCCGGCCACGAAATCATGATTCAGGTTCTGCATACGGTTCTTGGCCGTGATGGAATAGGGCGGATATCCCTTGATGGTGCTATATGTCCACTTTCTATATCCCAATGGTATGGCCTCGACGGGTCTCCCCTTGCAGGCAAAGCGCAGGGTGTCACCATCTACCTGTGCCCATTGCAGGCCATAGGAGTTCTCTTCCATCAACAGGCGTCGCGAGGTCACATTCTTACCTGTGCCTGTTGCTTCACCTTCGGGTTTGTGCAAACTGGCCTCGTTGCATAGCCTGTTCAACTGTTTTTCAAGTTCGGCATCATGTTGGACAGGGCCGGTATAAATACCGGGCAGCAACTGGTTCCAGATGCATGCCAGCTCGGTGTGTCCCAATACGGTCATTCCCATAATCACGACCACGAGGTCATATTCGGGGATGACTACGCTGTATTGCCCGAAAGCGCCATCGGCACGGAACGAACCGGGCCACTTGCTCTGCCACACCTGGTAGCCATAGCCCTGATTGCCGTCGGTGGACGGCACGGTGATGTCTGCTCCGCCATCGTTTAGTCGTGAACAGGCCTCCTCGACATATGCAGCGCTGATCAGTTGTCGCCCCTTCCAGTTGCCCTTGTTAAGCAGCAGTTGGCCAAATTTGGCCATCGTCTCGGTATCTACTCTCAATCCCCATCCGCCCGTGTTGATGCTGTCGGGACTCATTTCCCACTCAGCATCTTTGCACTGCATGGGAACAAGAAGCTTCTCGTTCAGGTAGTCAAGCAACGTCCTGCCGGTCACGCGCTGCACGATGGCGCTGAGCATGAAGGTGCACATTGAATCATACTGGAAACGTGTGCCGGGTTTGTCGGCAACGGTTTTTCCCAACCAGTACTTGGCCCAATCGGTGCTCGTGTCCCGTATGGACCAGTCGGGCTCTACGCCAGAAGTCATCGTCAGCAAGTCGCGCACGGTCATCGCTGCCAGGTTGTCGCTGATGGTGTCGGGCACCTTGTCGGGGAAAAACGATACAACCTTGTCGTCGAGGTGCAGCAGCCCCTCATCGATGGCAATGCCCACCGCCATCGAGGCAAAAGTCTTGCTGGCTGAATAAACCGTGTGCTTGTCACTGGCACGGAAAGGCGCGGGATGCATCTCGGCAACCACCTCGCCATGTTGCATAATCATCACATGGTGGATGTCGCAGTAGGGGATGGCCAATAGCGAATCCATCATGTTGATGATGGCTTGGGTACTGATGTGACAATCCTTCGTACTGCCATAAGCATATCTGTCGGCCTGAACCGCCAGCAGCAACGGCAACAATGCCAGCAATATGAAAGATTGACGCTTCATCAAGTGCTATTGATAGTTCTTCAGAGCTTGTTCGAGTTCGGTGCGGATAAGGGTTTTCAGTTCTTGGGGTTCCAGCACCTCGATGCTGGCGCCGTGGGACATGAGTTCCTCTTTCAGATCGTAGGTGATGCGCATCCTGTAGGTGAAGATGGAGTACTGGTCGTGCACTTCTTCCTGTTGGGAGCTGTGCAGCGGCAGGGCGCGGAAGTATTTGGCCTGGGTGGGCTCAACGCGCAGGACAATGCGCTTGGCGCTGTTCTGGTTGGTAATGATGCCGAAACAGTCCTTGAAGAACTCCGACGGGTTGATGTTGTCGGGCATGACAAAGGAGTCCTGCAGCAGGTTCAGGTTGCTCATGCGGTCCAGTGAGTAGGTCTTGATCAGGTTATCCTTAACATTAAGACCGATGACATACCACAACTGCTTGAAAATCTTGACGAAGTAGGGCTCCAGCACAATGCCGTCGGTGGGCAGTGCGCGGGTGTAGCTCTTGTAGGAGAAGCGGATGCGGCGGTTCTGCTTTAACGCGTCGATGACTACCGGCAGGTGTTCACGGGCCGAGGGCACATTCTCGAGCATGATGCGGCTGCTGATGTCGCGGGCATTGCTCAGCGTACCGCTCATCGACACCGAATCCACCAGCCACGAGAGCAGGCGGGCATTTTCCTCACCGCCCGTGTCGTCGATGTAGTACTCAAAGGTGGCCTTGTCGCACTGGATGTTGATGTCGAACATCTCCTCCACACCGTCGCGGTAGTGGAAGAATGTGCGCCGAGCCAGCGGTTTGCCTTCGCTGATTTCGCTGCGCAACCAGGCTGCATTCAGGTCCTTGAGTGTGATGCGCCCGTAACGGCTGATGGTGTCCACCAGCCACACGTAGCGGTTGATCATATTGCGGGCCATGGTTTAGTCCTTAGTTTTTAGTCCTTAGTCCTTAGTTTTTAGTTGTTAGTTGTTATCCTAACATTTAAAGCCTGAAGCCTAATGCCTAGAGCCTATCAATCCTTCTTGATGAGGAGGGCCAGGCCAATCATGGTCAGGATGGCATTCAGCAGCAACAACTCAAAGCCCAGGGTGTAGTCGAACTGGTTCTTGAGCCACATCTGGATAAAGAAACTGATGACGGGAGCGGCGATGCACACCACAGGAACCAGGCGGTCACGCACGGGGCTCTTGCACATCATGCCAAAGGCAAACAGGCCGAGGATGGGACCGTAGGTGTAGCTGGCCAGCGTATAAACCGCGCTGATGGCATCACTGTTGCTGATGGCGTAGAAGATGAGAATCACCAGACCCATGCCGGCAGCCATGGCGATGTGTACCATGCGGCGGGTGCGGCCCAGGGTCTTGTCGTCCTGCTTTTTGTCAGCACCCAGGATGTCGACGGTGAACGAGGTGGTGAGAGATGTCAAGGCCGAACCGGCAGCCGAATAGGCGGCGGCAATCAGGCCGATGATGAACACCACGCCCAGCAGCACGGGCATGCCCTCGCTGAAGGCTACCGTGCCAAAGAGTTCGTCGGTCTTCTCGGGCATGGCGATGCCGTTAGCCTTCACGTGCATGGCAAGCAAAGTACCCAAAATCAGGAACAGGGCAATGACGATGACCTGCAGGAAGACGCTCACGATGAGGTTCTTGGCCGACTCGTTGGCGTTCTTGCAGGCCAAGCTGCGCTGCATCAGGTCCTGGTCTAAGCCTGTGGTGGCGATGACCATGAAGATGCCGGCGATGAACTGTTTCCAGAAGTAGGTGCCCTCCTTGGGATTGTCAAAGAAGAAGATGCGCGACGTGTCGTCGCCGGCCACTGCCTTGCACAGGCCGCCCAGGTCATAACCCAGACCCTTGGCGACAAAATAGATGCTCAGCACCACCGACAGGATAAGGCAGAAACTCTTCAACGTGTCGGTCCAGATGACCGTCTTCACACCGCCCTGCAGGGTGTACAGGAAGATCAGGGCGATGGTCACAATGACGTTGATGACAAAGGGGATGTGCAGCGGCGAGAACACCAGCAACTGCAAGGTCACGCACACGACATAGAAGCGTACAGCGGCTCCCAGCATCTTGCTGATGAAGAAGAACCACGCGCCGCTCTTGTGGGTGCTGCCGCCAAATCGTTGCTCCAGGTAACCGTAAATCGACACCAGGTTGCGCTTGTAGAACAGCGGGATGAGCACGTAGGCGATGACAAAGTAGCCCACGATAAAGCCCAGGGCCATCTGCAGGTAGCTGAAGCCCTTGGTGACGACCATGCCTGGTACCGAGATGAAGGTCACGCCCGAGATGGGCGCTCCCAGCATGGCAATGGCAACAATGAACCACGGGGCCTGACGGCCGCCACTCAGGGCGGTCGCGGTGTCGCTCTTGCGCGATGCGGCCCACGAAATGATAAACAACAGGATAAAGTAGCCAACGATAGTGGCAAGGACAATCCAGGGAGTCATATTGTTTTAGTTTTTAGTTTTTTGTGACGGTTACTATGGTGTGAGAACTACTCGTCGTAGAGGAGGTAGGGTTTGCGCTGGGCCTTGAAGAGTTCGACGTCGCCCTCCCAGGTAGCCTCGATTTCCTGGGCGGTTTTTCCCTCGGCAATCATCTCGCGCACACGGGTGGTGCCCATGAGCAGGTCAAAGAAGTTGCTTTTCAGGAAGAACTGGTGGCCACCGGCAATGAGGTTGCGATAGGCGTCGATGACATAGCTCAGATTGATGCCCTCGGCGATGACTTCCTCGGGGTCGAGGTTGTGCAGGTCCATGCCATGGCACAGCTTATCCATCTGCGGCGGAGTCTTGGCACCGGGACGGCTGGTCGGGGTGAACTCAAAGTCATAGCCGGTCATGTCGGGGTGACCATAGACCTGGAACGGCCAGTCGGTGCCGCGGCCCAGGCTCACCGTCGTGCCCTCGAAGTAGCACATCGAGGGGTAGAGGTAGATGGACAGCATGTTGGGCAGGTTGGGACTCGGGGCGATGGGCAACGTGTAGCGCGTCTGGTGGGTATAGTTCTGGCAGGGGATGACTGTGAGGTCACATTTCTTGCCGTCCTTGAGCCAGCGCTCGCCATTGGCCATCTGTGCCAATTCGCCCAGCGTCATGCCGTGGACAGTAGGGATGGGCAGGCGGCCCACGCCCGACTTGAGCGTCATGTCCAGGATGGGACCGTCAACATACATGCCGTTGGGGTTGGGACGGTCCAGCACCATGAATTGTTTGTTATAGGTCACGGCGGCATCCATCAGGTTAATCATCGTCACATAATAGGTGTAGAACCTCAGTCCCACGTCCTGGATGTCGGTGACGATGATGTCGATGCCGTCCATCACCTGCTTGCTGGGCATGGGTGACTTGCCGTCATAGAGCGAGGCGATGGGAATGCCCGTTTTCTCGTCAACGCCGCTCGACACGTGCTCACCGGCGTCGGCATTGCCGCGGAAACCATGTTCGGGCGAGAAAATCGTCACCACGTTCACGCCGTTTTCCAGCATCAGGTCCAGGGTGTGCTTGTCGCCCACCATACCCGTCTGGTTGCTCAACAGCGCCACGCGTTTGCCCTTGAGCAGCGGCACATATTCGCTGGTGCGGGCGGCGCCCAGCACGACTTCGCCTCCAGTGACGGTCCCCTGCGGGTTGGCATCGGACTGACTGGTGGTGACTGCTCCTGCGTTGCTCTTGCTGGTGGTACAGGCGTTAAGGGTCGTCATCGACGTGAGCGACAGCCATGTCATCAGCATCATTACATAAATTTTAGTCATACTCTTCATTTTGGTGATATCATTGTTTTATCAACTGACAAAAGTAGTGCAAGTCAAAAACAAAAGCAAATTTTATTTGCCAAAAAGTGGCACACGTACCTCAGCAGGCCATCCAATAACGGCGCTCGTCGTCAGTCATCTTCTCGATGGCATAGCGCAGCATGGTGCGGGGCATCTCATGAGCGTGACGGTCGAGGAAGTCGCGCAGCAAGTCCATGTTGCCGCGTTTGCCCACCTCGCGCAGCATCCATCCCACAGCCTTGTGCATCAGGTCATGCGGGTGGTGCAGGTGCCACTCGGCATAGCGCATGCACCATGACGGGTCGCCCGCCTGAGTGGTTTTCCAGGTGCTGACGATGCTGATGCGCTGCCGCCACAGGTTTGGGCTTGCGGCCAGTCCGTCCATGATTTCGCGTTTGTCGCCCAGTCGGGTGGGCAATAGCAGCCAGTGGCCGACGGTCTTGGGTGCCGACAGGTCCACCAGGTCCCAGTTGTTCGCCCGCTCGGCATGTTTCAGGTACATCGTCACGATGTCGTCGCGCCCTTGGATGGCCGCTTCGTCGTTTTCGAGTTTCTTCTTTGCCAATTGGGCAAACCTCTCGACCAGCATCAGCAATCCGCATAGCCTCACCTCGTGCCAGGGCGACATCAGCAGTTCGGGCACCTCGTCAACAGGCAGGTCAAGGCCGACCAGTTTCACCACCTGGCGCGTCTGCGGCACTTTCAGCCCCAGGAACTCGTCGCCCTCGCCATACTGGCCCGGTCCCGTCTTGAAAAACCGCATCAACTCCTGTCGCTGCTTCTCGTCGCGCAACGACTCCATATATTTGATGATCTCTTTCGCTGTCATATCAGTTCTCCAATTTCCAGCCGTGGTCGCCGTGGTAAATCATCTGGTGGGTCATGCCACCGTCAATGCAGATGTTCTCGCCGGTGATGAAACCGGCTTTGGATGAACACAGGTAAAGCACCATGTTGGCGATGTCAAGCGGGTTGCCGACACGGCCCGCAGGTTGCTGAATGGCGTCTGGCCCGCTATAGGTCTTGTTGCGGGTTTCTATCCATCCTGGCGAGATGGAGTTGACGCGTGCACGGCCCGCCAAGCTGACGGCGAGCGCATGGGTGAGCGCCGCAATTCCGCCCTTGGCCGCCGTGTAGCTCTCGGTCTGGGGCTGGCTCATGCGGTCGCGCGATGACGAGATGTTGACGATGGCTGCACCCTGGGCGAAATGCGGTGCAAATAGCTTGGTGAGATAGAAAGGGGCGGTGACACCCACCCTCATGGCGTACTCAAATTCCTCATAGGAACAATCGTCGATACCCTTCATGAGCGGCAACGCGTTGTTGATGAGGTAATCCACATGGCCATATTTCTCAATCACTTCACTGGCAAAGCGCTCCAGCACCGATTTGTCGGCAATGTCACCTACAAAGTGGTCACCGTCCTGCTTGTCGATCACGCACACCTGTGCACCGGCCTTGCTGAATTCTTCGGCAATGCAGCGGCCAATCCCCTGCGCTCCGCCGGTCACCACCACGACCTTATCTTTGAAATCCATATTCTTTCTCCTGTTAATGATCAATATACCCGCAAATTTACTCAATCTCGACGAATATATCCCAGCCATTCCCCTAAAATACCTGTCGAATCAATGAAAACTGGCAAAAATCAAAGGCAAAGCAAAAACATCCCCTGTCTTTTTCAATAATATGAAAAATGCTTGTACCTTTGTGGCGGTAATTAAAACGCTTATCATTTTGAGAGAGAAGTAATGGAAACCCTTAATCTATCCGCTGCCCGAAGAACCATTGTGGGCATTCAATTCCTGTTTGTCGCCTTTGGCTCGACAGTCCTAGTCCCCTTGCTTGTGGGACTTGACCCCGCCACCGCATTATTCACAGCCGGTATCGGCACCTTTATTTTTCATATGGTCACCAAAGGAAAGGTGCCCATTTTTTTAGGCTCTAGTTTTGCCTTTATCGCGCCCATCATTTCGGCCTCACAGCAGTGGGGCATGCCGGGCACCATCGCCGGCATCACAGGCGTGGCACTGGTTTATTTCGCCATGTCGGCACTCATCAAGTGGCAGGGGCGCCATCTGCTCGACCGTTTGTTCCCGCCTGTAGTCATCGGGCCGGTCATCATCTGCATCGGTCTCTCGTTGGCTCCTGCTGCGGTCAAGATGGCGCAAGAAAACTGGATATTGGCCTTCATCTCGCTATTGACATCCATCCTTGTGCTCGTGCTCGGTAAGGGACTTGTCAAACTGGTGCCTGTGGTGTGCGGCATCGTTGTGGGCTATATTGTGGCCTGCCTGATGGGGCTGGTAGATTTCACAGCCGTGGCTGCGGCGTCATGGTTCGCGTTGCCCGACAGTATCGTGCATTTCAAGTTGCCCCAGTTTGCCTGGGAGCCGTTATTGTTTATGATTCCAGTGGCCATTGCCCCGGTCATTGAGCACATCGGTGATGTGTATGTTGTGAGTGCCGTTGCCGACAAGGACTTTGTCAAGGACCCCGGCCTGCACCGCACCATGCTGGGCGACGGTCTGGCCTGCCTGGTGGCATCACTCTTTGGCGGCCCCCCTGTGACCACCTATAGCGAGGTGACGGGCGCCATGCAGATTACCCGCATCACTTCTCCTGCAGTCATCCGCATCGCTGCGGGCACCGCCATCGTCTTTTCGGTCATCGGCAAAATGAGTGCCCTCTTGCAGAGTATCCCCAACGCTGTGCTTGGCGGCATCATGATGCTGCTGTTCGGTTCTATCGCCTCGGTGGGCATTCAGAATCTCGTTCACCACAAGGTGAACCTGGATCTGACCCGCAACATCATCATCGTGAGCGTGACGTTGACCTTGGGCATCGGTGGCGCCATCATCCCGATGGGCTCATTCAGTCTGAGCGGCATCGGTCTGGCAGCAATCGCGGGCGTCATCCTCAACCTCGTCATCCCGCAGTCCAAAGAGGCATAAATTCAAACGGTTTTTTCCCGCTTGGCACGGACCACGGCTTTTGTATTATTCCTGATCTTTTTGAACCTCTTGGGCCTTTTGGGGATTCCGGGGCTCGGGCGTGTTCTTCTTGATGTAAATGGCCGCTGCCTGCACGATGATGGACAAGGCATAAAACAGCATGCCACAGAATATCTCACTGAAGGCGGTACTGAAGACACGGCCAAAGCCTAAGAAGATAGCGACAGGGATAGATATCACACCGATGACGATGAGAACGATCGAAATGTACTTTAAAATCGAGGCGAAGGATAATTGGAAATCATTCATAGCAAATGCATGTTTGGTGAATAACTATGGCAAAGATATAATAAAAAGATAAGCAATGCATGTTTTTCAGTTATTTCTTTCGTATATTTGCAGACGGTAATCAAAACAAATAGGATGATGAAACGACTTATAACATTCATGATGGTACTGGCTCTCGCGACCGAAGCCTGGGCGTGGAAACCGCTGTTTGTGGGTCACCGCGGATGCAACATCGGCGTGGAGAACACCGTTGAGGCCTATCGCAACGGCGTCGACGTGTATGGCTATGACGGGCTGGAGTGTGATGTGCGCGTGACCAAGGACGGCTTTTATGTCATCAGCCACGACGAGACCACCAACCGCTTGGGCGGCAACCTTACTGTGGCCGATGCCACCCTGGCCGAGTTGCAGGCCGAGCAATATACCCAGACTCGCGGCGGCGTCACCTACACGGGCCACATCTGTACCGTGGCCGAGTATTTGGCCATCTGTGTCGAGAAGGGCGTCTTTCCCGTCATCGAACTCAAGTGGACCACCGGCATCAACAATAATGACATGAGCAACTTCGAGGGACTGGCCCATCTGGTCATTGACCAGGGACTGGCCGACAAGGCTATTTTCCTCACGTCGATGAAAAAGTCGCAGGAATACATTGCCGAGCATTACCCGCAGTTCACCCGCCAGTGGCTGTGCAACGCCAACTGGGAGGGCAACGAGGAGTGGTGCCGCCAGTATGGCCTCATACCCAGCATCTCCATCGGCAACTTCGACGCTAATACCGTCAAGACCTTCCACCAGATGGGGCTGAACGTGGCTATGTGGACGGTGGACAGCAAGGACAATTACTTGAAATATGGCAACATGGGTGTCTATATGATGACTTGCAATTCGCTCAAGCCCAGCGAGATGCCCGAACTTGAAGATATCGATTGGGGCACCGGTGCCCTACAGGAGCCCTGTGGTGCCACCCCGACGATCAACACCACCGAGTATTACAACCCGATGACGGGCATGGGTGTCGCGAGAGATGTCGCTGCCGGCGGCATCTGCATCAGTGTCAGTCACCTGAGCGACGGTACTGTCCAGGCACGTAAAGTCTTGCTGGAACCCTGAAATAAGAATCATGAAACGACTGCTCAAATATGTCCTGACGGCGCTGGCGCTGACCCTGGCTACACTGCCGTGCCACGCGGGCCGCTTTGTCGACGATTCCCTCAAGGTAGACGGCCACATGCGGCATTTCGCCATGTATCTGCCCGACGGACTGCAGAAAGACGCACCGCTGGAATTCATCCTGCACGGCTATGGCGCTGGCATCTGGCGCGAGAATCCCATGCTGGCTGCTGCCGACCGCCATGGCTTTGCCGTCTGTCTTCCCCAGGGACTGAAAGACCCTCAAGGGGAGCCCAGTTGGAACGTGGGTTATCCCTTCCAGCTAGGATGGAAAGTCGATGACGTGAAAGCCCTGTGCCGCATCGCGCGCTATGTGCAAAAGAGATATCATTTGAGCCGAAAGAACACGTTCTTGACAGGCATGTCCAATGGCGGTGAGATGTGCTACCTCATGGCCTACAGCAAGCAATCGGCCTTCAAGGCCGTCGCGCCCATCGCCGGTTTGACGATGCTGTGGATGTATGAACAGCTGGAGCCGTCACGCCCCATTCCCCTGATGGAAATCCATGGTACCGAGGACCGCGTCTCGGAGTGGACGGGCGACCTGGAGAACGTGGGTGGCTGGGGCGCTTACCTGCCTGTGCCCGTAGCCATCGGCTACTGGGTGGCGCGCAACCGCTGCACCCGTGAGACGACCGAGCGCGTCGAGAGCCTGCAAGGCGAGGGTGGCGGTCACCCCATCGTCAAGCACTGTTACACGGGTGGCCCGACCGGCTGCGACGTGTGGCTGTATGAGGTAGTGGGCGGCGTCCACAGTTGGCACAACGGCGACATCGACACGGGTGAGGAAATCTGGAAATTCTTCTCCCGTTATCTGGAATAATGGAGGCTGACTTTTCATCATTTTTGCCGTTGTCTAATTTTTTTATGCAAATGAGCTTCTCTTTTTGAAGTATTTGTTATATCTTTGTCATCTTGAATAGAGAGTGGTCATGCCTCATGGCCTAATGTAAAACCATTAATTATTTACCGTTATGAAAAAATATACTCACGCATGGTTGGCCATGATGGCCATTAAACGCTTGGATATGGGTAATATTCCCGTGACCGAAGGAGCTGGAAAACATCCTAAAGAGGTTCAGAGGTATGCCAGGAGCCTGGTGCGCTGGTTCAAGAACTACCGAGATTTTGTTGTACAGGGTGCCTGGTACCCCGATGAGGTGCTCTGTGACCAGGGCTCGAGCCATGGTGCAAAGTATACGCCTGGCGATCCGCATCTCCCTGCTCCCGTGTTCAAGAAGCTCCCCAAGACCATGGAGATTTACCAAATGATGAAGAAGAAATCCTCGCTCTATGACGAACCGTTCGTCATCGAGGGTGGTAACGTGTGCGACCGTGTCAATGCCATGTGCCACACCATCGTGGATAACTTCAAAATCCAGTTCCGCGAGGAAAAAGGTAACCCCATCGGCCCGTCATCTACACACATGGCCATGAGGTTCTTTATCCTGAGCCACTATATTGCCGACTCACACATGCCGCTGCACTGCGATGCGCGCAAACTCGACAAAGTGCATGCCGCGATAGAAAAAATCTGGGAGGACGAGGTCAACAAGTCCTACGAGATAGATAAGGACAATGACCGCTTCTTCTACGATCCCAAGGGCTACCCCCTGGCTACCGAAAAGATGACCGACCTCATCAAGACCGTCGAGGAGAAAATCATTTCACGTCCGTTCATCTATGCATGGGGTGACAGCAAGTACAGCGCTTGGGACTATGTGAGCGCAGTAACCGAGAACTCCTACATGTTGGCCTACGAGATGATTCCCGCGGGCAGCAAGGATATGTCGGGAAAAGACTACAAACTCACGCCGGCCTTCGAGAATTTCTACGATTACAGCGCAAAGCTGCTCGCCGATGCCGTCGACTCCATCGCCCGCGCCTGGCTCCATGTGTGGGTACGTTACCGCGAATGGGGTCCCGACAAAAACAAAGTCGTCGACAACTACACCAAGTAACCCCTTGACATCCAACTGACCCGATAAGTAGAGACGCAAAATTTTGCGTCTCTTTTTTCGTGAATTGTGCTATAATGAAAGCCAAGAGACGCAAGATTTTGCGTCTCTACAAGCCTCTTGTGTCCAATCTTGCGTGAGAGGCTTTTTTCACCCCCTTAATGAATAGTCAGAGAAATCAGATAAATCGCTTGTCAAGAAAGAAAGTTGTTTAAGTTGTTTAAGTTGTCTTTAAATTATATCGCGCTGGATAGCTTAGTATTTATTGTACTTGTTGTTTTCCCATTAGTCGTTTGTCTGTGTAGCTGAATAGTCAGAGTAATCAGATAAATCAGTTGTTTAGAAAGAAAGTTGTTTAAGTTGTTTGAGTTGTCTTTAAATTATCTCGCGCTGGATAGCTTAGTATTTATTGTATTTGTTGTTTTCCCATTAGTCGTTTGTCTGTGTAGCTGAATAGTCAGAGTAATCAGATAAATCAGTTGTTTAGAAAGAAAGTTGTTTAAGTTGTTTAAGTTGTCTTTAAAATATATCGCGCTGGATAGCTTAGTATTTATTGTATTTGTTGTTTTCCTTTTAGTCGTTGTGGAAAAAGGTCGAGCCCCGGGAGGTGGGACTCGACCTGAAAATTCGTTGTATTAAGGGGTTACTTGAGCATTTCCTGGATGGCGCGCTCGAGCTGGCGGTCGTGGCCCGTGAGGTAGTCCTCGGGGGTGTTATAGACCTCGACATCGGGCAGCAGCGGCGTGTTCTCGCAGTAGTTGCCGCGCATGTCACGGCAGCCTACCTGCGGGATACCGAAGACCAGCGAACGGTCAATCAGCGTCTCCCACCACACGGCGGTCATCGTGCCGGGAACAGGGGTACCGATGAGTTTGCCGATGCCCAGCTCTTTGTAGACGAAGGGAAAGCCGTGGCCGTTGCTGTAGTCGTCCTCGCACATGAGCACGCACGAGGGTTTGGTCCACTTGTTGAACGGGTCCACACCCACCACCTTGCCGTGGGGCACAAAGCTCTGGTACTGCTTGCCGCTGAGCAGGGTGCACAGGTCATCATGCAGCCAGCCGCCGCCGTTGTGGCGTTCATCGACGATGACAGCCTTGCGGTTGCGGTTCTTGTCGCTCAGCAGTTCGCGATAGACGGTGCGGAAACTCTCGCTGTTCATCTCCTTGACGTGCACATAGGCCAGCTGGCCATGGGACAGGCTGTCCACCAGTGCGCGGTTGCGGTCCACCCAGCGCCTGTAGAGCAGTTCCGTTTGTTCGCCCTTGCTGATGGCCTTGACGTTGACGTCGAAGCGCTTCTTGGTCGTCGGGTTGTAAACGGTGACGCGGATAGGCTTGCCGGCCTTGCCGTCGAGCATCCAGTTGTAGTCCTCGCCGGCGGGTATGCTGTTGCCGTCAATGGCCTCGATGATGCAGCCGGCGGTCACACCCGTCTTCTTCACGTCGAAGGGGCCACGCTTGATGACTTCCTCGATGCGCAGTCCGTCGCCTTGATAGTTGTCGTCCAGGAACAGGCCCAGGGCTGCCGTCTTGAGGCTTGGGCCCTCGGGATTGTAGCGGGCACCGGTGTGCGAGCCGTTGAGTTCGCCCAACATCTCGCTGAGCATGTCGCGGAAGTCGTAGTTGTTGTTGATGTAGGGCAGGAAACGCTTGTAGTTGTCGCGGTAGCCTTCCCAATCCACGCCATGGATGTCCTCGACATAGAATTTGTCCTTGACTTGTTGCCAGATGTGGTTGAAGATGTATTCGCGCTCCTCTTGGGGACGGTAGTTGAAGTTGGCCTCGAAACTGATTGGCTCGGGTTTGCCCTTGGCCAGGTCAATCTTCTGGATGCCCTTGCCGGTGCACAGGAACAGGTTCTTGCCGTCCTTGTCGGCCATCATTTGGCCGCCGCCCACACCCTTGAGGACGATTTCGGTCTTGTTCTCGCGCAGGTCGTGTTTCCACAGGTCCATGCCGCCCTCGAAGGCTGCCTGATAGTACAGCGTGTCGCCGCCCTTGGAGAGCACGTAGTCGCCCAGACGCGACGAGTTCACCGTCAGGCGCGCAATGCGGTCACGGCAGTTCTCCAGGTCAAATTGCAGGGCGGGAACAGCGGGCTTCTCCTCGGTGGCGCCTTTCTTCTTTTTGTTGTCTTTCTTCTTGGTGTTCTTTTCGTCCTTAGCCTTGTCGGCCTCTTTCTTCTGCTCCTTGTCGGCCTCCTCGCGCAGGACCTTCTCTTCCTTGGTCATGCGGAAGCGGTCATAGGCGTCCAGGTCAAAGAACATGATATACACGTCGTCCTCGGTGCCCCAGCTGCCGTGGCTGCGGAAACCGGCACGGTCGCTGGTGAAGATCATGGCCTTGCCGCCCAGCACCCACTTGGCGTTGCCCTCGTTGTAGCCGCTCTCGGTCAGGTTGTGCACCTCGCCGTTGCCGCTGGCGTTGACCAGCGCCACGTCCTGGCTGTTCCAGCCGCCTTCGCCGATGTAGGACGAAAGCAGCCAGCGGCTGTCGGGACTCCATTCAAACCACACGTCGCCGTCGCTGTAGGAGTAGATGTACTTGCCGTCCATCAGGGTGCGCACGGCCTTGCTTTTGACGTCAACGGCGCGCAGGGTGGCGCGGTCCTCGAGGAAGGCCACGCTCTTGCCGTCGGGGCTGTAGGCGGGCTGGATGCTGGTGTGGCCCGTGTTGGTCAGCTGCTCCTCGACCAGGTCGGTGGCATAGGTGAACAGTTTCTCATCCTTGTTCTTGATGCTGGTCTGGTAGATGCTCCACATGCCGCCACGCTCGCTGTCATAGACGATGCTGCGGCCGTCGGGCGAGAAGTCGATGGTGCGCTCCTGCTCGGGCGTATTGGTGACCTGCTTGGTGGTCTTGTAGTCCACCGAGGTCACATACACGTCGCCGTGCATCACAAAGGCCACTTCCTTGCCGCTGGGCGACACGCTGATGGCGGTGGCGCCGTTGGATTGGATCTGACGTATCAGTTCTTTGTCGTTGCGGTCGGCATTGATGGTGATGTCCACGCGCTGGGGCTCGCTGCCCTCGCGCAGGGTGAAGATCTCGCCGTTATAGCCGTAGCACAGGGTACCGTTATTGGCAACGCTCAAGAAGCGCACAGGGTTGCCCTTGTGGCGGGTGAGTTGCACAGCCTTGCCACCGATGGTGTTCTTATAGACGTTGAATGTGCCGTCCTGCTCGCTCAGGTAGTAGTAAGACTTGCCGTCGGGAGCCCACCGCGGGGTGCGGTCCTCGCCGTTGAAGTCGGTGAGCTTGGTGAACTTGCCGTCGCGCTTCAGCCACACGTCGCGCGTGATGGACGAGGTGTGGTGCTTGCGATAGGGGTCCTCGTAGCCCTTGATGTCGTGATACAGGATGTCGCCATTGGCATTGACGCTCAGGTCCTGCATGGGCAGTGCCGAGTACAGGCGCGCACGGCCGCCGCTGGTGCTCACCTGATAGACCTGGGGGAATGAGCGGCTGGCAAACAGGATGGACTGAGCCGTGGGCATATTGGTAGCCTCGAACAGCACCGTACCGTTGTCGAGGAAGCACAGGGGCGTTTCGTTGCCGCTGTCGGTGGTCAGGCGCTTGGGCGTGCCGCCGTCCTTATCGACGATATACACGTCAAGGCTCCCCTCGCGTGCCGATGCAAAGGCTACGCGCTGCCCGTCGGGGCTCCACACGGGATAGGCGTCATAGGCCGCGTTACTGGTCAGCTGATGGGCCGTTCCGCCCTGGGTGGGTACGGTAAACAAGTCCCCCTTGTAGGAGAACGCGATGGTCTGCCCGTCGGGCGAAATGGCGCTAAAGCGCATCCACAACGGATTTGTTTGTGCTGTGGCACCAATGGCCAGCAGCACGGCGGCAATCGCCGCAACTCTTCTTTTGATAGTCATATTGATGTTCAGTTGGGTTATTAGTTTGTCGCAAAGATACATAAAAACCCCGAATCCCCCTTCCACATATCAAAAAATGACACTATCTTTGCCCATCATCATGAATGCAGCCTGTCTGCATGAAACGCGATATTCACAAGTTCAAAGACTATACTGATGACGAACGTACTTCAGATTTTCGCTGAATTTTTGAAGTAGTACTTCAGATTTTCTGCATTTTTGATGGAGCATTAAAGCAATTGGGGAATGGATATTGAGGGGTTTCGGGAATATTGTTTGTCGTTGCCGGGGGTGAGCGAGGGTACTCCCTTTGAGAAGTTCTCGAGGGGGAAGTTCACGATTCTGGTGTTCTATGTGAGCGGGCACATGTTCTGCTACTTTAACATTGACGATTTTTCCTCAGTTACCGTCAAGTGCGATCCTGATGAGATGGGCGAGCTCAAAGCGCGCTACCAGGGCATCGGCAAGCCCTACAACGGCAACAAGCGTCACTGGATAAGTGTTCAGTTGGGTTCCGACGTCGATGACGCGCTCCTCAAGCAGTTGGTCCTCAACTCCTATAACCTGGTGAAAACCAACAAAAAGTGATGAAACGGATTGTCGATTAAAATCTATTCATTATCTTTGTAATTGTATTTAACTATCTTGACTGCAATGAAAAAGATTCTATTCATTTTTACAACCCTGCTGATGCTGGCCGCATGCCAGAACAATCAGGCGCCGGCTACCGCGAACCAGGATAACAAAACAGCAACTAACGACACAATCAGTAAAGAGACTATGCAACAGAACATGCAAGAAGTACAGGCCTACTTGAAGGAATGCGGTGCATTCTTCATTGCCACAGTCGACGGCGACCAGCCCCGTGTGCGTCCCTTCGGCGTTTCAGAGATTATCAACGACCGTCTGTACATCATGACGGGCAAAGTGAAGGACGTTTACAAGCAGATGGCCAAGAACGGCAAGTTCGAAATCTGCGCCCTCAAGCCCAACGGCAGCGAGTGGATGCGATTGAGCGGCACTCTTGTGCCCGACGAGACGCTGGCGGTGAAAGAGGAATTCCTGAACCGCAACGAGACTCTCAAGTCGATGTACAAGGCCGATGACGACAACATGGCCGTACTCTACATCACCGATGCAACGGCACGATTCTTCTCCTTCTCGGCTCCCGAGCGCCAGGTGGTGTTTTAGTTTTAAAGTTTACAGTTTAAAGTTTACAGTTTACAGGTTAAAGAGAGATGAAACGATTGATTTTTTGCGTTATGGCTATGTTGAGCGTAGTGGGTATGACTGCCCAGAGTGTGTACGAAAACGAGGTAATCAACAACATTATGGCTCGCCGCTCGGTGCGTCAGTATCTCGATAAACCCGTGGAGCATGAACTGCTGGAAGTCGTGGTGCGTGCAGGCATCAATGCGCCCAGCGGCATGAACCGCCAGCCGTGGATTGTCCGCGTGGTCGAGGACCAGCAGCTGATAGCTGATGTGACCGAAATTTACAAGCAGGAGAATCCTGACCAGGTGAAGCGTGATGCCCATTTCAAGAATATGTTCCGCAACGCGCCCAACCTCATCTGCGTTTGCACTCCCGCCAAGGGTGGGGGAGAACTGGATGCCGGTCTGCTGGGCGAGAACATGATGCTGGCCGCACAGTCGCTGGGATTAGGCACCTGCTGCCTGGGTGGCCCCGTGCGCTTCCTGCTGGCGAACGAGAAGTGCAAATTCTTCCTCGACCGCCTCGATATCCCCGAGGACTACAAGCTCAACTACATCATAGCCATCGGCTACCCCGATGAGCAGCCCGAAGCCAAGCCCCGCGACGAGTCCAAGGTGAAATACATCAAGTAACGCAATGAGTGACAATAAGAAACAGTTGGCGCGCATCCGCAAGATGGAGCGCCGCCTCAATCGTGCCTCGGCGGCCGTGAAACGCCTCGAGGCCGCCCTCGACAAGTGGGATGATGCCCAGGAGGCAATCGCTGCTCTCAACGAGTACTATGGCAGCGACCTGTGGAAACAGGACCTGGCCGACGACGAGGTCGGCCGCCTGCCCGCCGACCTCAAGCGCGGCGTCCTGAGCGAAGACGGCATCTGGAACCTCCTCACCAACTGCCGCGAACTCACCTCTCGCTTGAAAAAGGGAAAATAGGGGCGGTTCTTTTGATGTAAAAAAACGGGGTATGAATCCGATAGCCATCCGACTTCTCAATCAGCAGCTTGCCGCACCGCAGTTCAGCAATCCGGCCCAGGTGGTCAGCCACATGGGGGCCATCCAGGCACAGGAATACCGCATGATGCGTTGGGCGGTGGCGATGCGTACGCGCAGAGCGTCGGCCCGGGCTTTCAAGGCGGCTTACGATGACGGACGAATTATCCGTCTGCACTTGATGCGTGGCACATGGCAGTTGGTTGCGGCCGATGACTACTGGTGGATGCTCGACCTGTGTGCTCCCAAGAGCATAGCCGTTATCCGCGGATGGATGAGCAGCAACCGAATCACTATTCCCGAGAAGGAACAGATTAACATCCGGGACATCCTTGCTCAGACTGCTGCCGACAAGGGGAGCGTGACGAAAGAGGATATCGTCCAGGCTCTAGCCGAGCGGGATATCAGCATGGATGCCCACCGATTGTCCTACCACATACGCATGGCTGAACTCTCGGGGACATTGTGCAGCGGCGACCTGTTGCCCATGAAGGCCACCTATGCCTTGGCGGCCGATAAAGTGGGACCGCGAAACGCCATCGACCGTGACGAGGCCCTGATGCGCTTTGCCCGCAAATACTTCCAAAGCCGCCAGCCTGCTACACTCGAGGACTTCGTGTGGTGGTCGGGGCTGAACATCGGCGACTGCCGCAAGGGCATTGCCTTGCTGGGCAATACGATTCACGTTGTGAAGTGGAAAGGACGGGAATTCTATCTGACGGATGACTGCCGCACGCGGGGTTTCCGCAAGGGCAAATGCCTCCTGATTCCCCCTTACGATGAATACCTCATTGGTTACAAAAGCCGTGACATCGTCCTCGCCACGGAGCACACCCACCGCGCCCACAACAACAGCGGCATCTTCCAGCCCATTGTCGCCCACGACGGCATCATCTGCGGCAACAGGGCACCTTTCAAGGACGATTGCCAGGCTCAATTCTTCGATGGCGAACCGGCTGCCGATTTTGGCGATGCCTGGCAGCAGTATCAACAATTCAAGTCAAGATGAGGTTTTTATGAGGTTGTTGCAAAACTCATTTGACAAAACTATAAATCGGCCTACGGCCGAGAAATTAAACAAAAATTTGTATAAAATTCAATCAAAACAATTATTTATTCTGATTTTATTAATGATTTTGTTTAATTTTTCGAGCGAAGCTCGATTAAACCTTTCAGGCGTGAGTTTTGCATCAACCTCTAATGTCAGTCGATGCGGGTAATCTTGGCACCGATGGCATTGAGGCGTTCTTCAATCCTGGTGTATCCACGGTCAATCTGTTCGATGTGGTCGATGCGGCTCACGCCATCGGCACTCATGGCGGCTATCAGCATGGCGATGCCGGCACGGATGTCGGGCGATACCATGTGGTTGGCCCGCAGACGGATGTGGTGGTCATGGCCGATAACGACGGCGCGGTGCGGGTCACACAGGATAATTTGGGCGCCCATATCAATGAGTTTGTCCACAAAGAAGAGGCGGCTCTCGAACATCTTTTGATGAATCAGGATGCTGCCGTTGGCCTGGGTGGCGACCACCAGCATCACACTCAACAGGTCGGGCGTGAGACCCGGCCAAATCGCATCGGCCAGCGTCAGGATAGAGCCATCCATGAAACGTTCCACCTCATAGTGCTCTTGTCGAGGGATGAACATGTCGTCACCCTTTTTTTCCAGTTTCAGGCCCAGCCGGCGAAAGCTGTAGGGGATGATTCCCAAGTTCTCCCAAGAGACGTTCTTGATGGTCAGTTCACTGCCCGTCATGGCTGCCATGCCAATGAAACTGCCCACCTCAATCATGTCGGGGAGAATGCGGTGACGGGTCCCGTGCAACGTGTCCACACCTTCGATGGTGAGCAGGTTGGAGGCTATGCCCGTGATTTTTGCTCCCATCTGGTTCAGCATTCGGCACAGTTGCTGGACATAGGGCTCGCACGCTGCGTTATAGATGGTTGTGGTACCGTGTGCCATTACAGCAGCCATCACGATGTTGGCCGTGCCGGTCAGGGAAGCCTCGTCGAGCAGCATATAGGTTCCTTGCAGCGAGCCTTGGGTCTCAAACCGATAGGCCTTTTTCTCGCTATCGAATGTATAGCTTGCCCCCAGGTTGCAGATGCCCCGGAAATGGGTGTCGAGGCGTCGCCGTCCAATCTTATCGCCTCCAGGATTGGCAAAATACATCTTGCCCAATCTGCTCAGCAGCGGACCGATCAGCATGACGGAACCTCTCAACCGGGCACACTTTGTCATGAAGTCCTGGCTCTCGATAAAGTCGGTGTTGATGTGTTCGGCCTTGAAGCTGTAGGTACTATTGCCCAGACTCTTGACGATAACGCCCATATCACCGAGCAGGTGAATGAGGTTGTTCACGTCCAGGATGTCAGGGACGTTCTCGATAACGACCTCATCGGCTGTCAACAGCGTTGCACAAATCACCTGCAACGCTTCGTTTTTTGCTCCTTGAGGTATGATTTCGCCGTGCAGGCGGTGGTTTCCTTCTACGATAAAAGATGCCATATTGTTTTTAAGTGTATTAGATGTAATTAACTTCGGGATTGAGTGGTATGTTGAATTTCTCGAATACGCTTTGCCTGATCATGTCGGCCAGTTCCATGATGTCGGCAGGTGATGCCTGGTGCACATTCACAATGATCAGCGGCTGTTTTTCATATACTCCTGCTCCGCCATGGCGCTTGCCTTTCCATCCGCATTGCTCGATGAGCCATGCAGCGGGAATTTTTACTTGACTCTCGTCGACCACATAGTGGGGCACATCGGTATAACGGGCAGCCAGTTGGTGGTAGGCTTCGATGGACACTACCGGATTCTTGAAGAAACTGCCCGCACTGCCCAGTTCAGTGGGTTCGGGGAGCTTGGATTGCCGTATGGCAATCACCGCATCGCGGATGGCCTGTGCCGTGGGTGCTACGTCCAGTTTCTTGAACTCCTGTAACGGGCCATAATCCAAATGGAAAACAGGTATGGCCGAAAGGCTAAATACCACCGCCGTGACGATGTATAGTCCCTTCAGACGGTTCTTGAAGATGCTGTCGCGATATCCAAATTCACATTCCGCTGCTTGAAAGACCCGTCGCCTGCCCGTGGCTACCTCGATGGTTTCCACCTCACGGATGATGGATTCCACTTCCACGCCATAGGCGCCGATGTTCTGGATGGCCGTTGCACCGACTTCGCCAGGGATGTAGGACAGGTTCTCGGACCCGTAAATGTTGTTTCGGGCCATTTCGGCGCAGAAGTCATCCCATATTGTCCCTGACCCGGCGCGGACAACCACTTCCCGGCTATCGCGGGAAACGTATTCGATGAACCGGATGTCGGAATGCAGCACGGTACCCTCAAAATCCCGTGTAAACAGCAGATTGCTGCCACTGCCGATGTGCAGGATGCGTTGGCCGTCGCGCCTGAGCTTAGCCAGAATCTCAACCAGTTCATCAACAGATTTGTAGCTGATGAACTGCTCTGCTTTGACATCAAGCCCGAAGGTGTTGTGCTTGAGCAGTGAGTATTGATGCTGAATGGTGATGGGCATGGACTTGTCTTTCATTGATGCATTGATTTAAGGCTGCAAATTTAGTGCAAGCCGAGAGATTTGCCAAATTTATTTGAGCAAATCCAAGGCGCCGCCGAAATTATCCAAATTTAGTGCAAGCCGAGAGATTTGCCAAATTTATTTGAGCAAATCCAAGGCGCCGCCTGAATTGTCTTCACATTCAAAGTGCGTCAGAAAGAATGACCTAAGTAAAGAAAAAGTACTATATTTGCATTCTAACTTAAACATGAAGGAATTATGACACTGCAAGAAGCCATAAAAGCCCGCCATAGTGTGAGGGCATATCAGGGGCAGCCGTTAAGTGATGCGGATGCGCATGCGTTGCAAGAAAGGATAGATGCGCTGAACCGCGAGGGTAGGCTGCACATCCAGCTGATAAGGAACGAACCGAAAGCCTTCCAGGGAACACTGGCCAAGTACGGCAAATTCCGTGGAGTGACCGACTACCTCGTCATGGCGGGTGTCAAAGCAGATGACCTAGACGAGCGCATCGGCTACTTCGGCGAGCAGTTGGTATTGTTTGCCCAAACCATCGGGCTGAATACCTGCTGGGTAGGACTGAGTTATACAAAAGTGCCAGGGACCTACGTCCTCAATGATGGCGAAATCATCAAAGCCTTCATCGCCATTGGCTACGGGGAAACGCAGGGTGTGCCACACAAGATCAAGCGCATCGACCAGGTGAGCAACGTTAGCGAAAGAACTCCCAACTGGTTCCGCTACGGTGTCGAAGCGGCCCTATTGGCTCCCACGGCAGTGAACCAGCAGAAGTTCTCGTTTGAATTCCTGCCAGCCGAGGACGGCCAACTGCCCCGTGTGCGCGCCAAGAAAGGCTTCTCGCTGATTGGCTACACCCACATGGACCTGGGCATCGCCAAATACCACTTCGAACTCGGCGCTGGCAAAGACAACTACCGCTGGGCATAATACTACAACAAAACAACAAAAGGAAGACAATAAGTACAATAAATACAACGCTTTAATTAAAGACAACTTAAACAACTCAAACAACTCAAACAACATAATAAAAAAGTTGTCCTTGTTGTCAATTATGTTGTTATGGTTGTCTGATTAAAGCAGGCTGTGGATGAAGGCTGCCATCGCCTCGTCATGCTTGCGGACGTCGCGGTAGAGGATGAGTTGGTTGCGGGTGCGGTCCAGGTTGTGAGTCGGGTACTTGATTTTGTAGTAGGTGTCGCCGTTGATGTAGTCGGTGAGGAACCGCACACACTGCATGAAGGGGAACAGCGCCACAGCATAGGGCAGATGCTCCACCTCGATGGGTGTGAGGAACTCGCGCGCCGACTCCAGATAGCCCGTTGTAAAGGCCTTGAAAATTTCTTCGTTAAAGCCCACGTGGGACAGGTCGGGGTCGTCCTCGGCGGTGAAGTTGGCACCGGTGCGCAGGAAATCTCCATAGTCCGAGAAGATGAACGAGGGCATCACGGTATCCAGGTCGATGACGCACAGCACCTGGCCCTGCTGGTCAAACAGCATGTTGTTGACCTTGGTGTCGCAGTGGCAGATGCGCTTGGGCAGACGGCCCTCGCGGTAGAGGCGTTCGGCCTGGCACATTTCGTCGGCATCGCGTTCCAGTTCGTTAACCATGTCACGCACCTCGTCAAGACGGCCCGCGGCGTTGTTCTGGATGGCTTCGCGCAGTTGGCTCATGCGCAGTTCCATATTGTGGAAGTCGGGGATGGTCTCGCCCAACGGTTCGGGCACATCGACCAGCATTTTCTCGAAGTTGCCGAATGCCTTGCCGCAGTCATAGGCGCTCTCGGGCGTGACGGCCTCTTGGGTGACGGTATCTGGAATATACACCATCACGCGCCAGTAGCGGTCGGCCTCGTCGCGGTAGTAGGTTTTGCCGTCACGGGCCTTGACGAACTGTAGCACCTTGCGATTGATGTCATCGGTATTGCAAGCTTCCAGTTTGTGGCGGATGTGAGCAGTCACCACTTCGATATTGCGCTGCAGCAGGTCAACGTCCTGAAAGATGGCGTTGTTGATGCGTTGCAGCACATAGTCAGGCGAGTCGCCGTCGGTAACGACATGATAAGTGTCGTTTATGAGCCCGTTGCCCAGAGGCTTGACCTCCTTGACCAAGCCCTTTATCTCAAATTGCGCCAGAATGTTGGCAGTATTAATCGTTTCCATTTTGATTTTTTGTTTTTACTCCTCAGTTTCTAGAGAGTTCAACTTCTAACTCCTAACTCCTAACTCCTAATGCTTTTCCCAATATTTCTTGCCTTTGGCTTTCAGTTGCTTGGTGAATTCCATAGCGGCAGCGCGTGTTGCGGCCTCATCCTCGGGCTTGGCCCAGGCATGGCGGTATCCACGGAACCTGCTCCACTCGCCACGGGTGAAATCGGGCACCTGTACAGGCTTGTTGCCGTTGTTCATCGAGAGGCTGCCCAATTCGGCCAGGCAGCACCATTCGGCCAGGTCATACACGTCGATGTCGAGCGGCAGCCCGTTTTGCAGGCAATAGACCAGGCGCGAGTCCATGATGAAGTCCATGCCGCCGTGTCCGCCCACTTCCTTGGCCTCCTCGCCATAGCGTTTCACGAGCGGCGAGGTGAAGCTCTGCAGGAGCGCTTCGGTATCCTCTTTGCTCAGGTAGGAGTGGCCCGTGTAGTCCTTGCTGACGTTGACACCGGCCTTTTTCATCACCTCGGTGGCCAGCGCGAATCCCTCGACGGGATATTTGTTGACAAAGCCCTTGGTGCCAGTGAGCTGGTACATGCGGTTATAGGGTTGCGGCGTCATCACGTTGTGGTGGATCTCGATGACCTTGCCTTTCTCGGTTGAGATGAGTGTAGTGGTGTGGTCTCCGTTCTTGAAGTCGGGGCAATACTCGCCTGTGCGGGCCTTGAAAAGTTCCTGGCCATTAAAGGAGCGGGTATCCATCGCCACTAGCGTTCTCATGCGGTCGCCGCGGTGCAGGTTAAGCACTTGCGCGATGGGCCCCAGACCATGGGTGGGATAAACGTCTCCGCGAAACTTGCTATTGTAGTCCAGGCGCCACCCGAGCTGGTCATCAGCGCCGTTTTTCCAATATTCGTCCCAATAGGGGGAAAGCTCGTGGCGGTAGGCCCCTTGCACATAAATCACTTCGCCCAGCAGTCCCCTCTGGGCCATATAGAGGGAGTTGAGTTCAAAGAAGTCATAGCAGCAGTTCTCGAGCATCATCACATGCAGGCGCTTGCTCTCGCTCAGGTTGATGAGCGACCAGATTTCGGTCATGTTCATTGCCGAGGGTACTTCAATGGCGACATGATGGCCGTGCTCCAGCGCCTCGCGGGCCACGAGATAGTGATGAAGCCAGTCGGTGGCGATATACACCAGGTCGATGTCGTTGCGGCGGCACAGGTCCTTATACCCGTCTTCGCCATAGTAGATGTCGGCGGCGGGCATCGATGCTTTGCGCAGGATGTCCTGACAGGCTTCGGCGCGGTCGCGTTCGTGATCACACAGGGCCTTCACCTCTATGCCGGGGATATGCGTCCAACGCTCAACAGCATCGGGTCCGCGCATGCCCAGTCCCACAAAGGCCACCCTCACGACGGGAATCTTCTCCACCGCAAGCCCCAGCGCCGACTGCTGCCCTGCGGGCCTCTGCGGCACCTCGGTGACGATGGTCCCGTTCTGGATGGTATATGGCCAATTAAACTGCGCCCAGGAGCGTATCGGCAGCATCGCGATTACCGCCAAAACAAGTGCGACAATATATCTCTGTATCATAATAGTTGTTATAATACCGTTATAGTATGTCTTTATCCATTGCCATTGAGGACGGCATCCATCTCACTTGCCACCCGGGTTTCACAATCCCTCATGGCATCGAGAGTCTTTTGCAGTACCTCCTCTAGGGGCCATCCCAGCATTTCCGCTCCCTGCTCAATCACCTCGCGGGAACAGCCGGCGGCAAATGCTTTTGTCTTGTACTTCTTCTTGAGAGATTTCAGTTCCATGTCCTGAACGCTCTTCGACGGGCGCATCAGAGCTGCAGCCCATATCAGTCCGGTCAGCTCATCGGTAGCGAAGAGCACCTTCTCCATCAGGTGTTCAGGCTTGACATCCACGTGCAAGCCGTAAGCATGGCTGCAGATGGCGTGAATCATTTCTGCGCCCACGCCTCCAGCACGCAGCAGTTCAGGCGCCTTGATGCAATGTTCCTTGGGATACTGCTCAAAATCGATGTCGTGCAGCAGTCCTACCATACCCCAAAAATCCACTTCATCGGCAAACCCAAGTTGCCCGGCATACCAGCGCATGACACCTTCAACCGTCAGCGCATGCTGCAGGTGAAACGGGTCTTTGTTGTACTTTCTCAGCAGCTCCCAGGCTGCCTCCCTTGTAATTTGACTTTCCATATAACTTTACATTCTGATTATAGTCGCAATCTATTCACGGATCTCCTTTGCCTCCAGTGACATGGAGATTCGGTGCGAATTTACTGAAAACTTTGATTCCGCACAAAGATTATGGCATTAAAAAGGCTCGCAGGAATAACGCAAACACACTGATCGGCATGGTATACTTTTCAATTACTATTAACAAATTGACTTAGTCTTAAGCTGTTTGAACTCAATGAAATGGCATCGCAATACAATTTCGTTCATCTTTCAAGAACTTCTTTCGCCAAACGAGTGAGCTCATCAATGTCTATTGCCTCAAGTGCCACTTCTTCTGGCTCAAGATCAAGAAGAAATTGCATATAGGTTGGCAGGGTGAGTAAGTCTCCATTGCGGCCAACATTATAGTCGCCAAACTTGATAAAATGCTTTACTCCATATTTCTCAGGGTGTTTTCTGACGGTGGAGAAACTTTTAGCCTGAGCATTTCTGGCTTTCACTTCTACAGGCACACACTCGCCTTTATACCTGATAAGGAAATCCAGTTCCAAACCGGAGTCTTTTTGGAAATAGTAAAGGCTTTGGCCTTTTTTTATGAGTGTATCTGCCATTAGGTTTTCATATATTGCACCTTTATAGCCACCCAGATTGCCCAGAAGGATGTCAGCTCTTGTAGTGGGACTTAACATGGCAACAAGAATGCCGATGTCGGCAGTATAGACCTTAAATACATTGTCTATCGCATTCCCTTCTAACGGAAGACCTGTTATGTGGGTGTTGTAACATCTGCGGATGATGTCGGCATCTTCCAGCCATTGCAGTGAGTCTTTGTAGAATACACCACGCCCTCCCTCTTTTACTTTAGAATACTGGAATTTTTTATTTTCTTTGGCCAGTTGTTTGGGTATGGAATTGAAACAGGCCCTAATGTGGGGCTTATCCTTATCGTCGGCATACTTCACCATGTCCGAACGGTATTCCTTGAGGATTGATTTCCAAACCTCATTTACAGCATTCATGTTATTTGTCTCTAGCAGAGCATTTACTGCAGCCGGAAGTCCTCCGACTGCAACATATCGGTTCAACAGCTTTTTCATGGCGACATGGATACCCTCTGGCACAGGAACTTCCTCCGCTAAACAGCGCTTCAGCGCGTTAATGATATCCTCACTCACATTGTTTGCCCACAAAAATTCCTCAAAGTCGAGCGGGTACATTTCCACAATCTGCTCATAGCCGACAGGGATGGAATTGCTGCCTCTCACCTGCTGAGTTACGTTCCTGGAACGCTTTTTCTTCTCGTCCTGTCCATAGCCTTGTACTCCCAGCAGCGAGCCCGTGGCGATGATATCATATCTGCCATCCTCCTTGAAGAACTTAAGACTTGTGCGCGCTTCATGGCAATCTTGAATTTCATCCAAAATAATGCATGTTTCTCTTGGAACAAACGATGTGTCTCTCATCTGGGCAGACAGATTAAGAATAATGCTGTCCACGTCCTTAGAACCGTAGAAAGCCGTCTTTATCTCCTCCTGCTTGATGAAGTTGACATAAGCAACATGTTTATAGTTCTTTTTGGCAAATTCTAGTGAGATGAATGTTTTCCCACATTGGCGAATGCCCATAATTACAAGCGGCGAATGGTCAGGTTTATCTTTCCATTTCCTTAAAGTATCTAGTATTCTTCTTTTTAGCATCATATTACAATGTCTCAATTTTGACTGCAAAAATACATTTTTCCAACGAGTTTCGCAATAATTGATGTTATTTTTCCAACGAGATTAATTGATTTTAATGTTATTTTTCCAGCGATATGACAATTTCTTCTACATCATTGCCTAGATTCAAATTGTACTTGTACCAGACCGTCAAAGTAGACACAGAAAATGATTTTTAGATGAATTGTTTTATTTGGTCACTTGGTCTGAATCCGTTTGATTATTTGGCATTATGTTCTTGCATTATTAGATTCCGATAAACCTTTGAGATTTCCAAGGCATTTCGGGCGAAATATACCAATGATTGGATACATTTCGCCCGAAAAGAACTGATAGTTCCGAGAAAAACGAACTAAGTTATTTTTCTAAGACCCAAAAGATATCACATTAAAACGCCCAATAGTTGCATAGACATTTACTTGCCGATGCAGAAGATGAAACTAATTGATTATAAGATATTTATATATTAAACGATACAAATGTGGTAGAGTTTTGAAGTACAACTTTCAAAGCCTTCACATTTAACACTTTTGACTTAGTTTAACGGACAGTAAGCTCGTCGCAAGGATTTCAGAAAGTTCCAGCATGGGGAAAACCTTATGCAATCGTTGAACAAGCGCTTTTTTAGTGGATAGTACTTCTAAAAATTGCGGATAGCACTTCGGTAACCCCTTAAAAATACAGGTTACCGAAGTAAAATAACGCATTTTTCTTTTTGCCACCAATAATAATTCTTATCTTTGCACCAAAATAAAACATATCAAGTATGGAGAATAAGAATATGATGGTAGGCAGGCAACAAGAGCTTGCACTCCTGCAGGAAATAATCAGTTCCCCCAAGGCAGAGTTGCTTGCCGTCTACGGACGTAGGCGTATCGGCAAAACATTCCTTATTGACAAGACGTTTGATGCGAAATATGATTTCTATATAACAGGTATCTATGAAGGTACTCGCAAGGAACAACTTACCAATTTCGCTAACCAGCTGGGAATCTATGCGAAGAAAAAATATAAAGTACCCAAGGATTGGATGTCTGCCTTCCTCATGCTACGTGAGTATATAGAGACATTGCTTGACAAGGAGCGTATAGATATCTTCATTGACGAACTTCCATGGCTTGACACTCCCCGTTCGCGTTTCATTAGAGCTTTTGATTTGTTCTGGAATGGTTGGGCATCGAAACATGACAACATTAAATTGATTGTTTGTGGATCGGCAACTACCTGGATGACCAATAAGTTGCTTGGCGATAAGGGCGGACTGCATAATCGGGTAACGAAACAAATCTATCTGCGCCCATTCAATCTCAGTGAAACAGAAGATTTCCTGAAATTGCGAGGTTTCGATCTCTCTCGTCAGCATATCATTGAAATCTATATGGCAGTTGGAGGAACACCTTATTATCTTGATATGATGAATCGGAGTTTGAGCGTTGCTCAGAATATAGATGCATTGTTCTTTTCAGAGAATGCACCACTACAAAAAGAGTATAACTTCCTCTATAAGTCACTTTTTAAAGAGTCACGCCTCTATCGACGAGTTGTTGAAGTGCTCTCAAAGCAAATGAAAGGTATGACACGACAGGAGCTGATGAAGGGAATAGGAGTAGAAGACAGTGGCTATTTCTCAGATGTTCTCGAAGATTTGTGCAATTGTGATTTCATCCGCAGTTACAATGCTTTTGGAAAGTCAGAGCGTGATGTGATGTATCAACTTACTGACCTCTATTCTTTATTCTATCTCCGTTTCGTTAAGAACTATCATGGAGGAGACGAACACTACTGGAGTCATCTGGGACAGGATATTTCCAGTTGGGAAGGCTATGCTTTTGAACAGGTCTGCTTGCACCATATTCCTCAAATCAAGCATAAGTTGGGCATAAGCGGTATCCTGACTAATGTATGTTCTTGGTCGTGTAAGTCATATATTGGTAAGGACGGTGAAGAACATAAGGGTGCCCAGATAGACCTGATTATTGACCGTGGTGATAAGACCATTAACCTCTGTGAGATGAAGTTCACTAACAAGCCCTTTGCAATATCTACAGAATATGCACAACGAATGCTGGAACGGCGTGATACATTCCGCGAGGTTACAGGCACTAATAAGTCACTTCAATTGACAATGGTCACTTCTTCAGGTTTAGTGCACAATGCCGGATGGCAAAGCATCAATAATGAGGTAGATGTTGATGATCTTTTTCATGCATAGTTGTAAGAATCAAAATAACCAACTAAATCAATATTTAGTTGGTTATTTGGCCTAATTTCGTTTGGTTATTTGGCATTATTTTCTTGCATCATATGACTCCAACAAACCTTTGAGACAGCCAAGGCATTTCGGGCGAAATCTATCGTTTTTTGGTTAGATTTCGCCCGAAATGAACTGAGAACCGCGATATGGCCGAACTAAGTTATTATTCTAATGTCCAAAAGATAACGCATTAAAATACTCAATATCTGCATAAATAATTACTTGCCGATGCAGAAGATGTAACTCATTGAACATCAGATATTTATATATTAAACGATACAAATATGGTAGAGTTTTGAAGTACAACTTTCAAAACCTTCACATTTAACACTTTTGACTTAGTTTAACGGTGCGTGAAGTCTACCTAATGACTTTATCTCTGCATTTTGTGAATGTTCGCACATCTGCGTTGCAGAATTTAGAAGTCATAATGAATTAGTCTTTCAGGCAACCTATTGGAACAACCATTACATCGTCAGCTCGCATATAAGCATATTGTCCAACCGCTGTCAAAACCATCTTGAAAGATGGTTTTTTCATCTTTTTGATGTCAATCTTGCTTTCCAGGTTATTTAAGTTGTTAGCACCCTCTTCAATGCGAGTCTCGCCTCCAAGTTTTATTTCAACCAGGCCGTAGTTGCCATTTCTCAGGTGAATAACGGCATCGCATTCCAAACCACTCTTATCCCTGTAGTGGAATACGTTCCCATCATTGGCTTCGGCATAAACCCGAAGGTCTCGAACACATAGGGTCTCAAAGAAAAGACCCATTGTTTCTAAGTCGTTTAATAAGTCATTTGGCCCGATACCTAATGCTGCTATTGCCAATGAAGGATCAACAAAATAGCGT
>CADBDH010000005.1 GCA_902793405.1 uncultured Bacteroidales bacterium | reverse complement strand
TCCAGTTTCTTGTTGGTCACAGCCTCGGCCGAACCGGTGTAAGAGGTCTTCTTGGCAGTACCATAGGCAACTACCATCACCTCGTCCAGAGCGGTGCCACTGTCACTCATCGTGATGGCCATGCTGGGCTGAATGGGAAGTTCTTGGGTCTTATAACCCACATACGAAACCTTGAGGGTCTTCACGTTGAAAGGAACACTCAGCGAGAACTCACCGTTAACGTCGGTGGCCGCGCCGTTTCCTCCTCCAACGGGCTGTACCGTTGCACCAATCAGCGGTTCGCCGTTGGGATCGGTAACTTGGCCCCTCACTACTTGTTGGGCACTCATGCCCAATGAGATAGCACAAATGGCTATCAGCAGCATAAATAGCTTCTTCATAAAATAGTGATGTTTATTAATTAATACAATATAGTTAAAAAATTGTGTTTATTTCATCAGTTACTGTAAGGTCTCGATGGTGCTTTTCGATAGCCGCAATCGATTATTTACAAGTACGCAAAACTAGTCAATAAATGTGAAATGGGCAAAACAAAAGGAAGATTTTAACTAAATGCCCTTATTTTCTGACTTTTTGGGGCATTTAAAAATATTTTGTAAAAAAAATTACAAAATCAAACGAAAAATATATTAATAATCTGATAAACAAATAATTAAGAGAAAATTTGAATTTTTTGAATAAAAAAGTTATATTCTAAATTGAATGTTAAAAACAACACCTTTTAACATTTTAATTTTAACAAAAAAACTGGCATTTTTCAAACCATATTTGCCAAAAACCACCATTATTAGGGCATTTCTCCCCTTGTTAATAACTTTTTTCGGGATATTCTCACGCCAAGTCACTAAGATATTTTTGTCGGCAAAATTTAACTGCCGGCGGATTATATGGATTAAAAGGATAGCATCCGCGCTCCATTCAACAGAATGAATACGGATGCCCCATCCCTAAGCACTAAGCTCTATGCCCTAAACTGTGAGCAAAGCGAACATCAAAGTTCCCTAGACCCTAGACTGCTCGCGCAGCGAGCATACAAATGCCACATGACGATGGCGGCACAACACGAAATATTCAACGAGTGCTTGGTGCCATGCTGCGGAATTTCGACACACACGTCACTGGCATCGACCACCTCCTGGCTCACGCCCTTGACCTCGTTGCCCATCACCACAGCGATCTTTTTCCCTTTTTCGACAATAAACTGTTCGAGGCTCACACTGTCATGTACCTGCTCGATCGAACAAATCAGGTAGCCGTCACGTTTCAGATCCTCGACTGCAGCAATGGTAGTGGGATAGTATTGCCAGTCGACCGATTCCTCGGCTCCCAGGGCAGTCTTGTGAATTTCGGGTTTGGGCGGTTGCGGCGTGATGCCGCACAACACGATGCGCTCGATGAGGAAGGCGTCGGCCGTGCGCATTACCGAACCCACGTTCATCTCGCTGCGCACATTATCCAATACCACCGTCACCGGCAGCTTCTCCACCTCTTTATATTCTTCTACACCCATGCGGTGCAGTTCTATCATCGTTTTTTTCCTTGACATGTTCTCATTATATATTTATCAGCACAAAGGTACAATAATCGTGTCAATAACCCTGATAATTGTTGTTCAAAACTATTTCAAAAAAAATCACATAAAACACTTGACAATTTCAAATCGATACGGATTATCAATCTTTTCTTGGCGGCCAAAAAAGTTAGCAATAAATTTTTCTTAGCCTATAAACACGGTTTTCATCACAATTTAGGATGAAATTCCATGAGAATTTATTAACTTTGCAGGTTGTTTACACCCTGTTAATAAACAGCCTTAACCACTATGACACAGCCATTAGGCTTGTAGATAAACTATCGATAACTCGTTTTTGACGTTGACAATCGATGGGGTGGGGAGCAGAGCGAAAAAGTTTTCTACACAATTAACAGGCATTATTGTTGTAGTTAAAATAAAGATTTTAAAAAATTTAAAAACACAATATATAATATGAATGTTGAAAAAGGCTATGTCGATGAACCCATCGAAGAGGGTATCGACCTGAGAGAGGAAATCCTGCGCTTGAAACGTGAGCGCAACGCTGTCATCATGGCGCACTATTATCAGCGCGAGGAAATCCAACAGCTGGCCGATTACATCGGCGACAGTCTGGCATTGGCCCAGCTGGCGGCCAAGACCGATGCACCGGTCATCGTGCTGTGCGGTGTGCACTTCATGGGCGAGACGGCCAAGATCCTGTGCCCCGACAAGACGGTCATCGTGCCCGACTTGAGTGCCGGCTGCTCTCTGGCCGACAGTTGCCCTGCCGACGAGTTTGAACGCTTTGTCAACGAGCATCCCGACCACACGGTAGTGAGCTATGTCAACACCAGCGCAGCCGTCAAGGCGGTGACCGACGTGGTGGTGACTTCGTCTAATGCCAAGGAGATCGTGGGCAGCCTGCCCGAGGATGAAAAAATCATTTTCGGCCCTGACCGCAACCTGGGCAACTACATCAACAGCATCACGGGACGTGAGATGCTGCTGTGGGACGGCGCTTGCCATGTGCACGAGAAATTCAGTGTACAGAAGCTGGCCGACCTCAAGCAGGAACATCCCGATGCCAAGGTGCTTGTGCATCCCGAGTGTCCCAAGCCCGTGCGCATCATGGCCGACAAGGTGGGTTCGACCCAGGCCCTGCTCAATTATGCCGTGGACAACGAGAGCCAGGAGTTCATCGTGTGCACCGAGAGCGGCATCCTATTTGAGATGCAGCGCCGTTGCCCCGAGAAGACCTTTATTCCCGCTCCGCCCGAGGACGGCACCTGTGCCTGCAACGAGTGTGAGTACATGAAATTGATAACCCTGGAGAAATTGTATAATTCTCTCAAATTCATGGCACCCACTATCGAGGTGGACCAGGACATCGCCGAGCGCGCCGTGCGTCCCATCCAGCGCATGCTCGACATTTCCCGTGAACTGGGAATTATCAAGTAACCGTTTATGATACAAGTATATATGAAGACATTAAGAATTTTATCATTATTAATCATTATAAATTTAATGAATACTGCTATGGCACAGAACGTTTATGACTTCACAGTGAAGGATCGTCGTGGTAACGACGTGTCGTTAAACGAATATAATGGCAAGGTGCTGCTCATTGTCAACACCGCCACCCGTTGCGGTTTTACCCCGCAATACGAGGAACTGGAGGCATTATATAAGGTATATAGGGACAAGGGCCTGGAAATTCTCGACTTCCCCTGCAACCAGTTCGGCGAGCAGGCACCCGGCACCGAGGAGGAAATCCATCAGTTCTGCACCTTGAATTTCGGCACCGAGTTCCCGCAGTTCAAGAAAATCGAGGTCAACGGCGAGAATGAGTCGCCCCTGTTCACCTACCTGAAGGCTCAGCAGGGTTTCAAGGGTTTTGACAAGGATCACAAGATTGGTGCCCTGCTCGACGAGATGCTCTCCAAGGCCGATCCCGACTATGCCAGCAAGCCCGACATCAAGTGGAACTTCACCAAGTTCCTCGTCGACCGCGAGGGCAACGTGGTTGAGCGCTATGAGCCCACCACCGACTGCAAAGTCATCGAGGAAGCCATCAAAAAACTCCTCTGATAAATTAAAGTTTAGAGGTTAACAACTAACAACTAAAAACTAACAACTTAAAACTCTAAATGGACTACAACTATAAAGAGATAGAACAAAAGTGGCAACAATACTGGCGTGACCATCACACCTATAAATGCGAAATTGACAACAGCCGACCCAAATTCTATGTGCTCGACATGTTCCCCTATCCCTCGGGAGCAGGTTTGCATGTGGGGCATCCGCTGGGCTACATCGCCAGCGACATCTATGCGCGCTACAAGCGCCTGAAAGGTTTTAACGTGTTGCATCCCATGGGCTATGATGCCTACGGTCTGCCCGCCGAGCAATATGCTATCCAGACCGGACAGCATCCCGAAATCACCACCAACCAGAACATTGCCCGCTACCGTGAGCAGTTGGACAAGATAGGTTTCTGCTACGATTGGGACCGTGAGGTGCGCACCTGTGACCCCACCTATTACAAGTGGACACAGTGGGCCTTCCTGCAGATGTTCAAGAGCTATTATAACACCGAGCTCGACAAGGCGCGTCCCATTACCGAGCTGGTGGCCCACTTCGAGAAGCATGGTACCGAAGGCTGCAATGCACACACCAACTGCACCGACGAATTTACCGCCGACGAGTGGAACGCCATGACCCAGGTACAGAAGAACGACGTGCTCATGAACTACCGCATTGCCTATCTTGGCAACACGATGGTGAACTGGTGTCCCAAGTTGGGTACCGTGCTGGCCAACGACGAGGTGAGCGAGGGTGTGTCGGTGCGCGGCGGTTTTCCCGTCGAGCAGAAGATGATGAGCCAGTGGTGCTTGCGCGTGTCGGCCTATGCCGGCCGTCTGCTGCGTGATTTGGACACCATCGAGTGGACCGAGTCCATCAAGGAAACCCAGCGCAACTGGATTGGCTACAGCGAGGGTGCCGAGATGACCTTCCCCATCGCCGACAGCGACAAGAGCCTGTTGATTTTCACCACCAGGGCCGATACCATCTTTGGTGTCACCTTTATGGTACTGGCGCCCGAGAGCATCTACGTGGACGACGTGGTCACTCCCGACCAGCGTGCCGCCGTCGATGCCTACCTCGACGAGGTGAAGCACAAGACCGAGCGCGAGCGCATGATTGAAAAGAAGGTGAGCGGTGTGTTTACCGGCAGCTATGCCGTTAACCCCATCACGGGCAAGAACATACCTATTTATATCAGTGACTATGTGCTGGCCGGTTACGGCACGGGAGCCATCATGGCAGTTCCTGCCCACGACAGCCGCGACTATGCTTTTGCCAAGCATTTTGACCTGCCCATCATTCCGCTGATTGAGGGTGCCGACGTGAGCGAGGAGAGCTTCGACGCCAAGGAGGGTATCATGGCCAACTCGTCCAACGAGCGCCTGCAGCTCAACGGATTGCAGGTCAAGGAAGCCATTGCCAAGACCAAGCAGTATATCGAGGAATCGGGCATCGGCCACGTTAAGGTGAATTACCGCTTGCGCGACGCCATCTTCAGTCGTCAGCGCTACTGGGGTGAGCCGTTCCCCATCTATTATGATGAGAACAATCAGCCTCAGGCCCTCGACGAGAGCCAGTTGCCGTTGCAGCTGCCCGAGGTGGACAAGTTCCTGCCCACCGAGACGGGTGAGCCGCCCCTGGGCCGTGCCAAGGGTTGGGTAACCACCGAGGGTTATCCCCTGGAATTGAACACCATGCCTGGTTTTGCCGGTTCTTCGGCCTACTACTTGCGCTATATGGATCCGCGCAACGACAAGGAACTCGTTTCGCACGAGGCCAACGAGTATTGGCGTCAGGTGGACCTCTATGTGGGTGGTACCGAGCACGCCACTGGTCACTTGATTTACAGCCGTTTCTGGAACAAGTTCCTCTATGACTACGGCTATGTGTGCGAGGCCGAGCCTTTCCGCAAACTGGTCAACCAGGGTATGATTCAGGGTCGCAGCAACTTCGTTTACCGCATCAAGGACACCAACAAGTTCGTCACCTTGAATCACAAAGACGAGTATGACGTGACGCCCATCCATGTGGATGTCAACATCGTTCATGCCGATGCACTGGATATCGAAAAGTTCCGCGAGTGGCGCCCCGAGTTCAAGGATGCCGAGTTCATCCTCGAGAACGGCAAGTACATCTGCGGCTGGGCCATCGAAAAGATGTCCAAGTCGATGTTTAACGTCGTTAACCCCGACGATATCGTTGACCGCTATGGTGCCGACACCCTGCGCCTGTATGAGATGTTCCTGGGTCCCGTCGAGGCCAGCAAGCCTTGGGATACCAACGGCATCGACGGCGTGAACCGCTTCCTCAAGCGTCTGTGGGCATTGTTCTACAAGGGCGACAACATGCAACTCACCGACGAGAAGCCCAGTGCCGAGGCTCTCAAGTCGCTCCACAAACTCATCAAGAAGGTGAGTGGCGACGTCGAGACCTTCAGCTACAACACATCGGTAGCCGCCTTTATGATCTGTGTCAACGAGTTGACCGCCATGAAGTGCCGTGCCCGTGAGATTTATGAGCCGCTGGTAGTGTTGCTGGCACCCTTCGCCCCGCACATTGCCGAGGAATTGTGGCACGTGCTGGGTCACGACACCACCGTGTGTGACGCCGAGTGGCCCACCTGGAACGAGGAATACCTCAAGGAATCGACGGTGAAATATACCGTTCTGTTCAACGGCAAGCCCCGTTACAACATCGAGGTGCCCGCCGGTACCGCCCAGGACGAGGTGCAGCGCATCGCCCTCAGCGACGAGGGTGCTGCCCGCTGGCTCGACGGCAAGCAGCCCAAGAAGGTCATCGTCGTTCCAAACAAGATCGTCAACGTAGTCGTTTAATCTTTTTCAACTACGAATTACGCGGATTTTACGAATTAATAAATGAGTTCAATTCGCATAATTCGTAGTTTTATAGATAGTAGTTGTAAGGTGCGGATGCCAATTAGTTTAATTAGTGTAATTCGTAGTTTAATAGATGAAGAAGATTGTTTTTGCCACCAACAATGCACACAAGCTGCAGGAGCTGCGTCAGATGTTGGGCGATACCTATGAAATTCTGGGTCTGGCCGACATCGGATGCCATGAGGATATTCCCGAAACCGGCCATTCCATCGAGGAAAATGCCCAAATGAAGGCCCGCTATGTCAAGGAGCATTACGGTTATGACTGCTTCAGCGACGACACTGGACTGGAAATTGATGCCCTTGATGGTGAGCCGGGAGTTTACTCGGCACGTTATGCCGGACCAGGTCATGACAGCGAGGCCAATATTGACAAAGTGCTGAAAAAACTCGATGGAATCGGCAATCGCACGGCTCGTTTCCGCACCGCTATAGCCCTGTTGCAGGGTGACGAGATGCACCTGTTCGAGGGACAGGTCGAGGGCGTTATCCTTACCGAGCGCCACGGCACGGGTGGCTTCGGCTACGACAGCATTTTCCAGCCCGTCGAGGGTGACGGCAGTACCTTTGCCCAGATGTCGCCCCAAGACAAGAACCGCATCAGCCACCGCGGCCGCGCTGTCGCCCGCCTCGTGGAATACTTGATGCTCGCTGGCGCGAGCGTCTAGGGTCTAGGGTTTAGAGTTTAGGGGGCATCCGCGTTAGCGCTCGCTGGCGCGAGCGGTCATTTTTGGCATTCAAAACGACGTTTTTTGGGAAGTAGAAAACTACAAGTACAATAAATACAAATTACTGAAAATCAAAGTTTTTGTATTTGTTGTACTTGTTGTTTTCCTTTTTATATGGCAGTTGTTTTATTGTAGGGAAGGGGAGCATCATGAGTGGCGTTAGGCTTGAATTTACATTCTATGTGGATAGTTATGTGAGAAACTGTCGTGGTTTGTAGTATTCAATGGGAAAATGATAGTATATTTGCAGCAATATTGTAATTTATTTAATCAATAAGTCTAAATAACTATCAACCAAAAATTCAAATGATGAAAAAATTCCTTTCTTTATTTTTCTTGTTGACCTGCGCTCTTGCTGCTGTGGCCATGCCCGCTAAGCCAGGTTGGCACACTGTGAAACAGAGCGACGGCACCACCCTGCAGGTGCAGGCCGTGGGTAATGCCTTCAACCACGCGTTGCTGACAAGCGATGGTCTTACGGTGGCCCGTGGCAGTGACGGCGATTTCTATTATATCTCGTCGGTGACGGGACTTACCACCGTGCGTGCCCACGAGGTCAGTGAGCGCTCGGCAAGCGAAAACGCGTTTATTAACGTGCAGCGTGGCAGCCTGGCCATGACGTACAAATCCTACCAGATGCCACGCCAGAGTGGCAAGTTGGGCGTGGGCGGCAGCAATGACGAGGCTGGCGTTCCCGCCAAGGGCCAACGCCGCATTCCCATCATCCTGGTGGAGTTCAAGGATAAGAAGTTCAACAACACGCGCCAAGCCATCATCGATGCCATGCTCACGGGCAACGAGAGTGTGGGCCAGTACTTCCGTGACCAGTCTAATGGACTGTATGAGCCTGATTTTGAAGTGTTCGGCATCTATGAATTATCCCAAAACCGTCAGTATTACGGAAGAAACCAAGGCAGCACCAACGACATGGGTTTGGGCTCAATGGTAACCGAGGCCTGCCAGCTGGCTGCAGCCGACGGCATCTCGTTCAAGCCCTATGACACCAACAATGACGACTACTGCGATGTGGTCATCGTCATCTATGCCGGTGTGGGCGAGGCTCAGGCATCGTGGAACCATCCCGAGGCCGTTTGGCCCTGCAATTGGAACCTGTCGTCGGCCGCTTACTATGACATGGGCGGCACGGGTGCTTTCCGTCCTAACAATGGCGACCCGCTGGTAGATAACTTTGCGGTGTTCAATGAGTTGCACGGCAGTAACGATAATGGCACGACCATCGACGGCATCGGCACGTTTGCCCATGAGTTCGGTCACTGTTTGGGTCTGCCCGACTTCTATGACACGGGCAATAGTGATCACTATGGCTTGGGCGACTGGGACATCATGTGCATGGGATGTTACAATAATGACGGTTTCACCCCGCCGGGTTATTCGGCCTATGAGAAAAATTTCATGGGTTGGATTGAACTCATCACTCCGCGTCCCGGCACCTACTATACGCTGCCCGTGTGGAACCAGAAACAGCAGTCCACCGACAAGGCCTTGTGCATCAAGAGCGACCTGAATTCCAACGAGTTCTTCATTCTGGAGAACCGCAAGAGGCAGGGTTGGGACCGCTATGCTCCCGGCGACGGCATCATGATTACCCATGTCACCTATAGTCAAGACCGCTGGTGGGGCAATTCACCCAATAATGAAGATATCCAGCTGATGACCCTTGTGAATGCCGACAACTCCTGGTCCTACTACGATGAGGAGACCGACCTGTGGCCTCAGAACGGCAAGACCGAGTTCACCGACAATTCCACTCCCGCAGCCAGACTCTATATGCGGGCCAACGGCAGCATTGTCAGCAACGCCGGTTATCTGGGCAAACCTGTGACCGAAATGGTCATCAACCCTGACGGCACCGCCAGTTTCTGGTACATGAAAGGCTCGGCTACGCAGCCCACGATTTCGCTGTCATCACAGGAAATTGACTTTGGCGGTGTGATGATGGGCACCAGCGACACCCATTCGTTCAAGGTGATGGGACAGTCGTTGACGGGTGATGTGAACATCACCATCGACGATGCCAATGGCGTGTTTGCCGTTGAGCCTGTTACCATCAGCAATGCCGATGCGTCGGTTGGCAAGGATGTGGTTGTGACGTTCTCTCCAACGGCCATCCAGGACTATAGCGCTATCCTGACGGTGAGCAGCAACGGTGCCGAGGATGTGATAGTGACCCTCACGGGCCATGGACTCATCGAGGGCTATGCTCCCGTGATGCTGCCTGCCGACGAGCGTTTCATCAACCTGACGCAGTTCCGTGCCGACTGGACCGACCAGACCCCCGCCGAGAATGTAATCAGCTACACTCTGGAGGTGAGCAGCAAACCCAAGGTTCAGCTGCTTGAAACCGCCGACTTCAGCGGCCTGCCCGATGTGCTGACCGAGGATGGAACGGCTCTGGACGACATCAGTGGCCACTACAGCGACTATCTGCCCGAGGGCTGGTCGGGAACCTCCTATCTGGGTGCCTATGGCGGTGCAGCGCTTCTCGCCTACGAAGGAACCCTCAGTACACCGACCTATGACCTGGCAGGCTATGGCAACAAGGTAACCGCAGTTGTAAGGGCTGCTTCCTACTACTACGACAATGCCACCATCAGCGTCTCGACCAGCAGGGGTTCGCAGGACCTCACGCTCAACAACGACAGAATGGAATACACTGTCGTGCTTGACTGTGCCGACCTGGATGCGGTGACTTTCAAGTCGTTGACCAACTACGCCAGCATCTATCAAGTGACCATCTATGCGGGCGATTTGACCTCTGTTCCCGCGCTCAAGGCTGGTGACGAGACTGTGGACAATGTCTATCGCCTGATATCGGGCATTACCGATATGTTCTATACCGTGCTCGACTTGCCCGCCGAGGGCACCTATGTCTATAAGGTGAAGGGCATCTTTGCCGACGGCAGCGAGAGTGCCTGGAGCAATATCGAGGAAGTAACCCTGTTCGGCAACGGTCACGGCTTTGAGCCGGGCGATGTGGACCATGACGGCAGCGTGAACATTGCCGATGTCACCATACTCATCGACATGCTCTTGGGCAGCGGCAGTGATGGCGCTTGCGGCATCTGTGCCGATGTGGACGGTGATGGCACCGTGAACATTTCCGATGTCACCACCCTCATCGATATGCTGCTCTCTTCCAAGTAAAGGTTTTTTCTATAGAAAATACCGATGTGGCGGGGGTGCACGCTCCCGTCACATTTATTGTTGTATGTTTTGGCTCCTATATTCCGTAGGTTTACAGGCATATTGCTGCTGTGGTTTTTGTTATATGAATTTTTATCCTTAATTTTGCCGGCAAATTTTGTAAATGCCACTATTACAGGGCATGACAGAATACTTGAATATGAAAAATAATCATTTTATCAATAACTCAAATCACTAGTATCAATGAAAAGAAACCTTTTTACCCTTTCTGTAATGCTGTGCTATGTGGCATTGGCACTTGCTGTACCCGCCAAACCCGGATGGCACACCGTTACTCAGAGTGATGGTTCCTCCTTGCAAGTCCAGGCTGTGGGCAATGCCTTTAACAATGCCATTCTCACCACCGACGGCTTGACTGTTGAACGCGGCAACGACGGTGACTTCTACTATGTCTCGTCGCTGACCGGACTCACGGCCATGCGTGCCCACGACCCGGAATACCGCACGCCTGCCGAGCGCGCTTTTGTCAGCGCTCAGCGCAGTTCATTGACCATGCAAACCAAGTCTTATCAATTGCCTGGTAAAAAAGGCAGATTATCGGCCACAGGCAGCAACGCATCGGCATCGGTGCCAGCCATGGGCGAGCGCCGCATCCCCATCATCCTGGTGGAGTTCCAGGACATTAAGTTCAATCATACGGCCGATCAGATTATTGAATCGATGCTCACCGGCAACGAGAGCGTGGGCCAGTACTTCCGTGATCAGTCCAACGGCTTGTACAAGCCTGTGTTTGACGTGTATGGCATCTATAGCCTCTCGGAGAACCGTGAATATTATGGTGGCCGCGCCAGCGCTACCAAGGACAAGGGCATCGGCTGGCTGGTGACCGAGGCCTGCCAGCTGGCAGCTGCCGACGGCATTTCGTTCAAGCCCTATGACACCAACAATGACTACTACTGCGACGTGGTGATTGTCATCTTTGCCGGTGTGGGCGAGGCTCAATCTTCGGGTTATCATCCCGATGCCATCTGGCCCTGTAACTGGACCCTGGATGCCGCCAAGTATTATTCGCGTGGTGGCAATGGTGCTTTCAGTCCAAGCGTCGGTGACCCTTATGTCAACAATTTTGCCGTGTTCAACGAGTTGCACGGCAGCAGTGACACAGGCAAGAGAATCGATGGCATCGGCACCTTTGTCCATGAGTTTGGCCACTGCCTGGGCCTGCCCGACCTTTACGATACGGGCAACAATGACAACTACGGCATGGGCAACTGGGACGTCATGTGTCTGGGCTGCTATGCTGACGACGGCTATTCGCCCGTGGGTTATTCGGCCTATGAAAAGGTGTTCATGGGGTGGGTGCAATATATCACTCCCGTGCCCAATACCTACTACACGCTATCTGTGTGGAACCAGAAAGTATTAAAAGATGATCAGGCCGTGTGCATCGTGAGCGATGTGAACAAGAACGAGTATTTCATCCTCGAGAACCGCCAGCGCGTCGGTTGGGACCGTTGGCTGCCCGGAACAGGCATCATGGTGACACATATCACCTATAGCGCCAGCGCCTGGAGCAACAACAAGCCCAACAACGATAAAATTCAGCTGGTGACCCTGTTGCCTGCCGACAACAAACTGAGCAGCTACTCCGAGAGTGGAGACTTATGGCCGCAATATGGCCGCAACGCGTTGACCGATGAAACCACGCCGGCCACCGTGCTCAACATGGAAGCATACGGTGACATTACCGGCAAAGCAGGTTATCTGGGCAAACCCGTGACCGATATGGTCATCAACAAGGATGGTACCGCCAGTTTCTGGTACATGAGAATCGTTCACGACTATGTCAAGGGCGACGTGGACCATGACGGCGCCGTGAACATTGCCGATGTCACTGCCCTTATCGACATGCTCCTGGGCAACAGTGTGGTCGTGTGTGACAACTGTGCCGACGTGAACAGCGATGGCCAGATGAACATTGCCGACGTTACGATGCTCGTCGACAAATTGCTGACAGGTGAGTGAAATAATTGCTTGAAATACAGATTTTTGAATCATTAACCGTCCTGGCCTCAGGGCGGTTAATTTTTAGTGCTCCAGCACGCCGTGGCGCAGGTAGCTGCTGTAGAGGACGGTCTGGATGATGCCGCGCAGGGCCAGGAAACTCAGGTAGGCAATCCACAGGCGGTTGTTGCCCCACTCATTGGGCGTGATCCAGTAGATGACGAAAAACAGCGTCCAGGCGATGCTGGCACTGATGAGCATGCCCATCGAGCGCGTCAGGCTGATGAACACGCCGTCCCACACAAATGCAGCCATGCCGGCGGCGGGAATCAGCGCGCACCACACGCGGTAGTCCATTGCGGCTTCGATGACGCTCTGTTGGTCGGTGAGCAGTCCGAAGGCCACCCGCGGGAACGAGTATATCAACGTGAACACGGCGGCGAAGCCCAGCCCCCACAGGAACAGCAGCCTCACACATCGCCTCATGCGCCCCATGTCGCCCATGCCGTAGTATTTGCCCACCACGGCCTCACCGGCAAATGCGATGCCGTCCATGAAGTGGCTGTAGAGGGTAAACAGTTGCAGAATCAGGGCATTGACGGCAAGGATGAGGTCGCCGCTGCGGGCTCCGATCGAGACAAAGGCCAGGCTCACGGTCATCAGCAGGAAACTGCGCACAAAGATGTCACGACTCACCCTGAAGTAACGCCCTGCCCCCTTGAAGCGCCACACACGGTGCCAGTCCAGCAGACCGTTCAGGCGCGGAAATTTGCGCTGTACCGTCAGGGCGGCATACAGCAGTCCCAGCCATTCGCCTGCCAGGGTGCCCACGGCAATGCCCACAAAGCCCATCTTCAGCAGATAGACGCAGATCAGGCTTGCAGCAATGTTAAAGACGTTGGTCATGATGGAAATCCACATCGCGCTCTGCGAGTCCTGCATACCCAGCAACCAACCCTTGAAGGCCATCATCACCAGTACGGGAGGCACACCCCAGATGCAGATGGTGAAGTAGGTGATAGCCAGCGAGGTAACCTCGGGCGAGGGCCCGATAATCCACAACAGCAGCAGCCTGATGGGCCACTGCAGCACGATGATGAGGGCCGAGATGACGATGGCCAGCGCTGTGGACTCACCCAGCAGTTTGGCGCTCTCGTTGAAGTCGCCGCTGCCGCAAGTTTGCGCCGTCATGCCCGATGTGCTCATGCGCAGGAACCCGAAGTTCCAATACACCAGGTTGAACATCATCGCGCCCACTGCCACGGCACCGATAAACACCTTGTCACCCAGGTGTCCCGCGATGGCCGTGTCCACCAGTCCCAGCAACGGCACCGTGATGTTTGCCACAATCGCCGGCAACGCAATCCTCAATATCTCCCGATTCATGCCCTCTTTCATGCCTGCAAAGATAGTATCTATCGGCCTTCAACGCAAGTTACATCCTGCAAAATGACCTATTGGTCTCTTTTTACATCCTGGGGCTTATCCTATCTGCACACTGTTATCTGTGGAGTTTTTCCGTCAACTTTGGGCCCATGAGTTTGATGCCTCACATTAGTAAATTGTACAGGCAAGGCCGATAAGGTTACGAGAAAAACTAATGTTTTTAGTTTTATTAACTAAAATAATTTGTTATATAACTAAAACATTTAGTTAATTTGCGGCGTAAAACCTAATAAAGGCTTGAAAAATGAAACAGTTAACTCAAAAAGAAGAGGAAATCATGGAGCGGATGTGGGACCACGGCCCCCTGCTGGTGCGTGAGCTGCAGGCTTATTATGACGAGCCCCGCCCCCATGTCAATACCCTGGCTACATTGATGAAGATATTGGAGGAGAAGGGTTTCTTGGACCACAAGGCCATCACTGCCCGCTGCTTCCAGTATTTTGCCCGCATCAGCCGCGAGGAGTACCGCGGCGGCTCGTTGGCTAACGTGGTCAACAAGTTCTTCGGCAAGTCCTACCTGAGCGCCGTCTCGGCTCTCGTCAAGAGCGAGAAGGTGAGCATCGAGGACCTGAAGGAACTCATTCGAGAAGTGGAAGAGAACAACCAACAGTAAAAATTCCCAATCGCCATGTTACTCATTTATCAAATAAAGGTTGGCCTGTGCCTCATCGCCTTCTACCTGTTGTGGAAGCTGCTGCTCAGCCGCGAGACTTTCCACCGGTTCAACCGCGTGGCGCTGCTCACGGCTATGACGCTCGCTATGGTGTTGCCGTGGGTGCGTCTGTCGCTGGATGTCGCAGCACCGGTTGCCCAGCAGATGGTGGTGCTCGAGGGCCTGATCGTTACGCCCAATGGTCAAGTCACCACCCCGCAGACGTCCTTGAGCGGGACGGGCATCGCCACTGTGGTCTATTTCATTGGGATGGCACTGGTGGCCGCATGGCTCCTGCATGGCCAATGGAATCTGCGTCGCCTGATGAAGAAAGGCCGTCGCGAGGCGCTTCTCGGCGGCGCCACCCTGCATGTGGTGCCTGGCGACATGTCCCCGTTCAGTTACTTCAGCCACATCGTAATCAATGAGCAGGACTATCGCGACAACTCGCGTGAGATTCTCGTCCACGAGCAGGCGCACATCGACTTGCACCATTCTCTGGACGTGATGTTCTGGAGCCTGGTTACGCTGTTCCAGTGGTGGAACCCCGCAGCCTGGCTGTTGGGCCGTGAGTTGCGTCAAGTGCATGAATATGAGGCCGATATGGCCGTACTTAACCAAGGCGTCGACGTGAAGCAGTACCAGCTGCTGCTCATACGAAAGTCCGTCGGGGACCAGCTATTCTCGATGGCAAATAACTTCAATTATCAATCACTAAAAAAACGAATCCGTATGATGACAATGAACAAAAGCAGCCAATGGAAGACGTTGCGTGCGCTGGCTGTGGTGCCCGTGATAGCATTGGCGCTGTTGGCCTTTGCCAACACCAAGAGTGTAGCAGCAGTAGTGACGAGTGTTCAGCAAGACAACGCTGTCCAGTCCGAGGTGCAGTCGCCCGAGCCCGCCCAGGTCGAGGCCGCTACCCAGCCTATCGAAGTGGAGGCCGAGGAGCAGCCCGTCGAGGATGCTCCCGTAGAACCTGTCCCCGAGTCCAAGAAGGTCTATGAGTCTGTCGAGCAGATGCCCGAATTCCCGGGTGGTATGGAAGAGATGATGAAATTTCTGCAAGGGAACATCCAATACCCCGCTAATGCGGCCAAGAACAAAATCGAGGGCCGTGTGGTTTTGCAGTTTGTAGTTGAGAAGGACGGACAGATTGGGGAAGTCAAGGTTGCCCGCCCGGTAGATCCCGAGCTTGATGCCGAGGCCCTCCGCGTGGTCAAGTCAATGCCCAACTTCATCCCCGGCCGCCAAGACGGCAAACCCGTAGCAGTATGGTACACCATCCCCATCTCCTTCAAACTCCAGGGCAAACCTCAACCTCAAGACCCCAAGTAATTCTACATCAACCCTTAGTTATTAAAATGGCGTGAGTTCGACGAAACCCAGTCGTCGGACTCACGTTAAATGTGCGCAAATTATTGACGAACAATCAATTAACGAAGATGATGTTTTTAAAGAATAATCAGCGATTGCCCATCATCGTCCTGGCCGTACTTTGGTCATGGGTTGCAGTGGCGTGGGGCAATGATAGCATCCCGTTCCTGTACCGTGGGCATCTCTATCTCCCTGCTTGTATCAACTATGAGCATCAGGCCAACGTTATCTTTGACACAGGAGGCTCTGACCTGTTCGGCATCGACAGTGTCTATCTCTCGGCCTCGGAATGGCATCCGCAGAGCTTCGGCCGGGCCAGAACAGGGGGCGCCGCGGGTAGCACCAGTGTGCGCGTCATCATGGACCTTACATCGTTGAGCATCGGGTCGTTAAAGAGCACTTACCAGATTGTACCGATTTTCAAGTTGAGGAATGTGGTGGATTGCCATGTCGATGGCATCTGGGGCATCAAGGACATTGAGCAGCATCCGTTGGAAATCAACTTTGAGCATAGTTTCTTGAAGTATTACAAGGATGGAAATCCACCGGTTGAAGGCTATGAGAAATTACCTATCCGTTGCCATGACCACCGAATCCAGGTTCAGGCCGAGATCCTCGTTGGCGGCAAGAGCATCCAGGGTTGGTTTCTTGTGGACACGGGCTCAGGTGCCGCGGTCGACTTCACGACAAGTACCGTCAAGCAGTACGGACTTGAATCGTTGCCAGGCAAGCGATATGTTAAGGACATAACGCAGTTTGGCATTGGAGACAAGTCACAAGAGTCAATGATCGAGAAGAAGGATTATGTCGGCATCATCGGCAATAAGGTGTTATCCAAGTTCAATCTGATTATTGACATTCCGCACAGTGTTCTCTACCTCAAGCGTTTCAAGGAAGACCAGCCCGTTAAGCCCACCTATGACTTCGATTTCAGAAACCGTACCGACATCGGCAAGGGCTGGATTGTTTCATCGCTCACGCGCAATGGAGACGCTGCCCAAGCAGGGCTGCAATTAAACGACCGCATCACCGCTGTCAACAGTAGGCCCGTGGAGGACTTCACCTGGGATGAAGAATACCGCATCGATGAACTGCCCCAAATCACACTCGACGTGATCGGTGCCAACGGCGATTCCCGCCAAATCACGCTATCACACGCAGTCAGGTGGTAATCGGTTGCGAATACGAGAATAAGCCTTAATTGTCAACGACTTATCCTCCATAAAGCAAGTAGAGACGCAAAATCTTGCGTCTCCCAATCGTGGAAAGATACTATCATGCCTACCCAGAGACGCAAGATTTTGCGTCTCTACTTTTATTATCCGTTGATTGCCAACGTTTTATTTCTATCAAGTTCATGTTAAAATGATGATAGAAATAGTCAGGTAACTGTTACTTGCAATAATTCACAGTAAAAAATACCCCTGGGTCCAATGACGGTCCCAGGGGTTGTTGTAGATGTATATATCGTCGCGGGGATTACGCCCCACGGAGCCAAAGGCTCGTTTAAATCTCTCTAAACTCTAAACCCTAAACTCTAAACTTCTAAAATTGCCAGCATGCTGGCAATTTTAGAATTACGTATCGATGGTGGCGTAGGTGGCGTTCTCCTCGATGAACTTGCGGCGGGGATCCACGTCTTCACCCATCAGCATCGAGAAGATGCGGTCGGCCTCGGCGGCGTCGCTGATGTTGACGCGCTTGAGCAGGCGGTTGTTGGGATCCATGGTGGTTTCCCACAGCTGCTCGGGGTTCATCTCACCCAGACCTTTGAATCGCTGAACGGTCACACCGTCCTCGTTACCGCCGGCATACTCGTCGATGAACTTGCGCAACTGCGTCTCATCCCAGCAGTACTCCTCGCGCTGGCCCTTCTTGGTGCGCGCGCGGTACAGGGGCGGGGTGGCGATGTAGAGGTAGCCGTTCTCGATGATGGGTCGCATGCGGCGGAAGAAGAAGGTCATGAGCAGCGTGTCGATGTGTGCACCATCGACATCGGCATCGGTCATGATGATGATGCGGTGGTAGCGCAGCTTGCTCAGGTTGGCCTCCTTGGGGTCTTCGTCGGTGCCGATGGTCACGCCCAGGGCACGGAAGATGGTGACGATCGAGTCGCTCTCAAACACCTTGTGGTCCATTGCCTTCTCGACATTGAGGATTTTACCGCGCAGGGGCAGAATGGCCTGGAACTTACGGTCACGGCCCTGCTTGGCGCTGCCGCCTGCCGAGTCACCCTCGACGAGGAAGAGCTCGCTCTCGGCGGGATCCTTCGACGAGCAGTCGGCCAGTTTGCCGGGCAGGCCACCGCCGGCAAGCGGCGACTTGCGCTGCACCTTCAGGCGGGCGTTCTGTGCGGCATGGCGTGCCTGTGCGGCGAGGATGACCTTCTCGATGACGGTCTTGGCCTGGTTGGGGTGCTCCTCCAGATAGGTGTTCAGAGCATCGCGCACCGAGGTCTCGACGGCACCGATTACCTCGGTGTTGCCCAACTTGGTCTTGGTCTGTCCCTCGAACTGGGGCTCCAGCACCTTGACCGAGATGATGGCGGTGAGGCCCTCGCGGAAGTCCTCGGGCTTGATTTCTACCTTAGCCTTCTCGAGCATCTTGTTGTCCTCGGCATATTTCTTCAGGGTCGAACCCAGGCCGCGGCGGAAGCCCGTCAGGTGGGTACCGCCCTCGATGGTGTTGATGTTGTTGACAAACGAGTAGATGTTCTCGTTGAACGACGTGTTATAGGTCATGGCGACCTCAACGGGGATGTCGCCCTTCTTGCTCTTGATGTGGATGACGTCCTGGATGAGCGCCTCCTTGTTACCGTCGATGTAGCGCACGAACTCGTCGAGACCCGTCTCGCTGTAATAGGTCTCGCTGTGGCAGTTGCCGTTCTCGTCCTTGGTACGCAAGTCGGTGATTGACAGCGTCACGCCAGCATTCAGGTAGGCTAGGTCACGCAGACGCTTCGACAGGATGTCGAACTCATAGACCGTGGTCGAGAAGATGTTGCCGTCAGGGTGGAAGATGATGGTCGTGCCGTGTTCCTCCTCCTTGCAGTCGCCAATGATCTTGACTTCGCTCGTCGGCTTGCCCAGGCTGTATTCCTGCATATAGACCTTGCCGCCGCGGCGCACCTCGGCGCGCAGGTAGTCGCTCAACGCGTTCACGCAGCTCACGCCCACGCCGTGCAGACCGCCAGACACCTTGTAGGAGCCCTTGTCGAACTTACCGCCGGCATGCAGCACCGTCATCACGACCTCGAGGGCCGACTTGTGCAGCTTCTCGTGCTCATCGACGGGAATACCGCGGCCGTTATCGCGAACGGTAATGCTGTTGTCCTCGCCGATGAAGACGTCGATGCGGTTGCAGAAACCCGCCAGAGCCTCGTCGATGGAGTTGTCAACGACCTCGCTCACGAGGTGGTGCAGACCCTTGATGTGCGTGTCGCCGATGTACATCGCCGGACGCTTGCGCACGGCCTCAAGGCCCTCCAGCACCTGGATGTTGGACGCTGAATAATTCTTCTCTTCCTGTTCTTCGATATATTTTTCTTCTTCTGACATAAAAATGTAGTTTTTTTCGCATTTATACCCTGTTAAATAGGGGCTGTCTAAAAACGTACAAAATTACAAAAAAATGCTCATGTACCAAAGCCTTTAAACCTTAAAAAACACTAATTACAACCCTACTGGTTTTAGTAGTAGTTCGTTGGGAAGTACATGATGTTTCAAGAATAACGGAAACAAGGTATTTTGTCCAAATGTGGGGCAAGAAGTAAGGATTTGGACAAAAATCGATTTATCGGGGACGGGATGTGGCGGGATTGCGGCAATTGTGCTAATTTTGCGGTGATGAATCTACATGAGGGATTTATAGAGCAATTACGCGGCCTGTTGCCCGACGAGTGGCAGGCGTTGGTCGATGCCATCACGACGAGTGAGCCCAGCGTTGCCGTGCGTGTCAACGATGCGCGTGGGGTGGGAGTGCCCGACGGGGCGCGCCGTGTGCCTTGGTGTGACCAGGGCTTCTATCTCGATGATCGCCCGCCGTTCACGTTTGACCCCGACTGGCATGCCGGACGCTACTACGTGCAGGATGCCTCGTCGATGTTCATTGCCCATGTCATCAGGCATTTTGTTCACGAGCCGGTGCGCTATCTGGACCTGTGTGCCGCCCCCGGTGGCAAGACGACTGCAGCGATGCAGGCGTTGCCGCAGCGCTCGTTGGTTGTGGCCAACGAGATTGTGCCGCCTCGTGCCCGTGTGCTCACCGACAATGTCATCCGCTGGGGCAATCCCCGCTGCGTGGTGACGAGCAATGTTCCCGCCCGGGTGGGTAAACTGACGCATTTCTTTGACGTCATCGCTACCGATGTGCCCTGCAGTGGCGAAGGCATGATGCGCAAAGACGACGAAGCCGTCGCCCAGTGGTCGCCCGAACTGGTGGACCAGTGTGCCCAGCGGCAGCGCGAGATCCTCACCGACGTGTGGCCTGCCCTGCGTCCCGGCGGCCTGCTCATCTACAGCACCTGTACCTATAACCGTCAGGAGAACGAGGAAATGGCCGATTTCATCAGGCAACTCGGAGCCACACCGCTTGAGGTTCCCGTCGAGCCGTCATGGAACATCCATCCCGCCATTGACAGCGACTGCCCCTGTTACCGTTTCATGCCTCATCGCGTGGACGGAGAGGGACTGTTCATGGCCGTCTTACGCAAGGATGGCGATGCCCCTTGCCAGGACATCCGCATCAAGGAGAAAAACACAAAAAAAGCCGATGAAATCGGCAAAAACTGGCTCAAATCGCCCGATGATTACGTGATAGACCTCCAGGACGATGTCTATGTCGCTGTTCCGCGTGACATCAGTCGTCAGGTGGCAGCCTTGCGTGCCTCGCTCAACGTGTTGCATGCCGGTGTGGAACTGGCAGCCGTCATGGGCCGCAAATCGGTGCCTCACCATGCCCTGGCCATGTCGGTGGCCCGGTCGGCCGATGCTTTTCCCGTCTGCGAGGTCGATTATCCGACGGCTCTGCGCTACCTGCGCGGCGAGTCCATCACGGTCGATGCCGCACGCGGCTATGTCCTCATAGCCCACAATGGCGCTGTGCTGGGCTTTGCCAACAATCTGGGCAACCGCGCCAATAATCTCTATCCCAAGCCACTGCGCATCCTCAGCACCCACCTTCCTGACGCTAAGCCTACCGTAATCGGGTAAGGTTTACGGCTGAGCGGTCTTGAGGGCTGCGTTGATATCGGGACCGGAATAGGTGACCAGGCCTGTACTGTCGGTAACAGCAAACCAGGGTAGGGAAGTGAACCCCAACAACTGTATGCCTTGCTCCATGGGACCCCCGGGCGCCCAATAGTGCCGCCAGCCCTCGGGGTCGGCTGCGATGGTCTGGTGCCAGCGCAGGGTGTCGCTCTCGGTCAGGACGTCAATGACATGAATCTTGGCATCCAGCGTCTTTAATTTGTTAATCAGCGACATGCGGTCCTTGGGCGGATTGGCCCAGAAGTTGATGAACGAGGTGTGGCCGGTCAATTTGATTTCGTCAAAATTGCCGCCGTGTTTCCACAGGGTCAGGGTCATCAAGCGCGGTAACAGCTTCCTCTTGCGGGCGTTGGGGTCGTTCTTGAACGTTTGGGTCAATGACTCGGGTCGCGCCTCGGCGTCGATGCCCTTGAGCATCTTTTCAATCTTGTCATAGTCGCTGTAATCGCTGTAGTCAGCCATCAGCAGCACTGTCGAGAGCATGTCGGCGGGATGTTCGCGCACATATTTCTCGATAGCGGCGTCGAGGCGGCTGGGATTGGGGTCGGCATAGAAGGCGGCGTGCTCGTCACGAAAGAGCTGCCACTCCTTGTTGAGGCGGTTTCCGCTCGTCTTGATATCTGCGGGTTTGTCGGCGTCACCTTTGATTTTGAGGTGGTCTCCATTGATTGCCACCAGTGTGGCCAGCGGCTCGCCACGCTGGTAGATCACCCTAACAATCACAGGCACCGACGATGAACCCTTGAAGGTAAAATGCCCTTTATTGTCCACGATCTTCTCCTCGTCGACTATGCCCGAGTCGCCCATGAAGATTACCCTTACAACCCCGGCCTTGAGGTTGTCGATATTGCCGTCAATCTTGAACTTGTCGCTGCTGCACGAGGCCAGCAGGGCAATCAGCAACAGCAGCAATGATATGAAATTGAATCTGTTCATCTTTCAGAAAATATTGAGGACTGCATCAAGGGTCGACCCAGTCGCCGTGCTGCTTGATGAGGGCGACCAGGCGGTCGATGGCTTCGTCCTCGGGGATGTTCATCTCGATGCATTCTTTGCCCTTGTACAGGCTGATGCGGCCTGCCGCGGCGCCGACGTAACCATAGTCGGCATCGGCCATTTCGCCGGGTCCGTTGACGATGCAGCCCATGACACCGATTTTGAGGTGGGTCAGGTGGGCCGTCGCCTGCTGCACGCGCTGCACGGTCGTCTGCAGGTCAAACATGGTCCTGCCGCAGCCGGGGCAAGAGATGAATTCCGTCTTGCTGATGCGTTGACGGGCGGCTTGCAGGATGGCAAAGGCATAGCGCACCACCTCGCCGCAACTGTGGCAGTTGGGGGCTTCAAGCCACACGCCGTCGGCCCTGCCGTTGAGCAATACCGCGCCCAGGTCGGCACCGGCCTTGACCTGTAGCCACTCGTCGGAGCTGTCGGGGTAGGTGTTGCGCAGCACGACAGGACAGTTCACGCCCGCCTTGTCGAGCGCGTGGATAAACGCCTGCTGCTCGCCGGGAATGTTTGTGTCCACTGGGGTAACCACCAGGACGGTATCGTTGCGTCCGCGCAGGAATTCCAGCCGTTGCACCGGAGTGGTGGCCGGCAGTTGCAGGAACCGCATCGGCGTTGTGGGGCAGCGGTCCCACTCGCCCAGCGTGAGCAGCGGATAAGCGTTGCGTTCCCCGTTCCAGCAGCCGAACGGCACCAGGAAACGGTGCATGCCGTCGATGAGTCCGTCGGCACTGTAATAGATGTCGGGTTGAAGGGTGGCGTCCCTCAATTCATCAGGGCGGTAAGTGGCAATGACCACGGGCTGCTTGTTGCCGCCAATGCGGTCATCGACTGTGGCCGTGGCCCTGCGCTCGGGGCACAAGGGGTCGTAGCCCTCGCAGTAGTCCCCCTCGATGGCGGGATGTCCCTGACGCTGAGAGATATAGTCAACCAGTTTGCTTGCTACGGGCACCTCCAGTTCAGGTTCCTCGCTGAGCGATACCCTGATGGTGTCGCCCAGTCCCTGGGCCATGAGTGCGCCGATTCCCACAGCGCTCTTGATGCGTCCGTCCTCGCCAAAGCCCGCTTCGGTCACGCCCAGATGGAGCGGGAAATGCATGTCCTCGCGGTCCATGGCATCCACCAGCCGTCGCACAGCCTCGACCATGACAACCACGTTAGAGGCCTTCATCGAGATGACCACGTCCATGAACTGCTCCTGAACAAACACGCGCAGGAACTCCATCACGCTCTCGACCATGCCTGCGGCCGTGTTGCCATAGCGGCTCATGATGCGGTCGCTCAGCGAGCCGTGGTTCACACCCAGGCGCACCGCCGTGTGGTGCTCGCGGCACACCACGATAAAGGGCAACAGGGCCTCGCGGATGCGTGCCAGTTCGGCATCATATTCTTCGGCTGTGTATTCCAGCTGCTTGAACGTGCGTGCCGGGTCCACGAAGTTGCCCGGATTGATGCGCACACCCTCACACACCGCGGCGGCAGCCAGGGCAGCCTGCGGGTTGAAGTGGATGTCGGCAATGAGTGGAATGTCGCAGTTGTGGGCACGCAGCACTTGCGATATCTCGCCGATGCTGTTGGCCTGTTTCACACCTTGCGCCGTCAAGCGCACATAGTCGGCGCCGGCATAGGCAATGCGTTGACATTGGGCCGCACTGGCTTCGATATCATCGGTTGACGTGTTGGTCATCGACTGGACGCGGATGGGCCAGTCGCTACCCATGGCGATGCCGCCCACGTTGACACTGACGGTTGCACGGCGTTTATAGTTGAAAGGCATATTCTGGTTTTAAGTTTTTAGTTCTATGTTTTTAGTTTTTAGTCCTTAGTTTTTAGTGGTATCTGCCATCTGCCATTAGCCAAGCAGACGCATGGTCAGTGACACGCACAGGAAACCCACCACGGCGCCCACCAGCACCTGCCAAATGTCGTGGCGCTTGAGTATCAGGCGTGAAGAACCCAGCAAACCTGCCACAATGATGCTGAGGCACAACAACCACAACAGGTCGAATGCGCTCAGGCCCTGTACATGTATCTGGTAAATCAGGCCGATTACTCCTCCAATGCCCGCCATGTGGGCACTCACTTTCCACTTGAGGTTAATCAGCGCCATCAGGACCACTGTAATGGCCGACCCCACCATGAACATCACGCACCACTGCGGCGCATGGCAGGAGGAATACAGATAATAGGCGGCGACGCCATAGCACAAGGCGGTGAACAGGTAAGGGAAGAGCCGCTGTTCGCGCACGTTGACGTGCAGGTCCTTGATGAGGCTGAAGTGACGCAGCACACTCAGGAAGATGAGAGGCACGATACAGGTGATGCCCATGCACACGAGCAGCACGGCCACCCGGCTGCCATAGGGCAATAGGCAAAGCACCGACACCCACAATATCAGGAATATGCCGTAGGTGGGCATCAGCAGCGGGGTCAGTGCCGTGGACATGAATCGTGCGACGCCCGCAATCAGCTTGTTGACAGAGTATCTGTTCATTTTAGTTCTTAGTTTCTAGTCCCTAGTTTCTAGTCCTTAGTTTCTAGTTTTTAGTTCGTGGTTGATATCAGCTTTAAGCAACTGGAAACTATATATTTATCGGGCCATCTTGCGGCGAATGGTGCTGCTGGGAATCTTGAGGGCATCGCGGTACTTGGCCACGGTGCGGCGCTCGAGTTTGTATCCCATTTCCTTGAGTTTGTCGCACAGGGCATCGTCGCTCAAGGGGTGTTTCTTGTCCTCGCCGTCGACGAGTTTCTTCAAGTCGTCATACACCTCATGCCTCGACGAGCCGTTGATGTCCTCGCTGAAGAAGGACTTGAGGCTTTTCACGCCCCACGGCAGCTGCACATATTTGTTGCTCACGGCTCGCGAAACGACCGACACGTCCTTGCCTATCATGTCGGCAATCTGCTGCTGGCCCAGAGGCTTCAAGTCGCGCTCATCGCCATGCAGGAAGTATTCGCGCTGGCACTTGACAATGGCGCTCATGGTGTTGAACAGGGTTTCCTGGCGCTGCTTGAGCACCTCGATGAACATGCTGGCGCGCTGGTAGGCGTCCTGAATCTGCTTTTTCTCCTTGTTTTCCTTCACGCTCAGCGTTTCGGCACTCTTGTAGCGGTCATTCATCAGGACGTAGCTCTCGCTGATCTGCAGCGCTGGAATGTTGTTGCGCAACGTTACCGTCAAGCGGCCCGTTTCCTCCTCGAGTTCCACATCAAAGTCGGGTGTCACCTGCTGGCTGCTGTCCGACCGTGAGCCGAAAGCGCTTCCGGGATAGGGGTTCAGGCCGCGCCTGATCTGGTGCTTGAACACCTCCTCGAGCCGCTCGCCGGGCACGCCCATCTTGCGGGCCAGGGTGTCGAAACGCATGGCGGCAAAATCGTCAAAGTATTTCTCTACCATTTCTATGGCCAGATCAACATCTTCGCTCTTGGGCTTGCGACGCAGCTGCAACAGGATGCACTCCCTCAGGTCGCGTGCAGCGATGCCGGGCGGGTCAAGCGTCTGGATGACCTTCAGCATCTCCTCGACCTGCTTGGCATCGACCACGTAGCCGTCGTTAAACGTCACGTCGTCGGCGATTTCGCTGACCGTGCGGCGCAGGTAGCCGTCATCTTCCAGGTTGCCCACGATGGCGTGGGCGATGATCTGCTGGGTCTCGTCCAGTTCCAGCTCGCCCAGTTGTTCGGCAAGATACTCTTGCAGGGTCTTCTCGCTCACGGCAACAGGAGCATAGTACTCGTCGTCGCGGCTGCGATTGTTGGCAAAATAGCGGTACCAGGCCGCCGTGTCATCGTCGCCGTCGCTGTTCACTTCACCGCTGGGGGTGGTGTCACCGCCCTCACGGTCGCGGTCGGCCGACTGGCGGTCATCGTTGTCGTTGCCATTGCCGTACTCGTCGTTGTCATCGTCAGACTTTTTTTCAAGAGCCTGAATCTCATTGACCTTGTTGTCGATAAATTCGGCCATCTCGGCATCGTTTTTCTCCAAGATGAGTCCCAGCAGGCGCTGTTGCTCCAATGCCAACCGTTGCGTCTGCTTCTGCTCGAGTGTAAGTCCCTGTTTAGCCATCGTCGTTAGAGGTTTTATCGTTGTAACCTACAAAGGTAGTATAAAGTTTTTAATTACCCAAAAAGCCACCAGGGAGTTTTGCCCCTGATGGCTTGATGTAAATCTGTTTCACGTTTTATGGACTGTTTACAGCTTGCTGGTGGCGCGGTCCTTATGGAGCCAGAGGGCAAACCACACGACAGCTACCGCAATGACGGCGATGACGGTCCAGGGCAGCAGTTCCTTGAGACCGAATGCCTGGGGCGACACCACCAGGAAGGTAGTGCATACTGTCGTCATCAGGATGGCAGGAATCAACGTGATGATGTATGGCTTGCGGTTGTGGGCCAGATACACGGTAATCATCCATAACGTGAATACCGACAGCGTCTGGTTGGACCAGCCGAAGTATTGCCACAGCACGTTAAAGCCATTGGGGTTCTCCATTTGCCAGATGAGCAGCAGCAGTGAGGCCACAAACAGGGGAACGCTGATCGTCAGGCGGCGCACCATGCTCTTTTGCTCAAAGTGCAGCGCCTCGGCAATGATGAGTCGCGCACTGCGAAATGCCGTGTCGCCACTCGTGATGGGAGCGGCCACAACGCCCAGCACAGCCAGCGTGCCACCCACGACGCCCAGCCAGCCGCTGCACACCAGGTTGACCACCTCGGGTGCGGTGAAGTACTGGATCAAGGTCTTGCCGTCGGCCAGTTGCACCTGTGCCATGAAGTCGTTGACCACCTCGGGACTGACAATCTCTTTCCAGCCGCCGTAATAGAAGAAATAGGACGATACGGTTGCCCAGATGAGAGCCACGGCTCCCTCGGTAATCATCGCACCGTAGAATACGGTTCTGGCCAGACGCTCACTCTTGAGGCAGCGGGCCATCAGGGGGCTTTGTGTGGCGTGGAAACCGCTGATGGCGCCACAAGCGATGGTGATGAACATGCAGGGGAAGAGGGAATTCTTGCTCAAGAAGGCGCTGATACCCAGCGTGTCCTTCCCGTCAACAACCTGACTGCCGGTCCATTGCGACATGTCACCCATGTTCCACAGTTCGGGCAGGTGCGGCATCTTGACCAACAAGCCCACCAGCAGTCCCGCAGCCATCACCAGCAGGGCGATGGCAAACAAGGGATAGACACGGCCGATGATTTTGTCGATGGGCAGCAGCGTGGCAATCACATAGTAGGCAAAAATGGCTACAATCCACCAGATGGTGGTACTGTCGCCCCCGCTCATGTTGGCCAGGATCATGGCTGGACTATAAACAAACACGGCACCCACCATCATCAACAGCAACACGGTAAACACGAGCATCACGTTGCGCGCGCCACCGCCCAGGTACTGGCCGATGAGCGTCGGCAGGTTGGCACCGTCGTGACGCAGCGACAGCATGCCGCTCATGAAGTCGTGCACCGCGCCGGCAAAGATGCAGCCCAGCACAATCCACAGGTAGCTGGCGGGGCCGAACCACATGCCCATAATGGCACCGAAGATGGGACCCGTTCCCGCGATGTTCAGGAACTGGATCATAAACACCTTCCATGTGGGCAACGCCACATAGTCCACGCCGTCGGCAAGGCGCACGGCGGGTGTCTCGCGGTCATCGGGGCGCATCACGCGCTCCACGATGGCTCCATATATCAGATAGCCTAGTACCAGGGCCACAAGACTGATGATAAAAGTAATCATAATTTCTGGTTTCTAGTTGTTAGCGAACTCCTCACTTATAACTCCTCACTTATAACTCCTCACTCCTCACTCCTCACTCTTGGTTATCCCTCGATGTATTCCATAATGAGTTGACCGAGTCGGGCGATAAATTGTGCCGTATGGCTTTCGGGAATGCCCTCGGCCTCACATAGCTTATTGCGCGACTCGAGCCACTTGTCGAGCAGTGTGGTCACCTTGTCGCAGCTCTTGCACAGTTTCATGACAGCCTCGGTGTATTCTTTATCGGTCTGGTCGTCCTCCAGGCTCTTGGCGTCCTCCATCTCCTGGATCAGGTTGGCGCGTGCCTCGCTAGTGGTCATCCCTTCGTCTCCAGCATGGTGGCCGTCTTTTGTGAGTTGGGCATAATCTGCTTGACGGGCTTCGGCCAGTTCAGCCATTGCGTTGCTGGTTGTGATGGTGACAATCGAGCCACCCCAGTTAGCCAATGAGGCCAGCGTACAGTAAAACTCTTGTAATTCCTCTTCGAGAACGAGCCAGTCACGCATTTCGGCCTGATAGAGGGGATTCTTGCTATAATTGCAGCAGTAGTCCTTAGCGGTGAGGTAACGAGCTACTGCACACTCGATTTGGCAGCTCTGCATCATGTCAAACGTGTTGCCGCCCGACAGGCTGTCGGCCAGCGCCTTCAGGTCGGCGCACACATCCTCATCAATACGGCTTTCGTCACCTCCCTTGTGCTTCAGATACCAGTAGGACTTCATGGCCAACGACTGCTCATCGTAATGCTGCTCCAACTCGTTGAGTGAGCTATCCGACAGGACTTCGGTCAAAACATAGACCAGTGTATCGATTGTAGCAAACCGGGTGTCGGGTTCAAACTGCTCTATTGTCGATTCCTTGACATTGGTGTTCCCTGTTGTCTTGCTGCCACATGACGTGAAAACTGCCATCATGCACAGCAGCACTATGGTGCCTAAAACATTCGTCCTCATGATTTTCTCAATTATCATTAAGTTGTTGAACTGCAAATGTACTACAAAAAACTGAAATCGCTTCCTTCATGGCGATTTTGGACCCATCTCATTTCTCACCGGTGGCTAGAGCGGTATTGCGCAACAGGGTTTTGTAGCGCAGGCGGGAAATGGCGCTGTGGGCAAAGGTGCGCTTGAACTCGCCCGCGGTCATCGCCTCGATGCGCTCGCGCGTGAGCGTCATCACCGCCTCGGTCGGGGCAAAGTCCTCGATCGTGGTTGCCACGGCATGGGCATTGTGGGGGCAGCACAGCTGGCACTCGTCGCAGCCCACAACCCTGTTGCCGATGACGTCACCCACCCACTCGGGCAACTGCTCGTCGTGGTTCTCGATGAGCAGGCACGACAGACAGCGCGAGGCATCGACCGCCCCCTGGTAATCCAGGGCTCCTGACGGACACGCCTCAACACACTTGCCGCAGTCGCCGCAGGTCATCGTGCAGGGCTCGTCGGGCGGCAACTGGGTCGTCGTGACTATCTCGCCCAGGAAGAAGAATGACCCCTTGCCGGGCAGGATGAGGCAGTTGTTGTGGCCCACAAAGCCGATGCCTGCCCGCTGTGCCCAATAGCGCTCGCGGATGGGTGCCGAATCCACACACGGGCGGGTCGTGCAATGGGTAATTTCCTCGATGAAATGGGCCATTTTGGTCAATTTCTCCCGCAAGACCTCATGGTAGTCGCGGCCATAGGCATAATAGGCGACGCGCAACGCATCTGACGGCTGAAACCGGGCCGGATAATAGTTCAGCGCCAGCGAGATGACCGTCTGGGCACCCTCGAGCAGCATCGACGGGTCGCGGCGCAGGTCGCGATGGCCCGCTGCCCACTGCATGCAGCCGTGATGACCCTGTTCGACCCAGCGGTCATAGCGTGCCACCGCCTCGTCATCGACGGGGGTGGCGGCAGCAAATCCACAAGCGTCAAATCCCAGGCTCGCAGCCTGGGATTTGATCATCGACGGTATGTCACAGTTCGGGGATGGCATCGAATTTATAGCCTTTGCTTTGCAACCACTCGATGGCGCGCGGCAGGGCATATTTCATGTTTTTCTCGGCCTTTAACGAGTCGTGGAAGACGATAATCGAGCCGTTGCGTGCATAGCGCTTGACGTTGTTCAGCACCTGTTCGCCCGTGAGTTTGCGGCTGTAGTCGCGCGTCACCAGGTCATACATGATGATGGCAAAACGCGAGCGCAGCACCCGTGATTGCCCCCAGCGCAACAGGCCGTGAGGCGGACGGAACAATGTCGAACCGATTAACTCATTGGCTCTGAATACGTTGTGCAGGTAGTGCTTGGTACCCACGTGGGCCCCTTGCAGGTGACTCATCGTGTGGTTGCCCACGCTGTGGCCACGGCGGCGCACCTCCTCGAGCAGTTCGGGATGACGCTCCACATTCTCGCCCACCATAAAGAAGGTGGCCTTGATGCCGTAGCGGTCGAGTGTGTCGAGCACCCATGGCGTCACCTCGGGGATGGGTCCGTCGTCAAAGGTCAAATAGACCGTGTGGTCGCGCTTGTGTATGCGCCACACGGTCTCGGGAAATATCATTCGATAGATGAGGGGCGGACGTTCAACTAACATTGTGCCAGATTGAACATCAGTTACCCAGTGCTTCCTCCAGGCTGATGGAGGATTCCTCGTCCTCGGCTGCCTGGGCCTGCTGCTGACGCAGCATGGCCTGGTCGTAGGATTTCTGGTAAGCCTGCAGACGCTCCACATTCACGCCGTTGGCGGCCAGCTTGTCCATGAGCTTGGTGTACTTCGACTCACCTGCCTGCCTGTAGTAGTCCTGGAGCATGAAAAGCATATACTGCTGGTCGATGAACTTGTCGGTAGCGGTAAGGCGGGAATACTGCCCTGCATCCAGCGACTGGTAGAATCGCAGGTAGCTGCCATAGCGCAGAACTTCATCTTCCAGGATCTTGTTGGCCTTGTCCACCAGGGTGCTGTCGCTGCTGACCTTGCCCAGGTTGTAATAAACGTTGGCCACCTGCTCGCCCATCTGTACTACAAACGGGCAGATGCTGATGGGCAGTTTCTCCATCATCAGGTCGAGGATGGTGCGGGCCTTCTTGTAGCGGTCAGCAGCATACTCATCGCTCGTCATGCCGGCGGGGATGGTGATGGTACCCTCACGGGCCATCGTTCCCTCGTTGCTCAGGGCGCTGGCCAGGTCAAGCATGGCGCTGCGCGTGGTGGTCACCATGCGGCTCACGGTCTCGTCGAGATAGATCTCGCCCGGCTTGGCGGTGTCGAGGCCGCCCCACAGGAACTTGTTCACCACGTTGTCATACATGACATCGGTCGAAACCGCAAACTCGCCGCGATCGGTGTCGCTGACGGTAGGCGTTACCTGATAGACCATACCGGTCGAACGCAGATAGGGATCCAGACCCAGATAATAGCTGTTGGGCACCGTCATGGCGAAGTAGCAGGGACGGTTCCAACCCTGGGCGATGCTGTTGGCGATGATGTCGAGCGACATCAGCTGGCTGGCGGTCATGCCGCTGCCCATGCGCTGCAGGTCCAGATTGATGGACTCCTGGATCTTCTCGCGGTCTTCCTCGCGCACCACACCGGCCTTGATGGCCTGGTCGGCATCCACATTCATGTAAATCTTGGGATAGCGTATCTCGTTGATGCCGTAGGGGTTGTTCTTGCTGTCGGCACTATAGATAGATTCCAGCGACTTGAGCGCCTCGGTGGGCGTGTCGTCGGGCTGGATGAAGTAGCAGAACTGGCGCTCATCGTAGGCATAGGTGCTCTTGCCTGCCGACATGGGCAGCGGAGCCGACTCATAGGCGGCACGCTGCATCTGGCTGATGTACCAGTCGGTGGCCAGGTAGCTCAGGTTCACGGCACGCACGTCGGTGCGGTAGCCCTCCACCTCCTGCAGGTACCACAGGGGGAAGGTGTCGTTATCACCGTTACAGAAGATGATGCCGTTGGGGGCTACACTCGACAGATAGTTGCGGCCAAAGTCGCGTGCTGCCGTACGGCCGCTGCGGTCGTGGTCGTCCCACGTCTGGCTCACCATCTGCAGTGGAACCACGAGGCCGATGAGGGCGGCAACGGCGGCAATGGCGGTTGCGACAGCGCCCTGATGGCTGTTGTCGGCAGCCATGCGCTTAACGTTTTTCTTGTCTTTCTTCTTGAGTGCCCACATCACGAGACTCCACAGTCCGGCAACACCCATGCCGACCCAAATGCTGAACGCATAGAACGAACCAGCGTAGGCATAGTCTCGCTCACGAGGCTGGTTGGGGGTCTGGTTCAGGTAGAGCACGATGGCGATACCCGTCATGAAGAACAGGAAGAATACCACCCAGAACTGCTCGATGCCGCGACGGCCGCGGTAGGCCTGCCACAACAGGCCGATGATGCCCATGAGCAGCGGCAGCATGTAGAACACGTTGTGTCCCTTGTTGCCCTTGCCCAGGTCGTCGGGCAGCAGGCTCTGGTCGCCCAGGCGGGGATTGTCGATGAACGAGATGCCCGAAACCCAGTTGCCGTGGGTGATTTCGCCCATGCCCTGGAGATCGTTCTGGCGACCGGCAAAGTTCCACATGAAGTAGCGCCAGTACATGTAATTCAACTGGTAGTCGACAAAGAAGCGCAGGTTCTCCATCATCGTCGGCTTGAGCTTGAGCTCCTTGCTGCTGGCATTGCCGTTGGCGTCGAGTTGTGTGGTCGCCTCGACCTGTGTGCCCTGCATGCCCAGCCACTCGACATACTCTTTCTCGTGCTTATCGTCGTGGATGCGCGGGAACAGCATGTTCTGTTCGGGGCTGTAGCGGTAGGTCTTCTTGGGACCCAGATCCTTGTAACGGTCGGGCTGGTCGGGCGATTCCTTCACCTCGGGGGCATACTGCGTCGGGCCGTTCTTGACGGCGGGCTGCATGGTGCCGTTGCTGCCGGGCTCGTACATGATGTCGCTGTACAGCGTGCGGCCATAGAGCAGCGGGGTCTCGCCATACTGCTCACGGCTCAGGTACTTGGCCAGGGCAAAGGTGTTGTTGGGTGAGTTCTCGTCAAGCGGGGTGTTCTGCGAGCTGCGGATTAAAATCAGCGCATAGCTGCTGAAACCGATGAAAATCACCAGGATGCAGGTCACGATGTTGGTGAACACGCGCACGGGGATGCGCTTCATGTCCTTGTGGAACAGGTAGACGCACAGGGCGATGAACAGAATGAGCGGTAAAATCCAGCCGTCGCCAATGAAGATCATGCCCGACAGCAGGATAGACAGTGCGAACGAAATCTTGATGCGCAGGTTGCTCTTGTTGCTGTAAAGCTCCCACAAGGCCCAAGCCAAGGCTGCCAGCAGCACGATGGCATATACCAGCACACCCGAGTTGAACGACATGCCTAGCGTGTTGACAAAGAACAGGTCAAAGCGCTGGCCCATCTTGACGAATCCGGGCTCCAGGCCATAAAGAATCAGGCCCACGATGACAAATGAAACAAGCAGGGTGAGCAACGAGCCCTTGAGCGTCGAGTTCTTGTCCTTGGCTTGGCACTGGCGGTAATAGAAAATCAGAGCGATGGCGGGGATGCACAGCAGGTTGAGCAGGTGCACACCCAGCGACACGCCCAGCACATAGGCAATGAGCACAATCCAGCGGTCGCTGCCCGGTTCATGGGCACGGTTCTCCCACTTGAGGATGAGCCAGAATACCAGCGCAGTGCAGAACGATGAGAAGGCATAAACCTCGGCCTCGACGGCACTGTACCAGAAGGTGTCACTCCAGGTATAGGCCAGCGCGCCGCAGATGCCGCTGCCCATGACCACCAGGTACTGGGCCAGACTCATCTTGTCCTCCTCGCCGTCCTTGACGACGAGTCTCTTCACCAGGTGGGTGATGGACCAGAAGAGCAGCAGAATCGTCAGCGCACTAAAGATGGCCGACATCGCGTTGACGCACTTGGCAACGGCCATCACGTTACCACCGGCAAACTTGCTTGCAAAGTTGGCGGCAAGAATAAAGATCGGGTTGCCGGGCGGGTGGCCGATTTCTGTCTTAAAACCTTGAGCGATAAATTCCGGGCAGTCCCAGAAGCTGGCTGTCGGCTCGATGGTCAGCAGGTAGGTCGCCGCTGCCACTACAAAGATGAGCCATCCCAGCACATTGTTGATGAGCTTGTACTTCTTCATCGTTTCTTTCTTGTCAAAAAATCAGTTCTATTTCGTTTTGTTTTTCTGTTCTTCAAACTACGGATTACGCGAATTCAACAAATGATCATTGGTACAATTAGCGCAATAAGTGGTTCAGGGTTATTAACCAAACGACAAAGATACTCTAAATCTTATAAACTAAGGCCCTGTTTCTCCCGAAATTGACCAAAATTAACCACAACAACGCAATATTAACCAACTGCAACAACTGTTTTTTACACAAATCCCCACGAATCCTCATAAATAAAACTATTCATGTCCCATTCCTGTATTTACATCAAGATTACAGTCCCTGTTTTTCTGTTCTTTTAGTTGATATTAATATCGTTTAAATAATTAACAACTTTGTACAATGGTGATATGGATTTTTGACTATGGAACGAATCTCGAAGCCATTTTTCATCAATAATATCAGGTATTTTTATTTGGAAGTCTCCTGTGTCTTTGAGTACGTTTTGGCGAAAAGCTTCCATATTATTCCAATATCCCATCCGAATTAATTCAGCAAAAACGGTATATGTGAAGTTGGCCGAATAGGAGCCAGTATCAAAAAAAGAAGCAGAAAAATTTTGTGCCAAATATTCAAGAACGGCTTCGTCACTAATTTCTGATATGATAAAATGATTGAAGAATTCAGTATCAAATATTTTTAGAAAGACAAGGAAAGCAATTGTTTCGGGAGAGATTTTCAAGAGTTCTGCATGATTGATAACCAATCGTGTATGTAACATCCATTTCTCAAGGTCTCGAATGCTCAGTTTTCTTATTGAAAAAACAAGATTCACAAATTGCCTGAAATAGTCATATCGATGGTCTATTTCATTATTCTCATTTAGAAAAGTATTAGAGAAATTGAACCTCTCAAAGACTTGTAACAGAATGTCGGAATTGCCTCCTGGTAGCTCTATCTGACAGTCAATAAATCTTCTTAGATAGTCATCGGCTGCAATTCTTTCAGAACCATAATATCCTCTAACCGAATGGCAAAGTTGCTCATGATCAATTGCCAAAACAAATACAACGTTTTTGACAGTAAATAAGTGTTTGATGCGTTCTAATGTTTTTACTGCAAAATCGGGCTTACATCTATCTAGTTCGTCGATTATAAAAACCAGAGGTTTGTTGGGCGTGATGTCATTAACATATTCACTGAGCGCTTTTTTGAACTCAGTAATGGATTCTTGCTGTTTTATGTAATGATCAACAGATTTATTCAAGAGATCTATCGCTTCCTTTGAACCATCCTTAATTACCTTATCAAAATCGTCCACCTCTAATCCAGTATAGTGCTTTACGATTAGTGCAAGAAGTGAGGGAACCATCGAGAAGGATACTTTTCTTACAATATTAGTAAACTTCTCAATTCGATCTTTTCCACCAGTTTTTGTCTTTTTTTTGAATTCGGCAATTATTCCAATAAGAGGGTCGGATATGTAATCATTCTCCCAAGAATTATAATAGATAGTTTCATATCCTTCATTCGTCATTTGTTGCTGCCACATTTTTACAAAAGTGGTTTTTCCGGAACCCCATTTGCCGTTAATGGCCATAACAAAACCGTTAGAAAAAGAATCTACTAACAGAAGTAATTTATCCCCCAGTAGTTTTCTCTGTAATAGGTCTTCACTATAGGGATTAGATTCATTGATTTCTATCTCTTTTAATCGACAGCTCTTCATATATTATTGTTTATCAGTCTTTTGTGCACTCATTCTGAGTTGTTATAATTTGTTAGCTGGATAGCTTTGTTTTTATTGTATTTATTGTCGTTGTTTTATTGTTGGGAGAGTTGGCTGTAGAGGGCGAACAGGCGGGCGACGATGTCGCTTTCCGTTATTGAGACGGGGAATCCGTAGGCCGCCATCACAGCACGGTCATTGTCGCGGTGGGCCTTCAGCAATTCGGGCGGCATGGTCACGGGGTCGTACAGGTCGGCCAACGAAGAGTCGGGATATAAAGCCCGCGCATCAAGGATGCCCTGTGCCGTCTGCTCAATCTTCTCTCGCTGCTCATCGTTCACCTCCGGCCACGGGAAATTGTTGTAAACCACGTCCTTACTGTAGCGGTAACGCATTTCCAATCTGCCACAAACGACTCTCATCCAAGCCATGTGGACACTTGACTCCAGCACGCCAAAATGATACAATGACGCTTCGGGAACCATCATATTAGAATCACCACAAATGATATCTGGTGACTTATAACCCAAGGGAATGTAATTGCGGTTTTCAGAAGAATGCCTGGGAACTAAGATATAATTTGTGTCAGGTTGCCGCATCTCGCCAAAAAGCATGGGATATTCAGCGGCTTTGCGTGTTCCCGCACGAGTACTCTTCTCTCTCAGCTCTCGCACTTTAATCACATTTTCGTAAACAGGAGGAATGGACCGTATTACATTAGGAGTGATGCCTTTAAGCCACAAGCACCAACGTTCTTTCTTGTTTATGAATTCTTGGGCTCCCAGAAAAAATTTGAAAAGTGGCTCAGCTTGTGGATACTTCTTTATGATTAAATTTCTGTCCTCAGTTGTATAGGAACTTAAAAGGCCACCATCATTGGGCATATTCCCGAACAACATCTCTGGTACGTCACAAATGGGCTTGCTGCGGTTGCTGACGAACACGTCTGGCCCGTCAAGCAGATAGCCATTGATGTGCTTGGCCTTGATAACATCATCACCATCAAATAGTAATTTGTCCTTCTTGTCTTCATAACTGAAACCGACAATAACGCAATGGACGTGTGCCTTGAGTGTGGCCTCGCTGTCCCAGCGGAATGTCTTGTGAGCAAAATTGATGACGATGCCATCCTGCATGAGGGGTTCCCACAAGTTGGCGACTTGTTCGCCTTGGCAAATGGAATTGGTTGAAACAAGGGCAGCCTTGATACCGGTTCCCTTCATGAGTGTGGCAGCCTTTTTATGCCAGCCGCACACATAGTCCATGTTGCCTACATTTTTCCACTTGGCACCAAAGACACTGATAAGGTCTTGTTTTTGCTCGGCAGTCGCCATTCTTGCCCCGATAAACGGCGGATTGCCCATGATGTAGTCGGGCAAATGGGGACACGGCTCAGAGATTTCAGATTGTTCAGTTGTTTTATTGAATAGGCTGCGCCAGTCGGTGCGCAGGGCATTGGCCTCGACGATGTTGGGGTAGTCCTTGAGGGGGAGGAATTCGAAGTCATGTGAGACGATGCGTTCGGTTTCGGCCAGCATCTGTGCTTCGCTGATCCACAGGGCTGTGGCGGCTACGGTAACGGCAAAATCGTTGATTTCGATGCCATGGAACTGGTAGATGCTCACCTTGACGGGGTTGATGAAGTCCTCGCCGCCGATAAACATCGAATGCCCCTCATAGAGGGCACGGATGACGCGGTTCTCAAGTTTGCGCAGCGACAGGTAGGTCTCGGTCAAGAAATTACCGCTGCCACAGGCGGGGTCAAGGAACGTGAGCGAGGCCAGATGGTCTTGAAATTCCCTGAGGCGTTTTTGTCGCTGCTTGATGACGGGCTCGGCAAGGATGTCGTTGAGCTGTTGCTTGAGGTCGTCAAGAAAGAGCGGGTCGATGACCTTGTGGATGTTCTCGACACTGGTGTAATGCATGCCGCCACTGCGGCGTGTCTCGGGGTTGAGGGTGCTCTCGAACACGGCACCGAAGATGGTGGGCGAAATCTCGCTCCAGTCAAAGTCGAGCGAGGCATGGCGCAAGAGCAGGTCGCGTATCTCGTCGTTGAGGCGGGGAATCTCGATGTCACCCTCGAACAGGCCACCGCTGGCATAGGGGAATGCGGCCAGGTCTTCCTGCAGATAGGGGTCGCGCTCGTCAAGCGGCGTGTTCAGGATCTGGAACAGGCGAATGAGGGCATTGCGCATGTCCATGATGTCGTAGCGCGCCAGGTAGTCATGAAACATGTCGTGTTTGCCAAAAATGCCTGCATCCTCGCTGTAGAGGCAGAATACCAGCCTCACGCACAGCACGTTCAATGACCGCAACGACTCGGGGTTGGTAGGGTCTTTATACTCCTTGAGCAGGGCCTCGTAGAGTTTGCCCACGATAACGCCCGCCTGCATCGACACCTGTTCCTCATGTTTCAGGTGGTCGGCACCCGTCTCAACCAGGAAGCGCAGGTGGTAATATTCCTTGCCCAGGTCGGCAAGCTTGATTTCGAACGGGTCACCGTCGGGGTGCTCCATGTCATAGACAAGAAAGGTCGAGAAATTGCAGGTCACAATCCAGCGGGGACGCTTGCTGTAGGGCAGGGCAGCGCTGTATCGCTGTGCCTGCTGGAAGGGCGTGAGCGATGTGCCGTCGCTTTGCTTGATGGGCGCCAGCAGGTCCTTGTCAAGGGATTTCTGCTCAATCATCGTATGGGTGCGCTCGATATAGCCGTCGATAAACGAGGTGTGGTCGAGCTTCACCTGGTTCTCAAAGGTGATGAATGTCGAGGGCTCCTTCACGCCGAAGACCTCGGTGAGCAGTTCGAGCCAAAAGGTCTGGCTCTCGCCTTTTTCATATCCCTTGCCCTGCCAGCGCTCGGCAAAGCGGCGGGCGGCCTGAGCCATCTGTTTCTCGGTCTTGTTCATGTCAATAGTTTTTGAAAAGGCAAAGATACATACAAAGACTCATAAAAACAAAACAGCCCTGCTTTTTGTCATTGACTGTTTGTGGATTCGTGTTGTACCTTTGTAAAGGGACAGAAAAACAGTAATTGACGATAAGGCACTGATAACCAATAAATAAGAAGTTTTTGTTAACTGATTTTAACAATCCCCCCCGATTATTTTATCGCATGAACTGGCCGTTTGGCTTCTGAAAGTAGGGGTGCCGCCACCCAGGTGTGAATGGAGACGGATTTGGTTATTTTGGAAAATCTTTTTAACTTTGTGCCTTATTGTTAGTCTAACGGATACAATTCAGAAAGATAATTCAGGAGGAGACGATTATGAAACGGATTAGATTATACATGACGGTTGTGGTGCTGGCGCTGGCTGGCATGATGGCAACCCAGGCGAGCGCACAGGTGCTGCGTGACGCCGACTTCAACAGCATTGGCCGCATCAACGGCAATGGTGTTGTCAGGAATGAATCGGGTCGCTCGGCCGGTATGTTTGATGCCGACGGCACTGTGCGAGATGTGAAAGGTACAGCAGTGGGTGTCATCAAGGAATTGGAAATCTTTGATACCGAGGGCACTCGCATCGGCTACATCAACCCCGATGGCACCGTGCGCGACGGTGAGAGCAACCTGCTGGGCTACATCAATATCAACGACGGCAAGGTGACCAATGCCGCCAAAGAGACCATCGGCTTTGCCCGTGGCGTGCGTGTCGATTGGATCGCCTGCTACTATTTCTTCCACTTCTTTGACAAATAACGTAAGTAAAGGAAAACAATAAATACAATAAGTACAATTACAGATTCAATTGTTTGTATTTATTGTGCTTATTGTCTTCTTTTTAAGTGGAGTGATAACCAGATGAAGAGGATATTGTTGACATTGGCTATTGTGCTGCTGGCAGCCAGTAGCCTTTTTGCACAACTGCCGCCCGACTCGGTGTTGCGCCGCTATGCCGCCGGAATGCTGATGGTGGGTTTCAAGGGCGACAGCGTGACCGAGGATTGTGACGCGGCACGCTATGTGCGCGACCTCAAGGTGGGGGCCATCGTCCTGTTTGACATCGACATGACGGGCGAGGCCACGTTGGGCTCACGCAACATCACCAGCAAGGAACGCCTCACCCGCATGACGTCGCAGCTGCAGGCCTGGGCCGACTATCCCCTGCTCATCGCCACCGACCAGGAGGGTGGCAAGGTGGCGCGCCTGAAACCGCAATACGGTTTCCTGCCCACGGTGACGGCCGAATATCTGGGCACCGTCGATAACGAGGACACGACCCGGTATTATGCCGCACGGCTTGCCCGCGAGATGCGCGAGGCGGGAGTTAATGTCAATCTGGCTCCTGTGGTCGATGTGCTCAACCACGACTGTGCCGCAGTGGGACATTTCTTGCGCTGTTACTCGACCGACCCTGTCGTGATTGCCCGTCATGCCGGCTGGTTCATCGACGAGTGCCACCGCCAGGGTGTGCTGTGCACTTTGAAGCATTTTCCCGGTCACGGCAATGCTATCGACGACTCCCATTATGGCTTTGTTGACGTGACCAACGGCTGGACGCCCCAGGAGTTGGAACCGTTCAAGATGCTCATCGATGCCGGTAAGGCCGATCTGATCATGACCGCCCACCTTTTCAACCGCAATATCGATGACGAATACCCCGCCACATTGTCGGCCAAGACGCTCAACGGACTGCTGCGCAGCCAGATGGGCTATGACGGTGTGATTGTGACCGATGACCTGTACATGCAGGCCATCCGCAACCAGTACAGCATCCCCACAGCACTGGAACTTGCCATCAACGCGGGTGCCGACCTCATCTGCGTGGGCAATAACATCAGCACCGGTTTTGAGGCCGACAGGCCCTTCAAACTCGTGGACATGATCGTCACCTCGGTTAAGGAGGGACGCATCCCCTGGCAGCGCCTCGAGGAGTCCCATGCCAGAATCATGAAACTGGCCGAGAAGCAAAAACTTGCGGCAACAAACTGAATAAGAAACTGAGACACAATATTTTGCGTCCATAAAACGATTAAATACATTATGATGAAACGTTTTTTGTTAATAGCTACAATTGCACTACTTACCACCATGACAATGACAGCAAGCGACCAGCAGCGTCGCCGTGGAAAAGTGATACCCAACAGGCAACTCGATCTCACTGCTAAATCCCTGGTGATGCCCGAAGCACTCAAGCCTGGCGACAAAATCGCCATCATTTCGCCCGCCAGCACACCGGGTGACGAGAATCCCGAGAAGGCAGCCGCCACGCTGCGCGCCTGGGGATTTGTTCCGGTCATCGGGCAACACGCGTTGACCAAGTACCACATGTATGCCGGCACCATCGACGAGCGTTGCGCCGACCTGCGCTGGGCCCTGGAGGATCCGACCATCAAGGCCATCGTGTGCACGCGCGGCGGATACGGCTCGGCCATGCTGCTCGACCCGATGACACGCCAGGACTTCAAAAAGCATCCCAAGTGGATTGTGGGCTATAGCGACATCACCGCACTGCACAGTGCCATGGTGTGCAGCGGCGTGATGAGCCTGCATGCCAACATGGGCGGAGCCCTGGGCGAACGTGGCGCCGACGACAACATCAACCTGATGCTGCGCGACGTGCTGATGGGCACAATGCCCAGTTACACCGTTCCCGCTCACCCGCTGAACAAGCCGGGCACCGCCAAGGGCATCGTCCTCGGCGGCAACATGGCCGTGTTCACCAACATCGGCGGCAGCAAGAAGTGGGATTTCCTCGACAGGGACAACATCAGGGGCCGAGACATCATCCTCTTCTTTGAGGACGTGAGCGAGAATATGCCGCGTGTCAACAGCATGTTGCAGCAGTTGCGCCTCAAGGGCGTGCTCGACCAGGTGAAGGGCATCATCGTGGGCCGTTTCACCGAATATGAGCCCCGCGACGGCTATAACGATATGTACGAGATGCTGAGCGAGACCCTGAACAAGTACAACATCCCCGTGTGCTATGACTTCCCCGCCAGCCATGACGAGGACTGGAACTATCCCATCATCGAGGGTTGCCCCGCAACGCTTACCGTAGCCCCCGAGGGTGTAAAATTGACTTTTGAGAAACCGTGACCCGGAACGATAAACTGCTCATTCTCGCCATCATTGCGGTGCTGGCGCTGGTTGCCGCTCATGCTTTTGTGTCGGTGGATGCTGTGCGCGGCGGCCGCAAGGTCATCTCGCGTGTACAGCTCAAGAACCTTGACCCGGCCAACAACGGCATCAACATCGAGGTGAGGCAGCCCTGGTACAACCCCGGCAAGGAACTGGCCTTCAACGTGGGCGAGCCCGACGAGCGTGACTTTGACCGCTTTGACGTCACGCGCTGCCTGCTGCAGTGCGCTCAGGAACTGGGCGACCGCGATTTCACGCGCATCTACCTGTGCAACAAGGGCGACCGTCTGTACTACATCAATGCGCCCGATTTCAAGCAGTTGGGCGAGCAGTACAAGAACGGCGAGACGCTGAACACGTTGAGCCTGTATGTGAGATTGCCTCAGGTGACCTACACCCTCAACGACAGCCTCGCCTTCCCCGCCCATGAGGGAATGCTCAGCAGCATCTCCGATGCCCAGGACTGGAACACTATGATGTCCAACCTGTTGCGCTAACCACATGAGGCTCAACACATGGCCTTAGCCCGTCCGTGAAACCGATGAGTTTTTACGGATGATGGCTCTACATGCTTTTTTCTTTATATCATTGTTTACTAGATGTTTCATTAATTAAAATAGGGCGATTATTTGCATACATCAGGAATTATTGCGACTTTTGCAAAAAGTTGCTTATGAAATCAATGATTGATTGTGTAGCTATTTATTCTTTATTGTCTAATTCCTCCAGTTTGTAATCTTAAGCTTAATTCTTTGCATATGATACGAAAATTCCTATCGATAATGGCCATTATCACGGCAAGTATTGCCAATGCGCAAATTGCACAATGGATCATTCAACCCGACTACGACAAGATGGATATAGCCGAAGGTGCTCCCCTTATTATTTCGGAATTAAACGGTGAGAGTTCATTATGGACTTTTGACGGTGAAAAATTAGCTTTTACCCAAGACCATATCATGCCCTTTGTCGAGGACCTTGCTGTCACGACTTACCCTGACAGCATTTATAAGGTTACAGGTTTCTTTGATACAAAGGGGCAATTTACAAATCTCAAAGATGGTCATTACGAGCTCGCCTACAAGTATAATCGATTCAGCAACCATTTGTTACTTGTCAAGAACGAGAATGGTTATGATTTCATTGGTACTGATGGCAAACCTCATGGTTTTAACTTCAAAGATGCATGCCCGTTCTTGAACGATTATGCTATCTGTGTACCTAAGAATACACCATATGAGCACTATGTATTATTGAATAAGGATTTGCAGCCCGTTAAATTCGTTGATCAATCTGGTCAACCGATAGATCCAGAACGAATGACTTTTATTTCATCGATCAACGATGAAGGCATCGGTATCGCGGTCGTTAAAGACAAACTATTCACATTTGAAGTGATCGGAAAACCCGAAGTGATGACTCTCAAGCCCATGTATGCGCATCAGGAATACTGGGATGGTAAGCATCAAGCCGAAGTCGAAGATTGGAAAAAGGTTCTTACCTATGACTTCAGAGGCTATTCTACACTTCCGGCAAAATGTGGTGATGAAGGTAATGTCATTATAAAACTTAACACGTTCTGCGCTCCTGTATCCATCAAATATGTCAATGGAGAGAGGGTATTTAAACCTCGAACCATTGAACAGCAATATTACACTTCAAAATTACGTGTGAAATCAGGTCTAAGGAATAAAGCCATCTGGTGGGGTGATTCGCTCGAGATTCTTGCACCGCAGTTCGATGAAGTCGGGACACGCTTTGACGAAAAAGTTTGTGTTAAACTCAATGGAAAATGGGGATTAATCAAGACCTTTAAAGATGAGAAATTTACCCTGTCGCTCAACGAGGGCAAACTCATAGACTTTAGACACGCGGCTTATGATACCAAAGTGCGAGTCGACCTGCCAAAAGCCATCACGCCAACCAGCGCTGAGCTAATGATGATATCGGAGAATGGCGTAATCAATGCAGACTCTAAGCTCATACATGGGAACTCAATCCAATACAAATGTGACTTGTATTATCCCAATGAACTCAAATATGAGGGTAGTGATATAGAAAACAGCGTCACTGTCATCAACTATGATGTTCAGGTTCAATATGACAATCTCAAGTCGCCAGTTTTCTCAATTCAGTCCAGATCGCTATCCAGCAAATATATCTCTTCTCTTAATCTTACTAACCAGAAGATAAACAATAATCACTACACCGCTACATTAACTCTTAACAAAGATAAAAAGACAGGTGAACCTGATTATCCGTTGTCCATAAATTGCGAAGTCGAAGATCGATACATTTTGGATGATGAGGGGGAGATCTGCGATAGTGTGGTTTGTAAAACCAAGCAGTTGAGCAAAACTAAATATCTAATTGACGTTCAACCATTGCGTGATGGCGTCAACAATCTCATCATCACCATCAGTGAAAAGGGTGTTCCAGACATTATTGCAGAAGAACGTATCAAATACTCGAAATCTAAAAAAGGTCAAACAGTGCTACCCAATAAGGCATTAGAAACAAAAAAGAAAACGATCAAACGCAATTCCTCAGAAGACTAGACAATCTCGGTTACCCCTGTTTTTCATCACAAAAACTCGGTAACATATATCAGGAAAAACCCGTCCGCAATGCCGATAAGGCGCTGCGGACGGGTTCATTATTGCTATTTAGGTTTTATAGATACTATTGAAAGCAATCAATAGCAGACCTGTCGGCAGAATCAAGCATGTGCTCACTTAATTCTGCCAGCAGGCATGATTAATTCTCCAGAATTAAATCGATAAGGGCTGTGACGTCGGCCACGTTGATTTCGCCGTTGCTGTCAATATCGGCAGCCGTGCTGTTGAACGGCGAAATAGTGTCGCCCAGGAGGAAGTCGATCAGCCTGGTCATGTCGGCAATATTCACATTACCATCGTTGTTCACGTCGCCCAGGATGAAGGTAATGGTCATGTTGACAGTGAAGTGGTGGGGGTCCAGTTCGCCGAACACGGGCTGCTGATAGCGATGTCCTGACTCGTCGGCACCGAAGACGTAGTAGTCAACCTCTGAGGCCTGGTGATAGCCCTTGATGTAGCCTACATATTCATCGGGAGTGCCAGTGGGTCTCATGTGTGCAACCTGATAGGGGCCGTTGTCAATGCTGTAGTATACCAATAGCGAGTCCTCCTTCAGGGGCTTGCCGCTATAGGCGATGAACTTGCTCGTAACGGCGATGGAATCGGTACAATCCTGCGTGCCGAAGAGAACGTCCCTGTGGTCAACAAACAGCATGTTGAAGTCCATCACACCGCGTGTGCGGCAGTGCAGGGCATCGGTATTGAGCCACTCGATGCCGCTGGTGTTGTTGTACACGCCTACGATCTCGTAGCCGGGCATGGCTTCCCTGTAGACCTGGAGTGCGCGTTCATTGTAAGTGCTGTTGCTGCCCATGGGCACATAAACGTGCTTGTTGAGGATAAGGCTGTTGGTATAGGGAGCAACGGTGCTGCCACCAGGTTCCTCGACGCGGTACACCTTGTAGGGATAGCCCCAGCAGCAATTGGTAGTAGCGAAATAGTTGGCTACGGCCTCATAGTTCTCATATCGGCTATCGCTCGCCGGCAGTTTGGCAATCAGGATTTTGTCCGGGGCCAGGTATTTTCCCCAGCAGTCAACATGGGCAATGTAGTCTTGTTGAGGATCAATGGTGATGTGGTAGTTGTCGATACCGAGGTATTCGAGCATCAGCCTGCGCACGGTGGCCTCGTCATTATTGTTCTCGTTAAGGACCAATACGTCGCTAACGGCGTGTCCGCGTCCGTCCTCCATCATGTTGCCTCCAGTGTGTACCAGGTTCATGCTGTACATGGGGATATCCCAGAACGTGGCAAAAGCCGAGGGTATTACATCGTCGTTCTGCCTGGGACGGTTATACACGTTGTCCACAATGGCAGGATTCTTGCCGGCAAAGATATACCAGGGGCCGTAGTCACGCACCCAGTAGGAATCTGACGCAGCGTTCACAAAGGTGACACGATTCATATTCACTCCTGCGTTGCTGAAAGCCGATCGTGCTCTTGACTGGTAGGACGACTGCACGATGCAGTACACCTGGCAGTTCTCGGCCAACGTTTTAACCAAGGCAACCGGTATGCCCAGCGGATAGCGAATCGTCACGCCCTGCATGGGCTCAAACTCTGCCACGAATCGGGGTGCTTCGGCTGGCGCGGGTGTCGCTGTGAAGTTGATGCTCTTCTTCATCGGGATCCGCATTTCTTCTTCGGACGTGTAATGAAGTTTTCTCCAGTCGGGCGCTTCACGTTTCTGTGCCTGAGCGTTCAAGCAGCCTATTGACGACATCATCGAAACAAAAACGAGTAAAGCTAAAAATGAGTTTTTTCTTTTCATAAAAATATGAGTTAATGGGTGAATTGGTTCATTATTAGCGCAAAGGTACATTTATTTTCTGGATTGTTGTTTTTCCTGCATAATATTTCACCTTTGCGGCATGAGAAGATGGGCCCGAAAATCAACGCCGCCGCTCGATTTTCTCTGTCGAGTGGCGGCGTTGCCTATAGGAAAAGATTCTTAGTTGTCTTTTAGAACTTGAAGTCGATACCGGCGCCAAACACCTTGTTGGTGCGGCTGTAGGTGTCCTTACCGGGCAGCGTGGTGTTGAAGTAGTTCTCCTCGCTGCGGTCATATTTCTTGTAGGTGGTCCAGAAGTAGCCCACGTTCACTTTGATATTCTCGTTGACGTTCACAGCGCCACCAAAGCCGATGGAGTAGCTGTCGCAAGAGAACGAGGTGTGGGTCTGGAAGGCATTGCTCAAACCGTAGTCGGTGTTCTGGGCACCAGCGCTCACGGTGAACATCTTGTTGATGTCCCATTCCACGCCGGCCAGCACCTCGTGAGTGCCGTGACGCAGGGCCTTCTGCTTGTCATGGGCCATCTCGGCATGCTTGTCGTCGTAGTAGTGATACTCGACGGTAGCGCGCAACTTCTTGGGGATGAACTCATAACCCAGAGCGGCATAGAATACTGCGGGCAGGTCGTTGGGGGTGTTCACGCCATGCTTGTAGTCGTTGAGGGCCGTCTCAAATGCGGCGGGCTCGGCAGTGGCCTTCTTGGTGTCGTTCTCGATGTTGAGGTTGGTCTTGAACTCATACTTGGCTGCAAGGGTAAAGCCTTTCCACACGAGGTCCACGCCGATGATGGGCGTGATGCCCCAACCGGTCTGTGAACAGTCGAGTTCGATGTTGGCCATTTCGCCATTCTGGTTAACCAGAGTGTTCAACGTAGAAGCCAGTTGGGGATAGGCAAGAGCAATTTGTTGAACCGTCGAGGCCATGTCGGGCTTGGGCATCACCTTGACAAAGCCCGTGTAATTGCCGTCGAAGTAGTTCATGCGGACACCGGCATAGGCACTCAGCCAATCCAGGGGCTTGTAGGTGGCACCCAGCTGCAGGCCGTAAATGTACTGGCGGCCCTTCATTGCCGAGTTGATGTCATACTTGTCGGCCGTCAAGGGCAGCAAGGATGCGATGCGCGGGTCGGCAAGGATAGGAGCCGTAGCGGGATTCTCGGCCAACGTCTTCTTCAGACCTGCGGTCTGGCCATAGATGCCGGCCATGATGCTTGCGTCAAACACGGGCAGTCCGCTGTCGAAGTTACACTTGCCACCACCACCGGTGAAACCGAAGAAACCCGAGAACGTCCAGCGGTCCTTCTTGTAGGCGCCATAGAGCGACGGAATCACGGGAGCCTCGGCCTTGCCCTTGTACAGGCGGGTGTGGTCGGGCTCGGGGAAGAGAGCAAACGTGGTGAGCACGTCACGCCTCTGCGAGGCGCTCTGGATGTTCAGCGACAGGGTCCAGCCGTCATGGTCCATAAAGGCCAGACCGGCGGGGTTGGTATAGACGGCGTCGATCTCATGGCTAGCGCCACGAGCCATCATGCGCATGAAAGCGATGTGCTGGTTGGTGTTATGCAGCAGGCCACCGGCAAATGCAGTCGAGCACACGGAAGCGACACAGAGTACTAATGTTGTAATTCTTTTCATTGCTATCACATTTTTTAATATATACAAACCTGAAGTGGAGATTTTGAGGCTACAAAATTACTATCGCAACGCCAATTTGTGGGCAAAAAGTCACTAAAAATGGCATTTTTACCCCATATCACCATATTATTACATTTTTTAACAATCCAAAACTGTTAAAAACGCTGGAAAATGAGGCAAATAAGTGCTAACTTTGCTGCAATCACAACATTTCATCCTCTGATACTAAAAAAGACAAGCCGATGATTACCTCAACAGGATATGAAGAACTGAAGGACGTGATGGCCTATCTGGCCGAGGTGCCCTATGACGTGTCGCGCAAGTCGCTCTACCATCCGGCCGAACTCTATGAAGGCTTCGACCCCGACGATGAGAGCAGTTTTGACCGTTGCTTTGACAGTGTGATTTATCAGCGCTACAAGGCGATGGGACAGCACACCAACAATGTGAAGGAGTTGCTGGCGCGCACCCTGCACGACCACTGCATCCACACGGCGCTGGCACGGTTCTTCAAGACCTACGACCATCGCCGCAGCGTGGGCATCATGGGCGGGCATGCCCTGCTCAGGACCGACAGCATTTACCGCGACATAGCCTTGCTGAGCCAGCGGCTCACCCAAGAGGGGTTTGTCATGTTGAGCGGTGGTGGGCCTGGAGCCATGGAAGCGACTCACCTGGGAGCTTGGATGGCGGGCTTCTCGACCCGTGACGTGGAAGACGCCCTAGCTATGATGATGCCCTCGCCGTCGTTCAGGGATGCAGGATGGCTGCGCACCGCCTTCAGCGTCATCGACAAGTATCCCCAGCAGGAGTATGTGAGTCTGGGCATTCCCACGTGGCTCTACGGCCACGAGCCGTCAACGCCATTCGCCACCCACATCGCCAAGTACTTCGAGAACAGCTTGCGCGAGGACCATATCCTCACGCTGGCCTTTGGCGGAACCATCTATGCCCCGGGCAGCGCGGGAACCCTGCAAGAGATTTTCCAGGAAGCGGTGCAGAACCACTACCTGTCCTACGGCTTCTCCAGCCCGATGATTTTCCTGGGCAAGCGATTCTGGACCGAGGAAATCCCCGTTTATCCCCTCATGGATCGCCTGATGAACACCGGCAAGTACCGTAACCTGTTGCTCTCCATCACCGACGACATCGACGAAGTCGTGGCCACCCTGCAGGCCTATAGCCAGCAATCAACTGAGCAATCTTGTTTCAACCAACCGTAACAACGGGGAACAACCAAAAACAACCTTTTATTTTCCAGAAATAAAGTATCGTCCTGAAATAGTTTGACTTTTTTCAAACTATCTCAGGACGATATAGGTAAGGTCTTGAATAAATTCCATTAGGAGCGCAGATCCCCTAAACTCTAAACCCTAAACTGCGGGCGTTAGCCCGCATCACAGTGTGACAACGGTGCCGATGGGCTCGCCGCTCATCACCTTGCGCAGGTTGCCGACTACGTCCATGTTGAACACATGGATAGGCAGATTGTTGTCGCGGGCCATTACAGTGGCGGTCATGTCCATGACCTTGAGGCCGCGGTTGTAGATTTCGTCGTAGGTGATGCGGTCAAATTTCGTTGCCGTGGGGTCCTTCTCGGGGTCGGCGGTGTAGATGCCGTCCACGCGGGTGCCCTTGAGCATGACGTCGGCCTCGACCTCGATGGCACGCAGCGTGCTGCCGGTGTCGGTGGTGAAGAAGGGGCTGCCCGTGCCGCAGGAGCAGATGGCTACCTTGCCGGCCTGCATGGCGTCGATGGCGCGCCACTTGCTGTAAGGCTCGCCGATGGGGAACATGCCGATGGCGGTGAATACCTGGGCGGGCTGGCCGATGGCCTCGAGGGCCGACGAGATGGCCAGTGCGTTGATGACGGTGGCGAGCATGCCCATCTGGTCGCCCTTCACACGGTCAAAGCCCTGGGCGGCACCCTTGAGGCCGCGGAAGATGTTACCGCCGCCCACAACGATGGCGACCTGTACGCCAGCGTCAACGATTTCCTTGATCTGGGCAGCATAGTCGGCTACGCGCTGTGCGTCGATGCCGGTGCCCTGCTCGGCTGCCAGCGACTCGCCGCTGAGCTTGAGCAATATGCGATGATAGATTGGAGTCATAGTTCTGTTAGTGTTATTATGAAAAAAGAGTTGGCACAAAACCATGTTTTGTCCAACTCTTTATGATTTAAATCATTATAATGTGATGATTATTTGCCTGCAAGTGCGTTGGCACGCTCCAAATACTTGTCAACATTGAAACCGGTCATCTGGCCATACATGGGATACTGATCCTTGATGGTCTGGTAGATAGCGGCCTCCTCGGCATACTTCTTCTGCTCGTGGAGCACGGTAGCCTTCTTGATCATGAAAGCGGGAGCATAGGTCTCGTTGTTGTTAGCCAGGCTGATGGCCTTGTCATAAGCGCTCAGAGCCTTGTCCATTTTCTTCAGGTTCACGTAGCAGTCACCCAGCAGCGACTGTGAAGCCGGACCAATGAGGTTGCCCTTGGGGCTGAACTCCTCGAGGTGCTTGGCAGCCTTCTCATACTCACCTTTTTCATACAGCAGGATAGCTGCGTTGAGGTGTGCGCGCTCGCCGGTCTTGTTGCCGTAAGCATCGGCAACCTTCTCATATTCCTTCAATGCCTCGTCGGTATTACCTTGAAGAAGGGCGATATCGGCATCGCCGATCTTGGTCTTTGCCTCCTGCAGGTTCTTGTTGTGGAGGAAAATGTAACCACCAGCCAGTAATGCAATCACTGCGATAGCAGCGAGAGCCCAGCTGATATACTTCTTGTTGTCTTCAATGCGTTGTGCCGCCGACGTCAGTGATTCATTCACTTCTTCCAGGGTCGTACGGGCAGCTTGATTTTGTTTTTTTGCCATTTCTATTGCGTTAATTTTAATGTTTTCGACACTTTAGCGGGTGCAAAAGTAATAGATATTATTAACATGAAAAAGCAAAAAGGCAACATTTTTTGTTTTTAGGCCATTTTTGAGACCATCTTTGGGGGTTTCTAAACGACTATGAGGCAAATTATTTGCATTTTTGTCAGTAATGTAGTACTTTTGCGGTCACGACAAGTAGAAAACAAAAATGGAACTCAAGTGCCCCCAATGTGGTAAAAAGATGACCGTGTCGCAAGAGGAACTTGTGATTCACGACAGTCAGCTCGTGTGCCCGCAATGCCTTGCGGTGTGCCGTTACATTGACGGCGTCCTTGTCGTGCGTGACGACAGCGATGCCCCCTACAGGCACACGGCCAGCGTCGAGGCCTCTCGTCAGACCAGCACCAAGTATTGTCACAGTTGCGGCAAGCAGTTGCCCAGTGGCATCAGCTTCTGCCCTTATTGCGGGGCAGACCTGAGTGCGCCTTTTGACCAGCCCAAGCCTGCCGTCAAGCGTCCCGAGCCGGCTCCAGCTCCCGTCCGGGAAGAACCCAAAAAGCCTGAGGCCAAACCCGTTGCCGACGAGGCCAAGCCCTCGCGCCAGGCGCCACACACCAACTTCGAGGACAAACTGCGCACAATGCCCCGCCACTACAACGAGGGAGTGCGCCCCCGCCTGCATCAAAACGGCACCCTGCCCAGCCGCACCTTCAAGCTGATAGCCTATGCGGTCATTGCAGTCCTGATTATCCTGCTGCTGTGCATCATCATTGCCGGCCTCAACATTGAGCCCTCAGTCTAAGGGCATGTAGCTCAAAACACCAGGTCCGCCAGCATGATCATCTGCCGGCGGACCTGGTTGTTGATATTCCTCTCGCTTGAGGGGGGCGGTGTGCTTTAGCACGAAGCCATGAAGTCTTCTACGTCCTGGGGATGATAGGGGATGCGCTTCTCGCCCAGGAATCGGCAACCGTCGGCGGTGATGAGGATATCGTCCTCGATGCGGATGCCGCCAAAGTCCTTGTAGGTCTCCAGTTTGTCAAAGTTCAGGAACTCGGCGCAGTGGCCACTGGCGCGCCAGTCGTCGATGAGGGCGGGAATGAAGTAGATGCCCGGCTCGTCGGTAACGACAAAGCCCTCCTGCAGGCGGCGTCCCATGCGCAGGCAGTTCGTGCCGAACTGTTCCAGGTTGGGGCGGGTCTCCTGGTCAAAGCCCACATAAATCTGTCCCAGACCTTCCATGTCGTGCACGTCCATACCCATCATGTGTCCCAGGCCGTGAGGCAGGAACATGGCGTGGGCACCGGCGGCAACGGCCTCGTCAACATCGCCCTTCATCAGGCCCAGTTCCTTGAGGCGCTCGGTCATGCGGCGGCAAACGGCCATGTGCACGTCCATGTATTTCATGCCGGGCTTGGAGATATCCAGGGCCAGGTCGTGGCATTCCTCGACGATGCGGTAAATTTCCAGCTGTCGCTGGTCATACTTGCCGGAGACGGGCATCGTGCGGGTGTTGTCGCTGCAATAGAACTCCATGGTCTCGGCACCGCAGTCACACAGGGCGAGGCGGCCGGCCTCGAGCGGAGCCATCGACGGGTTGCCGTGCATGATCTCGCCATGCTGCGAGAAGATGGTGGCGAAACTGGTCTTGGCGCCATAGCTCTCGGCGATGCCGTCAATCTGTCCGCCGATGTATTTCTCGGTCACGCCCGGCTTGATGAGGCGCATGGCGGTAGTGTGCATCAGGTAGCCCACCTCGGCGGCACGTTCCAGTTCGACGATTTCCTCAGCAGTCTTTACCGAGCGCATGTTGATAACGGCCATGCGCAGGTCGTGGCTGACGGCTTCGGCCTGCTTGGCGGGATGGATGCCCAGCAGGTCCATGATTTGGATTTTGGTGTCGTGGCGGTAAGGAGGCAGGAAATGGATGCGGCGGCCCTTGGCACGGGCCTCGTCACAGATAACCTGCAGCTGTTTCATCGGGGCTGAGTTGGCGACGCCCACCTGGGCAGCCATGTCGGCCACGCTGTCTACCGAGCCATACCACACGATATCCTCGATGTCGATGTCATCGCCCACCAGGATTTCCTTATTGTTGTCGATGTCGATCACACCCACCAGACCGTCGCGCTGTTGACCGAAGTAGTACAGGAACGACGAGTCCTGACGGAAGGGATAATAAGCGTTGTTGGGATAGTTACACGGTGACTCGTTGTTGCCAAAGAGCAGAATCACACCATCGCCCACGAGTTTTTTCAACTCGTTGCGTCTCTCAATGTAAGTCTCTTTCTTAAACATGATTATTTCGTTTTTAGTTTGCGGTTGATCTATTGTTAATGATTTCTATCGATTATCAGTTGTCCTAAAGCCTATTCCATGGGAATCGCCTTGATGGTGCCGAGTTTGCGCACGGTGACTTTGCTGGGCTTGCCCTTGTAATAGACCTTGCCCGTGCCGCTGCCACTCACCTTGAGGTCACCGCCGTTGACGTGACAGCCAATCCTTCCGGTGCCCATGATGCGGCACGACACATTGGTTGCGGTGACATTGTCGGCCTGAATCTCGCCGGTTCCCACAAGGCGTAGCGACAGGTCGTCGCAAGAGCCGTCGGCAATGATCTTGCCTTTACCGCTCAGGATTTGCAGTTCGAGCTGCGAAGCTCTCAATCCCCTGGCAATCACCTTGCCGTTATCGATGAGGCGCAATTTGAACTCCTTCATGGGCGGCAATTCCGAGACTCTCAAGATGCTGTCGCCTGCATTCTCGGCCTCGTCGAGCGACGACGAGTAAATGGTGATGGTGGGCAGTTTGCCAATCCGTTCATACTCGTCATCGACCTGTATGCTCAGCCGTCCCTTGGCGTTCAACGTGAACATGAGCCGGTCGGCCACATCTTGTGGGCATGTGAATACCGCCAGGCCGGCCGAGTCGGCGTTGCAGCGATAGTTGACGTTGATGTTGTCCACCAGCGACAGTCGGGTAAAGTTTCCCACTTTGACCTCGTGGCGAGTAGCCTGGGCAAGCCCAGTCATCGTCACGAGAGCCATCATTATGATACTAATTAACCCTTGTTTCATCATCATTATCTTGATCCTGAGTTTCTATGTTCGGTAGTATGTCGTTCTCGATATGGTCGAGAATGGCGTCGAGTTCCTGGCGGGTATTGGCCTGCAACATGGCGATGCGTAGCGGCCTGAAGTTGCGGATACCCTTGAACAGCGGTGTGGCAGCCAGGTGGCGGCGGATGTGGAGGATGCCGCGGTACTCGTCGATGCGGTCGATGCTCTCGTCAATCTGGCGGCGAATCAACGCCATTTTCTCGGTATTGCTGATGGCGGGAACCTCGCCCGTGAGCAGGTACTGCTTCATCTCCCTGAAAATCCATGGCGCACCGATGCTGGCGCGGCCCACCATCACGCCGTCGACACCATAGCGGTCAAAGCACTCCTTGAGGCGCTGCGGGGTAGTCACGTCGCCGTTGCCGATGATGGGAATCTTCATGCGGGGGTTGTTCTTGACCTCGCCGATGAGGGTCCAGTCGGCCTCGCCGCTGTAGATTTGGGAACGCGTGCGCCCGTGTATGGTGAGCGCCGCGATGCCGCAATCCTGCAGCTGCTCGGCCAGGTCGACGATGATTTTGTTGTCATGGTCCCAGCCCAGACGGGTTTTTACTGTTACCGGCAGGTCGACGGCATCGACCACGGCACGGGTAATCTCGAGCAGCAGCGGCACGTTGCGCAGCATGCCGGCCCCCGAGCCCTTGCCCGCAATCTTCTTGACGGGACAGCCCCAGTTGATGTCGATAAAATCGGGTTTGGCAGTGGCAGCGATGCGGGCCGCCTCGACCATGGCGTCCTTGTATCGTCCATAGATCTGGATAGCGGCTGGACGCTCGCCAGGGGCAATCGCCATCTTCTGGAACGAGCGTTCGATGCTGCGTATCAATGCGTCGGCACTAACGAATTCGGTATAGACCATATCGGCCCCCTGCTCACGGCAGATGAGTCTGAACGATTGGTCAGTCACATCCTCCATGGGTGCCAGCATCACAGGGCGTTCGCCCAAGTCAATATTTCCGATTTTCATTGCGCTAATGTGCCTTCGATTTGTTTTAACACTGCGAAATTACGACATTTTGCCCAATCAACCAAAATAATCCATCTGCTTCAGTTTTTTTAAGAACATAAACGAAAGAAAAACATAGCTATTGTGCGGCTCAGTCAAATCTACCTCAAACAAATAAATGTTATTGAACAACTTTTTTAAAAATCCTACCATTTACAATAAGGAAAAACCGTTATAATTTGCCACGAATGACTATTTTACCCCTTTCGTGGCAAATTATAGCGGTTTTTTGAGGATAAAAAAGGCTGCCACATGTGGTCATGCGGCAGCCGGGAATAAATGAAAAATTGGTTATGAACCGATAGTGATCTTGATGGTGGAGACATTGCTGCCGCTGCGGCCCTGCACGATGTAGATGCCGCGTGACAGGTGGGCAAGTCCCATGCTGTCCTTGCCGATGGCAACCGTCTGGCCGTTGGTGTTGTAAACGGTGATGTTGCCAGGATAGGTCACTTGCTTGCCGTTGACTTGGATAACGGGAGCAGCATCGAGCATGCACTCGATAACGGCGGTCTCGTCTTCGGTTACTCCGTCGGCCGTGATGGTGAAGAAGTAGTCGCGATCGGCTACGATGTCATAGTCGGGCAACTGCACACCGTTGTTCCAATTGTTGAAAATCAGGTGATAGTTGCCACCCTCGGTATCGAGCAGGAACACCTTGTACTTGATGTCGTTGACGATGGAATCGCCCACGCTGGCCTCGCCGGGCCATGCGCCGAAGAGTTCGCTGTCACCCCAGGCATACAGTCCCAGGGCATCCCAACCGGTCTGGTCGTTGACAAAGATGTAGTGCTGGCTGGTGGGAATTGTGGGCAGCTCGCCGCTGATGGCGAAGTCGTCGATACCCAATGCCATGGCGCCCTGTGCGGCATCGCCACTGGCCACGCTGATGTTCCAAGCCAGGTACAGGTCGCAACCGCGTGCGAGTTTTGTGCCGAGCATGGCGCTCACGGGAACCACCTCGCCGGGAACGGTCTCATAACCTGCCGTCTCGCTGTCGGGAGCGAAATAGGTGTAGAAATTGTTGCCGGCGCTGGTCCAGTTGCGGCCGTCGATGGAATAATAGAGCTGCACGGCAAAGCCCGCGCTGTTGTTGCCCTTGCGGTATTTCTCAACATTGTAGCTGACGTTCACGTTCTCGATGTCCTTCTTGCCGGTGTTCAGCAGGTGGGCATAGACGTTGACGCAGCGCGTGCCATTGGCTACACCGGTCGAGATGCCACCCAGGGCACGGTCGTTGCCGGCATTGTCGCCAAAGTTCCAAGTACCGTTCTTGGCATTGCTGGGCAGGCTCACGCCGCCGCTGTACATCGTCGTGTCGGCGGCCAGTTCGTAGCTACCCATGGTGCGCGGAGCGGTCAGGATGCGGTCGATGCGCCATGCTGCGGGCAAGGTGGCGGTAGCCTCATCACCCATCGTGTCAAAGTTCTCGCTGGCGCTCAAGACGGTCTCGTTCAGTTCGATGGCGGGGTAGGTCACTACCTCGGTCATTGCGCTGGCGACCTTGACGGTTGCGTTCTGGGTGAAGTCACCGGTTGTTGCGGTCACGGTATATTCACCGTTGATGCCGTTGCTGGTGAATACCAGGTCGGCGTCAATGTTACCGCCGTCGCTCAGGGTCATCTCCACAGGAGTGGGTGCCTCGATTTCCATGCCGAACTGGTCGCGCACGGTCACCTTGTAATGCACTTGGCCTGCAGTGTGGTCCACATAGTTGGTGAAGCCGTTCAGGGCTCGGCTGGCATAACCGCGCATGGCGGCTGCATCGTCGCTGCTCATGCCGCTAGGTGCCCAGGTGATGGTGAGCGGGTCAACGCCGTAGATGAGGCCGTATTCCATGGCAGCAGCCACATAGGTCGACTTGGGGGTGGGGTGGCGGTCATCTTGGAACCACGTCAGGGTGCCTGCGGTGCCCTCACGGTCATAGATGTCCTGATAGGCTACGCCCACGGGGCACAGCGTCACGCCCAGGTCAAGGGCTACATCCTGGTAGTTCTTGACAAACGTCGAGTTGAAGGCGGTGTAGTTTGCCCAGTCGCCGGCATAGGCCCAGTTGATGGGCAAGATGATGATGGCGTTGGGGTTGGGGCAGTATTCGCGGATGTAGTCCACCCAGAGTTTCACGTTGGCGCGGAAGGACTCGATATTGGTGCGGGGCAGTGAACTCTGCTCCTGCAGGATGATGTGGGTCCATGCCTCGCTGCGCACAAGCATCTTGGCACCGGGGTTACCGTCCTCGGCTACACCGTCGCCTTCCTCCCAGTGGGCCATGAGCGACTTGCCCAGCAGGGTGTGCTTGGTCCAGTTGGCGTCCTTGCCCATGGCTTGTGCAATGTCGTTGAACATGGCGTCCTGGTTATTATAATAAATGAGGCTGTTGTTGAGCGACAGCACCTTGACCTGCTCGGGCACTTCGGGCACGAGCACGACATTGGCGGGCTGCAGTGTCATCGTGGTGGGCGTTGAGGCCGACAGCGTCAGGCTGTACTCGCCAGTCTCGAGGTTGAAGGTTACGTCATAGGTACCTGGAGCGGTCGACACCTTGCCCGTGGCGCCCTTGACGAGCGTACCGCTGGTGTTGTCGCCGGTGAGGTCGCTCTCGGCGCCCCACACGCCGCCCATGCCCAGGCGCTGATAGATGCGCCAGTGGCTGTAGCCGTCGCCCACGGCAGGCATGGTTACCTGGCCCTGGAAGGTCTTGCCCTCGACGAGCTTCAGCTCGCCCGACGTATCCATATAGTTCCAGCCGTTGTTGTCACCGATGACATAGACCGAGGTCAGGCCCGTGTCGTCATCGTCGCTCACGAGCATCAGCGTGGCAGCACCGTCAACGATGTTGAGGACAATGCGCTTGCACACGTAGGTGTTGCCGCCGCAGGAGATATTGTCGTTGGTACCTAACACGAGGTTGTAGGGAACGTCCACCTGGACACTGGTGCCGTTGCTGCCGTAGTTGCATGCACTGCTCCAGCTCGCATCGGCCACCTTGAACTGGCCGCTGAGGGTCTTGTCATAGAGCACATAGGTGCCGTTGCCCTCGTCGCTGAATTCCCACTCGGCAACTGCGCCCCAGCTGTTCACCTCGCCGCGCAGGTAGATGCCCGAAGCGACAAACGGGGGACGGGTCGGGTCAACATAACCGTCGTAATTCTGCGGATCGGTGATTTCGGTAGCACCCTCCTTGGTCAGGCACAGGTAGTGGTCATTGTCGGCGATAACGCTGCAGTTAACACTATTGCCAAGCTTGTCGGTGAACATCAGCTGGTGCTCGTTGCCGTCCATGTCGAGCGACCACACCTTGTAGGTCACGCCGTTGACTACGGCACTGCTGGCAGCAGCTTGTGCCTCGCCGCCGTCGAGAGCCATATACAGGGCACTCCACTTGGTCACATCCTCGACGTAGATATAGCAGGACTGGTCCTGAGAGGCGAAGGTGGCATCGATGACCACGTTGTCAATCGACAGACCCATAGCCTTGTTGGGGCTGGTGCTGCTGGCTACGCTGATGTTCCAAGCCAGATACAGGTCACTGCCGGCAGCCAGATCTACCATGAGCTGCTTGCCTGCCACAGCAGTTGTGCTGATGGGCACGACCTCGGCGCCGATAGTGGCACCGTCAGGAGCGAAGTAGTTGTAGAAGTCCTCGCCTGCATTGTTCCACGTTACACCATCGGTCGAGACGTAGAGCTGCACTGCAAAGCCGGCGGGGTTGTCGCCGTCGCGGTACTTCTCGATATCGTAGTTGAACGTCAACTTGGTGATGGCCTCATCGCCCGCATTGTGCAGGCAAGTCATCACGTTGATGCAGCGGGTGCCGCCGTCGACCGTCGTCGACAGGCCGCCTACCGAGCAATCGCTGGGCACGCTGCTGGAAGCGAAATTCCAGGTGCCGTTCTTGGCATTGCTGGCCAGGCTGGTGCCGCCAGTGTACATGACCTCGGTAGCTGCCGAGGCATAGCTGCCCACCGTGCGGGGCGCACTCATCTGGCGCTCGATGCGCCAGCCCTGCGGCATATTGAGCGTGGCAGCCTGTGCTGCAGCATCCCACATGCCGTCAAAGTCTTGAGTCACCTGAGGTGCATCTGCCGTGAGCGGCAGTGCATCTTGGGCCCAGACGTTGCCTCCCCATGCTACTGACAGCAGCATGATGGCGGCAAGATTGAGTAAAGTTGAGAATTTCTTCATAATTGATGAACGTGTTAATATATAATGTTAATTTGTCGCAAAATTATCTCATTGCATCGACACAACAAAGGGCATCCAATATAAATCAAAGTGCTTTAAAATGTTATTTCATTGATTTTGAAAACATTAAATTGTTTTAATCACGTGATTTATCTAAATTCATTTCCAAGTGTCCTGTCTTACTAGGTTTGGAGCTTAAAAATACAAAAATCCCCGATTTCATCGAGGAAATCAGGGATTTTTGCTGGCTTGATGGTCGATGCCATTCAAGCCAAGGCCTTGACGGGGGCCTGGATTAGTTCTTCTTAGCCTTCTCCTTGCAATCGGGGCACTGCTGGTCGGCCGGCTTGTCGCACTTCTGGCCTTCCATTTTCTTGTCTTTGCAGCAGTCCTTCTTCGGGGCAGCGGCCTTGTCACACTGCTTGGCGGCACCTTCCTTGCACTCGTGCTTCATGCCTTCTTTGCATTCCTTCATGCCTTCCTTGCACTCTTTCTTGGCTTCCTTGCATTCGTGCTTCATACCTTCCTTGCACTCCTGCTTTTTCATCATGGCAGCCTTTTCGCACTGCTTGCCAGCCTCTTTCTTGCATTCCTGCTTAGCAGCCTTTTCCTTGCAATCGGGGCACTGCTGGTCGGCGGGCTTGTTACACTTCTGACCATCCTTGTGACCCTCGCACTTCTCGTGCTTCGGAGCAGTAACTTGTGCAGTCTTGACGGGAGCCTGAGCCATCGATGCGCTTGCGGCAAAAGCCACCAGAGCGAGTGATAATAAGAATTTCTTCATTTTTGTGTACGTTTTAAAGTTAATTATTGTTGTTAATGATTTTTGCGCGCCAAAATTAGCAATAAAAACCGAAATTTTGAGCAAGTCGAGGTCAAAAAGTACACTTATCGGCCTTGTCTTCGCCAAAATTAACCGAATAATAAGACGTTTTAAACTTTTTTTGGTTTAATCTGGCCCAAAATTTGAATGTTGAGTGTAAAACGTGTACATTTGCAGCCACTTAATAACAATCTTTAATTATAGCACATTACTATCATGTCAACCTATACTGTTTCCGACCCCCGCAAGGTAACGACCAAGCGCATCGCCGACATGCGCAACGCAGGCGAGAAAATCGCGATGATTACGGCCTATGACTACACCATGGCAACACTTGTTGACCAAGCCGGTATCGACATCATCCTGGTGGGCGACAGCGCTTCCAACGTCATGCAGGGCAATGCCACCACAATCCCCATCACCATCGACGATATGATTGTGTATGGCCGCACGGTAGTGCGCGCCGTCAAGCGTGCGATGGTCATCGTGGATATGCCTTTCGGCACCTATCAGGGCGACCCAATGGATGCCCAGCGCAATGCCGTGCGCATCATGCAGGAAACCGGTGCCGACGGCGTGAAACTTGAGGGTGGACGTGAGATGCGTCCAGCCATCGAGATGATACTGCGTGCCGGCATCCCCGTGATGGGCCACCTGGGACTTACTCCGCAGTCAATCAACAAGTTCGGTACCTATGCTACGCGTGCCGAGGGTGAGGCCGAAGCCACACGCCTGCTGGCCGACGCCAAGGTGCTGGCCGAGATAGGCTGCTTCGGTATCGTGCTGGAGAAAATTCCCGCCACGCTGGCTGCCAAGGTCACCCAGAGCATCAACGTGCCCACCATAGGCATTGGTGGTGGCGGAGCTTGCAGCGGCCAGGTGCTTGTGCTGCACGACATGCTGGGCCTGAACCGTGAGTTCAAACCCAAGTTCCTGCGCGTCTATAACAACCTGGGCGAGCAGATTATCGATAGCGTGGGCAACTACATCACCGACGTCAAGAGCGGCGACTTCCCCAACGAGAATGAACAATACTAAATCCCACCACTCATGCGAGCCGGGTCAATACTGCGGATAGCCATAATGATATGGCTATGCATGTGTTGCTCCGTGGCTCATGCCGGCGAGCGCTATCACGTGGACTCGCTGCTCAAAATGCTTGATGCCGTCATCGACAGCAGCGCCTACTATGACCAGCAACTGCAGCAGCATCTGGTGCGGTACAAGAAGATGTATGAGAATGCTCCCAATCAGGAGGGTCGCTTTGAACTTGCCCACACACTGTTTCTCAATTACCGCAAGTACAGGTTGGACTCAGCGCTCTACTATGCCCGCCAGCGAGTCAAGATGGCTGACGGAGTGCTTTCGCTTGACTCGTTATCGTCGGCCCGCCTTGACGAGGCCGATGCCCTGAAATGCCTAGGGCGCCTTAATGATGCTCTGGCTGTACTCGACAATATTCCCCACACCCCTTACATCAAGGGTAACGCCCATTTCTATTACCTCTACCACAGCATCCTGCTCTCCCTGTCGCAAATGACCACCGATGCCGACGAGATAGCCTATTACAAGCCCCTGCTGATGCACTACCGCGACACAGTGAACATAGTGAACAGTGATGACCCATTGACAGTGTGTGTCAACACCTGCGAAATTGAGAAGAGCCGCGGTCACATCCAGGAAGCACTCGACGGGCTACTGCAGTTCGGCAAGTCGCACAGCAACTTGGTGTCCAACTCTGCCATCTACTGGTTTGTGCTGGGCGACACCTATCGCGATATCGGTGACACCCAAGGGGCAAAATACTGCTACACCATGTCGTCAATTATCGACAAGCGCAACTGCAACAAGACCTATACCTCACTGCAATCGCTGGCCTGGATGCTGTATAAGGAGGGGGACACCGAGCGTGCCTACCGCTACATCACCTGTTCGCTTAATGATGTGATGACCAGTAACGCTCGCAGCAGGCTCTCGCTCGTGGGCGAGTATCTGCCTATCATCACTACCGCCTATTCACAAAAACAGCGGGCCTCATCCACCAGGCGCAACATCCTTATTGTCGCCGTCCTCATTGCCGCCGCCCTATTGAGCATCCTGCTGTGGGGTATCTATAAGAGAAACAAACACTTGACGATGATGCACAACGAGCTAGCAGTCAATAACGACAAACTGCTGTCACTCAATGCCCAACTAGAAGAGCTCAACAAGGAACTCGTCGAGAGCAATATGATTAAGGAAGAGTATATCGGGCAGTTGTTCAACTTGTGCTCCAATTACATCAGCGAGGCCGAGAAAAACCGAATCAGCATCCTCGGCAAACTCAAAACGGGCAAAAACAAGGAGCTACAGGCTCAGCTCGACCAATCGACCATGAAGCAGGACCTAAGCCAGCTGTTCTACAATTTTGACATGATTTTTTTGGAGCTTTTCCCTGATTTCGTCGAGCGTTTTAATGCTCTGCTACGCCCAGGTGAGCACATCGAGGTTAAGGGTAACAACCTGCTCTCGCCCGAGCTGCGCATCTACGCATTGGTCAGGCTGGGTATCAACGACAGCGTCAAGATTGCCAGTTTCCTGCATTATTCCCCCCAGACAGTCTATAACTACAGGCTCAAGACCCGTAACCGTTCGGACCTGCCCAAGGACGAATTTATCGCACACGTGAGGCGGTTGTGAATAACGAGGGGATGGCTGTTGTGGCCATCCCCTCGCTTTGACGTTCCTCAAGTGTGAGGAAGAGAGTATAGAGAGAACGTTACTTCACATCCACAATGTGGCCCCACGCGTCATAAGCAACACCGTCACGAATGATCAGCAGACGGCCGTTGCTAAATATCTTTTGCACTTGAGGCGACATCACATCATCACGGATGTCAATGACACCTGTCGGAATCTGCTCGTCACCACGCAACTTGGCAACACAAGCCTCAACCTCTTCCATCTCAAGATAGCCGCCATTGACAAAGTGGGCAGCGATGGCATCCTTTAAGGTGGGCAACAAGGTGCCGATAGCCGGATAGGTGTAGAGTACCCTACCACCGCTGTAGGCGGCATGTGAAGCGATTGCATCATCAAGTGTCACAGCAGTGTAAACCGTGGGCACGGCATTGGGACCTGAGGGCAAAATCAGCGGGTCAAAGCCCGTGAGCAGATAGAAGGCGTAACGCAACTGATTAGAATGGCGATACTCTGAAATCTGCATGTCGCTAGTACGCATGTAGTCGGCAGCGATGTCATCCCACGATGCACCACACATCGCGGCAAGAACCCCTGAGAACACACCGGTGCGGTCAGCTCCCAAGTGGCAATGGATCTGGAACGGTACGGGATGGTCCTCATCGTTGATAAAGCGCACAATTTCCTGGATCCACTCAGCGAAGCGGCTTTGGTCGGTGTAATAGAGGGCATGGTCATAGGAAGGCGTGTGACCGTTCTGCTTGCCCACATAGAGCACACGGTGATTGCTGATAATCGCACGGTAGTAATCGGGAATGCTGGTGGTGTAGGTTGTGCCGTTGACGGTGTAAGTTGCGGTACCATCCTCCGACTCCAAATTGCCCGACAGAGCGATGTCGCAATTGATTCCGGCCTCGGTTGCCAAGGCGGCAACCCACTCGAGACGTGCACGCTCGGTGTCATATTGAGCACGCGATGAGTGATAGGGATGGTAGGAGCGGTATAAGTGCTGGGTGCCAGGCACACGGCGGAAGTTGGAAATGCGCTCCTGCTCCATCCTGTTGGTCAAGTCAAAGTTGGCCAGCGGACGGATATACAAAGCCGTCTCCTTGCGCTGTGCCAAGTCCTCCACATCATCGTCGTTGAAGGCTACAATCTGCTTCCAGCCGTTAGAGCAGAAGGTCAGGTAGTCCTCACATCCCTCGGCCAGCGTGGGCCATGACTGGGTGACATAGGAGTTTCCGTTCACGTGATAGACCTTGAACAGGAACTCGGGTTGGCCACCATTGCCAGTACGCTCGATGGCGCTGTAAGGTAAGGTCAAGTAGAAGCAGCCATCGGTACTGAAGCCTGTCATCTGGTAGTCGGCATCACTCTGCGACCAATTGGAAATGGACCCATAGACGTAAAGCTTCTGCAGGTTCAGCGGCGAGATAACGAAGCGGGTGCGTGAGGTCGAGAAGATGAACGTGATTTGACGTAAGTCATCATTCAAGCGGAAGCAGTTGTTCTTCTCGGTAGTGGTGAACCTCTCGCCATATTCACCCTCAAGATGAGTCAGCGTGAGCGGACTGCCATTGTCGGCAGCACCTAAGGTGATCTCCCAACCGTCATTCACGCCTGACTGCCACCCCCCAGTGTAAACGTCCGAGTAGTGATTAGCTGAAGTGAGGTTAGAAGGTCCCCAAGAGCCGCTGGTAAAGTGGCTGTTGCCTATCACGGCGGCATAGGTGATGTCTTCTTTGACATAAGGCACGGGGCAGGTGAGGCGGCCCAACGAATCGGGCAAGAAACGCACGCACAACGATTCACTGTCGTTGCCCACCACCAGATAGATGCACTCGTCATCCCAGCCAGTCACACTGTTGTCAAGATATACGCGTCCACCCACGAGTGAGAACGCTTTGGTGGGGTCGGGCTCGATAATGACCTCGTCCTGCGGGGCCGCCTTGGTCAGGCGGATGGAAATTGCCTTTGTGACAGGGTTGAAGGCGAACTCTGCCGAGTCGCCCACTGCGGGGTTATCAATCAGGGTAAGGTCGCTCAAGGGAACCCATACCGAATTAACGCCCAAAGCATTGTCGGCATAGTTACAACCCGTGCCGCCATAGACGTCTTGACGAATGTATAAAGTTGAATCGGCATTGGGATAGAGTTCACGCCATTCCCACGAGGCATCCAGGCCGTCACCCCAGCCATGCTTGAAGAACCAGCGCGGCCCCGTTTCCTCCTGAGTCTCTCCCATGTTGCGGATGCTGATAGCCCCGGTCATGGGGTTGAAGATGAACTCGCAGGAGTCACCCACGTTGGGGTTGTTAATCAGTTCAATATTCTCCAGAGGAACCCACGACGAGCCGCTGCCGTTGATGTTATCGGCATAGTTGCAGCCGCTGCCACCGAAGACGTCCTTGCGGCTGTAAAGCGACGCATCCTCGTTAGGTAAGACTTCGCGCCACTCCCACGAGCCACCGCTCCACGGGTGTTTCAAGAACCAACGCTTGGTGGGGGTCGGTGGGGTGTCGCCTCCAAAGTCGGGATTGGGTTTCAGGCGAATGGCATAGGTGTACCAAGAGCCTGAAGAAACCATCGCCATGACAGTTTCCTCGCTACCGCCATACACCACATAGCCATAGGAAGGGTCAGAACCTGTTGCCAGGTCAACATCGCCCCACGACACGCCGTTGTAACCGCCGCTCTTGAACGTGAGTGTGCGTGCTGAGGACGAGGACGTGGAGTTACCCCACACCTCGATGGTGTCACCAGGACTGGCGGTAAAATACAGCCAACGGTAAGCCGTGCTCGACTTGCCATTGATCTTCAAACGCTGGGTAAACGTCAGCGTCTCGGCACCATCGACCGAGGTCCACGAGCGCTCTGAGCAACTCTGGAAGATGGGGACACGGTCGGCCGACGAGCCGTCAGTGACAAAGGTCACGCCATGAAGGGTGGTCGTTTCCCACAAGGTGTCGCTGGGAAACATCTCGACGTCGGAGAAATTCCAGAAGGTGACCTCCTGGGCCGACATCAGCAGCGGCCATGCCAGCAATAGCGCCAGCAGCCTGCGTAATAAGGTTTGATTTTTCATAATAATTTTAATTTTTAGGTTATTAAAAATGATAATGCTTCACGGTTACAAATTTACAACATCCCGAGGCACCATCCACTATGAATGAAAGATAAAGTAAACCCGAAAAATACAGCAATCGGCTGACTTTCAGGAAATACCAACTCATCGTCATTGCCTAAAAAGTAAACTGCAGATGAAACCCAATCGACAACGGCATCGGCATTGTCGATTAAATTATCAAGTGTGATTGGCTGGTATTTATTGTTTTCCTTTTTGCAGGGTGCGGAAGAAATGGACGGTCAAGGGGATGGCGAGCAGGAAGGCCAGCACGTCACAGACGGCCTGGCAGATCTCGACTCCCTTCAGGCCCAGGAAATGGGGCAAAATCAGAATCAGCGGGATGAAGAAGATGCCGTTGCGGGCGGCGGCCAGGATGTTGGCCGACAGGCTTTGGCCAGTGGTCTGCAGCGTCATGTTGCACACGGTGACCACTGCGGCCATGGGCAGTGCCACGAGTTGCCAACGCAGTGCGATGGCGCCCACGGCAACCACCTCGGGGTCGTCACGCAGGATGTCCACCAGCTGCTCGGCGAACACAAAGGCGGGGCCGCACATGACCAGCAGCACGGCCATGTCAAGCAGGATGGTGAAGTAGAAGCCCTTGAGCAGGCGTTTGTACAGGCCGGCGCCGTAGTTGAAGCCACAGAAAGGCTGGTAACCTTGTCCCACGCCGATGATGATGGCAAAGATGATGAAAGCCAGTCGCGAAACAATCGACATACCGGCTATCGCGGCGTCGCCATACACGCCTGCGGCCACGTTCAGCATCAGTGTGGCGATGCTGGCCAGCGCCTGGCGCGTGAGCGACGGTGTGCCGCCCTTGAGGATTTCCTGCTGGAAATGCCACTTGCGTGAGGCTTGCCTGAGGTCGATGGGTATGTTCTCGCCCTTGCGTGACATCACCCACAAGACGATGAAACCGAACAACTGGCTCAAGACCGTACCGATGGCGGTGCCCAAAATGCCCAGCCCGAAGGTGAACATGAACAGCGGCACCAGCAGCACGTTGAGGACAGCACCCGATATCATGCCGTACATCGCCTGGGTCGCGTTGCCCTGGAAACGCATCTGGTTGTTGATGACCATCGAGGCCGTCATCAGCGGAGCGCCCAGCAGGATAACGCCCATAAATTCCTTGGTGTAGGGTAGGATGGTGGGTGTTGAACCCAGCGCAATGGACAGGGGCTCGAGGAATATCAGACCCAGCACGGTGATGACCAGTCCCCACGCGATGCTGCCCACAAACGAGGTCGCAGCCATCTGGCGGGCCTCATCCAGGCGACGGGCGCCCAGGTGCCGCGACATGTAAGTGCCGGAGCCTTGTCCAAACAAGAAACCGATGGACTGGATAATCGCCATCACGGGGAACACCACGCCCACGGCTGCAGTGGCCTGGGTGTTGAGCAGGCCCACGTAGTAGGTGTCCACCAGGTTGTAGATGCTCGTGACAAGCATACTGATGATGGTAGGCACAGCCATCGCCGGAATCACGCGACGGATGGGTGCCGTGGTCAGGAAAGTATAGTTGTCTTGCTTGCGCATCGAGCCATTCTTCAATTTTGAGGGTGCAAAATTACAAAAAAACTTGCCTTAATCGCTGACTTGAAGACAAGAAAGACATTTTTTTTGTTTCAAAAACATGAAATACAAGAATCGCATTTATTAATGATCAACCGATAAAAAGTCCTTCTAGCCCTACTTTTCTTCAAAAAAATGAACCCGGATGGCCTTAATTGCTCTTTTTTTCATTTCATGGTTGTTGTCTTGGCCGTTTGATAACAATTTAGGGAGGCTGATGAATTGTTAAAAATCATCAATGGGGCAAAAAAATCGGCTGAGATTTTGCCAGTTTGGCAAGTTGCCGTAACTTTGCATAAAAATTGAATATAATTACCTTTTCTAAGGGTTCAATTTTTGGTAAAAAACAGAAATAAAGTTTAACCTAAATATTTGAATTTCAATGGAATTACCATTTGCTGAATCTTGGAAAATCAAGATGATCGAGCCTCTGCGCAAGAGCACTCGTGCCGAGCGCGAACAGTGGCTCAAGGAAGCTCACAACAACGTTTTCATGCTCAAGGCCGAGCAGGTTTACATCGACTGCCTGACCGACTCCGGTACCGGCGCGATGAGCGACCGCCAGTGGTCCGAGATGATGCTGGGTGACGAGAGTTACGCCGGCGCCAGCTCATTCTACAAGTTTGAGAGCGTGGTACAACGCATCTTCGGTTTCAAGTATGTCATCCCCACCCACCAGGGCCGTGCTGCCGAGAACGTGCTGTTCTCCTATCTGGTGAAGGCAGGTAACGTTGTTCCCGGCAACGCCCACTTCGACACCACCAAGGGTCACATCGAGAGCCGCCATGCCAAGGCCATCGACGTCACCATCGACGAGGCCAAGGACACCCAGCTCGAGATCCCCTTCAAGGGCAATGTATCGCTCGAGAAGCTCGAGAAGGTGCTCAAGGAGAACCCCGGTAACGTCCCCTTCATGGTACTGACCGTGACCAACAACACCGTTGGTGGCCAGCCCGTGTCGATGCAGAACATCAAGGACACCTGCGAACTGTGCCACAAGTATGGCGTGCCCGTTGTGATGGACAGCGCCCGCTTTGCCGAGAACTCCTACTTTATCAAGACCCGTGAGGAGGGCTACGCCGACAAGACCATCAAGGAGATTGCCCGCGAGATGTACTCCTATGTTGACGCCATGACCATGTCGGCCAAGAAGGACGGCCTCGTGAACATGGGCGGCTTCATCGCTACCAACCGCGAGGACTGGTACGAGGGTGCCAAGCTGTTCTGCATCCCCTTCGAGGGCTTCCTCACCTACGGTGGTCTGAACGGCCGTGACCTGAACGCTCTGGCTGTCGGTCTGGACGAGAACACCGAGTTTGAGATGCTCGAGACCCGCATCCACCAGGTTCAGTATCTGGCCAAGAAGCTCGATGAGTATGGCATCCCCTACCAGCGTCCCGTTGGTGGCCACGCCCTGTTCATCGACGCCGACAAGGTGCTGTGCAACGTTCCCAAGGAAGAGTTCCCCGCTCAGACCCTGACCTGCGAGCTCTATCTCGAGGCTGGCATCCGTGGTTGCGAAATCGGCTACATCCTGGCCGACCGTGACCCCGTGACCCGCGAGAACCGCTTCGGTGGCCTGGACCTGCTGCGCCTGTGCATCGCCCGTCGCGTTTACACCGACAACCACATGAACGTGATTGCCGCTGCCCTGAAGAACGTATATGACCGTCGCAACGAGATCACGCGCGGTGTAGCCATCGAGTGGGAAGCTCCCCTGATGCGCCACTTCACCGTGAAGCTCAAACGACTGGGCTGATAAATAATACTTCAATACCATTAACAGACCATCTGTATGCGACGGCGGGGAATGCCCCCGCCGTCGTTGTTGTTTAGTGCCGCTTTTTGAAACGGTAAGGGAAATTTTTACTATTTTTGTAGCTCAGTAGTTGAAATATGAGCACAATCGTCCGAGCCATAGCATGTCTTCTTGCCGTGTTGATAGGGCTGCCAGGCCTTGCCCTGCCTGCCCTGCGGGAACACAGCAAGTGGCTTGACCTGCCCCTGGAGCGTCTCATCGGCATGGCCGACAAGGATTTTGCCGACGGGGGCAGCAAGGACACGGCGCTGATGTGCTACACCATCGTCGCCAACCGCTACGAGCAATCGATGTCGCTCGACCACAAGCGGCATTGCAAGGATGCCAACATGAGACTGTGGTCCATCTACTTCTATGACTTCTACGATTATCCCAAGTGCTTTGACTGCCTGACGCGTGCCCAGGAAATCGCCACCCAGGCCGGTATCGAGGATGCCAACATCTATCTGGGCTTTGGGTGCATGTACCAGACCATCTCGGAGGAGTGCGGCAACTATGAGTTGGGCACCACGGCGCTGGACTACTACCGCCAGGCCCTGGCCGTGGGCTTGAGGACCCACGACGACGAGCACACCGACATGGCGTGCACCGACGTCCTGTCGATGTCCTATGCCCAGGGCGGCCTCGACCAGACCAACAGCATGTGGAGCCACTACCTGCAACTGCCCGAGGACAATGCGACGTGGATCCTGCGCCGCTACAACAAGATGCTCTATCAGGCCCTCAAGAGCGTTGAGCACAAGCAGTATGACCAGGCCATTGCCATGTATGACAAGCAGTTGCAGCTCATCGACACCACACGCTATTCCCGCCTGATTTATTTTACCCATGTCGAGAAGGCCAAGGTCCATGCCATGCAAGGCGACTATACACGCGCCATCGCGGCACTGAAGCAAAGCGAGAAAATCGCCGTTGACCTGGAGATGAAGGATTGCAAACTGGAGGTTTACGGGATGCTGTCGCAGTACTACCAGCAGTTGGGCGACCGCAACGCGCGCGAACATTACTATAACCGTTACACAATGCTCAAGGACACGCTCACCAACTATCAGCAGCTGGCCAGCGTGAGCGAGATGGAATTCCGTGGCGAACTCAAGGATATGGAGCAGGAGATGGCCGCGATGAAGCAGCACCGCGAGGTGATGAACATCGTCACAATTATCTCGCTGGCTTTCCTGCTGGTGTTGCTGGTGATGCTCTACCTGGTGTACAGGAAAAACGGTGAACTGACGCGTTCCAACCAGTCACTGTACCAAAAGAACGTGGAGATGCTGCGGGCCGAGGAAGAAGAGCGCCGCATGCGCCGCCAGCTGCAGGACAAGGAGTTGCATCTCGAGGAGGACAACCGGCCCGTAGCCGATGCCATCGAAGACGCTGGCGATGAGGAAGCCGATACCGATTCTGATTCCGATGCCGCTGTCAAGTACAAGAGCAGCCACCTGAGTGATGCCGACAAGCAGCAACTGCTGGCGCGCATTCTCGAGGTCATGGACAACAACGACGAGATTTTCTCGCCCGATTTCTCGCTGGAGCGGCTGGCCATGCTCTCGGGTTCCAAGTACAAGTATGTGTCCCAGGTCATCAACGAGCACTACCAGCAGAATTTCAACAATTTCCTCAACTCCTATCGCATCAAGGAGGCCTGCAAGCGCATGGGCGACATTGAGCACTATGGTAACTACACCATCGAGGCCATCAGCGAGAGCGTCGGTTTCAAGTCGCGCTCGACGTTTGTCACGTCGTTCAAGCGCATCACTGGCCTGACGCCGTCACAGTACCAGCGCTTGGCCCGTAAGGGCGGCCAATGACCCATCCACCGTTCCTGACGTACAAAATGTTGCCCGAAACTACTGTTTTCGAGCATTTTTTTGTGTGAATTGCCGAAATTCGTACAATTTGCCCTACCCGATGCCGTGAACAAGTGTCGGAGAAATAGTATTTTTGCGATGTGTAATTCATTGCCGCCCTCTCGTGGCGGCAGCAATATCAACATTAAACTTATAGGATCACATGAGAAGACCAAGAACCTTACTCGCGTTGCTCGCGCTGGTGGCCATGATGGCATCGGCCGGCGAGCAAAACACGACCTACACGGCTGCCCCCAAGGCTGTCAAGGAGGTCGTGAAGACCCAGCAGAGGGCCAAGATGCTCCCTGTCAAGAAGGCCGACTCCAGAATGAAGGCACCCGCTGCCGATCAGTTCGAGGGATTGACCATGTTTGTCAATCTGACCAACTCTGACGACTGGGCTGGCTATGGCATCGGTTCGGTGCCCTACGGCATCTATTCTTACACTATCGGCGCTGACGCTGGTTTCCAGGCGCTTGCTACCGATTTGCGCTATGACTTCATGGCCAGTGCCATGGGACGTGACCAGCTGGTGGGTGCAAGGCCCATGGAGCTGTTCGGCTCGCTCAACGGCGTTGAGTATAACGGCTTGAGCCGCGTTGGGTACAACGAGCTTTGGTCGCAGGTGTATGAGTCGGTGGATTACAGCTATATCCCCTCGACGATGGCCTATGATGTGACCAGCGACAAGTTCTACTCGATTCAGTACAACAGCGACCTCACTGGCCTCAACATGGCCGTGTGGAACCCCAAGACCCGCATGTTTGAAACCATCGCTCCCTGGCCCAACAGGTTCCAGCCCCTGACGCTGGGATTCACACCCAACGGTGACATGTACTGTGTGGGTAGCGACGGTGAGTTCTACCAGATGGACAAGGATATGGGCGAGGCCCGCTCGGTGGGTACCCTCAGCGTGATGCCCACGTTGTATATCCAGGGTATGGGCTATGAGCCCGAGAGCGGCTGCTTTCTGTGGATGGCCGTTACCCAGCAGGGTTCGGGCATCTATGCCATCGACCCCTATGATGCCAGCGTGACGCTCGTCAAGGAGTTGAACGGCAATGAGCAGGCTTCGACCGTCTTCTTCGAGGGCAACAAGGCTCCCGAGCTGGCTCCCGCAGCCATCAGCGACCTGGCCTTCACCTTCGACGGCAGCTCGACCAACGGCGTCATCAGCTTCACCGTACCCACGACGGCCGTTAACGGCAGTGCCCTGAGCGGCAATGTGCGCATGACCGTTTGGCTCGATGGTGAGCCCATCGCCAACTATGTACCCGCAGCTCCCGGCAGCCAGCAGTTGTTCAACTGCGAGGTGAGCAACGACAACCACTATGTGTATGTGCTGCTCGAGAACGCTGGCGGTTATTCACCTGCCAACTATGTGTACACCTATGCAGGCTATGACACTCCGCTGCCCGTGACCAACCTCACTTTCACCGTCGAGGGCGGTGTGAGCCACCTGACGTGGGACGCTCCCGCTACCGGTGTCAACGGCGGTTACCTGGAGAACGTGACCTATAACGTTGTGCGCATGCCGGGCAACGTCCTGGTTGCCGAGGGCCTGAGCGCTTGTGAGTTCAGCGAGACCCTGCCCACCAAGATGGAGCGCTACTACTACATCGTCACCCCGTTCAATGCCGACGGCAAGCAGGGCGAGGAGACTGTTTCCAATGCCATCCTTACCGGCAACGCCTTCATGCCTCCCTATTTCGATGACTTCAGCGATGCATCTACCCGCGACCTGTGGACCGTTGTCAACGCCAACAACGATGCCAGCCAGTGGGGTTCGGAATATACCTGGAGCTTCAATGACTATAACGTCAACTGGGGCATCTATACGGGTCCCTACAACATGGGTGATGACCAGGATGCTGCCGACGACTACCTGATTTCGCCGGGCATCAGCATCGAGCAAGGCATCTCCTATGCCCTGATCGTGAACATGCGCAACACCTTTGCCAACTATCAGGAGCGCGTGAGCCTGCTCGTGGGTACCGATCCCACCGACGTCTCGACCTTCAGGGTGCTGGACGCAAACGAGGCCTATGACGTGAACGGTACCCTCACCGACTGGGAGGTTGACTTCCAGGTCGAGGAAACCGGTACCTACTACTTCGCAGTTCGCGTGTTCACCCACAGGGAGGACAACGCCTCGGGTATCTTCGTCAACTCGATGGCAGTGAACAGGTTGGGCTTGAACTCTGCTCCCGCCGAGGCCACCAACCTGACCATTATCCCCAACGAGGATGGTGAGATGATTGCCGACGTGACTTTCACCGCACCCGCCACCACGCTCGATGGCGCCGAACTGACCGGTGACCTGACCGCCAACATCTACCGTGACGGTGTCGAGCCCGCCGTGGCTCAGATTCCCGTTGTGGCCGGCAGCAATGCTACCTGGACCGACAACACTGTCGAGGGCGTGGGCGTCCACACCTATACCGTGGGCATCAGCAACGAGTCGGGCGAGGGCAAGCGCGTGAGTGCCGAGGCCTTTATCGGCGTTTACACCGCTCCGTACACCAACACGTTCGACACCGAGGCCGATGCACGCTTCTTTGTAACCGTCAACGACTCGTCGGTTTATAGCACCAACGAGTACCGCTGGATCTGGTACAGCTACAACCAGAACCTGGCCCTGGGCGGCTACGGCTACTTCGTGCAGCATCCCGTTGAGAAGATCTGGCTCTACATGCCCGCCATCAAGCTCGAGAAGGACATGGTTTACACCTACGCCTTCAACTGGACCTACAGTTCCTACAACCAGGTATGCCCGGGCTATGCAGGCATTGGCATGGCTCCCGACTCGACGGCCCAGACCATCTATCCCGACCAGCTGCCTTACACCAACTATGGCGAGAAGGTGCTCATCGAGAACGAGGTCATCGCCAGCGAGACCGGCAAGTACTATCCTTCAATCCTCATGGTTGCCGATGTGGCCAGCAGCTACATCTCACCCAGCATCGACGACATCAGCATCACGCTCGTGGGTTCGGCCTTTGCCCCCTACAGTGTCGAGAACCTGGTTGTCGAGCACGACATGACCGGTTTGTTGAAGGTGAACTTTGCCTTCAACGCACCCAGTGTTGACTATGCACAGCGTCCGCTCGAAGGCCCGTTGACGGTCTACATCTACCGCAGCGGTTCGGCCATCCCCTTGAAGACGTTCGAGAACGTTGAGCCCGGCCAGAGCCTGGAATGGGTTGACGAGGAGCCCTTGCACGGCACTAACTCCTACATCATCGTGGCCGAGAACGAGTATGGTCGCGGCAAGGTGAGCGAGGCTACCGTCTTTGCCGGTGTTGACGTGCCCATGGCTGTCGAGAACTACTGGATTCGCGGTAACGAGGACAACCAGAAGGCTATCCTGACGTGGGATGCTCCCGCCGAGGCCGTCAATGGTGGCGTGCTCGACGGTTCGCTCCAGTACACCATCGTCGAGTACTTCCCCGATGCTAACACCCCCGAGGAGCAGATGGTCATCATCGGCACGACTACCGAGACCACCTTCATCGTTGACCGTGAGCCCACCAGCGAGATGCAGATGCACTATTACGCTGTCATCCCGTCGACAAGTGCCGGCATTGGCCAGGCTGTCATCGACGATATCGTCCTGGGTCAGTTGAAGGAGATGCCCTTCGCCGAGTCGTTTACCGACGGCATACTCTCCACCACCGGTTGGGTAGCCGATGCCGACGTTGCCAGCTATGGCACCATCTGGTACATCATGACCGATGACGAGGAGATGACCTCACAGGACGGTGACAATGGCTTTGCCTTGTGCTACAACGGCAACTACTATAACAGCTATCACTGGAGCGACCTGGTATCGCCCAAGGTGAAGGTTGATCCCACCCAGCAGTATACGCTGTCGTTCTACGTTTACATGGGCACGACCTCGAGTGCTACCGTGATGCCCACCCTGGTGGTTTCGCAGAGCATCGACGACAACCCCTATGAGGAATTGACCACGATCGACGTTACTCAGGGCGACGGCGAGTGGGTTCTCGTTGAACTCCCGCTGACCGGTGCCGAGTTGGGCAACTTCGTCAAGGTATGCTTCCGTGGCAACATGAGCATGGTGAGTGAGCGCATCTGGCTGGATAACATCCGCATCACCAGCGAGGACAAGCCCAGCAGTGTCAACGAGCTGAACGTGACCCAGCAGGTTACCGCTGTCAATGGCGGCATCAGCATCGAGGGCTTTGAGGGCCAGCAAGTACGCGTTTACACCATCGACGGCCGCCAGGCAGGCGCATTCATCGCCAACGGCAGCCGCACCCTGCCCGTAGCTCCCGGCATCTACATCGTGACCGTGTGCAAGCAGGCCTTCAAGGTAAGCGTCAGGTAATCAATAACCTGCCATCCTAAACAACAAGTGGGCCGGGAACTCAATCCCCGGCCCACTCGTTTATTCACCCGCCACGGTTAAAACACGAATGCCTATGAATAATATTTAATGACTATTCGTGGGGTTTTATGGCCATTCGTGTTATTGAGTCCATCGAAATCGGTTTGTCGCCACGGTTAAAACACGAATGTCCACGAATATCCATGAATGATCAAAAATAATATTTAATGACCATTCGTGTGGTTTTATGGCTATTCGTGTTATTGAATCCAACGATATCGTTTCGTTGCCACGAGTTAAACACGAATGTCCACGAATATCCATGAATGATCAAAAATAATATTTAATGACCATTCGTGGGGTTTTATGGCCATTCGTGTTATTGAGTCCATCGATATCGGTTTGTCGCCACGGTTTAAACACGAATGTCCACGAATATCCATGAATGTTCAAAAATAATATTTAATGACCATTCGTTCTGTCAAAGGGACATTATTTTATAATAAAAACAACTCTCACAACTGTAACAACTATCTAATGATTAAGTTGTTTAGGTTGTGAGAGTTGTCTTTAATAACTGTTACAATCAGGATGGCTTTGTATTTATTGTACTTATTGTCTTCCTTTTATAAAAACAGTTGTTGTCGTGAGGGAATTACTTCACGAGGATCTTCTTGCCGTTGTGGATGTAGATGCCGGCGGCGGGAGCGCTGACGGGCTGACCCATCAGGTTGTAGTACAAACCGTCGGTCTGCTGGGCTGCCTCAATCTCCTCGACGCTTGAGGGACCGTCCTGATGAGCGGGCATGAAGATAACCAGACCCTTGCTGGGATCATCGACCTGGTGGTAGATAACCTCCTCGATCTTCTCCTCGGTCTGCTCGTCGACGTTCCAGGTATTGCCCTGTGCCCAGATGGTGCCGGTGCCGTTGTTGAACAGGTCATAGAGTACGCCGCCGTTACCGTTGTTCACGAAGGTGTTGTTGCCGGGGTTGTAATCCTCGGCCTCGGGATCCTCGACCTTGCCCAGGTTGATGTTGGGAGCGCCACTGGGAACGGTGATGCCCCACAGGCCGCCTTCCATCCAGTTACCCTCCATGTAGATGTTGCTGCTACTGCTGCTGTCGTAGATGCTGACGCAGCTGCCGCCGTTGTTGGGGTTGGTCTCGTAGCAGTTGTCGATCATCGTGTTGTTCTTGATGATGGCGTCCATCGAGCCGATGGTGGTGATGCCATAGCGGTTGTCGGCAATGTAGTTGTCCTCGATATAGACCTTGCCGGTGTGGCCCATGCCCATCATGTTGCTCACGCCGATGCCGCCCGACATGGTGAACTGACCGCCAATCACTGCGTTGCCGGTGATGTAAACGTCATAGTCGCCAGCGCAGGTCAGGTTGATCTGGGGCTTGTTACGGTTGTCGGTGGTGTTGTGCCAGAAGATGCAGTCACGGATGATGATGCCCACGGGGTTGCTGGCACCATTGCCGATAGCGTTGAGGGTGTTCTCGATAAAGTAGCAGTTCTCGACGATGTTGCCGCCACACGAAGCGTTGAACGACAGGGCACCCGAGCTGGATGACTTGCCGTTGTGCAGCGTGAAGGTGCAGTTGTCGGCATGCAGGCTGCTGTTCAGGCCGCCAAAGACAACGCCCACATACTCAAAGGTGACGTTCTTCATATTGGCATTGCCGTTCTCGCCCATCATCCAGAAGCCCTTGGGCTTGCTGCCCTCGGCGTCGCGGGTAACGACTGCCGTGTCGGCGGGGGTGAAGTCGGCATCGCCATCGAGGGTGATTCTCACGCCATCGGCCATCTTGATGACGTCATTGTTGATCAGTTGCAGCACGTCGCCCTCGGCGATGGTGAAGTCGGCGCTCACCAGGTAGGAGCCGTCGTCCTGAAGGGTCACGCCGGTGCCCTCGATCTGGCTCAGGGAGTTAAAGGTGTAAACGTTGCCGGTGCCGTCGGTCACGAACTCATCGGCCATTGCTCCAACAGCCACGGCTGCCATGAGCAGGAATGCGTAAAATTTCTTCATAAATTTATAGTTTATTGATTATTAGATGATTGGGAACGACTAGAATAGGCATTGCCCAATGGGAAAGTACAAAAATAGTCATTTTTGTGAACAATCAAGGCAGTTGATTACGGATTTTTCAATCAACCCCACCAAAACCGGAGCCAGTAACCCTGAATCGGCCCCTAAACGGCCCTTTGTGCAATCGAAATCTTTCCCGTTTACGAAAAATCATAGTTCCAACACTCGGTTAATTGCATTTTTTGTTATAACTTTGTAACCGAATATTTATCAATCAACTAACACTTGACGTTTCATGGATTACTCCTTTGTTGACTTTCTTGCCTTGATAGGTGCGGTGTGCCTCTTCCTCTATGGTATGAAAATCATGAGTGAAGGTTTGCAGAAGACCGCCGGTAGTCGCTTGCGTTCCATCCTGGCCTGGATGACCAAGAACCGTGTTCTTGCCGTTATCACGGGTATTGTCATCACAGCGCTGATTCAGAGCTCCTCGGCATCGGTATCGATGGTCGTCAGCTTTGTCAATGCGGGCCTGATGCCGCTTGAACAGTCGCTGGCAGTGAGCTTTGGTGCTGCGCTGGGTACAACGTTCACCGAGTGGATTATCGCCATCTTCGGCTTCAAGGTCAAGATGTCGGCCTTCCTGCTGCCCTTGCTGGCTTTTGCCGTGCCGATGTTATTCATCAAGCGGAACAACTACAAGAATATCGGTGAGTTGCTCATCGGTTTCGCATTCCTGTTCATGGGTCTGGACGCCATCAGTGCCAATGTGCCCGACCTGTCCAAGTCGCCCGAGGTGTTCGCCTCCTTGCAGCAGTACACGTCGATGGGTTTCCTGTCCATCCTGTTCTTCACGCTTGTGGGCTGGATCGTGACCATGGTCATCCAGTCCAGTGCCGCCACGTTTGCCATCGTGCTGATTATGGCTGCCAAGGGCTGGATCTCGTTTGACATCGCCTGTGCCATGGTGCTGGGTGCCAGCATCGGTACATCGATCACGCCGCTGCTGGCGTCGCTGGGCGGTAATGCCGAGGCCAAAAAGGCCGCATTGGGCCATGCTCTGTTCAACCTGTTCGGTGCCGTGTGGGTACTGATTATCTTCCAGCCGTTTGTGTCGATGGTGACCTGGGTAGTGAGGGATGTCTTCAGCCTGGGCGATCCCCTGGCACTGTATAACAGCGTGAAAGCCGGTGCCAGTGTCGATGGCAATGCATTGGCCCAGGAACAGGTGGCCATGTCAATCGGCATGACCATGTTCCACACCATCTTCAAGATTTGCAACCTGCTGATTATGATTTGGTTCACCAAGTTGTATGTGAAGTTGCTCAATGTGCTCATCAAGAGCAAGAAGAAAGAGGACGAGGAGTTCCAGCTCAAGTATATCCAGGGTGGTCTCATGAGTGCCAGCGAGTTGAACATCGACCAGGCTCAGCGCGAGATTGTCGTGTTTGCCGGACGTGTTGAGCGCATGCTGGGCATGGTCAAGGAACTGGTACATACCAAAACCGGCACGCCCGAGTTCAACAAGATATTGTCGCGTATCCAGAAGTATGAGGACATTACCGACCGCATGGAGTTTGAAATCGGCAGCTACCTCAACAAGGTACTGGACGGCCGCCTGAGCAGCCAGGCCAAGGCACGTGTGGCCAGCCTGCTGAGTATCATCAGCGAGCTGGAGAGCATCGGCGACAGCTGCAATAACATCGCCAAGGCCCTCGTGCGCAAGGAGGAGGCCGACGCCCACTTCAACGAGTACAATTATGCCAACATCGATGAAATGTTGCGCCTGGTGAGTGAGGCGATGACCAACATGTATGCCGTGCTTAGCGATATCGACAACGTGACGGCCGAGGACCTGATGCGCAGCTACAACAAGGAGCGCGAAATCAACAACTTCCGCAACGCCTGCCGCACCGAGAACATCGAGAACGTCAACCAGAAGAAGTACCCCTACAAGGCAGGTATCTTCTATATGGACATCGTTTGCGAGGCCGAGAAACTGGGCGACTTCATCGTCAACGTCATCGACAGCATGGAGGACATCATGCGCCGCAGCTCATCGGTAACCAGCGGAATGCCTATCGGAGAGCTCAATCCCGAGAAGACCGCTATGGGTGGGAAATAAACCTCCCCGCAACCTCTGCGACGGCGATTTCAATTAAAGACAAACTTGAACAACTCCAACAACTTATTATAGTTGTCACGGTTGTTCAAGTTTGTCTTTTGTTTTTGATCTAAAAGCAAGAAATACTAGAAAGACAATTATTTGATAAGTAATTGTTTAAGTTGATAGAGTTGTTTTTTTAAACATCCACAATCCGGATGGCTTTATATTGTATTTATTGTCTTCCTTTTCTGAGTTGTTGTCAAGGTTCGGCCTTGAAGTCGCTCAGCGTGATTCCGCCTTTCTCGTCCAGTGTGACGGTGGCGCTGATGGTGGGCATGTCGTCGTAGTGCAGAATCTTGCCGACCACAAAGTTCACGCCAGGGGTGACTTGGACCGTCAGCGGTCCCTCGATGCCGTAGGCAATCTGCTCGCCAATGTAGATGGCGTCGTCCATAAAGCCGCCCATGTCCTCCATCGTGTTGGTGGCCCTGGCCAGTTCCTTGCCCTCGGCATAGAAAATGATTTCCTGTCCGTTGATGCTGTAGGAGAGCACTTTGCACAGGACCTGCTGGATGTCATAGGGGTCAATCTCGCGAACGATATCGGCATGGCCGTCGGCGTCAAAGCGCAGCAGATAAGGACGCTCGACATTCACACCCGTACCGTCGATGTCGCTGCCCACAATCCACAGGTCGCCCGTGGCGGCGTCGTAGCGTGCCCGCGGCATGCGGCCGTGCCTGATCTGGGGCATTGCGGTGGGCACATCGCCCTTGGCGATGAGCATGCCGTAGCCTTCGCTGGACACCTCATCCGAGCAGTTGAGCAGGCTATACACGGCCACGCCGTTAGCCTTGTCTTCCATCACCGTTTCCAGTCGCTCGTCGGTAACCGCCATCTTCTTGGTGGCATCCAGCACCGCCTCGGGGGCAGTGCCTTTACCGATGGGGCTTTCAAACGTTCCGTTCACAGGGCGCTGGGCATTGCCCTTGCAGCCCGTCATCGCGCCGCACAATGCAATCACGGCGGCAACCATCAACCATTGCTTCATCTGTTTCATCTGTTTCATCTTCATTTCTTGATTATTTTAATAGTCTAGTCATTCTGTCTATCTTTACTATGCTGCAAATAGAAAATTTCTTTCTGGCGTTCAATCTCTCGGTCAAGTTCCTCCTTCTTGGGCAAATAAGTAAGATATTTGCTTGCAAACAGTTGTTTACTGTCATGAAGAACAGAATATTGCGCAATATCTTTACTGGTTTCAGAACAGAGTAACAGACCGATTGTTGGATTATCACCGTCGGTACGTTTCAAATCGTCAAACATACGCACATTCATGTCCATCTGCCCGACGTCCTGGTGTGTGACTTTCTTGGTTTTCAAGTCAATGAGGACGTAGCATTTCAGCACTACATTATAGAACACCAGGTCAACAAAGAAGTCGCCGGCGTCGGTGCTGATATGATATTGCTCTGCCATGAAAGCGAAGCCACGCCCCATTTCAAGCAAGAACGCTTTTAAATGTTTGATAATGGCTTGTTCAAGATCAGATTCAGTAAAAGTCGCATTAGACGGTAACTGCAAAAACTCTGCAACAACCGGGTCTTTTAGGAAACTTTGCGGTTCGTCTTTGAGCGGTTCTGTCAATTGCAACATTTCTGCTACAACTTCCTCTTTCTTTGGAGATTGCAAGAGGCGATAGTAGTATTGTGACCCCACATTACGAGCCAGTGTACGGACACTCCACGATTGTTGTGATGCTTCATGGACATACCAGTATCTAGCATCATCGCTGGTCACTGAAAGCAAAGTGCGGTAGTGGGTCCACGTTAGATTTGGCACTCGCGAGTGCCAAATTTCTAAATCTTTGAAACTCAGATAAAAAAGACGATAATCACGCAAGTTTCTTGGGGAATAACCCTTAGGATAGATCAATGACAATTCATGTGATAGCAAATCAATAAGGTGTATACCATACTCGGCACGTTCCTTTCCACTCTGTTCTTCTTCAACTATACGTTTACCCACGTTCCAGTAAGTTTTTACTAGAATGGAATTAGCACCGTCGTACGCTTCACGCAGACCGTGCTCCACTATCTGCTTGATCTCGTCAACGAACTGAACGGGCAATATTTGACGATTTTGTGATCCAGTGATACTCTTGTTATCTTCCATATCGCAAAGATAAATCTTTTTGTTCAATAGAAGTCTCACTTGAAATAGAAATCACATGGTTAATATAGCTGCTTTGGCGAGCATCTTGGTAAGTTGATGTGGTGTATTGATCAAAAATTGCGGTTATCAACGCGAGAAGTAGCTATTAGACCGCGACGATAACCGCAAGAAGCAGGTTTGCTGTAGTGAAGAGAGCTTAATTCTCTTTCTTTTTGGCGTCGAGGTGGTAGGTGAACGAGATGCCGATGTAGTGGTGTAGCGTGTCCTGCCACTCGTTGGTCTGCTGGTAGGCGGTCTGGCTGCTCCAGCGCCAATCATCCTGGTTGAGGATGTCATCGGCAAAGAGCCTGATTTTGCCCTTGTTCTTGAGGATTTTCCAAGTGATGGAAGCGTCCCAAAGCAGGCGGTTGCGGTTCATTCCGCTGGAGGCATAGCCGCGCCGCATGGCCTCGGTGAGAGATGTCTCAAACACAAAGTTGCGGTAGTTGGCCTCAAACTCCATGCCGTAGTTGTTGTTCCACAGTGTGGTGTTCTGGATTGGCGACTGTGAGAACCGCAACCGGTCGGCGTTGAGTTCGGCAAAGACCGAGGCCTTGATCCAGTTGTGGTCAAACGACACGGTCAGTTTGTCCTTGGGGTGGACGCTTGTCTGACGGTTCAGGATACGCTCCTTGTCAGTGGGCAGCATGGTCAAGTAACCGTAGAACCGTCCGCCCATGACCTTGAGGTCGTTCTGCAGGCGGAAGTAGTTGCCCAAGCCATGGTCATAGTTGAGGTTCACTTCCCACGTGCGGCTGCCTGGCACCGACTCGGGGCGGCTGGTATAGACGTTGGTCACCGGATCATAACTGAGCGCCGTGATGTTGTTGTAATCTGAAGTGCTGTACTTGGCATTGAAGCCGATGGACAGTTGCCTGCTGGGTATCACGGCCTTATAACTCATCTGGAATTCGTTGGTGTGGCTGTCCTTCAAGAAGGGATTGCCCTCGGTGATGAACAAGGGGTCGCTCATGTCACGGTAGCCGATGCTCTGGAGCAGTTCGGGACGTGTGGTCTTGTAACTGTAATTCAGCTCAATGTTCATGCCACTGTTCACTTTCCATGAGGCCTTGAACGTGGGTTCAACCTTGAAGCGGTTCCTGACGGCGGTCGTGTCGAGCATCGCACGGGTGTAGTCCTGATGCTCACGGCTCCATGTCATGGCCGCACTGGGCAGCAGCTGCACAGGACCCAGATTGAACGTAGTGCCTGCGGTAATAGTGTGGCCCGTGCTGTGGTAGCTGTTGCTGAACGTGTTTGCGGCATCGGCCACGCCGTCGGTTGTGAAATCCCTGTCAATCCTATAGTTGATATGGTCTAATCGATAGCTCATATTGAGCATCATTTGCTTGGTCAGCCATTGCTGGTAGAGCATGCTGCCGTTGATGCTGAACGTTGATGAAGGCTCAATGGCATATTGGCTGAGAGCCGATGAATTGTTGCCCAGATAGTCGGTGATTGTGCGGTCTATCCATTGCTTGCTCTTTCGGTCGTTATAGCTCAGCCCGCTCGCAAGTGTGAGGGAACCGTCCTTGATAAAGTGCGTCCAGTTGCCGTTAGCGTAGATTTTGGTCTCGTGCCCACGGTTCAGCGTGTTAACTTGCTGCTTGATGATGGGAACGTAGCCGTTGCCAGAATCGACCGACTGCACCGTCTCCCGTCGGTTGGTGGAGCGGTTGTTGTCGTATTCGATTTGTGCCCACAGGAAGATATTGTTGGTCGTGTCGGGTCTCCATCGCATCATGCCCAGGATGGTCGGGTTCAGCGAGTGGCTGCGGTCAAAACCCGTCGTCTTGTTATAGCTCTGTGCCTCACCGGGGAAATAATTCTCGGTTTCGCTACCCGAACTTTTCCACTTGTCGTCATGTGCCAATCCGCCACTGATGCTGTAGTAGCTTTTCAGCGTTTTGTAGCCCTGCTCACGGGTCCAGTTGTGTTGGTATCCGCCCGAAATGCCTTGCTCTTGCCCCAAACCGTTGCCTGAATTCAGCGTATATTGGCCTTGGTATTTTCTGTGTCGTTTAGCGACATTATTGGCGTCACCGAATACCATGATCGGGTCATTTTTGGAGAGACGGTTCAATTGCACGTCGGCCTCGTAATGGTCGCGGGTCCTGTAGCCTGCCGTGGCGTCGCCATACCAGCGGTCGAGGAATCCTGGTTTGATGCTCAAATCCAGTACCATGTCCTCCCCGCCGTCGTCCTTTCCGGTATGCTCCTTGAGTTCAGATGCCTTGTTATAGGCCTTGATGTTCTGCACGGCCTCGGCAGGCAGTTGGCTCACCAGGTCATTTCCGCCAAAGAGGCTCTCGCCGTCCATCGTCAGGCGGATAGGCTTGCCGTTCCACCAGAGTTTTCCGTTGGCATCTACCTCAACACCAGGTAGTTGCTTGATGAGTTCGTCGAGGCGGGCACCCTCTTGCAGCCTAAAGGCCGACGGGTTGAACACGATGGTGTCGCCGTGCATCGTGAATCGTTTTGCATGCCCCGTGACTTCGACCATCTGCAACATCTGTGAGGACATTTTCAGTTCGATGGCACCGATATCGAGCGTGTCCTTGCGGCTGTCAGAGAGTGCCATGACATTTTTCTTTTTCTGATAATAGCCCAGCATAGATACCTCCAACGCTACGCGCCCATCGGTATAGAACGTAAATCGGCCAAGCGAGTCGGCTATCACGGTGCTGCCCGAATAGCTGGTTTCATTGATCTGCTTCATGTACTGAACCGTTGCACCAGGCAAGGTCTCCCGGGTATCGGTGTCGATAACGCGACCGCTGATGATATCGGCATGAGCGAACAGAGTGCTGAAAATCAGCAAAATAGTCACTATAAAGTGTTTCATAATAGGGTGTAGTGATGGCTGTCTCATGCGATGTTTCACATGAAACAATGGGTCAAATGTTGATATGATTAATGGCGGTTACTTGTTGATTTTGCTATGGAGCAGATCGACCATGCTCTCGAGGAAGAGGAGTTCGTTTTCCTTGAGTTTTTTCTTATCCTTAAGTTGATGATAAACCGATTCAAGCTGCTTTGCCGCGATTTTCAGGTCCATCTGGTCGAGTCCCTCGGTATCCTTGCACAATTCGTAGAGCTTGGACAGATAGAGGTAGCGGTCACCCGGCTGTTGCACCTTTTCAACATAGAAGAGCAGTTTCTTCATCCAGTCATTGGAGTTGGGTTGGCTGGGCGTGGGGGACTTGTCAGTGGGGGAGTTCTCTTTGGGAACAGTTCTTCGTAAGAAAAGGTCAGATAAGTTGTCGTTAGGCAGTTCTTCTTCCATTGTGATAACCATGTTAGACTGTACGGGAAGTTCCTGGTTTTTATAACCAAAATACGAAACCTCGAGGGTTTTCACATGGTCGGGAAGACTCAGCGAGAACTCACCATTGTAATCGGTGGCTGTGCCGTTTCCTCCGCCAATGGGCTGTACCATGGCACCAATCAGCGGCTCGCCATTGGGGTTGATGACCCGGCCCTTCACTAATTGGCCGGAATTAGAGCTTGAACTTGAGCTACTGAATGAGCTTGATTTGTTCTGATATTTGGACAACTCCTTTTCCAACCTGGCCTGAGTTTTCTCCAATTTCTTTTGAACCATTTCCAATTCCTTTTGGTATTTTTCCATACCCTCGATCTGCATTTGCTCCATCAGTTTGTCCAGGTTGTCGGTGTTGATGACTACTGTGCTCTGCTTGGAGCCATTGCTCACCGACTTGACTTTGATAGGGGCATAGGTGGTGATGACGCGCCCGCTGATGCTGTCGCTATAGTCGTCGGGGGTGCTCCACTCCAGGGTATAGGTCGTGCGGTGCTGTTTGTCGTCGGGGGCAACAAAACCCACGGTGTAGCAGTGGTCACAGGCCAGACCCACGACAATGGTCTCGTCGGGGTTATAATAGATGCGGTAGCCCTGGGTGTTCCACTCGCCGTTGTCGTTGATCCACAGGGTGTAAACATCCGCGTTGTCATTGCCATTCACTTCCTCATAGACCTTTTTGGCATTGTTGATCAAGCCGATGCTTTCGCGGTCGATGGTGAACTTATACACATCAAGTTTACCTTCCTTGACTCCAGTCTCGGGGTTAGAATAGATGTTGTGCATCTGCTGGGGTTCCTTGTCGCTGAACGGGAAGGAAACGGCGCTGATGATATCGTCGAAAGCTTCCTTCAAGCGGTCCTCATAGACGTTGGCGCTGGCCGTGAATGAGGTGAGCAATGCCATGATGGCTATCGTGACGATAGTAATCGTTGCGATGATGCTGTTTTGAGTCTTCATAATGCAGGGATATTGGTGGTGGGTTGGTTGTTCAGATGATTGTTCAATTCGTTCTCGATCTCTTGCTCAATGTCGATAAGCACGATGCTGCCGTCCTCGTCCTGCACGGCCCTGAAACCGTTGGCCTCGAGGTCGATGATGAAGGCGCGGCGCTTCAAGTCGGCCAGTTCGCGTTGCAGTCGCTCGTTCTCGCGGGCAAGTTTGGCATTTTCGGCTTGCAGGCGACGTTGGTCTTTGCGGGCAGTATTGCGCTTCGAGTCACGAGACGCAAGATGTTGCGTCTCTACAGGTCGTGCGATGGACGTTTCGGGAGTTGGTTCCGTTTCATGTAGAGACGCAACATCTTGCGTCTCCACGATAGGCGCGGTCTCATTGGAAGCAACAGGGGGTGTTTCGGGCACAGTCGTAGTGGTTGTCGGCTGGTGCAACACTGCCGTTGCCACGATGGCGGCGGTGATGCAGGCAGCCGCAGCGATGCCCCACCAACGGCGTCCCATGAGCCGAGTCAACGTCGGGCGTTGCTGTTCCACGGACACGAGGTCACCCTCCATGCCGCGGTCAAAGTAGTCGAACATGAGGCGGTAGTCCTCCCACTCGGCAGGCACGTCGCTGCTGCGGAAGTATTCGGCCAGCAGGGCCTCTTCCTCCACAGTGGTCTGCCCGTCCATGAATTTGTCGAGCAGCGCCTTGATTTGATGTTGTGAATACCGTTTCATTGTCCTTGATTTTTATGTTGACGTATTTCTTCAAGCAGTTGCCGTCGTGCCCTTGCCAGCAGCGTGTTCACGCTTGTTTCCTTGATGCCCAGTATCTTGGCAATCTGGATGCTGGTGCGGTGTTCCACTTGTCGCATGTGCAGCACCGCGTGTTGGGTGGGCGGCAGGTTGCGTATGCGCTCTTGCAGCCATTGCTCGTCCTCGCGTTGCACGATGATCTCGAGCGGTGAGGGGCTGGTCTGGGTGGAGGTCTGCCGCTCGTCGAGCGGGAGCGGCGGCTTTTGGCGCTGGTGGCTCAGGGCCAGGTGGCGTGCAATCACCGTGGCATAGCCCTCGGGATTGTAGAGGCGGGGATCGTCACGCATTTGCCACAAGCGCAGCATCGTCTCTTGGGCGATGTCCTGGGCTGTGTCGCTATCGGCGCCCGTTGCGGCGGCCGCCTGCAGCGCCAATTGCCTAAGCCTTGTTGCCTTGTTCTCAAATGCGTCTATCGTCATCAGATTCTCGTTGTCTGTTCTGGTGTTTCACTACTATAACGCACAACCACCTTGTTTTTAAACAAAAGTAAAGTATTTTTTTCAATTACCGTCAAGCGAACTTTTGCGGCACGAAAAAAACATAAAATAATCAAGTGGTGTGACACATGAAACCGAAAATTTGAGCTAAATTTAGCGGTTATAACCGAAAAATTTAGTTGAATTTGGCGGTTTGAGAAACTCTTTGTACTTTTGCTGCGAAAGAAAAAACGTTTAATGTATGATACAGAGGCAGATTGAATCCAGTTTGAAAAATGACTTTGGTCAGGGTAAAGTGATTGTGTTACTCGGTGCGCGTCAAGTGGGTAAAACGACGTTGATGGAGGCTTTGAGCAGCGACACTGATCATAACCTGTTGCTCAATTGCGACGATCAGGATGATGTCTTGATGATTGAGGACAAAAGTTCGACAGAATTAAGGGATTTGTTGTCTCCATACCAGTTTGTTTTCATTGATGAGGCCCAACGTGTGAGAAATATAGGTCTTACCATTAAGAAAATAGCCGACCTAAAGTTATCGACTCAAGTTATTGTGACTGGATCATCATCTTTGGAATTGGCAAATGGTATTCATGAACCTGCAACGGGCCGCACGATAGAGTATAGGCTATATCCTTTATCGCTAGCCGAATTGGCCAATGAAACAAGCGAACGAGAGGAATCCCGCATGTTGCAGCAGCGTCTGGTCTATGGCTGTTATCCAGGAGTAGTTACCAATTCAGCAAGTGCTAAACGAACATTAGCATCACTAGCCAATGACTATCTGTATAAAGATATCCTGTCCTATCAAGGAATCAAGAAGCCCGAAGTGCTCCAGAAATTAGTGCGAGCCCTTGCTCTGCAGCTGGGCAGTGAGGTATCTTACAATGAATTGAGCAGGCTTTTGGGTGTTGACAAGGAGACGGTCGAATCTTATATCGGATTATTGGAGAAGTGTTTTGTTGTTTTCCGCCTGGACTCTTTCAGCCGCAATCTGCGCAATGAAATAAGAAAAGGCAAGAAAGTCTATTTCTATGACAATGGCGTGCGCAATGCCGTGATATCTAATTATGCACCACCCGAATTGAGATCTGATATGGGTGCATTGTGGGAGAATATGATGGTGAGCGAACGAGTCAAGCGCAATATGTATAATGATAGTTTTGCGCAGCTGTATTTCTGGCGCACCCATGACCAGAAAGAAATTGACCTCATCGAGGAAGAAGATGGCATGATCCGGGCGTTTGAGTTCAAATGGAATCCTCGTGCTAAATCCCGAGTACCACAGCAATTCATAGAAGCCTACGCACCATCGGGGTTTAATGTGATTACCCCCGACAACTTTTGGGAATTCGTGAAATAGATAACCGAAAATTTGGGCTTAATTTAGCGGTTATAACCGAAAAATTTAGTTGAATTTGGCGGTTTGAAGGGTAAGAAGGCTGATTTGCGCCAATTGCAATCAGTGCCGCGGGGTGGTGCGGCGGTAGCGGTTGGCGAGGAAGACGAGGGTGAAGAAGGTGCCCAGGATGACGGCGACGATCGAGGCTTCGGGGCCGAAGGCGCCGCCCGTGATGATGTCGGGGCCGTTGACAGTGGTGGCAAGGATGGTTGTGCCGGCTTTGCTGCCCGAGACGGCAAGACCAAATACGTTACCCTGCACATAGTTCCATGCCCAATGAATGCCGATGGGTACCCATAGCGTGCCCGACCACTTGTAGGCGGCAGCGAGCAGCAAGCCCGCCTCGATGGCGATGGCCATCGACGACCACCAGGTGGCATTGTCGTTGCTGATGTGCATCCAACCAAACAGGAGGGCCGATACCAGTAGCGCTACCCACGTGTTCCATCGCTCGTCGATAAGGCGGAAAATGACGCCACGGCAGATGATTTCCTCTCCCACAGCCACGGCAAGAAAGAGCATGAGCATATTGAATTGTTCTGCACCCGAGAATCCTTTCCAAGAGATGACAGCGCAGCCCGATGCCACGATTGTGCTCACGACCAATACCATGAAGAGGAATCCCACAAGCAGGCCTAACAGGGAGTGCGGAATGGCTTTGCGCAGCGGCAGGTTGGTGGGCCATCGCTGCTCGAGGAGTTTGACCAATAAGGCATACATGCCCAGAAGGATGGCTGCGCACACAATGGTCAGCCCTGGATAACCCATCATTTGCGACAATTCAGACCCTCCGACGAGGGCCGCGTACCCGATGAAGGACATGACCGTCGCGCCGATGAACAACAAAATCCATTGCCACAGGGGAAGTTTATTTGGAGTCGCCGTCATAGTCAAAAACTGATGATAATGCCACAAAGGTAACTAATTATTTGTAATTTTGCGCCTATGGAAGTTCAGGAGTTGCGATTCGGGCACCGACGGGTGTGCTTGTACCGCTTGGTGCAGGGCTGTGTGCCGCTGGTATATTCGATTGACTATCACGAGAACGGACAGCTGCTGCTGGAGGCTTGCAAACAGGTGGATTGCGGTGGGTTTAACTTGGTGACCATCAGCGGACTGCGGTGGAATCAGGAGCTGTCTCCGTGGCCAGTCGAGACTGTGGTGTCCAAGGATGATAACTTTGCAGGCGAGGCTGGCCAATGGTTGCCCATACTTACCGATGAAGTGATACCGCAGGTCGAAAGTCTGCTCGACGCGCCGCCGTCATGGCGTCTGCTGGCGGGTTACTCGATGGCGGGCCTGTTTGCAGTGTGGACGGCCTTCCAGACGGACTTGTTCTCGCGCATCCTGTCGGCCTCGGGGTCGATGTGGTACCCTGGTTGGTTGGAATATGCCCAAAAACAGGAACTGGTCAGCGAGTTGGCTGGAGCCTATTTCTCGGTGGGCGACAAGGAGAGCACCTCGCGCAATGCCGTGCTGCAAACCGTGGGCGAGCGCACCCGGGCCATGGCTGACCTGATGGCCTCACGCGGCATCCCCTCCAAGTTCGAACTCAACCCCGGCAACCACTTCAAGAATCCGCCCCTGCGCGTGGTCAAAGGCATCAAGTGGCTCTTGCAACTTGACGACAATCCATAATACAACAAACACACTTGGCCATCTGCCAGTTTTTGAATACACTAAATACCAGCTATCTGACAACTAATTATTAAAAACAACTTGCACAACTCAAACAACTTGATCAATAAACAGTTGTAAGCGTTGTGCAAGTTGTTTTATAAGAAGAAATTCTCTTAATTGTCTTTCTTGTCTTCAAGTCAGGCGGGAAAACAAACCAAGGGACCTACAGGGCCTTGTGGCCCCTAGTGTCCCCTGGACGGTGTGGTTGCTTTTATGGAGATACTCCTTTTTCCTCTCAGGCAGCCTCACTAATACTCGCAGCGCGTACGGTTGGGATTGTTCACCGGATAGGTGGGATAAGTGGGGTAGGTGGGTCGATTGGTGTCTTTGTTAAGGATGACCAGAGCACCGATCACTCCCGGAATCCACCCGGCTATGGTGAGCAACGTCACGATAAGCACCGATCCGCACCCCTTGTCCAGCACAGCCAGCGGCGGGAAAATCACCGATAAAATTACTCTGAATACAGACATCGTTCAACTCCTTTCTTTATTTAATAACTTGTTTTACTCTCGAACATCAATCTGCAATTCTCATGCCAAAACATATCGGCACCCCTGAAAAAGGGATGCCGATATCGTTTTTTCTATTTATAAAGGGTTGAATCAGAACGGCTTGTCCTCGCTGCCCGAGAAGGACTGGAACAATGCGTTGGCCAGGCTCGAAGCTCCGATGCGGAAGTACTGGTTGTTCAGCCACTTCTCGCCCAGGACTTCCTTGACGATGGTGTAGTACTTGATGGCGTCCTCGGTGGTGCGGATGCCGCCCGATGCCTTGAAGCCCACCATGCGGCCGTGCTGCACAAAGTATTCCTTGATGCACTGGCACATCACGTAAGCGGCCTCGAGCGATGCACCGGGATAGATCTTGCCCGTGGAGGTCTTGATGAAGTCGCAGCCCGAATACATCGACAGGATGCTGGCGCGGCGGATGGCCTCGGCACTCTTCAGCAGGCCGGTCTCGAGGATTACCTTCAGGGGACGGTCGCCCACGACTTGCTTGATTTCGGCGATTTCATCGCACAATTCCTCGTAGGCTTCGTCCTTGAAGTAGCCCACGTTGAGGACGATATCCACCTCGTCGGCACCGTCGGCGATAGCGAGGGCCGTCTCGGCAATCTTGGTCTCGATATGTGCCTGGCTGGCGGGGAAGCTGGCGCTGCACACGGCCACGTCGACGCCGCTCACCTCGAGCGTACCGCGAACCACGGCAGCGAAGTTGCTGTACACGCAGATGGCGGCCACATTCTTGTACTGAGGATAGTTGTTGTCAAAGTCGTTGACTTTCTGTACAAACTTGGCGACGCTGCGTTCGCTGTCCTCGGTGGCCAGGGTGGTCAGGTCCACGCAGTTGAGCAGGAACTGCTGCACCTCGGGGGTGTTGTTCTCGGCAGCGTGCTTGTCGATGATTTCCTGCACGGCGGCAGTTACCGCGGCATCGTCGGTGGTGACTCCCGACTGGTTGATGGCGGTCATGTACTTGTCCATGGGCTTGTGCTCGTGCTCATGATCGTGATGCTCACATCCGCATCCGCAATTCTCGTGTTCGTGGTTGCTCATAATTCGTTGATATTATTATTGGTTAGTAAGTTTCGTGTTGTGGATATGGCGGTCCTTGTCGCGCTGGGTTTTCTTGGCGAAGTTGCGTTCCAATGCTTCATCCAGGTCGATGCCCGTTTGGTTGGCCAGGCACATCACCACCCACATGACGTCGGCCAGTTCATCGGCCAGGTCCAGGTCATCGCCCGGCTTGCTCGACTGGTCACCGTAGCGACGGGCAATCACACGCGCCACCTCGCCCACTTCCTCGGTCAGCACGGCCATATTGGTCAGCTCGCTGAAGTAGCGCACCCCATATCGTTTGATCCAAGCGTCAACACGCTCCTGGGCCTCTTGTATCGTCATAGTGATGGCAAAGGTAATACTTTTTTGGTGAACAATCAATAGTTGTCGGTTAATAGTTGCGCGCCCGTTGTGCACAATTGATACTGATGTGAAAGGGAGAAGTATGTTATAATGCACTTTGGATATTATTTTGCATATACAAGTTATAAATCATTACCTAAAGCCATGTTGGTGGATCTATCCTGATAATTGAGTGATAAATCCCTGATAACAGCTATTATATGGTCGTAGAAAACTGTCGATTTTGGTGGTTTTCAAATTTTTGCTCCTTTACCGAAAATAATAAGAAAATAATTTTGTTATCTCGAATATCGGTGATAATTTTGCATTTTCTTTCAAATTATCCCTAACTTTCCATGAAAAGGTTTTTAAATCTTTTGGGCTTCGATGAAGCCAAACACAACGTGAGGACTGAGCTAATGGCAGGCCTCACGACGTTTTTAACCATGAGCTATATCCTCGCCGTGAACCCACTCATCCTGGGTGATGCCGGCATGGATAAGGGCGCTGTGTTCTCGGCTACGGTAGTTGCTGCTGCCATTGCTACTCTGGTCATGGCCTTCTTTGCCCGCCTGCCTTTTTCGCTGGCATCGGGCATGGGGTTGAATGCGTTTTTTGCCTACACGCTGGTCATCGTCATGGGCTTTACATGGCAACAGGCGCTGGCTGCCGTGTTCATTGAGGGTATTGTGTTCATCCTGCTCACGGCTTTCCGTGTGCGCGAAGCCATTGTGAATGCCATTCCACTCAATCTGCGCTATGCGATATCGGTGGGTATCGGATTGTTTATTGCGTTCATCGGTTTGAGAAATGGCGGTATCATCATTCAAAGTGATGCCACGGTGACCACGCTAGCCCCATGGACAGCCACCTCGCTACTTGCCATAGGCGGTGTAGTGTTAGGTTGTGTGCTGATGGCGCTAAAGGTGCGAGGCGCATTGTTCTACACCATCATCGTGATGACCCTGATTGGCATACCCCTTGGAGTGACACAGCTTCCCGAGGGGTTTTCTATTCTCAGTTTGCCGGCCTCGTTACAGCCTGTGGCCTTCCATCTGGATTTTTCACGCTTCCTGAGTTTTGACGTTGAGTATTATATCATTGTGTTCACGCTGGTGTTCATGGACCTGTTCGACACCTTGGGCACACTCATCGGAGCCTCGACGAGTGCAGGCATGGTTGACAAGAACGGCCGCATACGCGGGCTGAACCGTGCGCTCATGGCCGATGCTGTGGGTACCACGATCGGCGCCCTCGTCGGCACATCTACCGTGACCACCTACGTCGAGAGTACTACGGGCATTGCTGCTGGCGGCCGCACAGGCCTCACCTCGTTTACGGTGGCTATGCTGTTCCTTGTCGCCTTGTTCTTCTCGCCATTCTTCCTGATGATTCCTGCTGCCGCGACAACGAGCGCGCTTGTGCTGGTGGGCGTGCTGATGATACGCACCATCACCAAGATTGACCTTTCGGACATTACCGAGGCATTCCCCTGCTTTGTCACCATCCTGATGATGCCCTTCACGGCCAGCATTGCCGAGGGCATCGTGCTGGGTATGCTCAGCTATGTGCTGGTGAAACTCCTGAGCGGACGCTGCCGCGAGGTGTCGGTAGCCATGTATGTCCTGGCGGTGTTCTTTGTTTTGAAGTATGTAGCACCGCTGTTGTAAAACCAGATAAATAAGAATTGATTCCCATTCACATTAATAAACCAATCAACAAAATGAAAAAGCAGATTCTTTTGGTCATGCTGATGCTCATGGGCATGGCGATGCAGGCACAGGACGTGCAGCTGCACTACGACTTCGGTCGCAACTTCTATTCCAACGAAGAGGCTGGACGCCAAAAGGTGACCATGACGCTCGAACAGTTCAAGGCCGACAAGTGGGGCTCGTGGTTCTACTTCGTCGACATCGACTTCAGCCGCAAGTTTGTCGAGGGTGCCTATGGCGAGATTTCCCGCGAATTCAACCTCAGCAAGAAGGTGCCCATTGCCGCCCACATTGAGTACAACGGCGGCTTGAACCGCTTTGGCAGTTTCCAGCATGCTGCTCTGGCGGGTGCCGCTTGGAATGGCCACTCGGCCGATTTCTCCAAGACCTACTCGTTGCAGCTCATGTACAAGCGTTTTTTCAAGAGCTATGAGTATACTCGCGCCTACCACAGTTTCCAGGTGACCGGCGTTTGGGGGCTGAATTTTGCCAAGGGCAAATTGACCTTCTCGGGCTTCATCGACCTGTGGCGCGGCGAGAAGGCCAATGGCCATGGCCAACTCGTGGTGCTGACCGAGCCGCAGTTGTGGTATAACGTTACGCCTCACTTGAGCTTTGGCTCCGAGATTGAGGTCAGCAACAACTTCGTCTTCAACACCTACAATGACAAGACGTTCTTTGTCAATCCCACCCTGGGTGCCAAGTGGAATTTCTAAAGCACTAATCAGCACATAATAGAGCATCCATTAACTCAATTGAGCCCCAACAGTTGTTTTGTCCGACTGTTGGGGCTCAGTTCATCATGGCATAGCGGCTTCACCATTATCGGCACAATGCACGTGTCCTATTCTCGATTTATGCCGATTTGAGTGTAAAAAACGTGTAAAATTGCAATTTTTTGTTATTTTTCTTTGCAGTTTCGCCGAAAAAGAGTAATATTGCTACCTGAATCTATTAACCTCTCTATTTAATGAAGATGTAATGATGAAAAATGTATTTAATCCAAAAGCTATTGCCAAGACTATTGATGTTGAAGAACTTTACGATCTCGACATCACTATCGCGCGTTTTATTCTGCCACGACTGATGGCCTACAAAAAGCATTGTGAGCGTACCCCAAATTTGAATATGACGCAAGAGGAATGGAACGGTATCCTTGACAAGATGATTTACGCCTTTGACCGTATCGCTTGCCAGACCGAGGAGGATACCCCCGAGTACAAGGCCTATATCAAGGCTATCTGGAACAACGAGGAAGATCTGGCCGACCTCAAGCGCGAAGCCAAGGCCTCGCTCAAGCCCATCAGCGAGGGCCTGTCGCTCTACCACAAGTATTACCGCAGCCTGTGGTGGTAGTTCTTGATTAGTGATTAGTGGTTAGTGATTAGTGATTATCACATGACTAAACCCTAACGCCTAAAGCCTAAAACACAATTTCAAGGCTTGAAGTCCGTTATTATAAAAAACAAGAAAAATGCGATGAAACGGACGATTTTGATTCTTTTGGCGATGTTGATGTTGACTCCTGCCGCTCTGCGTGGCCAGGAGGCTGAGTCGTTATACACCGGCTGGGGTGCCGGGTTCCACATCGGTGTGGGCGGCATGGTGCCCACGGGTTCGCTGGCCGATGACCTGAAGGGATGCGCCGTGTTTACGGGCGGTTTTGATTTGGTCTATCGGCGTGCGAGGCTCAAAATCGACGTGAACTATAGTCAACCCTCGTTCAAGAACGAGAACCCCTATGCCGTCTATGACAGCCAGGGCCGCAACCTGCAGCAGAACGGCACAGCAAGCGCGACCAACCTTGGTGCGGGCCTGCAGCTGGGCTACACGGTGTGGCAGCAAGGCAAGGTGAGCGTTACCCCCTGTGTGGGTGTGAACTTCAACCGCCTAAGGTGGGATATGAACACCATCAAGTGGGAAAAGGACGATGAGGGCAAGGAGAGGCCTCAAATCGAGAACGTGACCGACGTGCACGAGAACAGCACCAGCTGGACGGTCAGCGTGGACGTTGACATCGCGCTGGGCGGCAAATTCGTCGATTTGGGTGGCAAGAGCCATTACATCTCGTCGGTGCGCATCACCCCCTTCATCACTCATGTGGGCTACAGCCATCTGTCGCCGGCCGTCAAGGGCAACTGGATTGGCATGACCGTGAGCTATTCCGGTCTGTCGCGCCTCCTGTCTAAAGACTAGCGACTAAAGACTATTTAACAAAGAAATTTTGTCGGGATTCATTTCTTTATTCTACTTTTGCGGCGAAAGATGAAACGCTTGTTCCTCATATTAGCTATTGCCGTGACCATGACGGCATTAACGGGCGCCAAGGCACACGCAACTCCCGCTGTGGAAGATCCGCTCGACAACATCGAACTGCCCTCGGTGTTGCAGAAGACCTTTGCCGGCTACTACCATTTCATCGAGCCCTCGACGGGCGACACGCTGGCGATGATTGTCTTCAACCCCATCATCATCTATCCGCGTGAGCGTTTCCGCAACAAAGCCGAAGAGAAATACTACTGGAAGACGGTGCGCGACATCAAGAAGGCGTTGCCCTATGCCAAACTCATCAGTTCGACGTTGCTAGAGACCTATGAGTACATCGACACCTACCAGACCGAAAAGCAAAAGCAGGCTTACTTGAAACGCTTTGAGAAAGAGCTGTTTAACCAGTACAAGCCGCAGATGAAGAAGATGACCAAAAGCCAGGGCAAGATGCTCATCAAACTCATCAACCGCGAGACCAACCAGAGCAGCTACAACATCGTGAAGGCCTTCTTGGGCACCTTCAGGGCCGGTTTCTGGCAGACCTTCAGCAAATTCTTCGGCGCCAGCCTCAAAGCCGGCTACCACCCCAACAAGGACAAACAGGATGCGATGATAGAGCGCATCTGCGTCCGCATCGAGCAGGGCGCCCTATAACCCAACTCATCAACAATTGATTAACCACACTGCCGTATTTTTTATAGAATTCTATAAAAACTGCGGGCCGTGCGAAGTGCTATAACAGCACGAATGGCCATCAAAAAAATATTCATGGTCATTCGTGGCCATTGGTGGCCATTCGTGTTTAATTCTTGCCATCAACCCGGTGTGGCTGGGGGCAAAAACACGAATGTACATAAAATCCCACGAATGTTCATTAAATAAATATTCATGACTATTCATGGACATTCGTGGCCATTCGTGTTTAATTCGTGTCGTCAAAGCGTTGTGGCTGGGGTCAAAAACACGAATGCCCATAAAACCCCACGAATGTTCATTAAAAAATATTCATGACCATTCGTGGACATTGGTGACCATTCGTGTTAAATTCTTGTCGTCAAATCGGTGCGGCTGGGGTCAAAAAACACGAATGTCCATAAAACCCCATGAATGATCATTAAATAATATTCATGACCATTCCTGGACATTGGTGGCCATTCATGTTGAATTCTTGTCGTCAAAGCGGTGCGGCTGGTATTAAAAAACACGAATGTCCATAAAATCCCACGAATGTTCATTAAATAATATTCGTGGTCATTCGTGTTTAATTCTTGTCTTTTTTGTCTTTCTTGTCTTCAAATCAGTGTTTAAGCGAGTTTTTTTGTACCTTTGCAAGCTAATAGGAAACAAACAACAAACTAAATAACAAGAGATAACCAATGGAGAAAGAGAAGAAATTTGCACGCACGCTGGTGACGACGGCGTTGCCCTATGCTAACGGACCTGTCCACATCGGTCACCTGGCTGGTGTGTATGTACCCGCCGATATCTATGTGCGCTACCTGCGTCTGCAGGGCGAGAATGTGCTGTTTGTGGGCGGCAGCGATGAGCACGGTGTGCCCGTGACCCAGCGCGCCCGCAAGGAGGGCATCACCCCGCAGCAGGTGGTGGACCGTTACCATGCCATCATCAGGGATTCGTTTGAGGAGCTGGGTATCTCCTATGACATCTATAGCCGCACGACCAGCAAGACGCATCACCAGTTCGCGGCAGAGTTCTTCCGCAAACTTTATGACGACGGCAAACTCATCGAGAAGGTGACCAAGCAGTTCTATGACGAGCAGGACGGCAAGTTCCTGACCGACCGCGACGTCGAGGGCGAGTGCCCTTATTGCCACCATCCCGCCGCCAAGGGTAACCAGTGTGAGGACGGCTGCGGCCGCGACCTGGACCCCACCGAGCTCATCAATCCGCACGCCAAGGACAGCGACCATCCGCTCGTGCTCAAGGACACCACCAACTGGTTCCTGCCCCTCAACGAGTATGAGGGTTGGCTCAAGGAGTGGATTCTCGAGGGCCATCAGGAATGGCGCAGCAACGTCTATGGCCAGTGCAAGTCGTGGCTCGACAACGGGCTGCAGCCCCGTGCCATGACGCGCGACCTGGACTGGGGTATTCCCGTACCCGTCGAGGGTGCCGAGGGCAAGGTGCTCTACGTGTGGTTTGATGCACCCATCGGCTACATCAGCAACACCAAGGAGCTGTGCGACGCACAGCCCGAGCGCTGGGGCACATGGCAGCAGTGGTGGCAGCAGCAGGACACGCGCCTTATCCACTTCATCGGCAAGGACAACATCGTGTTCCACTGCATCATCTTCCCCACGATGATGAAGGCCCATGGCGACTATGTGATGCCCGACAACGTGCCGGCCAACGAGTTCCTGAACCTGGAGGGCGACAAGATTTCGACCAGCCGCAACTGGGCCGTCTGGCTGCATGAGTACCTGCAGGACTTCCCCGGCAAGCAGGACGTTCTGCGCTATGTGCTCACCGCCAATGCCCCCGAGACCAAGGACAACGACTTCACCTGGAAGGACTTCCAGGCCCGCAACAACAACGAGCTGGTGGCCATCCTGGGCAACTTCGTGAACCGCGCCCTGGTGCTGACGCACAAGTTCTGTGAGGGCATCGTGCCCGAGTTGGGCGAACTCACCGACCTTGACCGTGAAGCCATCGAGGAATTCAAGAACGTGAAAGCCACGCTGAGCGACAACATCGAGCACTTCCACTTCCGCGAGGCCCAGAAGGACGCCATGAACCTGGCGCGCATCGGCAACAAGTACCTGGCCGATACCGAGCCCTGGAAACTCGCCAAGACCGACATGGCGCGTGTGCAGACCATCATGCACCTGGCGCTGCAGATCACGGCCAACCTGTCCATCGCCTTCGAGCCGTTCCTGCCCTTCAGCTCGGCAAAACTGCGCAGCATGATAGGCATCAGCAAGGTGGACTGGAACCGCCTGGGCGACATCGACATCCTGCCCGCCGGTCAACAGTTGGAGCAGCCCGTGCTGTTGTTCGAGAAGATCGAGGATGACGTCATCGACGCTCAGATTCAGCGTCTGGAACGCATCAAGCAGGAGAACATCATCAACAACTTCAAGCCCAAGCCCGTCACCACGTCTTGCACGATCGACGACTTTGCCAAGCTCGACATCCGTGTGGGCACCGTCATGGCGTGCGAGAAGGTGAAAAAGGCCGATAAGCTACTCAAGTTCACCATCGACGACGGCATGGCCGGACGCACCATCATCAGCGGCATCGCCAAGTGGTATGAGCCCGAGGAGTTGGTGGGCAAGCAGGTGTGCTTCATCGCCAATTTCCCGCCCCGCAAACTCAAGGGCATCGAGAGCCAGGGCATGATCCTGAGTGCCGAGGATGCCGGCGGACGCCTCGTGGTCATCGGCCCGACGGGTCCCGTCAAGCCCGGCTGTCAAGTGGGATAAACTGTTCTATATCAGATAAAATAACATTGACTGAGCGATGTTAGCACGGACGATTGCAGCGGCGGTGCACGGCATCGACGCCATCAGGGTCGAAATCGAAGTGACGGTCGATTGGGGGTCGGGATTCATGGTCATCGGCCTGCCCGACACGGCCGTCAAGGAGAGTGCCGAGCGCGTGCGTTGCGCCATCAAGCAGGGGGGATACAAGTTCCCCGGCAAGAAGGTGATGGTGAACATGTCGCCCGCCGACATCAAGAAGGAAGGGTCGGCCTATGACCTGCCGCTGGCCATAGGCATCCTGGCTGCAGATGAAAAAATCTCGGCCGAGCGGCTCGACCGTTATATGTTCATGGGTGAACTGTCGCTGGACGGCAGCCTGCGCCCCATCAAGGGTGCGCTGCCCATGGCCATCCTGGCCCGCGAACTCAAGTTGGACGGTTTCATCCTGCCCAGCGCCAATGCGCTGGAGGCCGCTGTGGTCAACAACCTCAACATCTACGGCGTGGACAATTTCACGCAGGTGATGCAGTTCCTCAACGGTGACATCAGTCTGGAACCCACCGTGGTGGATACCCGCGCCGAGTTTGCCAAGGCACAGGGCATCTTCCCCTATGACTTCGCCGAGGTCAAGGGCCAGGAAAACGTCAAGCGCGCCTTTGAGGTCGCTTGTGCCGGTGGTCACAACATCCTGCTGGTGGGCAGTCCTGGCTCGGGCAAATCGATGATGGCCAAGCGTTTGCCGTCTATTATGCCGCCCCTTACCTTGAGCGAAGCCCTCGAAACAACCAAAATCCACAGTGTGGCCGGCAAGTTGCCGCAAGGCACCACGCTGATGACCGTGCGCCCCTTCCGCAGTCCGCACCACACCATTTCGCCCGTCGCCCTGTGTGGTGGCGGCACCTTCCCCATGCCCGGCGAGATCAGCCTGGCCCACAACGGCGTCCTTTTCATGGACGAGCTACCTGAATTTTCGAGAAATGTGCTGGAGGTGATGCGCCAGCCGCTGGAGGACAGGATAATAAGTATCAGTAGGGCGAAATATTCGACCGAATACCCCGCCTCGTTCATGCTCGTGGCGAGCATGAATCCGTGCCCATGCGGGTACTATGGGCACCCCAAGAAGAAATGCGTCTGCAACGAGTACCAGCGCACCCATTATATGAGCAAGATTTCGGGTCCGCTGCTCGACCGCATCGACCTGCAGATCGAGGTCCAGCCCGTCGATTTCGACCAGATGTCATCCAAGGCCCCAGGAGAGCCCAGCGCCGCCATCCGCCAACGCGTCATCGCCGCCAGGATGCTGCAGGAGCGCCGCTTCAAGGACGAACCCGGCATCCACTGCAACGCCCAGATGACGCCTTCCCTGCTCCATAAATACGCCGAGCCCAACGCCGCCGGCCTCGAGAAACTGAAAGACGCCATGGAGCGCATGAACATGAGCGCGAGAGCCTACGACCGCATCCTCAAAGTCGCCAGTCGCCCGCACCATCGCCGACCTCGAAGGCACCGCCGACGTCCTCGACCACCACATCATGGAAGCCATCGCCTACCGCAACCTCGACCGCCCCACCTACCAGGGCACCAGCCTGTAGTTTTTTACCACCTGCAAGAGCAGATGCGATATTTGCATTGAGAGACAATTAATTAACACGCTTTCAGTTGTCAAATACTATTTGACAACTGAAATACATATTGGTTGTTTAGTAAAGCAGATTCATCTTAATGAGTTCTTGTTTGGTCGGGAACCGAAGCCAAAACCAATGTAACCAGTTACAGACTTCAGCACCATTTTTCTCCACTTGTGTCTTCACCTTTTTATCAATAAAGCGTTGATTAATATCACGAATACCATCTAATCCACGATCATACGTGGTTTCTCTTATCGGAAATGGCCTATGGCAGATAGAAGCAAGGGCGAAATCTAATAGTGAGAGTATTTCAGAAGACTGGCTAGAGACTTTTACAAATTCAGCAACGTCTTTAGCATTCTCATCTCCGAATTTAGAAATTGCGTCTAAAAAAGCTTCTGCTGTCACTTTCTGTTGGTCCAAATTGTGTTCAACAAGGAAACGTATTACATCGCTATTGCTATTAAACCTGATATTTGTCATTTCTCATATAGTTATAAAATGGCTTTCAGTGAAAATGCCATATCAAAGCGGATCATTTGACCACTGTCAACATACGTTTGCCAAGCTTCTTCGTTATGGCTAATCTCAGAAATTTTTGTTGAGTTTTCTGATTTAAAACGCTGATAAATGGTCTCCAAAATATTGAGTTCGTCTTCGGTGAATTCAGCAAGGTCGGGAGAAAGGGTAGATGTAAGTTTCGTACCTTCAACACCAGAATCAAAATGGATAATCTCTGGCTGAATTTCGTCATAGAAACTATATATCCGATCCCAACGCATTGGTACAGGCCCATGCTGAATGGCTTTATAGGACAAACCACTCAACCCCTTACCCGTGGTTTTATAACTATAAAAATCAGTATAGAACAATAGTTTATTCATCATGGTATAAAATGCACCATCAAACTTTTCGATAAAGAACAAAATTATGTTCTTTAGTTTATTGATGGATTGCGTAGCATATCCATTAAAGATATCCCTGCGTATGCCATTGAAAATATAGTTCTTGATCAATAGTTCGTTTTTGTCTGCTTTAATCGCTCTAACCTTTTCGAGAATCTTTGCATAATCTTGTTCATCAAACTGGTTTTTCGCATTGATGACAAAATTCTCAAAAATCAGTGGATTCTGAATTGACATTAATATCTTTCCGTTTGTTTCGCTCGGCATGTCACCATTCTCATAAAGCCTATATTGATTATCGCCAAATCCCAAAATCTGAGACATCTTGGTAGCGGATAGGCCATAACGTTGACGAACATGCTTGATCTCGTCAGGAAATGGAATGCCATACTTTGAGCGGTATTGATTATAAACTTGGCCGATATTTACTTCGTCCAATGCTGTTGTGGTGAAACGCTCTTTGGTTTCATCACACTCATAGAATTGATGCACATATTGGAACTTTTCTTTGCGAAAAGTCAGTTCGGCTGATTCTTGGCGGAGTGTAGCGTGACCTCCAGTAAATGGACTTTGCATATCGTTGTTTATTTAAATGGATAATTCATTGGGTGTTCTGCAATGTGAAAAGAGATGCATATGGCACTTAAACCTTTGCCTAGGGTAATCTTAATATAGACTTCTTGCCCTTTTACATCTTTTCCGAAGACCCACATTTCCCCACATTGGTTAAGCGTATCAATTAATGGCCCTTCTGAATAATCTTTGACCTCAAGATTGACAATGACCGATTCACGATACATTGGAGTAATTTCTAATTCAGCCAATGTTTGCAGATTTTTACCTCTATCGTCTCTGAATATGATTCCAAAGACCTTTATTTTCTCCTTGAATTGATTCAAGAATTGTTGGACTTCGTCTTTCGTTACCATTATATTACAATATTTTAATGCTGCAAAATTAAACTTATTAGTTGAAAAATCAAAATATTTTATTAATAATTTTATGATAAAGTTGTTTTAGTAAATATAAATATCTAGATTCCTTTTGCCATCTAAACTCGAACCCGCGGCCCTCAGCTTGGGAAGATGATGCCCTACCAATGGACGTACTATGCCTTGAATTTGGATAAGCAGTAGGGTTTTTAAGTTATCTTGTATGAATAAGACAAAATGGTTATTATCAGTTTTTTAGAAGGTTAATTATGATAGACTATTGTTGTTTTATCTTGATAAAGCTGCAAATAGATGTAGATATATCTCCAACTGAGGTAATCTTGAAACAAATGCCACATTTGCATCAAAATCGCCCTCACCATCGCCGACCTCGAGGCCTGCGCCGGTGTCCTCAACCACCACATCATGAAAGCCATCGCCTACCGCAACCTCGACCGCCCCATCTACCTCGGTAGCTCAATCTGATTTTGAGATTTATTCTTTTTTACTTTGGATTTGAAAATGCTCTTTTAAAAATCTTGCAACGCCATCATAGCCAGGAAATATAGTTGAAGCATTATAACCCATTTTTTCAATATGAGTGTAAATGCCAGATGAAGCATCTTGTGGGATTGTAATTTGGTAAAGGTATGTCCTTTCTTCAGCCTTTATATCTCTCAAATATGAGTCAAGTTGTTCATCCAATGAATGCCTATCAGTTTTTGGCTCATGATTAAGTTTCATCTTCCCTTCATTGTATAGCAATCCTGGATAGAATGATTCCCAAAATGTGAACATACCCTTTTGGGCACAAAGATTGTCATTACTATGATATCTTGGCTGTATAATCCGTAATGGTATCTTCATCGGTTTAACCATCACTACATCAATGTCCAATGCCCATATTTCCATATTATACTTTGGAGGATATGCTTCACCATTCTTCCTAGCCTTTAAAGCCTTAAGCGGATTGAACCATTCCTGTGGATCATTATAAACACCTGTAGCGGCAAAATATAAAGCGACATAAATGTCATGAGTCCAGTCTAGCAAACGCGTTTTGACTCCATGGTGTTGGGCAAGCGCTGCTAACTCCCAATACTCCTTCGGAATCCATTTATTCTTTAATAACAATGTTTCTCCATCAACACCTGGATAGAATGAATTGCGGAGTGATTCAATATGAGGAATGTACAGGCCACAATTATCACAAGCTCTAAAGAAATCTTGCAGTAACTTATATTCTTCTTGAATCTGAACTAACTCTGTTGAGGCAAGAAATGCTACTTGTTTTAGTTTTTCTTCAGAAGCAAATTCAATGTCTGTGATACTATCAATAGTTAAGTTGCCCCTAAGAGCTGTTGGTATTAATTCATATTTATCAGTTGAATGACCACGGAATATATAATGTTCATCGAACAAATTATATAACTCTCCCTTATACGAAATGGCTTTTATAAAGTCATCTGCAGTCTCATAATGGATGGTCTTGATATATGGAGAATCTTGTACGTGTAGCATAGCGCATTATTTAATTTATCATACAATTACCTTTGAGATTTCTGTATCGTTTCTAACCATTTTGCAAAATGCGTTACATCATCTATTTGTTGACAATACTTTTCTGCTATAAAAGGATGAAAAGTGGCTCTTATCGATTGCTTGAGCGATTGAATGAGGAATTCTTTTTTTATATCATTAACGATGTCATTCATGATAGGTCAGTGATAATGAGTAATAAGGTAAAACATCAATTCTTTGTTAATTCCTCATAGCATGATGATAGCATTCTATTTGCAGCATTGTTTAGAGCATCAAATCTCCATTTTTCAGTAAATTGATTATCATATTGTTTTAGTTTTTCTTTAACCGTATTAAAGGCGTCAATTGCGTCATCGTACTTAGACAACTTGAGTAAAGCGGCACCCTTTGCTTGGTAAGAATCTATGTAACGAAAGAGATCGTTTTCATCAAGACGATTATTTTTCATAGCGGAATTATATGAATTGATAGTTTTATCACAATACTCTATACCTTTTGAATAACGTTCGTTAATCAAATAGCATGTGGTTATCTTGTCGTATAAACGCGCTTTAGTCAAAAAGTCAATATCGTGTGATGAATCGTAAATCTTTTCTGCCTTTTGGTAGTATTCAATAGCTTTGAAATACGACTCCAATGTATAATAATCGGCGATTGGAATATAACATTCAGCTTTCAATGCTGGAGTTTCAGTATATTCAGCCGCAGCAATATAGTAATTTATACTTTTATCTGCGTCATTCAGAAAATAATATGCCACGGCTAATTTATAGTATGCTTCAAATTTAACATCGTTTTCATCATCCTCACCATCAGCTAACTCGATTGCCTTCAAGTAACATTTTATAGAAGAATTTCTGTCATCCAGCCTAGCATAACAAATGCCCATATTAAACAAGACCCACGGGTTTGTCTCATCACCATAAGCCTCATAAATGATTCTATACGATTCAAGAGCTTGTAAATTCTTGTTATTGTCAAGCAGTTTTTCTGCTTTTTCAAAAATTGCATCTAATTCCTCCTCAGTGTAATTGTTGGCATTATGAATTACAAGGTATTGTCCCTCAATAGATACCTTTCCTAAACGTTGAATTACGGATTGACCGAGAAGCAGTGGTGCATTCTGAGTTGGAACTACGACTGCGCTCACATCGTTTAAAGTGAGGCCACCAATCTCAACATTTCGCAGGTTTATGACGACATTATCAACAGTACGCCCATCTGCAAGAGTAGATTGAGATGATCCCAATATATCTGAATCATGGAGATACCCATTCTCAAGCATCATTTCAGCATATGTTTGTGAGATGCAAACACTGGCGGCACCTGTATCAAAAATAAACTTGAGTTTCAGCCCATTAACCTCACAAGGAACCTTATAAACTCCACCCTCATGTTCCATATGTATCCTAACCTCAGCATTAATACTTAAGCAGCTGATGAAAACTAGAAATATCGCTATAATGTGTTTCATAATACGTAGTGTTTCGATATTCAACGTAAATTCAATAAAGTGCAAATATCACCAATTTTTTTGGCTTTAGCAAAAATTCTAACTACTTTTGCAGTAGTTAATGCTTCCAAGGTAAGCACTGGAGGTATTTTGATATTGTTAGCAATTTAAATAGTATGATATGAATTCATCTGGTGTGTTTGGGAAAATATTATTACCAACTATAATGTTCTCGTTGGTTCTTTTGGTAATTCTCATTTTGGTTTTTATAAAGTTGCCGATTGACCAAGCTGAAAAAATGGGATCGTTTCTAAGCGGCATCACATCTGTAGGACTTATCTGTATTTCTATTGGTTCAATTTATGCCACGATATATGTAGCAAAGTCAATTAATGACCTGTCTACAGAAACTAGGCGTGAAGATGACTATTCCGAGAGAATAATCAATGTTTTGCAAAAAATGCTTTCAACAGATACGTTGCTTAGTAAAGCTATTGAAGAAGATAGTATAGATAGAAGTAGAAATTTTGATAGGGAGGATAAGATTCGTACTCTAAAGACTCAACAGAGGTCGTTTGCATTAATCCTAAAGTATTATGTATCTAAACATCCAAAGAATTTTGATAGTCTAGTAAATGTTGTAGATACTTTCATAAAAAATCCTGCAGACTCTGCCAAATTAAAACAAATTGAAAATGAAATATATAGCTTGTTAGGAGTTTAAATCTGTGTGGTTGTGAATAGCTTTATGGTACAAATCATGGCCGTTAGGGGCTTTGTAGCTGACCATGAGGCTGTTGCAATGGGGCAAGTTCTTCCGCTTGGATGAACTCCCAGAATTTTCGAGAAATGTGCTGGAGGTGATGCGGCAGCCGCTGGAGGACAGGATTATAAGTATCAGTAGGGCAAAATACAGCACCGAATATCCCGCCTCGTTCATGCTTGTGGCGAGCATGAATCCGTGCCCGTGCGGGTACTACGGGCATCCCAAAAAGAAATGCGTTTGCAACGAGTACCAGCGCACCCACTACATGAGCAAGATTTCGGGCCCGCTGCTCGACCGCATCGACCTGCAGATTGAGGTCCAACCCGTCGATTTTGACCAGATGTCATCCAAGGCCCCGGGCGAACCCAGCGCCGCCATCCGCCAGCGCGTCATCGCCGCCAGGATGCTCCAAGAGCGCCGCTTTAAGGACGAACCCGGCATCCACTGCAACGCCCAGATGACCCCGTCCCTGCTGCACAAATACGCCGAGCCCAACGCCGCCGGCCTGGAAAAGCTTCGCGACGCCATGGAGCGCATGAACATGAGTGCGAGGGCCTATGACCGCATCCTCAAAGTCGCCCGCACCATCGCCGACCTCGAAGCCTGCGCCGACGTCCTCGACCACCACATCATGGAAGCCATCGCCTACCGCAACCTCGACCGCCCCACCTACCTCGGCAGTAACTTTTAGTGCCCACTATTCCCTGAATTAAGCTAAATTTGGGGATTATACTCACTAAATTTATATAGAATTTGGGGATTAGAATGGATGCCAGTTTTATACAGAACTATCCAAATTCCGATTTTGTCGTAATCAACAAGGATAATTTCTGGCCATTCTTGTCCTAAAAAGTGTGAGTCCCTGCAGGACACCATGGAACACATGAACATGGGTGCCCGCGCCTACGAGCGCATCCTCAAAGTCACCCGCACCATCGCCGACCTCGAAGGCCTGTGCCGACATCCTCGACCACCACAACCACCACAACCACCACAACAGGGGCGCACATCAGCCTACCGCAACCTCGACCGCCCCACCTACCTCGGTTCATCGTTATAAAATAGAAATGCCTGTAAAGCTTAAATGATTGATATTTGAGGGTTAATTTGTAATGATACCCTAGTGTAACATAGTTTCGAGATCTGAATAGAAAAAATAATCTTCATACTATGAAACATTCTTCTCTGGATTTCTTGATGACAATAATGTCTTTATAGTCTCTATTTTATCATGTAATTCAATCACACTCCTATTATCAGAGCCTAATTCTATTTTTAAATGAGTATAAACTCGAATCAACAAATTGAGGGATTTGACATACTTGTCTCGTTCATTGTAATTAAAGGTTAAATTGTCATCGGTGGCAATTACATCAGGGTGAGAGATTCTCATTTTTCTTTCGTATATAGACAGTATCTTATAACGAAAATCAAATGCCTTATTGGTGTCTCCGTTATTATCGTAAATCTCAACAATGTTTCTATAGGCTAATGCTGTTTTATCATGGTTTTCACCCCAAACATTTTCAAAAACAGCCATTGCCTTTTCATTGTACTCCATAGCCTTATCCATCTCTTTTTGATGCATATAGACTATTCCAATGTTCAAATAAACTATTGCTGTACTAGGGTGTTGGGATCCTAAAACTTTTTCATCAATGATTAGTGCTTTAAAAAAGAATTCAAATGCATTGGATGAATCTTTTTGTTCAAAATATACAATGCCTAGGTTGTTGTAAATAGTCGCCAATAATGGGGTTTCGTCTTCTTTAGAATTCTCTAAAATTGCTAATGACTTGAAATAGTACTTTAAGGCATTAACCAAATCGCGTTTATGATAACAAAGCATGCCCAAGTTGTTGTATGCAATGGCCATATCTGGATCATTATCATCCAAAAATGATTCAAAAATAACTAAAGCTTTAGAAAAAAATTCAAATGCCTTGGTACTATCATCTTGTTCTAAATAAACTGTGCCGATATTGTTGTATGTTAGTGCGAATAAGGGATTCTCACGACTATAGATCTTCTCAAGAATTGTTAATGCCTTGAAATAATAGTCTAATGCATTAGTGTATTCGTTTTCATGGTAACAAACCATACCAATATTGTTGTATGCAATGCACATATGGGAACTATTATTATCGTAAATCTCTTCATACAAAACGATTAAACGCTCATAAACCTGTTTAGCCTTTTTATAGTTGGCAACATAATCAAGAAGGAAACGAGCATAGTCTTGAAGAAGATTTGCGTATTTTTTTAGAGGATATGCACTGCGATGGGTCCAATCATCCGCCTTGGCATAAATCTCAGCTACATTGGCAATACGTTCGCCAATTGGCGTATCCAACTTTGCCATTTCAGTCTTAGCCTGTAACTGGAATGCATCAATGTATTTATGCAATTGCTTTCGATTATTCTCAAAATGTTTATAAAAAGCCTCTGCTTCAAGTGCAATTTCATTAAGGATGGCATTGGCTCCATCCATATTACCAGACTCAAAGGCAATTATAGCCCTTTGGAGTTGTTCGTTTGTTTGTTCCTGGTTCCAATTAGCGATTAATTTTGCGGTATTAAGCAGAAGATGCTGATAATCTTTGAATTTCGTTTTTAATGCATTAAAGTTATCAAGCGCCTGTTGGAGCTCGTCTTGGAATTCCTTGTCATCGGGGTATTTTAAGGTGCGGTCCCTCAATTTCTGAATTTTGTCAGGATATTCTTGAATTGTCTGATACATTTGCTTAAATCCATCGTTGTTTGCAGCAAAAGATAGTTCTGACATTCTAGCCACTTCCACACCTCCCAAGGTTACGATGTTATCATTAGCTTTGAGTTCACTATTTCCATCGAACAAATAACTGTCAAGCCATAACACAAAATCAAGGAATAATTTATCGTTATTGTTATATACTCCCCAGAAATGTTTCAGTTCAGTTACAATTCTGTTTTGAAATTGTTTTATGTCGTCTGGTTTTTCTCGTCCTTGTAAATCTTTGAAATAAATAAACAATGGCAACGAACGTTTGCGGCATTCTTCAAGTGCCACCTCAAATTCTTCAAGTGTGAATTCTCCTATTTTAGTGTGAAAAATCACAACGAATAAGTCGCATTCTCGGATTATGTCATTATATTCATCCTGCTTGCGCTTATTATTATAAGCAGGATTAAGATACTCCCATTTTTCTAATTGAAATGTATAGTCTCTCGTCTCATAATGCTTTTGTAACCTCATCATAAAGTCCCCAAAAGCATCCCTGTCATTTTTCAGTTCACTTGATGATGCTAGAAATATCTTGACTGTTTTAACAGATCTTGTTTCCATTTATATAACATGTTAAATGGTTTGATAATTGACAACCTTACTCATTTTCCGAATGAAAAAAACGGTTTTTTTGATGACACCTCGCAACCATAGGTAAGTGGACTTCTGTAATAGAAGAACTGCAAAAATAGTCAATATTTCACAATCCTTTCTAATATGTTTGCATTTTTTACTTGAAGCTTCAAGTAATACAATTTTATTGTGTATCTTTGTGGTTGTGAATGGCTTTATGGTACATATTTGGGTGCTTTTTGGGGGCTTTATAGCTGATTGTGAGGCTGTTGCAATGGTACCATTTCTTCCACTTGGATGAGTTGCCTGAATTCAATCGCTCCGTTTTAGAGGTCATGCGCCAGCCGCTGGAAGACAGGATTATAAGTATCAGTAGGGCGAAATATTCAACCGAATACCCCGCCTCGTTTATGCTCGTGGCGTCGATGAATCCGTGCCCGTGCTCGCCATCAAACAACTGTGGCAGTAAAGCAACAATTGGAACAACTTTCTAGCTAACAACAGATTTATCTGAGATTTCTGATGGGCATCCGCAAGAACAGTAGAGACGCAAAATTTTGCGTCTCTCTTTGTGAAATGGTACCAAAATGCCTGCCTGGAGACGCAAAATTTTGCGTCTCTACATTTTCATCAAACTATCGTCTTTTTACTTGTAGAGGAAGCGTTTGATGGTTCTCTTCGGGGTTTTCTCGAAGGGTTCGTCCATCATTTCCACTTTGGCGATTTTGCTGTAAGCGGGGAGGGATTTGTTGGCGGCCTCGCGGATTTGTCCGGGGATGGCTGCCTTGGTCGCCTCGTCCATGTCTTCGGGGAACTCGGTGTAGATGAGCGCCGTGATTTTGCCGTCGCGGTCCACGACAAGGCATTCGTCCACATTCGGGCAGTTGGCCAGGACGGCCTCGACCTCTTCGGGGTAGATGTTCTGGCCCGATGAGTTCAGGATCATCGATTTGATGCGGCCACGGATAAAGATGTTGCCCTTCTCGTCGATAATGCCCAGGTCGCCTGTGCGGAACCATCCGTCCTCGGTAAGGGCGGCTTCGGTGGCCTCGGGGTTCTTGTAATAGCCTATTGTCAGATTGGGTCCCTTGGCTTGGATTTCGCCGGGGATATGGTGCGGGTCTTCGGAGTCGATGCGCACTTCGTGGACGGGTTTTCCGCAGGAGCCGGGCACGAATTTGGTCCACCACTCATATCCCAGCAGCGGGCACGCCTCGGTCATGCCGTAGCCCACGGTATAGGGCAGGCGAATCTTCTTGAAGCACTGCTCGGCCTCGGGATTAAGCGCTGCACCGCCCATGATAAAGCACTGCACGGCCCCGCCAAAGGCCTCGATGACCTTGTTGCGGGCCTTGCGGTAGATGAGTTTGTTCAGTCCGGGGATGGCCAGCAGCGATTTGGCTTTCTCCAGCGCCGGCTTGATGGCGTTGGCATAGATTTTCTCCATCACCAGGGGCACGGTGACCACCATATAGGGCTTGATGGCCTGCATCGCCTTGAGCAGGGTGGTGGGCGACGGAGTCTTGCCCAGGAAATAGACGGTGACGCCATCCACGTTGGGGTGGATGAACTCGATGGCCAGTCCGTACATGTGGGCCAGTGGCAGCATCGAGACCACGGTCTGGTCGGGATGGTTCGGGAAATGGGTGTTGGCAAAATCGTCGGTGTCCGACATGGCGTTATAGGTGAGCATCACGCCCTTGGGGTTGCCCGTGGTTCCTGACGTGTAATTGATGATGGCCAGGTCCTCGCCATTGTCGCCGGGATAGGACACCTGTTCGGGATACATTCCGTTGGGGTATTGTTGAGCGAACGCAGCCTTGCGGTTCTCCCACGCGTCGGCCACCTTTTTGTCCTGGTTCCAGAGCAGGTTGCCGTCCTTGACGTTGATGGCCGCCTTGAGGTTGGTCATCTCCTCGGGGTTCATCTTTGCCCAGATGTCGTCGTCGACAAAGAGCACAACGCTGTCGGAATGGTTGGTGAGGATCGACACCGTGTTCGGATGGAAATCGGACAACAGCGGAACCACCACGCAGCCATTGACATTGATGCCCCAGAAGGTCATCGCCCAGCGGGCGCTATTGCGGGCGCATATCGCAATTTTATCACCCTTGCCGATTCCTGCAGCCTCGAAGAAGATGCGGAACCGCTCAACGTTGATCGCTAACTGTGCATAGGTAAAAGAGTCTCCATTGTAATCACACAGGGCTTTTTGGGTCCATTGCTCGCGGACCGTGTCTTCCAGATTCTTTAGATAGTGCCTCATAAACATCCTATTTTTTTGGTTGGTATTCACAAAGGTATAACAAAAAACTGAATAAATAGCAATTGATTGAAGAATTATTGACAAGGGATACACCAAATGGCCCCCCAGAGCACGTGCTTCCAGGGCACCATGTAGAATTGTCGCGTTGACTCGTTAAAGGCTCTTGACAGCAGCTTCGAGCACCACCAGTTGGGGCTGAATGGTATATTTGTGTCGAGTGGCAATGAATTATTACGTTTTTGGGGATTGCTTAGGGGAATTATTGGGGTGGGGGTGTTTTGTATTTGGGAGAGTTGTTTTATCTTTGTGGAGTTACTTTCAATGTGAGGAGATATGAAGAAGTTGATTGTTTTGTTGGCTTTGGCGCTGGCGGTGGTTCACACGGCCTCAGCGCAGAGGAGCTATGTGAATGTGGTGGCCAAGAATATCTATTCGTCGGTCTATCAGGAGCTTTTCTTGACGGGTGAGCTGCCGGCGGGCGTCAAGTCGCATTATGACGGCTATGGCAGCGAGGCGATGACGGTGGGCCAGGTGCTCAACCTGTTGTCCAAGGAGGGTTTCCTGGTTGACCAGATGAGTTGCACCACCGAGGGCGAGGTGATTGTGCTTTCCCGTATTGCCTTGTATCCGGGCGCCATCGAACGCGTCACGGCCGATGACCAGGAAGCTGTGGAAGTCGCGCGCTACAACCTGCAGGGGGTGCCGGTGGACAAGGACGAGAAGGGCATCCAGATCGTGGTCTATTCCAATTACACTACTAAAACCGTTATTGTCGAATGAAATACTACATTGTTGACGCATTTACCAGCGAGCCCTTTGGGGGCAACACTGCAGGTGTGGTGCTGCTGGACGGGGATTTCCCCAGTGACAAACTGATGCAGCAGGTGGCTGCCGAGCTGCGATACAGCGAGACGGCCTTTGTGCAGCGCAACGGCTCTGCCGAGTTCACGGTGCGCTACTTCACCCCTGCGGGCGAGGTGGACCTGTGCGGCCACGCGACGATTGCGTCTTTCGGGCTGTTGCTGAAGGAGGGCATCGTTGCCGATGGCGAGTTGTGCCTGAACCACACGCTCGCCGGCGACCTCAAGGTCAAGGCTGGTGGCCAGGTGATGATGCAGATGGCGCCTCCTGCAGTCGTCGATCACCCAATCGACATCGAGCGCCTGCATGTCATCATGGGCGCAGAATCGGTGCAAACATGGCCCGAGTTGCCCGTTGAAATCGTCTCTACCGGCCTGCCCGACATCATCCTGCCCGTGGCCAGCCGGCAGGCGCTGAACGCCATGCGCCCCGACATGGCTGCCTTGGCGGCCTACAGCATCGAGCTCGATGTGGTGGGAGTCCATGCCTTTGCCCTGGCCGATGACGGCTACACCGCCCACGTGCGCAACTTCGGGCCCCGATATAACATCCCCGAGGAGTCGGCCACCGGCACCGCCAATGCTGCGTTGACCCACTACCTGCAGCGCTGCGGCTTAGTCGAGCTGGGCGGCAGTTGCCGTTTCCTGCAAGGCGAGGCGATGGGGCATCCCTCGGTCATCGCCACCACGTTGGCTCCCGATGGTGACATCTGGGTGGGCGGCAAGAGCTGCATTGTCGCAAAGGGTGACCTATTGGTGTGATTTTGAATGAATTTTCCTCAAAGATGGTTGATGTTTCGCTTTATTTGTCTATTTTTGCGACAGATAACGACTATTATTCACCAATTATCGTGGTAAGATGATGAAGAAGATTTATAGCTTAGCGTTGGCAGCGTTGATGTTACTGTGTTCGGGATGCAACACCGGACTGCTCGGCGGATTGGGCGGCCTGGGTACCGGCAACGACGGTACGGCCAGCGGTGGTACGCTGGGCGACGTGCTGGGCGGCATCCTGGGCGTGCTGGGTTCGCAGAACACCGTTGACGGCCTGTTGGGCCTGGTAATCGGCAGCGTCAAGGTTCAGGAGAATGAGCTTTACGGCGCTTGGTACTATACCCAGCCCGGTTGCGCCTTCACCAGCGAGAACCTGCTGGCTAAGGCCGGTGGCGCTGTGGCAGCCGAGAACTGCAAGGAGAAACTGCAGCCCGTTTACAACACCCTGGGCATCAGCGCACAGAACACCCAGTTCCAGTTCACGCAGGAACACCAGTTCCAGGCCTATGTGAAGGGTATCCCCCTGAGCGGAACCTACACCTATGACCCCAACACCGCAACCATCAGGCTCAAGACGATGCTCTTCAGCGCCAATATGTATGTGACGCGCACAGCCCATGGCCTGGGCTTCACCTTCGAGAGCAAGAACCTGTTGAAGGTGCTGCAGACCATCGCTGCCATGAGCGGCAACAGCACGCTGCAGACGGTGGGCGACCTGAGCAAGCAGTATGACGGCGTTCGTTTGGGCTTCGACATGGCCCCGGTTAACTGATGACCAGCTTCATAACAACAAGGAGGACCAGCTTCGACACTGGCCCTTGTCTTCTTGAGCTATAGCTATGAGAGAATGCCTGAAGAAAAGCACTTGGGCTTTTTGTTGATGAATATTAATTATTGATAGATTTTTGCTTGAGATATTATAATTCTCTTGACCAAGTTTGCGTTTAATTAGTATATCTTTGCACCCCTGTGGACGAGATAATCAGGACATATGACCCTATCACCCTCGACGAGATGAGTGGCATCAAGCTGATGAACCGCACCGACACCAAGTTTGTCACAACGGTCGACCGGCTCAGGTTGCTGTTGCAGATCGCCAGGGACGACTATCGCGCCCAGGATATCAACGGTATTCGCATTGCGTCCTACTACACCGCCTATTTCGACACGCCCGACAACAACATGTACATCGTTCATCAGAACGGGCATGCGGGCCGTCAGAAGCTGCGCATCCGCTCCTATATGGACACGGGCTTGAACTTCCTGGAGGTGAAGACCAAGAACAACCACGGCCGCACCAAGAAGAAACGTGTTGACATGGTAGGATTTGATCCTCAACACCCTGACCATGGCATCCGTTTCCTGCGCCAGGACGAGCAATACAGGAGTTATGACGCCTTCCTGAGCAAACATCTGCGTTATGACCCGACGGTGCTGAGCGAGCAGCTGGAGAACCACTTCCACCGCATCACGCTGGTCAATAAGGCCAAGACCGAGCGTTTGACCATCGATAGCGACTTGTGTTTCCACAACCTGGTCACGGGAAGGGATGCCGATTTGACGGGACTGGTCATCATCGAGCTCAAGCGTGACGGCCTGCAGCCGTCTCCCATCTTGGGGATGTTGCGCGAGTTGCGCATCAAGCCCAGCGGTTTCAGCAAGTACTGCATGGGGTCGGCCTTGACCAATCCGTCGCTCAAGCGCAACAACTTCAAGGAGCGCCTGCGCCTGGTGGAACGTATGCTGTCGAGGGAATGTTGATGCTCGCGTTGCTCGCAGTTTAGAGCTTAGATCTTAGGGCTTAGAGAGGTTCATGACGCCTAACTAACAACTAAAAACTAGGATCTAAAAACTAGGGACTAGAAACTAACAACTAACAACTACTATATGATACAACTTCAAGATTTAGAAAAGGAATTGGAAAACGGTGCTGATGCTGTTCAGCAGGCCGTGAGCGGAGCCGCCAGTGGTTTCAGGTGGTTTGATGCCGTGGGTGTCACCGAGATGCTGATACGCTTCGGCTTCTTCCTGCTGGTGCTGTTTTTCATCGTCTATCTGCTGTATTACCGCAAAACACATCGTCGCGACTACTTCTTCACGCTTGTCTTGCTCAGTGTGAGCATCTTCTTCCTCATCTACCTGTTGGGCAGCGTCAAGGTGAAGATCGGCTTTGCGCTGGGACTGTTCGCCATCTTTGGCGTGTTGCGATACCGCACCGAGACGATACCCGTCAGGGAGATGTCCTATATGTTTGGCGTCATCAGCCTGTCGGTCATCAATGCCCTGGCCGACTCGTTGAGCGTTGTCGAGCTGCTGATTCCCAATGTGGCGATAGCGCTGCTCATCTGGCTGTTCGAGACCTTTGTGCTGCGGGCCAACCTGGCGAGCAAGCTCATATTGTATGACCGCATCGAGCTCATCTCGCCCGAGCGTCGCGAGGAGCTGCTCGAGGACCTGCACAAGCGCACGGGCCTCACCATCACCAAGGTAAACGTGGGTTCGGTCGATTTCCTCAAGGACTCCGCAATCCTCAAGATTGAATATGTCAACGACGGCAAGGATACCAGCCACGTGAATGATACATTGAAAATTCACCGAGACGAATGGCAAGAAGTAAAAGAAAACAACTAACGCTCGCCTTGTTGCTGCTGTGTGCCGCCTTGCTGCCGCAGCAGCTGTGGGCCGATGATTCGGGACTCATCCTGAATGCAGGTGCCTCGCGCAAGATCAAGAAGGGCCTGAACGTGGATGTCGAGGCCGAGTTCCGCTCGCGCAACAACTTCCGCACGGCCGACCGCGTCAGCCTGGGCGCTGCCATCAGCTACAAGCTATTGCCGTGGCTCAAGGCCAGTGGCGGTTATGACCTGCTCATCGACAACAATCATGAGGAGATTACCTATCAGGACGATGGCGTGAGCTATAACAACTGGCGTCCCAGCTATTGGGGCGTGCGTCACCGCTTCAACGTGACCTTGACGGGCAGTTACAAGGTGCAGCGCGTGGAGCTGAGCCTGCGCGAGCGCTGGCAATACACCTACCGCCCCAGCAAGTTCATCAAAAACTTCGACTTTGACGAGGGCGAGTGGGAAGACCACGAGGTGCGCGGCAAGGGCAAGAACATGCTGCGCAGCCGCTTTCAAGTGGAGTGGGACATCCCCAAGTGCAAGTTCGACCCGTTTGCCAGCGTGGAGTTCCACACGACCGACGTGCTCGAGAAGACGCGTTTCATCGTCGGTGTGGAGCACACCATCAAAAAGAAGCATAGTTTCAAGCTCTATTACCGTTACCAGAATGTGAACGGCAGTGGTGGCGATGACGAACCCAACATCCACATGGCGGGAATGGGTTACACCTTTAAGTTCTAACAGCGAGAGAAGTCATGAGAAAAAGGATACACTTTATACTTCTGATGGCCGTGATGGCGATGGGACCGGCCCTGGTGTCGTGCCAGAGCGATGACACCGACATGGACGACATCATTGCCCTGTATCAAATGGAACCCGTGGCCGTGGAACTGGACTTCAGCCAGTTGACCGAGGCCCCCGATGTCCCTGTCACCGACGAGAACGACTCGGCCTACAACGACTATGTGGAAAACAGCCCATGGAACAAGGTCATCAACATCGCCTTCGACGGCGGGAATGCCACGGTCACCGGCAGTGTGCCGGGTGTGGCCATTCAACGCAACGGGGCTCACCTGACCATCATGAACATGTCGGGCCCGGTGAAATTCGTCATCAGCGGCAAGACCGATAACGGCTCACTCAAGTTCTACGGCGACAAGCGCTTCCAAGTGCTGCTCAATGGCGCCGAAATCACCAACCCCAACGGCGCTGCCATCAACAACCAGGGCGGCAAGACGTTCTATGTGGTGCTGGCCGACGGCACGGTCAACCGTCTGCAGGACGGCGAGAATTATACCATGGTCGACGAGGAGGACCAGAAGGCGGCCCTCTTTAGCGAGGGACAGATCGTCTTCAGTGGTCATGGCGAGTTGAGTGTTATTGCCGTGGGACGCGGCGGCATCCGCAGCGACGACTACATCCGCATCCGCCCGGGTGTGAGAATCTATGTCAACAGCTCGGCCCTTGACGGCTTGCGCGCCAACGACGGCATCATCGTCGATGGCGGCGTGGTCAATATTGTGACTACCGGCGTCGGCGCCAAGGGCGTGCGCAGCGGTGGCGAGATGAAGGTGAACGGTGGACGCCTGATTGCCGTCAACGATGGTGATCCCAGGGTGGAAACCGATGAAAACGACACCACATCATGTGCAGGACTCTATTGCGACACGCTACTGACCATCAATGCCGGCATCCTCAAGTTCAAGGCCACCGGCGACGGCGGCAAGGGCTTGAACGCCAAGCATAACGTCATCTTCACCGGCGGCTCGTTCCAGGCCGTTGCCACGGGCACCCGCAAGAACAAGAAGCCCAAGGGAGTCAAGATTGACGGTAACTTCGCCATCAGCGGTGGCTATTTCTACGCCTACAGCCGTCGCAGCGACCCGCTCGAGGTGAATGGCACATTATCGGTGGCACAGGGCTACAAGACATATGACCAGTTGCCCAAGGTAGTGATTATCCAGTACTAACGCGTGAAGCGCGTTAGTACTGGAGTTTAGAGTTTAGGGTTTAGAGTTTAGAGAGGCATCCGCATCCTATAGCCTAAAACCTAACCCACAACAACTAGAAACTAGAAACTAGGGACTAGAAACTAGAAACTAAAAACTAAAAACTAAAAACTAACAACTACAATACATGCTATGAGAAGAATACTCTTACTCGCTTTTCTGATGATGGCTACAGCCCTCGCTGCCAGTGCCGCCCGTGGCGACGTGAACGGCGATGGCGAGGTGAATATTGCCGATGTCAATGCCGTGATTGAGGTCATCCTGAACGAAGGGGGTGAACAGGCTGGCGACGTGAACGGCGACGGCGAGGTGAACATCGCCGACGTCAATTACATCATCAACATCATCCTGGGCATTACCGTCGATGACGAAATCGTTCCCAAGGAAATCAACCTCGATGACAGTCAACTTGTGGAACCTGTCGAGGAAGTCCCCGAGGACGAGGATGCAGCCGACTATGGCGACTATGTCGAGAACACCTCCTGGTCAACCACCGTGCGCATCAACTTTGAGGGCGATACGGCTATTGTGACGGGAACGACAAGTTCCATCTTCGCCACTGTCGAAGGCGCCCACGTGACCATCACCAGCGCTAACAAGCGCACGCGTTACATCGTCACGGGAACCACCGCCAACGGCTCGCTCAAGTTCTATAGCGAGCGCAAATTCCAGCTCCAGCTCAATGGTGTGGATATCACCAATCCCAATGGAGCTGCCGTCAATAACCAGTGCGGCAAGTCGCTATACCTGGTGGTGAACGCGGGCACGGTCAACACCCTGCGCGACGGCGAGACCTATACCATGGTCGAAGAAGAGGACCAGAAGGCGGCCGTCTTCAGCGAGGGACAGATTCTGGTTAGCGGCAAGGGTCTGCTCAACATCTACAGCGTGGGCAAGCACTGCATGGCCAGCGACGACTATATATTTGTGCGTCCCGGCACCAGGATGTACCTGAACAGCACCAGCGGCCATGGCATCAAGGCCAAGGACTTCGTCTATATCAAGGGCGGCGTCATCAACATGGAAATCGCTGCCGACGGTGCCAAGGGCATCAACTGCGACAGCCTCATCACCATCGCTGGCGGACGCACCACGATTATCAACACCGGTACCTCCAAGATGGAGACCGACAGCCTGGGCAATGACGTCTCGACAAACGCTGCCGGCGTGAAATCGGACTACAACATCACCATGACGGGCGGAACGCTCAACATCAAGTGCACCGGCGACGATGCCAAGGGTGTGAACGTGGTCGAGCCCTTCCTGTTCACCGGCGGCGAGCTCAATGTGGTGCTCACGGGCAAGAAGGCCACCGTCGACCCCAAGGGCGTGAAGTGTGACACCGATTGCACCATTCGTGGCGGCTCGTTCTACAGCTGCGCCCCCTACGGCCGGGCCATCGACGTGAACGGCACCTTCACCGTTGCCGACGGTTACACCACGCTCAACGAAAGCGACCGCCGCCTCTTTGAGGTCATCTACTGATCTGCGCGACATAACTGACTTCTTGCGCCTCCGCACCCTCATTTTTAAAACAAATGAGCTGCCTTAGTGTGTGAGGATAATTCGTAAAATTCGCAGACAGTTAAAGGCTTGTCAATTGAAAAAGTTTGCGTCTTAGTGTGGGGGCTAACGACTGAATACTTTAAGACAAGGTGGTGCGGGATTGATAAAAAATGTTAATATTTTCATGTAACGCATTGGTTTTGAGCGTATTGTACTCTTTATGTGTTTTTGTGTGTTCATGGCTTTGTCTCCTTTCGTTTTTTGTTGGCAAAGATAGGTGATGAGGGAACTGTTGTCAATGACAAAAAGCAGGCGCACGCACCTGCTTTTATCAATCATTAAGCCTCTAGCTTGCTAGCGCCAGCCCGCCTATCGAATGACGACCTTCTTACCGTGGTGGATGTAGATGCCTGGGGTGGTGGGCAGCTTAGTGCCCATAGGCTGGCCCATCAGGTTGTAGTAGTTGTCGTCATATTGAGGCGCCCGCTGGTCAGTCACCACCTCGTCGATAGCATTCCATTGATCAGAGTCGAAATACAAACCCTTGTAAATAATCTCACCGTTTTCAATGACGTGGCTAAAAGCAATACCAACATTGTAAGGCCCTCCATGAGGTCTAAATGGGAACAATGTATATCCATTATCTGGAGCATCAATACCGATGCCTTCAATGATATAAAATAATCTATTTCCATAGAGAGAATTGATATATCTTTTTACCCAGTGATTTCCTACAGCTATTGTATCCATTGACAAAAACTGATATCTTATGAAATCGTCTTCACTGTTTTCACAATACTCATTGTAATAAGAATCCCAATAGGCGACAGGATCTTGAAAATCATACATGACGAATTCCATACCATTGTAAATGTAATATTCTATATCATCTACACAGAGATTTCCAATTGGACAGTCATCATACATCCTTCTATCGGGAACAATGCCATAAACGACTTTGTCTTCCTCACGCATATAGATGGGGATGGTATCGCTTTCGGTGTTGATGGCCTCACCAAAATATTTGTGCATCGCTTTGTATGTTTTGCCGTCGATGACGGTGTCACCCTTAAATTCTAGGTTCAAATAGACAATTCCAGTCTGCAAATCAGGATCAGGGGGATAATATTGATCACCCCAATTATTATAGAAATATACCCATTTCACGCCTTCGCGAACGAAGGGGACGTATTCGTATTCCTGTGCTGTCGCTTGGGTCATGCCCAAAAGGGCCAGCATTATAAATATCAACTTCTTCATAGATTTAAGTGTTAATGTTAGTAATTGACCACAATCTTCTTGCCGTGGTGGATGTAGATGCCTGCGGTGGTAGGCAGCACTTTGCCCATGGCTTGGCCCATCAGGTTGTAGTAGTTGTCGTCATATTGACGCAGCCGCTGGTCGGCCACTACCTCGTCGATGCCCGTCATGTTGTCGGGGGTGTAGCGCATGCCCTTGTAGATGATCTTGCCGTCCTTGATGACATGGCACAGCCCGCAATACTCCTGGTAGTCGGCATCGGGGTCAGGCTCACGGGTGAACGGCGTCAGCAGGTCACCCATGTTCCTGCTGTCAAAGCCGATGCCCTCGACCAGATAGCACATCGTGTCCCCATTCTCCTTGATGTATGCATAACGGTTACAAATATATCCATCAATCTCTATGGGTTCAATCATCGTAAAGTTTTCCTCGGTAAGAACGGTGTCAACTTGATTATCTATATAAAAATGACTTAATATCACATACTCTGGATAATCATGCCATAAACGATAGAGAAGCTCACCTTCATCCAATCCCATCCAGAAAATGTGAGGTCTGATATTTCTCCCCTCTTGAACTATCTTATCAAAAGCCCAATTGTTGAAACAATTGACACTTCCACCCACAACATTCTGTTCTAACGAACTGATTATGCTATCATTATTATAATCAATATTTTCTCCAGTATAATAATGACATAATTTGGCATTTCCTTCAGAATACCAATGCCATTCCGTATCATCGCCCTGTATCTCATAGGTGTAATAATAGCTGGTCGTATCACCATAACTGATGATGACTTTCTCGTTGATCCACTTGACACCTTCTTGTACAAGTTGCATAGCAGGACTTTCCTGTGCAACTGCTATGGCCATTAAATGAATAGCCAATAAAATAATTATTATCTTTTTCATTTCTTTTAATGTGTTTGTTATACTATTGCAAAATTACGTAGTATGACTTTAATTGCAAAATAATTCCTTAGAAACATGCTGGAAAAACTGTAAACGTTGCCCCTTTCTCTACTTTAAAGCCATCTTCAAGTCTAACTGTTCCAGAAGCCTCAATCTCATACTCGGCACCGTTTTTGACGGTGACATTGCCGATGGAGAGAAGGGGTCGCCGATGGCGACTGTGGGTGGAGTGTTCTTGTTCCCCGAGTGTCGCCTGCGCGTCCAGCAATGCT